>JAFZQI010000001.1 GCA_017620475.1 Clostridiales bacterium | reverse complement strand
GCCTCGAAAGCCGGAGCCTCTGCTACAGGTTCAGCAACAGGCTCAACAACGGGCGCTTCAAAAGCAGGTGTCTCTGCAACAGGTTCTGCTACAGGAGCCTCAAAAGCAGGGGCCTCGAAAGCCGGTGCCTCTGCTACAGGTTCAGCAACAGGCTCAACAACGGGCGCTTCAAAAGCAGGTGTCTCTGCAACAGGTTCTGCTACAGGAGCCTCAAAAGCAGGTGTTTCTGCTACCGGCTCTGCTGCCGGTGCCTCAACAACCGGCGCTGCATCTGCGAGACGGAACCCGCAATTCATGCAGAAAACATCGCCCTCACGGACCGGGTTACCACAATTACTACAATTCATAAAATACCTCCTTATCTATTCACATTATATTTTTCATTTTTCAGTTCAACTTAACGCTCGCCACATCACCGTTCACCGAACAAACTGCGGCCATTCAAAGTTCTTTTCAAAGAGTGATGATCGAACACTCCATCTTCTTCATAAACGCATAGTACTCATTCTTCAGCGTCTCCGCATTCGGTCCCTCGACAAAAGCGTAGAACACCGTACTTCCATCTATGCTGGCATATGCATTGAAGACCATAAAATCCGTCTCACATGCAAATGCAAAATAATCCTTCTTACTGACGAACTCGTTTTTCATCTTCCCGCCCAGATTCTCGTTATTCTGGTAGGTCTGTTTCCTCAAGGCCAGAATCGTATCGTAATACTTCTGCGCCGCGTCGTCATTCTTAAACTGTATGACGAGCACTTCCATGTTCGCCACTGACCCGCTCTCCTCACTATCCGGGTCCGCCTTCAGGTACTTAAACACCGACTTGACATGGCTCTGGTCAACGACGGTGTGAAATCCGAAGAATGTAAAATCCTTCGACTTCACTTCAGAATACACGCCTTCTTTAAAATCAGCGGCAACCTGTACGACCGAATACTTGGTATCCACCATTTCCGAATACTGTTCATCTTCGGCCTTCTTGGCGCCGCACACTTCTTCCAGCGCATCCTTTGTATCGCTGATCTTACTGCTGAATTCGCTCTTACACGAACACATCCCCAACGCCATCAGCAGCACGGTCAGAAAAGCTATGATTCTTTTCATACCCAACCTCAAAAAACCTTATCTCTATAAAATTTTATCTTTATATGTCAAAAAATACAAGTGCGCACAGGTTCAGCCAGAAACGGGATCCGGGAAATCTCTCCCGCAAATTCAATCCCACAAAAAGAAAAGCAGCAGATGGATATCCTTCCATCTGCCGCTTCGAAAAGCCGTTAACCGGCCGTCTTTTTTAATTTTCGTGTTCATCGGTTTCTATGCTCTTGACCAACACATCATCACACTCGAAAAGAACTATATCCATTTCAAGCATCTCGTATTTTTCCATTTTCCCGTCCTCCTACAGTCGAATCTTTCCGCAATCAATACGCACTATGAATTCTAAGAAACATACTCCTGTGCAATCTCTCCATAGCGGTAGAGCGCCATGGCCAAACGTTTTTCTTTAGCGGAGTAATTATTCTTGTTATCCAGACAGCTGGCCACATAAGAGTAACCGCATACATCCACCGTGGCAAGTTGTGTGCTTCCGTCCGCCGTTTTGATCTTCACGGAGTGATGAGATTGGAGATTCTGAGCGCGGATTCCGGAGATTTCGATCCGATAACGGCCGTCCCCCTGAAGGATCATTTCTGCAGGATTCCCGTCCACAGTCGCCGACATATTCTCCTTATACGCATCCGGCGCATCGACATACAAATAGATGGCCGTCCTGGAGTCAAGGACAAGGGAATAGGTGATCCTTAATCCGCTGGAGCCGACATCCTTAATGAATCTCTCGTCATGCCAGGTAAATGTCGCCACCCTATCCATATCATCCTGAGAATACGAAGAAGTGTACGGCTTCTCGATGGCAGTATAATCTGTGCCAAGTTCCCATCCTCTCACCTCAGAAAGGTATTGCTGCGCGTGATAACCATAATCCTTCAATGCTTTGACCAGATCCTTATCCTTTTTTGTTGTGGAAAGAGAATTGACGACCGCATCAATATACTCCACCACAGTGTAGGTGTTCGATACCGTTTTCTCTGTTCCGTTTTCTTTGTAGTGATAGGTCGCTGTTATCGTATCGGCCATCTGGATGGCATTGACATTGCAGGTAAATCCGTAGTAATCGCCGGTGGAATTCATAAAACCGGCGTTATAAGCTTTTTCGGTCTCCTTATTAGAGAAACCGATGGTAAATGTCATGTAGCTTTCCGCCTTGACGGATTCATCCAACATAGACAGATCCATAAAGAAGTTGACTCCGATCTCTCCCGAGGAAAGGATCATCGAATGACGTGTAAACACCGGTTCATACGTCTGTCCCGCAACTCTCCATATTGCCTGTAAAGTGATATCCTCAAATACGCTGATCTTCTCGTCCGGGTGATAAAACTGGTTATCGGAAGAACAGATCCAACCTGCAAAAGCACTTCCTTCCGGAGCGGTAAATGTAGGATCCGGAAGAACATACTCGTCTCCTTCTATTACTTCCACACTTGTCATCTGACCGGAAGCACCATTGGCATCAAAGGATACCGTATATACATCAGCAGGTACCATCGTTGCACCGGAAAACATCGCCTTGGTAGCTCCATCGATCGCTGAATTCGAACCTCTGATGAGAGCACCGGTCGCACTGTTTTTCAACGCCTTGGCTACGACCACGTTATCTCCACGAATACTGGATGCCGTAATACTAAGCGGATCAGAAGAATCATTATAGGTGATGTAGACCGACCCTCTGCCACTGTTCGCACCACATCCGATTCCGGCGCCTGCACCGGTGCAAGTGGCTGTGATCTGTCCGCCGGTAATCGTGACTGTTCCCGCACCTACAGTGGCATAACCACTTCCACCGCCAATTGCTGCGCCTTTGCCATTCGACGTCGCATTAACGATTCCGCCATTGATTTCAACCACACCACCACAGTAATAACCGCCGCCAATTCCGGCGCCGTCTGTACCGGCTATTGCCGTAACTTCACCGCCATTGATGACGACCTTAGCATTCTCCGAATATCTCCCATCTCGTCCGATACCAATGCCTGCACTTTGATTACCGCCTTGTGCCCGGACACTTCCTCCATTAATTGTGATCACTCCATGGAGGTTATAGCTATACGTGCTTCCGATTCCTGCCGCTTGCGTACCACCGGTAGCATCGATCGAACCGCCATTGATCGTAATGGAACCACACCCTTTTTTGACTTCAGAACCGATTCCGGCCCCGCCAACATTTCCGACGGCCACCAGTGCACCTGTGCCTTCTTCCTGTGCCCAGATGGTCAGGTTCTGATCCGTACATACGTGAATCCCCTCAGGCGCGGTAAGTGTAGCACCATCGCAAAGAATAAGATTAACATTTCCGTTTACCGTAATCTGGCCATCTACTCTTACATCTTCATAGACCACATACCAGCCCGTATTCCATGTTCTGCTGAATGTTTGAATAATGGAATACTCCGTTACCGGCTCCATCGCCTCCTGGTCAGCATTGACATACGGAATGCTTTCCGGTTTTGTAACGACCGCCTCAACCGTCACATCGGTATCCGGCATCACGAAATGGTTATCCGTCACCTGAACCGGATCACCGGAAGCATCTTTAACCACCCAGTCGACAAAAGTGTACCCGATCCATTCAGTATAAGTGAGTGTAACCGTGTCGCCTGCCAAACAATACTCAGGATATGCCTGGAAACTCAAGCCTTCGATTGAAGCTGGTTTTACTATAAGGGCGGTACCGGGGATCAAGGTAATCTCTCCGGTATAAGGAGCAAGAGAACCGCCCGAGTACACTTCCCCGGTAACTTTATTTCTGTAGGGACGGTTAAGTGTTAATGTTCCTGCAAATCCCTTTCGGAAACGAATAATTTCCTTATCGACATCTGTATAATTCAGCACAACGGTTGGCGCGGAAATATCCAGATAAGTATTCGGATCACCTTCCACATCGATCACACCACCATTGATCGTCACCACCTGGCCGCCAATCGCCGCACTTTGGTAAGTAGAAACCGCAGTAATGTTACCGCCGTTGATCGTCACGTTAGAAGTTCTACCCCCTCTATAGCACTCGCCGATTCCCGGAGCGTAATTCTTACCTTTTGCATAAATCGTTCCACCATTTATGGTGATATCACCTGTAGTCGCATAGCCGGTACTCGGATTATATCTCATACCGATTCCTGCCCGGTAATCTTCCCCGCCTTCCGACTCTGCCGACAGTGATCCTGTTCCATTTTCCTGAGCCCAGATCGTCAGCTTGGATCCTTCCGGAACATAAATCGTGCCGGAGACAAGCGATGTCCCATCGCAAAGAAGAAGGTTCACATCGCCATTGACGGTAATCACTTTCGTCTTATCGAAAGTCACATCTGTACCCACGACATACCATTCCGCATTCCAGGATAATTGACCGGAAGTGACAAGGGAATATGCTTGAAGCGGAGTCTGAGGTACCCCGTCCGCATCCACGTAAGGAACCGGGATCTGTGAAATATCTGCACTCACCGTTACATCATATCCGGGCAAAGGGAAACTGCACTCGGAGAGTCCCGCATCGTTTTCCGTCAGAAGCGTACCATTAAGATAGACCGCCGTGACTAAATAGCTGGTATCACATTCGATGTCCAGGGATACTTCTTCTCCGGCCACTGCAGTCTGCTTATCGATTGTCAATGTTACATGATCATACGTTTCTACCGAGACATTAAATGGAAGATGAAGTTCCGCTTCACCGTCTTCATCGATAACTACGCCATACCCGCTATAGTCGCTTACGAAATTAGAAACATCTCCGTTCTGAGAAAGGCCGGAAGTGAAAGTTCCGTAAATCGGGTTATTCCCGTTCCCGTCATTCTGCTCGTATGCGCTGACACCGATCCGCGCGTCCGCGTCAAAAGCACTGACCACATAAAGAGGCTCAATACTGCTGCTACCGGCGCGAATCAGCCAGACATTGGCTTTGACATTGTTAATGATGCTTGCCGTCCCGCCAAGTTTAATCTTGAAAAGATCGCTGCCTTCTCGAACACCAACCGTGCAGCCGGAGATCGATCCACCGGTCATGGTAAACGATCCGTACGTATTTCCCAAATCATAAACACCATATCCGTATCCCAAGTCATAATCTGATGAAGTACATCCACTGATACTTCCTCCGGTCATCACGGCATCGCCGGAGTAGACATATACTCCACCCTGGGAATCGCAGAGAGAACCATTTTCAAGTGTGAACTGTCCACCAGCAAGAAATACGATGTAGTTCGAAACATTCCTGACCGCTCCGTCTTTGCTCATGCTGCTATCCGTGATCGTCAGCGCTCCATCGTTTCGTACTGCGAACAATAAGGTTTCATACGTATTTCCGGCCAGTACCTGCCCGTTCAGATCAAGCGTCACCTGTTTATCGATTTCGATCGTTTCTTCGCGATCTCTCGTAATACTATTGGTAAGCGTGACATTCTGTCCGGATTCCAGCGCACTTTTAAGCGCCGACCAGGTCATTTCGTCCGCAGCAGCACCCACCGTAAAGGGTAGCATGACCAATACCATACATAATGAAAGGCATAATAAAAACCATCGTCTACTCATCTTTCGTCCTCCTCCAAAACGACCGAAAAGCAAAATGAAAGCGAAACCGCTCATAACTTGTCTACCGATGTTGTCAAAATAATAAAACTATCTTTAACCTATAATGTAGCATTTATCCGCCTCAAAAGCAATAAAATGCTATCTGACATCTTCCTGCTACGGTTTCCCTATTTCCTTCCGTTGGTGTAGAATAGGAACACTAAGATCGATGGAGGACGGATATGGCCTTTCATTCCAGAAACAACAATGGCATACTTCGAAAACTGTTCGGAAGGAACGAGGATCCGGAACTCACCGAGGTCTTCCGCGAGAAGGGTTTTTACAGCGACGAATATGTGAATGCGTTTAAAGCGCGTCGCCAGAAGCTTTCCTCTGATGACCATTTCACGCTCTGCGAGATCTACACCGAAATGGAGCGCTACGATGACGCCCAATCCGAACTTCTGTCCGTCAAAGCCGGCTCCATCCTGGATGACATCACCACCGGTCAGCGCGCATTCTGCCGGATCGCAATCGCTTTCGGCACCGGAAAGTATGAGGATGCCCTCCGGGTATACGAGGAGCTGGGACGGTTCCTGGACACCTTCATGAAGAATCCCGTCCGTTCCCGCGTCGCCGGCGACTACTATTTCTATTCCGCCGCCCTTTGTGCCATGTTTACCGATGAAGATGCCAAGAAGGCTCAGCCTTCTGCTACGGAAAAAGCACTTGCCTCATTTATGGGCACTTCTCCCACCGGCGTAAACTCCGAAAAACTCGAGAAATACCTGGCACGCCTTCGCGAGTGGTGCGACATTTATCCGAAGCACCGGATCCTATATGATATCACCGAGGTCGCAGTGCTTTTCGCGAAGAGCAAAGCAAACACGGACTCCGGAGATACCACAGAGATAAACGAAGGCGTAAGGAACGTCGCTTACAGAAAAGAAGCCGAAGACGCCGCGGCGAAGTGCCGTCAGAACATCCTCGACTTCTCGGGATTCAAATATGAATGGGAGCGCGAATACTATCTTCGCAAGCTCGACCGCGCTACCCGCCTCACGCACGCAGCGTAATTCCGTACTTCTCCTTGAGGTTCCCAAGGATCGAGTTGACGAATCCGTCGATGACCTCTGTGGTGAACGCCTCATCCTTCGGTGTGAAAACAACTGAGAACGCGAGGCTCTTCTTGCCAAGGCCGAGCTGGGCGCCTTCGTAGATGTCGAAGAGCTCGATCTTCGTGATGTATTCACAGGAAGCCTCGATCTCCTTTTCCACCATCGCGCAAGTGATATCTTTATCCATGACGAAGCAGAAATCTCTTTTCTCTTCCTGGAACTTCGGAAGCGGGATGAACTTTCTGTCTTTGCCGTAGTACTTACTGAGTGCCTTCAGATCGATCTCGGCAACATAGGCCGGAACACGCATATCCATTTCGTCGCAGATCTCATAGAGCACCTGGCCGAGGTAACCGACTTCTTCCCCGTCACAGAGGACTTTCGCGGTTCTTCCCGGATGCAGGAAGGTCTTGGTCTGACGTTCGTAATCGAACTTTACATCGAGTGCATCTGCGATGACCGCCACAACGCCCTTCAGAGAGAAGAAGTCTTCCTCTTCGCCCCACATACCGATGCAGATCGTCTCGCGCTCGTCCGGATATTCGGTAAGCGGCAGGCTCTTCGGCAGGAACTTATTGCCCATTTCATAGACACAGCCCGAAAGGATGCCTCTCTTCTGGTTTCTGGCGATGGCGGCCAGCATCTGCGGCGCCAGGGTCGTTCTCATAAGAGACAGATCGATGTTGATCGGATTCAGGATCTTAATCGCCGTTCTTTCCGGTGCGTCTTCCGGAAGTTTCAGAAGGTCAAGGTCCGACGGCGAGAAGAAGGAATAATGTACGCCTTCAAAAGCACCGGCTGCACAGAGTGCCCGCTTGATCTTGAGCTCGGATCTCTGTTTGAGGTTGTATCCGCCGGATGTCACTTCCGCTGTCGGAATGAAGGTCGGCGTAATGTGCTCGTAGCCATACATACGGATGACTTCTTCCGCCACATCCTGGTAGGATTCCATATCCACACGGTAGCCCGGGATCTGAATGGTCAGGCTGTCGCCCTCAAGAACCGGCGCGAAGTTCAGGTTCGTCAAGATACGTACGATGTCTTCATCCGGGACAGTAATTCCGAGAACACCGTTGACCTGCTTGACACTCACCTTCATCTCCCGCGGCTCCACGGAGTTTCCGGTATTGATATCGAAATGCGTCTTGCTGACCTTACCGCAATGAAGTTCTTCCATCAGGTGCAGGGCACGCTTCATGGCCATAACCGTCGTATATTCGTCGACGCCCTTGGAGAAACGCATGCTGGAATCGGAAACCTGACCCAGGGCCTTAGAGCTCTTACGGATATTGTCGTGAGCGAACTTCGCCGCTTCGAACATCACGGCATTGGTGGTATCCAGGATCTCGGAATTGAGGCCGCCCATGATACCTGCCAGCGCAACCGGCTTCTTGCCGTCGCAAATGACGAGGTTTTCGGTGGTCAGTGCGAATTCTTTTTCATCGAGAGTGACGATCTTCTCGCCTTCTTCGGCACGGCGCACATGGATCTCACCGCCTTCGAGATAGGAGAAATCGAAAGCGTGCATCGGCTGGCCGAGTTCTTTAAGAACATAGTTGGTAATATCTACAACATTGCTGATCGCCGAACATCCCACGAGAGCCAGACGGCGCTTCATCCATACCGGGGATTCCTCGATCTTGACATCGGAAACATAGTGGCCGATGTATCTCGGGCAAAGATCCGGCGCAGAAACACGGATATTGAAAGGAATCGTCACGTCAGACTCGGTGTAGTCCAGAGCCGGCTCATGAAGCGGCTGGCCCAGAACGGCAGCAACCTCACGGGCAATGCCGAAGATGCTCTGGCAGTCCGGACGGTTGGCCGTGATGGAGATATCGAAGATGTAGTCATCAAGGCCCAGGATCGGCTTGACGTCGGCACCCGGTACTGCATCCTCCGGCAATACCAGTAGTCCGTTGTATCCGGCACCCGGGAACATATCCTCGGACACACCGATCTCCACACCGGAACAGAGCATACCGAAAGAGTCGTATCCGCGAAGTTTGCCTTGACCGATGGTCATCAGGCCTTCCACTGTCTTATGGTCTTTTGCCGTTGCATAGACCTGCGCACCGATCAGCGCCAAAGGATACTTGCCGCCTGCGGCAACATTATCGGCGCCGCAGCAGATCTGAAGCACACCGTGTTCGCCCGCATCCACCTGGCAAAGGTGCAGGTGCGTGCCTTCGATGCCCTCACAGGTCTTTACCAGGCCGACGACAACATTACTGATGTCGTGGCCGACTTCATACTTCTCTTCTACCTCGAAACCGCAGGAGAAAAGCTTCTCCTCCAGTTCATCAGGGGTGACATTGATATCTACATAATCTTTCAACCAGCTAAGTGGTACTAACATAAGATTTTCCTCCTTATCTTAAAGCCCATGCGCCAGTGCTTTTCGCGCATCGGCATCTTTCATCTTATCAGTCGTCGATCTGATCCAGAACTCGAAGATCCGATTCAAACAGAAGCTTGATGTTGTTGATGCCGTACTTGAGCATAGCGATACGGTCAATACCGATACCGAATGCCAGGCCCGAATAGACGTTGCTGTCGATTCCGCAGCCTTCAAGCACTTTCTTATTCACGACACCTGCGCCGAGGACCTCGATCCAGCCTGTGCCCTTACAGAGCTTGCATCCCTTGCCGTGGCACTGGAAGCAGCTGACATCGACCTCTACCGAAGGCTCGGTAAAGGGGAAGTAGGAAGGACGAAGACGTGTCTTGGTCTCCTCATCGAAGATCTTCTTGACGAACTCATCGAGCATGCCCTGCAGGTCGCAAAGTGTGATGCCCTTATCCACAACGAGTCCTTCCATCTGCGTGAACATCGGAGAATGCGTCGCGTCATCATCGGAGCGGAAAACCTTACCGGGAGAAATGATCTTGATCGGCGGCTTCTGGTTCTCCATGACATGGATCTGACCTGCGGAAGTCTGCGTTCTCAAAAGGAATTCCGGACTTAAGTAGAATGTATCCTGCATGTCGCGGGCCGGATGGTCCTGCGGGATATTGAGCGCGGTGAAATTGTAATAGTCCGTCTCGATCTCGTTTCCTTCATAGATGGAGAAGCCCATGGAACCGAAGATGTCCACGATCTGGTTTCTTACCTGGGTATTCGGATGGAGTTTACCCTGCTTATGCTTCTTCTCGGGAAGGGTAATATCGATCGTTTCCTTCTCGTAACGGGCCTTTCTCTCCTGGGCCTTGAACTTCTCGTCCATTTCGTCGAACTTGCCCTGCGCCCAGTTCTTGATCTCGTTGACCATCTTACCGTAATCGGCCTTGAGCTCCTTCGGGATCTTGCCCATCTCCTTCATGAGTGAGCCGATCTTACCCTCTTTGGCATCCATGACACTCTTCTTGTACTCATAGACACCCTTGCTGCTGGAGATCTCCGAAAGATCGCTCTCGATCTTTCTTTTGATCTCGGAAAGTTTCTCCTTCAATTCACCAAGTTCCGCCATGTTTTCCTCCTCTTTTCTTCTTTGCGCCGGAAGCCTTATCTGCTTCCTTTGCGTTGTTTGCAACAAACAAAAATCCCATGACAACGTTTCCATTGTCATGGGACGAATTCACGCTTTTACGTGCACCTTCGCGGTACCACCCATGTTCAGACTTCTTTGGCAAAAGCACTTGGTCGCGGCTTTATTTCTTCGCTTTGCGCCACTGCCTTTGAGTCTGCTCTCATTGTTGCGCCTCTAATGCTGCGCCTGCATCTGCTTAATTACGGGATCTCCCGTCCTCGTCAGAAGCTCCGGTGTTGAAATTCATCCTTGCTCTCTGTGATCGTGCTCTCAGCCGGTGACACGAATCTCTTCTCACAGGGCTAAGCAAAAACTACTTACGCACCTTCATTGCATGGATGAATTGTACATTTGCATTTGCAAAAAGTCAAGGAGTAGCCCTGTTTCAATACTTTTATCGGGTGAAATCACCATTCTCAATACTGTTATCGGCCAAAACTATCCCTGCTCTCTCAAACGCTCTCCCAACTTGCAAAATAAGTGTGAAAACAAGAGAGCAATCATCTGACATCACTCGTACAGCTCCGCGTAGATCCTCGGAATCGTAACCTGGGCACCCATAACAGTCGTATAAGTATAAAGTCCTCCGCTCATCCCGTAGATTGTAATCCGATCATCTTCCAGGATACGCGACTCACCGAAGTTATGGATCGTGACATAGATAACATTATCGTATCCGTCCTTGGTCGCCACACGATACTGCGAAGTTTCGCCTTTTGACTTTGCCTCATAACAAACCTGCACCACGGTACCGGAGAACTTCACGTACTCACCGTAATACTCGTCCGGATCCCTGGCAATCTTCTCATACATACCGGTCTTGCAATTGTTCTTCAGCCACTTCACCTTCTCTTCCTCCGTCAATTCGAAAGTCTCACGGCTGAGTTCCTTGTCGCAGTTCTTACACTTCTTGACTCTCACGCCCTTGGTATCGTAGGTCGCCTCCGTCTCAACGATCCAGTCCGACTCCTCATGGTCAACCATTTTCGTTTCTCTCTCCTGATAGTGATCACAATTCTTGCATCTGCGGATATCGAGTCCCTTTTCCGTACAGGTCGCGTCTTTCTCGACTTCCCACTCTGTAAATTCATGTCCGGCAGCCGTGATCTCACGAGTCTGTTCATCCCCGCAAACACTGCAGGTACACGTCTCCAAACCTGCTGTCAGGCAGCCGGCTTCCTCCGTCACTTTCCACTCCCCGTATGTATGATCAGTCAAAGGAATGGCTTGAGACACTTCTTCTCCGCAAACAGAGCATATGCCTTTTTCCAGCCCCTCCTCTATACAGGACGCTTCCTTATCCACCGTCCACTCTTCGATTTGATGCTCGGTTTTCTCACCCTCGGTCTTACCGCACGCTGAGCATGTCTTTGGTGCCGTACACGTCGCCTCTACCCACTTATGTCCAAGAGGATCACCATCTGTAACTCCACAAACCGAACATGTCTTAGGAGTTTCACAAGTCGCATCGTCCCATGTATGACCAAGCGGTTCTCCCTCGGTTTCACCACAGACTGAACACGTTTTTGGAGAAGTACAGGTAGCATCGATCCATTGATGTCCGAGCACTTCGCCCTCCGTCGCCCCGCATCGCGTACAGGTCTTAGGCGATATGCAGGTCGCTTCTTCCCACTCGTGGCCAAGCGCTTTACCCTTGGTCTTACCACACTCTTTACAATGCTTAGGAGAGGTACAATCCGCCTCCACCCATTCATGTCTATGCTCCTCTTCCGTCTCTTTCTTACCGCACCCATATAACGGGATCAGTAATGCTAAACAAATTAGAATCGCTGCCAGTTTTCTCATGTCTATCCCTCCTTATGTCTATGCAAATGATCCGATGTGATCGACAACGGGGCAAACCCATTGTCCATCAAAGCTTGATTGAACTGCTCAATACTGCATCCGTTCTCCTGAGAACTGCTGTTATTGATAAGCATTTTCGAGATAAACCTGTCTCGATCTACCTCCTCGCCCGAGAGCTTTCTCTGATCTTCCAGTTCAGGCATTTCGTAAAGACGAAGCGCCTCGGAAACTTCGCCCGGGAACAATCCCAGAACAATACCGATAGCAATAATCAGATCTCTTTTCTTTGTGGGTCTTTCCCGATTTAATACCTTGGGAAAAGAACTTTGGTTGAGGCTCAGGTGCTGTGCGATTTTCCTTGTGGTCAGCTGTTCGTGGTGAAGATCGTTGTAATCACGTCTCTTCTCGCGTATAAATCTGGCAAACTCATTCTTTTGAATCATTTCACCCTCCCCGTGAATTGCCAGCTGCGTCCTTGCATTCGTGTTAACTCTTCGTTGATCCATATCTGCGTCCTCCTATCCGTTTTCTGTAACCGGATCGGATTTTGACGCGAAAAAGAATCCGCCATCGCAAACTACGGCGTTTCCCCCTTATTTACTATTCAATTTGAGTTTAAAAAATCTTTGTTTCGGTGACAAACAAAACGGGACAGTATCTGTCCCGTTTTCCTTCGCATAAATTATTTTTATCCAATCACGCTTTCGCGATCGAAGCGATAAACTCCGCTATTTTTCCTTCGTTTGCCGGAGCAAACTTCTTGCTGCGCTGATCCGCCAGATCCAAAGTAAACCTGATCGACGGCGCCGTATTTTTCAGGATGGCCAGGCACTTGCTGCTGTCCCCGCCCGCAGATACGGCAAAAGCACCGATGATCTTCTCTTTTTCTTTCAGGTCAGAGAGGAACTGATTCATCGCCATGGACGGTTTTCCGGCCCACACGGGAGTTCCGATGATAATGGCTTCGTAGGAAGAAGCATCAGCAGAATAGGGCTGAAGCTCCGTACCCTTTCTTTTGGTCGCACCGCCACCGCCTACGAGAAACTTCAACGGGCCTTTCTTCGGAATATCCTTTACCGGAATAAGCGGCATAACATCCGCAGAAAGCTCCGACGCGATCTTCTCGGCCGCTTTCTTCGTATTTCCCTCAAGGGAATAATAGACAACTAGAATCTTCATATATGTTTCCAACCTTTTTCATCTTTCCATAACCCTAAGGCATGCAAGATTTTTCCGTTCGAAAAGCACTTTCCGCAACATCAGACTTCCGGAAGCAGGATATCTCCATTAGGCTCCACGATGATGCCGGTCGTCTCGGAAGATGAGGATCCGGTTCCTTCAGAAGGCTGTGAATCGGAAGCAGCCGTTCCTTCGGAAGGCGCACTATCCGAAGCTGCCGTACCCTGGCTCTCCTTATCCCCGTTTGTTCCTTCAGATGGGTCTTCCAACGGAATCTCGATTTCAGGAAGCTCCAGATCCTCTCCACTTCCGGAAGCAGGATCGGAAGAGGACGAACCGCTCGCGGTCGGTTCTTCAGAAGGATCCGTCGTTCCCGTACCTTCAGAAGAAGCCGCCGTCGAATCCGATGTCCCGGAACCGCTGCCGTTTTCTGTCGGATCAGAAGCCTCAGAACCACCGTTTCCGGTCGTTACAGAAGTCCCTGTACTACCACTGGTTTCCGTCGGATCGGAAACTGCCGCTCCTGTGCTGCTTTCTGACGATGACACATCGGCGCTCTGTCCTTCTGTCGAAGCCGTTGCTTCATTTCCCGAAGCAGTTGTCCCTCCTGCCTCTGACGAACCCGACACTGCCGTCACGCCGGACGCCGGCGTCGATTCCGTACTATCACTACATGCTTTCGTTCCCAAAAGGATCAAAAGGATCACCACGACCAGTGCCGCGGCGCCGATCCCAATTGCCATTATCTTTTTACGTTCCACAAAAGATCCTCCCAGTTCTTTTCACGCGGAATATCAACCGCGATCAGAAGAAGTTTTTGCCCGGGATGTGCGGTGCCTCGGCATCATTATCAAAACTGTCATCGATGACATCCACATTCTCAAACACGATGATCTCCAGCTCGAGTTCTTCATATGTTTTCATGCTTTTCTCCTCCACATCAATGCTCTCTATAGTATCCATCCGCAGCTTTCCAGTAGTTATAGATCGCTGCCGCTGCATAAAGGGCATCCGAATCATCCGCATAATACTCCAGCACGCTCTTAACATAAGACAGTGCCGAGACCTCAAGCGTCGTCACATTGCTTCCCGTAAAGACATTGATCGTATATGTCTTTCCGAGGTTGACGGCATTCAGACCTTCGATCTTGACCATATAGCGGTTATTCGAGAGCGGCTTGACCGTCAGCGGCTTATTCGCCCCGCCGTTTGCCAGGAATTCTCCCTCGTAGCCATCTTCCATCGTAAAGTATACATTGATCGTCGGCGAACTCGTAAGAGCGACTGCGAAGGTGACATCTTTGATCTCCGGTGCAATATCGGTCGTGTAGCTAAGAGCCTTGCCACTGACACCGGACGCGACGGCCGACATATTAAAATCCGAACTCCTGGTATAGAATGTCGTGATCTCCGCATAGTCTCCGTCTGCCACAGACCAGTTGTCGTTGTTCTTGTCCAGGAAGATCTGTACATAGTGGCCATAGTCTGCAAGTGCACGAACAAGCCCTATCGTCGAGCTATCGAAAGCATTCGGCTCCACGGCAAGTCTTGCATGGAAGTCTCTAAAATACGTCTGTACAGAGTATTCCTTCGTGACCGTCTTCTCCTCTGTCCCCTCCTGATAATGGAAGGTCGCCGTGATCGTATCCGCCATCTGGATCGCACTGACAAAGCAGGTAAATCCATAGTACTGTCTCGTGGCGTTCATATTCGACGAATCGTAATCCGCACGGGTAGTGATCAGGCTGTTACCTCTTCCCGGTACCTCAAAGGTCATATAACTCGTGGTGTAATCCACACCTTCGATCTCCGGAAGATCCAGATAGAAGTTCACGCCGATCTGTCCGGACAGAAGGAGTGACTGCTTCATGAAGGTCGGCACCGGCTCACCTATCGTCAGTCGCTTGCCGTTGAGTTCATCCGAGCCATGCTCGCCGATGGCGTAGATCGTTCCCTCATCGTCCTTGCACGGAACGGTGAGATCAACGATAAACACTCCGGCAGCACTCTGCTCACTTGTCTCGATATATCCCGCTTCAAAAGAATCCGAGCCGGAAGTCAATCCAATCTTCAGGTTATTGCACATCAGGTGCTTAGGAAGATAAACATTTCCGCCGGTGACCTTGATTTCTCCGTTTCCGACATTGATATCCAATCTTCCCATGCCCTTGGCTGTAAGCTGTCCGCCGGTGATCGTAAGATCTCCGGAACAAAGCAGTGCACAATTACTGTCGGACGAGTCATCCGTATTCAGCCGGAGATTCAGTTCACCTCTGACGATCAACATATCTCCATTCACGGCAACGTAGCAGTTTCCGCCCTCATTAGCCGCATGGATCCGGCCGCCATAGAAATTCAGATTTCCATATGCGGCAATCAAAGGAACATACAGGTCGGTACCCGTCTGCGTTCCGCTGTAATTTCCGGAATCCGGATCAGTGGACGAAACGCTTCCGTTTCCGGGCGTTCCTGCATAGATCGTACCGCTTCCGTATTTCTGTCCGTAGATGCTCAAGGTGCTGTCCTGATCTGTACAGGTCAATCCGCCGGCGGAAATATACAATCCGCAGCCATCCGCCAGGATCAGATGCACCTCTCCGCTGTAGGTCAGTCCCGCAAGAACGAGGCTGCTGTCAACCACATGCCAGCCTGGGGTCAGTTCCGTTGTCTCCGAGGTGATTGAAGTCGCGTATTCCGTTTTCTCTTCCCCATGCTCATCGATATACTTCACCATGCTTTGCTTTTCGAAAAGCACTTGAACCGTGATATCGAATACGCGATCATTGTCATCACAGGTAACCGTGAAGGTGTAGTTTCCTGAATCGTCAGGAAGGACCGTGATCTCCGGGAATTCCAGACTGTTTCCGATCAGAGCCGTTTCCACGTAAGAAACCTTCCCGATCTGATAACCGTTCGAAGGAATCACGGAAAGGACGATTTCTTCTCCTGCTCGTGCATACTCCACATTCGCGGAAACTCTTCCGTTAGCGATCGTATCCGAGACATTGACCTTGAAAACCGGAGTTGTCACTGCCGTGAAACTCATATTTCCATTCACGGTGACAGAATCACCGATCTCGTAAACATGTTTGGGAACCGAGGTATCGGCATCGTCCGTCCAGCCTTCCAGGATGAAGTAACCGGTCGGAAGTCCATTATCCGCAATGATGTATCTTCCCAGTCCGTCCGCTGTTCCTTCTGACGGCATCGTGATCTCCTGTCCCGCGGCAACGATCAGATCAGATGCTGCCACGCCGCCACTAAACGACACGGTATAATTCGACTGCTCGTACCCGCAAACACAGGTTTGTCCCTCATGATCACAAACCTCCGAATACAGGCAGTATTTACATGTCTCTTTATGCTGTGAGTCACTAAGCACGGTGTAAAGCTTGCTTCCGGAGTGATCACACCTGGTGATCGTCACGCTCTTTTCTCCAATGACACCACGGTTACTGGAATCCAAATCAAAACAATACGCCGCACGGTTTGCCGCCGGAGCAGTGCCCTTCTTACTGGTCACCTTCATCGTGCTTCCCAGGTTGATGGAGCCGTCACTGATCACACTCCGCGTAGCTCCTCTTCCGATCGCCTGCGCACGTCCATTTGTACTTGCAATCAGCGTACCGCCTGTGATTGTAAGCGATCCGCCTTCACCGGCATGTCCTCCGCCGATTCCGGCGCCGGCAGCTTCAATCGATCCGCTCGTAGTTTGAGACGGATTTTGCTCCGCTTTCGCGTAGTAGCCGCCAACCGCCGTTACCGTACCTCCGGAGATCTTGACCGAACCGCCTTTAGAGGCATTACCGCCTCCGATTCCGGCACCGGCCTTTTCATCGGCTTCACCGCCTTCGGCATATACCGTTCCGCCCGTGATCTCAACTTCACCGCCATCACCGGAATTATACGATTCGAAATCCAGAAGTGCCCAGGTCTCGTACATATATCCGCCGCCGATTCCGGCGCCACCGCTTCCGCCTACAGCAGTCACGGTTCCGCCGGTAATATAGACTTTTCCGTCCTGCGGGCCGGCACGTCCACCGCCGATTCCGGCAGCTCTAGATCCGCCCTTGGCCGTTACGATTCCGCCATAAATATCTACGCCGTATGTGCCATAAAGCTCACCGCCGCCAATACCGGAACCGTAAGAACCACCGGTCGCCTTTACTGTTCCGCCATAGATAATTACCCGAGGTGCTTTACCTTCATTACCACCGCCAATACCGGCAGCATCCGTTCCGCCCTGTGCGGTGATGTCTCCGCCATAAATGCGGATATGGCTTCTCCAGCCCACCGGTTCATCGCCGGTACCGATACCGGCATCGTACTTATCTCCGGTCGCTTCGATCTTACCGCCATGGATCTCGATGTATCCATTGCCCCATTCATCGTCACCGCCGATACCGGCGCCGTCGTCACCCGTTGCGACCAGTCTTCCGGAATCATTTGTCTGTCCGAAGATGTAAAGTTCACCCTCAGGACGATTATCATCCAGGTACGGTTTCACACCCAGGCCTTTCTTAAGCGTCAGCGTCGCTCCGTCACAGAGCACCAGATACACTTTCTTTCCGTTTTCAACATAGATACGGTTGTCCACAGTAATGTTCGAGTCTACATAGTACCAGCCGTTATCCAGTGTACCGGTGAAACGCTTGGCATCGGAAGGAATATCCTTTGCCGTATCGCCGAACTCTCTGTCAATGTAGTAGAGGGTGGTAAACTTGATTTCGCTGTTTTCCACTCTTACGGAATACGTTCCATCAGAAAGGATGGTATCCTTGTAATTACAGTTTCCTTTGTATGTTCCCCATCCGGATGTGACCGTTCTCGGGAGATTGTCTCCGGAAATGCCGAAGACCGCATAATTGTTATTCAGTGTATCGGTGATATTGAGCACGGTATTTCCCGAGAGGAAGATATTATTATCCGCTTTTGAAACCGTGTTAAAACGGATACTCGCCTTCCCCGAAACATTGATCGTTCCGCTGTTATACACACCGCCGCCGGCACTTCCGGCGTCATTATCCTGGATCGTTCCGCCACTCATGGAAAGTGTACCGGCATTATAGATACCGCCGCCTTTTCCGGATGCTTTATTATTCTTGATCCTTCCATCTTCGATCGTCAGCGTACCGGCATTATAAATCGCACCGCCATTTACGCCATAACCGCCGGTGATCAAGCCCTTAGGCTTCGCGTTACTGCTGTCAATGATCGTCAGTGTTCCTTCGTTAAAGATGACATAACCATCTTCCCGTCCTGCGGTAGCAGAGCCGAGTCCTCTGTCGAGCGTATATCCGTTCAGATCCAAAGTCACCGTCTTTCCTTCTGGAATATGAAGGAATCCGGCGGAGATCGTAGTATCGGAAACGAGCGTATAGGTACGGCTCAGAAGATTATATGCAGGATACCCGTTACATGTACCCAATTCACCGAATGCCGGAAGAACCGTCTCCGCATCAACAGTAACCGGTCCGGCCGGCATAACAAAGCAGTAATTTCCTTCACTATTCTGGGAAGTAGCCACTGCAGTCTCTCCGGACATGACTGTCACCGACTGAACCACGTACCCGTCATTCGGAACGATCGTTACCACATCACCTTCAAGTGCCACAAACTTATCGAGCATGACATCATAGTTCTGCAGTGTGACCCGGTATGCCGGTGTATATTCCACATTGAGGATAAGCGTATCCGCCTCAACATCGGGAACCGTAATTGTACCGGTAAAAAGGCTGTTGTACTCACTATCAAAATCGATTTCCACCGGCTGCTGCGCACCTTCATAAGTGTAAGACATACCGGAAACGATGAAATACTCCTGCGCTCCGCCAAGCATATTCTCATCAATCGAGTTATAGATACAGATCGTATCCCCGTACTGCACCGAAATCGGAAGAGATGTCTTGTAATTATCTTTATCTCCGTTGATCTCAAACCTAAACTGACCATGGCCGTTCACCGCCGGATCGAAGCCCTCGGAAAATACCAAGTCATAGTTTCTATAGTGAAACATTCCCATGATCGTGACATCCGCATCCGGCATTTCAAACGTATAGTGCCGGTATCCGTCACTATCTACCTCTCCACGGGTAATCTCAGGACAATACTGAGTGTTGTCTTTCTCGTAGATGCCAACAAGACCATCTACAATAGTGATTCCTTCTTCCAATCCGTTATATCCACAATACCCCGCTGCAATCTTCATCCGGATCGTCACTTCGGAGCCCGGCTCCGAAGTAACCGTATCCGCATCACCGTTCGCAGTTAGAAATGAGATTGAAATCCACCCATACTCTTCATCATCCCGGCATTTGAGCACATCAGAATGAAAAGACGCGGTATATGCGTCATCCGCCCGCACCGTTTGCGCAGTTCTGTCAAAAAGGCCTTCAAACAAACCGCCCAGTCCTTTTCCGGCAGGCAAGCTGCTGACCACCATAGCCAGGGCAACCACCATCGCCGTCAATTTTCTATGCATTTTTCCTTTCATAAACGCCTCCCCATCTTTCGTACAAAAGAATCAAAGATAGTCAAATCAATATTATATTATATATCAAATAGGGGAATCGTGAAACAGGAAAACAAAAGTGTTCACAGAATATTTAATTCGGTCATCCGAGAAGGTCCACGATCCGGGCCCTGATCTCGTCCGTAATCTCCGCAGGCTCTTTTCCCACCGGCTCGATTGGTGTGCCGAAAGCGATCTTCAGAGCGTGCTTTCTATGTTTTTTCCAATCAAAAAGCCTCGGTCGCTTTTTGCCGACCGGCAATATCTCTCCTGAGCCCGTGATTGCCACGGGAATGATCTTCGCGCCCGTTTCCAGTGCAATTCTCGCCGCTCCCTCTCGAAAAGCACCGAGTTCGCCGGTTCGGCTTCTTGTTCCTTCCGGATGGATAAGCAGGCACTTTCCTTCTCTTACAACCTCGATTGCACGGCGCATCGTGGGCGTGAAATCGCCCTCTCTTTCGATCGGGATTCCTCCGCTCACACGCGAGATCCTTCCGGCCGTGCGCTCCGTCAGAAGCTCCGCCGCAACGATCGTGCATGCATCTCTGATGTCGATGCGCCCGCGAAGCGCCGCCCACACCCACAGCGCGTCAAGCTGGCTTAAGTGATTCGGGCAGAAGATATACTTATCGATTATGTTCTCAAGACCCGAAACCTCGAAGCGGTAGGTCTTTCTCGTGAAAAATGTGAAGAAACGGAAGAAACGCAGATCGCTCTTTTTCCTTTTTAGCGGGTAGCGGGAAATCTCTTCATCCATCTTCAATCTGGAAGTTTTCGGATCGTCGTTCACGGCAGCCCGATCTTCATTTCCGGCCCTGGTCGGCTCGGATGCGGCGCAGATGTTTCGGACCGTGCGGCAGGTGTAAATGCTTCGGACCGGAAAAACGATTCCTTTTTCCGCCGCAAGAGAAGCCAGCTCGATTGCCGCGAAGCTGTCACCACCCATATCGAAGAAATCATCATCGGGCCCGACCTCCTGAAGATCAAGAACCTGCGCCACCAGATCACAAAGGATCTTCTCCCTTTCAGTCCCCGGCGCAACGCTTCCCTCGGCCTCCGACGTAGGATTCCTTCCGCTTGAAAAGCCCTTCTTTTCCCCTTCCGAAATGCCTCTCTCTTTCAAGGCAGAAGCATCGTCAGACAGTGCTTTTCGATCAAGCTTACCGCTCGGCGTCATCGGCATCGCATCGATCTGAACAAGCGTATTCGGCACCATATAGGTAGGAAGTTTCGATAGCAGTTCTTGACGAAGCGCTCGCGTATCCACTTTTACCCGGGATGTGAAGAACCCGACAAGAACAGGCGTCCCGGAATTCGTCCGCACCACGACGGCCGCCAGCTCTATGTTTTCCGACGCGCACATGGCGCTTTCGATCTCACCAAGTTCGATGCGAAGACCACGGAGCTTGATCTGATTATCCTTGCGGCCGCAGAACCCGATGCTCCCGTCCGCCCGGAAGATCCCGCGGTCGCCCGTGCGGTAGATCACTTTTTCCGCGTCGAAAGATACCTTCACAAACCTCTCGGCCGTAAGTTCCGGCCGATGCAGGTACCCGAGGCCGACGCCGTCTCCCGCGATGCAGATCTCGCCTTCGATGCCGACCGGAACAGGGTGCAGTTCCTCATCCAGGATGTACACTTGCGTATTGGCGATTGGTTTTCCAATCGTGATATCAGATCCATCCACCTTCGCAAAAGCCGACCACACCGTGGTTTCCGTCGGCCCGTAGATATTGTAGATGTCCGCTTTCGTATATCTTCGAAGCTCCTCCAGAAGCGGCATCGGGAGCGCTTCGCCTCCGAGGATGATCACGCGAAGTTTCCTCAGATACTGAAGGTCACTCTTATCGAGCATGTAAGTCCGAAGCTTGGTCGGCGTGGTCTGGATCACACTCACACCGTGATCCAAAACAAGACGGCTCAGTTCTTTTTGCAAAAGCACCTGATCATCGTCTGCCAGCACGATGCGGATCCCGTTCAGAAGCGCAAGCAGGCTTTCGGTCACGAAGATATCGAACACGAAATCCGTAACCGATACGATCGTGTCACGCTTCGTCTGATCCGATTCTGCCGAAGCCGTGCCTCGAAGGATTCCGCCGCACACATTGTGCGCATTGCCGGCGCAGTAATTTATCACATTTCTGTGGCTGAGCATAGTTGCCTTGGGCTTACCGGTCGATCCGGAAGTAAAGATCACATAGCAAAGATCGTCGGAAGTGCCTTTATTTTCCACCTCTGCGCCGTCATAAGGATAATCAACGTTCGCTTCTCCTTTTCCGTTCAAAGGAAAAGCAGCGTCCTCTCCTGTTCCGTCATCAGAAAAATCAAAGTCCTCCAGGCGGATCACCTCGCAGCCCGGAACAGCCTCAAAACGGCTTTCCCCTAAGGATTCACCATTATCTGTCAATGGATCGCCCGATTCTGTCCCGTGAAAAGAAAATCCCTCCCCATAAGTCAGCATCACCTTGGCGCCGACTTCTTCCAGCATCAGCCGGACACGGGACGCCGGATAGTCTGGAGATACCGGCATATACGCCATTCCGGCTTTAAGGACGGCAAGCATGGAAACGATCATGAGCGGATGGCGCCGCGCCATGATCGGCACCACCGGTCCCGAACGGTATCCGTTCGCCGAATCTATGGCCCCATCAACAGAAGCACGATCCCCGGAACCATGTTCTTTTCGCGCAAGAAAAGCGGCCAGTGCGTCGGACATCTGATCGATCCGGCGGTAGGAGTAAGATTCCTCGCGGAACAAGATAGCGGTCTCTTCGGCGTGTTCTCTTGCATATGCGCGAAAAGCACTTTCGACGCGGGTTTCGGCGGCATAATGTTCCTTCGTCTCGTTCCAGGCATCAAGGATCATTCTCTCCTCCTTCGGCGGAAGGAGCGACACATCTTTCACCGGTTTTAACGGATCCGTCACCATCTGATGCAAGATATACTGGATCCGCTCGGCGAGAAGTACGATTTCCCGCGGATCCGTAAATACATCGGTCCGGTAATCGACCGTGACGCGGAAGATTCGGGTACCGTCACGGTCATCGACATGGAAAGCCAGCGGCACTTCAAGATACCCGCTGGAAAACCATTCCGTACTTGCCGCAACGCCCGTCTTTGCGTTCTGAAAACTCACGAGCACATCGAAGATGTGTCCGGTAAAACCGGTCTTTTCGCGTATAGCGCCAACGATCTCCCCGTACGGAAAACGGCGGTGGCGGTAAATCTCCCGGTGCATGGCGTAAGTTTTTCGGCAGAGCGCAAGAACGCTCTCATCCGGGTCGATCTGCATTGTCATCGGAAGCGTCGACATGAAAAGCCCGGCTGTTTCTTTCTCCTTGGCGCCGGATCGTCCAAGCACGGGAACGCCGATGGTGACAGGCTTTCGTTGTTCTGAAACGGCGCCGGCGGGCAAGTCCGGGTCAGTCATACTAAGACGTCCGTTTACCGAAGCAAGATAGAGCAGCATGGCACTCTCGATCAGCGCCGCCACGGAGATCCGGTTTGTCCGGCTCCAATTTCCTGCAGCCTTCGACAAGTCCTCCGGAACCGTCGTAACATATCTCTCCGCCTTGGGATCTTCCGCAGTCTCGCGGCCGTGACGGATTGTTGTCTCTTCGAGATCTCCGCTGTAACGGCCTTCCCAATAGGCCTTATCTTTGCCGTAAAGCGGCGACGCCAGATAGGTCTTCTGTTTTTGGATCGTATCGGTAAAACGCCGTTGCGAATGCGCAGAGGAAATGTCGGATTCCGGGCCCTCGCCGGAAAGCTGATCGTAGATCAATCGTATATCCTTGGCCAGAATGCTATATGTCCAGGCGTCGGCAATCAGATGGCTGGCACAGAGCATCACGCCCGTTCTGCCGGGAAGCACAAGGATCGCCAACTCGAACATTTTCCCGCCATCCGGAGCAAAAACCATCTTCGCCTTTGCGCGGAGAAAGCTGCGCATTTCTTCTTCATCAGAAAAAGTAATCGGCTCAAAATCCTCCTCAAACGGCTCATCCACATACTGGAAAAGCCGCCCGTTCACCGAGTGGAAACGAAGCCGCAGCGCCTCATGGCGCTTCACAAGGATATTCAATGTTTTCCTCAGGATATCTGTATCAAGTTTCCGCTCGAAAAGCATCGCGCCGCAGAGCGTCGTGATGCTCGTTTCCCCATAGAAACTCTGCAGATCAGCGATTCCCTTCTGCGCAGATGTAAGCTCAAACTCAGTCATTTTCGAGCATCGTCTTCTTCGAACTGCTTCTGCTCCGCAGTATCAGAACGTGTCACGGGTTCCGCACCGCTGACTCCCGCTTTTTCACTTTCGCCGAACCGGAAGATCCCGGGACGCTTTTTCAGCGCAATCCCGAGCAAAGTACCCAGCACACCGCAGGCGATCACCTCGCCGACAAACACCGTCAAGAAAATAAACGGAAGCGAGAATTCCACGCCATATGCATATTTCAAAACAAACGGAATAATCAGGGTATTGGCCAGGATCGGCGGAACCGTCCCCAGCGGCAGAAGCTTTTTGCACAAGAGGCGCGTACCGATCGCACCGAGAAGCGTCGCAATGCTTCCGCAGATCACATCCACGAGAATTCCCCCGCCGAGGAGATTTCCGAGGAAGCACCCTGCGAAAAGCCCCGTGATCGCGGCCGGAGTGAACATCGGCAGGATCGTCAGTGCTTCAGATATCCGGAACTGGATCGCACCGAAAGAAATCGGCTGGAAAATATAGGTCAGCGCCACATACATGGCTGCGATCATGGCCGCCTGCGTCACAAGCAGGATACGCTTCCTTGCGCGCTTCCGGCTTTCTTTCATGTTTCCGCTCATTTTCTTCTCCCCTTTTGTCACACCGCTTCCGTCATCATCGCGGATCACTTTCGCTTCAGTCTTACGAAATTAAAGGTTCAGCCCCTTCGCCAAATCTGATTTTAAAGGTTCAGCCCCTTCGCCGCGTCGCAGCCCAGCTTGATATTCATACACTGGATCGCTGCACCCGAAGCGCCTTTACCGAGGTTATCAAACTGCGACGATACAACGATGCGCTCGTCGTTTCCGGTTACATAGATCTTCAGTCCATCCCATCCGGACAGTCCGTTTCCTGCGAGAAAACCACTGGCTGCCGTTTCGTCATCGTCGGCTGCCACACAGATGAACTTTTGGTCTTTATAGTATTCACGGTAGAAAGAAAGGATCTCCTGTACCGTATTATGCGAGTTAAGCATATCCGCATAAAGCGGAACCGATACGACCATGCCGCTATAGTAATCATCGATGATCGGTGAGAAAAGCGGCGTCCGGGTAAGGCCCGTGACGGCTTTCATTTCCTTGAGATGCTTATGCTGCTGGGCAAGTGCATATTCACGTCCGGACGCAAGTTCCGTCGGACGGTCCTCACTTTCGTAAACCGCAATGGTCTTCTTTCCCGCTCCGCTATAACCCGAAAGAGCAAAGCTGGATACCGGATAATCCTTCGGCAGGATCCCGCCGGTAATCAGGGGGTAAACAAGGGAAATGAATCCCGAAGCGTAGCAGCCGGGAACCGCGATGCGGCGACCGTTCTTCACATTTTCAAGGTGTTTTTCCGAAAGCTCCGGAAAACCGTACGCCCAGCCTTCTTCCGTTCTATGTGCGGTCGATGTGTCGATGATTACGACATGGTCATTGTCAGGCGCAATCAGGCTCACCGCTTCGCGCGCCGCCGCATCCGGAAGGCACAGGAACGTAATGTCGGAAGCATTGATCATCTTCCGTCTTTCCTCCGGATCCTTGCGAAGTTCCGAATCGATCCTCATGATCTCTATATCATCACGGCCGGAGAAACGCTCGAATATCCGAAGTCCCGTTGTTCCTTCACTGCCGTCAACAAATACTTTCGTAGCCATACTCGTCACACTCATTTCCTTTCAACTTCCGAAATATAATACACGAAACCTCATCTATATGCCAGTCTCTTCCTGTTTCTCACCCTTACTGAACTGCGTCTCGTAGAGCTCCTGGTACACGCCTCCGGCACCTACCAGATCCTTGTGGTTGCCGCGTTCCACGATCCGCCCGTCCTGCACGACCAGGATCTCATCCGCCGCAAGTATCGTCGACAAACGGTGCGCGATCAGGATGCTCGTTCTGGATTGGATGATGGGATCGATCGCATCCTGGATCTTACTTTCGGAGATCGAATCCAGAGCCGATGTGGCCTCGTCGAAGATAAAGACCGTCGGATCCTTAAGGAGAAGTCTCGCAATCGAGATCCTCTGTTTCTCACCACCGGAGAGCTTGAGTCCGCGGTTTCCAACCAGCGTATCCAGACCATTTTCCGCCGCCGAGATGAAATCGTAGATATTCGCCTTCTTACAGACTTCGATCATCTCCTCTTCCGTAGCATCGGATTTGGCATAGAGGAGATTTTCACGGATCGTACCATTGAAAAGATACGTCTCCTGCGACACCACGCCGACTCTGTCTCTAAGCGCTGCCAGCTGAATATCGCGCACATCTACACCGTCAAAAGTCACCCTGCCCGCTGAAACATCATAAAGACGCGGAATCAAATTGATGATAGTGCTTTTACCGGAGCCGGAAGGACCGACAATGGCAATACTTCTGCCGGACTTCAGTTCGAAAGAGATATCCTTTAAGATCATCTTTCCTTCTTCATATGCGAAGTCCACATGCTCGAAGGTGATGTTTCCCTTGGCATCCGGAAGAGCGACCGCATCAGGCTTATCTTTGATTTCCACCGGCATATCGAGGTATTCGAATATTCTCGTGAAAAGCGCCATCGAACGGATCCAGTCGACTTGGATGTTGAGCAGGCTGTTGACCGGTATATACATGCGCCCGAGAAGTGCCACCATCACGCTGATATCACCGACCGTCAGGTTGTTGTCGTATTTCATCATGAGGATACCGCCGCCCAGATAGATCAGCATCGGCCCGATACTGGTAAAGGTCGTCAGCACGACCCGGAACCAGCGGCCCGCCATGCTCTCACGGATATTGAGTTTGATCATTTTCCGGTTAACGCTCCGGTATCTGTTGTACTCCGTCTTTTCCTTGCCGAAAAGCTTCACCAGCAGCTGTCCGCTGACAGACATCGTTTCGTTGAGGATACCGTTGATCTCATCGTTACACGCTTGGGATTTCTGCGTCATCGACCATCTGGCCTTACCCGCCTGCCTGGTCGGTATGGTAAAAAGCGGCACAATGACGATTCCGATGGTGGCCAGGATCCAGTTTCGCTGGTACATCGCAATCAGCGCAACGATCAGGGTCAGCGAGTTGGAAAGGATGCTGCTGAAAGTACTCGTGATGACGCGTTCCACGCCTCCGATATCACTGGTCATGCGAGTGATGATGTCGCCCTGATTGTTATTGGTGAAAAAACGCTGCGACATCTTTTGCAGGTGCCGGAACATCTGATTCCTCATATCGTAGGTGATGTGCTGGGCGATCCACGTGTTGATGTACGTGTCCGCCACGCCGATCAGGCTTGCGCCCAACGTAATCACAAGGGAAAGCACGATGTAGAAAACTAGTTTCCCCATATCCTGTTTGATCAGGCCTTCGTCAATGATCCGGCCCGTCAGGATCGAAGGAAGAAGTCCCAGAACGGCCGACACCGCAATAAGGAACATCACCAGCGCAAGCTGTTTCCAGTAGGGTTTAAGATAAGAGAATATCCGTTTGAGGAGCGCAGGCGTCACTTTCGGCTGGTTCGCCTTCTCCTCTTCCGTCATGTATCCGCCCCCGAAAGGGCCTCCGCGAATTCCCGGTCCGCCTCCTGCCATGATCCTTCCCTCCTCACGCTGTGCCCCGCCGGCTCAACAGCGGCGCCAAACGCCGCTTTTCCGTCGGAAAACCTTTTCCGTCTTGCGCACATTTCCGCCGGCTCGGTGTTTAGTCCTTCACCTGCTCCAGATATGTCATGATCGTCTCCACGGCGCCTTCCACATCCACCAGATCCGAGTGCACGCAAAGATGGTACGTCCCGCTGTTGCCCCATTTCCCGCCGGTATAGTGATTGTAGTAATTCGCGCGCGCCGCGTTCATATCGTTGATATACCGCTCCATCTGCTCGTCCGTGTAGTCCGCCTTCTCCACCGCAACTTTTCTCTTACGTGCGATCTTGTACGGCATGCTTGCCGCGATAAAAACGTTGATGCTTCCGTCATTTCTCAGCACGAAATCCGCGCATCTCCCGACGATCACGCAAGGTCCTTTCGACGCAAGATCTTTGATGACCTTACACTGCTGCAGATAGATGGCATCGGAGAAATCCGGTGTATAGGAAAGCGAGAAAAAAGGCATGCGGCTGCGGCCTTTTTCCGAAAGGCGGTGCGCGCCTTCCTCATTGCGCTCGATCAGCGCCGCATCCAGACCGCCGGCCTCAGACGCCAGCGTGATGATCTCTCTGTCGTAGAAAGGAATGCCCAGCCGCTCGGCAAGTTTCATGCCGATCTCATGCCCGCCGGACCCGAATTCACGACCGATTGTAATAACGCGACTATTCATACAAAGACCCTCCTTGCATCATTTTATCAGATTCCCGGAAGAAGAACCACGCTTCGTCCGGTCAGCGGAAGAACGGGTTTCATCCGTTCACCGGAAAAAGAACCATGCCGCCGTCCCCATAACTGCAAGAAATACAAGATTCATCAGCGCGAAAAGCACTATGTATTTTTTTGTGTCGTTGGGCCGCAGCGCCCGATAATGGGAAAACGTGATCAGGCTCGCCAGCGACGAGATCAGCGTCCCCGTGCCGCCGATATTCACACCCAGCAGCAGTTCACGGTAATTCCCCGTAAAACGCGACAGCAAGATAGCCGACGGGACGTTGCTGATGACCTGGCACGATCCGATACTGACCAGCAGCACGCTCTTTGACAAAAGCATATTGGCGAATTCCTGCACCGCCGGGATCCTGGCCATATTTCCCGAGAATACGAAATAGAGTGCGAAGGTCGACAGTAATCCATAGTCCACCTCGCCAAAAGCACTGCGGTCTGCGAATATCATGACCGCGGGGATCAGAAGCAGTCCAAGCCAGTACGGGATCACGCGGAATACGATGAGAAGTGAAAAAGCAAAAAGCGTGAGGTACAGCGCGGCGCGCTTGCGGTTCAGTTTCTGCCCCGAGTCATCCCGGATCACAAGCGGTGTCCTCGGAAGTAGGAAGCATGCCCCCGTCAGCATCGCGATTGCCAGCAGAAACGGCGGGAACATGATGCTCATGAACTCTCCCGTAGGAATGCCGAAATACGAATACAAATAGAGATTCTGCGGATTGCCGAAAGGCGTCAGCATTCCTCCAAGATTTGCAGAGATGTTCTGAAGGATAAAAATGTACGCCATCTTCTCTTCATTTTTGGTCACGGAAAGGGCGAAATACCCAAGCGGCAGGAACGTGATCAGCGCCATATCGTTAGCGATCAGCATCGATCCGATGAAAGTAATATAGACAAGTGCAAGCGCCAAAAGTCTCAGATTTCCGGTCGTCACTACGATCCTCTGCGCCACGATCCCGAAGAAACGGATGTCTTTCAGCGCGCAGATCACAAGGAGCGTCAGAAAAAGGCATGTCAAAGTCCGAAGATCGAAATACTTCAGGTATGCCTGATCCGGCGGCACGAAAAAGCTCGTGACCACCGCTAGGATCGCTGCGATACACATCACCGTGTTCTTCTTGAAAAACGCAGTGAACTTCCGAACCGCCGACCCCTCCGGCCCCCGCTTCATCATCCGCGCCTCCGGTTCATGCTCCGGATTCTGCATCTCCGATTCATTCTCCGTCATTCGCGTTTGCTGCGTATTCAGTTGACTCTCTTTGGTTTCTTCCAAATCCGCCCCTCCATTTCAGCACCCAAGCACCGGACACAGTGCTTTTGCCGTAGACAAACCTGCGACATTATAGCACAACCACCGCCAAAGGGAACCCACAAAAATAGTAACTTGAACCTGCCGCCAAATATCGCAATATCACCAATAACAGCATCAGAACTTCACCCGACCACATCATCACGCAAAACTTCACCAAAACTGTCACCGAATTATCAAATTTGGTGACATCTGCGGTGAACCTTTTTCACACAGTCACATCATCACGCAAAACTTCACCAAAACTGTCACTGAATTATCAAATTTGGTGACATCTGCGGTGAACCTGCTTCACCTTTCAGTTCAACCCGTCAACCTTCGTTCCAGTTTCGCTCAATTGCCAAAAAAAGCGAGGATGGAGCGAAATCTTCAACGCCAGCCCAAGCGGGGGTCTAAAAAAGAATGACCGCCAAAGAAAAAGAAAGGGCTGTCAAAGCAAAAAGAAAGGGCTGCCAAGGAGGTGGCAGCCCTTCACAAGCGGTGTATAGTACGTTTAGGAATTAGAACATTTGAAAAAGAACATCCATCACACCGCTACTCAGATATATTATTGTGCTACTGAGTCGAGGAAAATTACTTTGTACTCGCTATGCACGGTGGCGAGTGTCTTGATGATGATCTCTCTCATGTGCTGATTGGCCTTCTCATAGATTCCATCATTGATGGCGGCCTGCAGCTGCTGTTCTTTCACCTCGGACAGACGGACATTGACTTCATCCGCACGGATGGGATTGAAGATGTTATTGTCCTGTACGCAGGTGACTTTCTCCTGGGGAAGATTATTGTCCACGATGGGATTCTTCGGCAGGGTGATGTAGATTTCTTTCTTCTGATTGTTTACTACGGCCTTGAGTTCACGCAGATCGTAGCCCACCTTGATGGTGCCGGAATACATGATCTCGATCTCATGTTGTGTGCCCCAGATGTCCATGTCCGTGTAGGGAACCTGCAGGGAATCAACGACTGAAACGCGGCCCGCATATTCCTGGGAGTAGGTCATCAGCTCTGCGATCTCGTTAAGCTGGGTCATCACATTCTCATTGGTGAGGATAATGCCGTGGAACTTCTCTTCTTCTTCGATGATTGCTTCACGCGAACCCGAATTCTTCACTTTCGCGGAAGTCTGGAACGGCTTCCATCCGGATACCATAAGGACGATCGCTGCCACGCCTGTCAGTGCCAAAGCGCCGACGATCGTGTGTCCTAGTCTTGTGAGCAGGCTCTTTTTCGGCCGAACTCTAACGCCATTTACATACTCATAATCTCTCATAATGATTACCTCCTTTGAAATCGCGTCAACTCAGTAGCACATTTATCGTTCACGCTTTTTCACTTTGATCCGCCTCGCATCTTATGCTCAGCTCAGTTCATCTCGCATCGCGCTCTCCGCTCGGCCGTTTTTCTTTCGCTCCGCCCGGATCTCCTTTCCGGACTTCGCATCATTCCTGTGATTATCGTTTATCTTTATTTGCAGTGGCCGCACACGGTTTGTTCATGCGGCCATGCGGTCCCATAATCGCTCAACTTAATGATAATCGAAAACCATTCCGGATTTCCTCTTGATTTTTTTAAATTTTTTCGTCTAAACCGTTACCAAATGTTTCTTTTGTTCTGACTATAGTTTATAATGACCTGTGTCAAACAAAAAATGGTGCAGAAGAACTTTTAGGCATCTCTAATTTGTTTTGAACTTCAAAATAAAATCTGGAGCAGGAAAATGGGCAGAAAGTCAACGAAGGAAAACAAGAACATTTACCAGATCAGCCGCGAGGCTCAGAACCTTACGCGCGACGCCGCATCCGAGTTGTTGCAGTACATCTCGGCCGACCGTATCGAGAAGATCGAGAACGAGAAGACTCTTCCCCACCCGGAAGAGATCCTGGCCATGGCCGATTGCTACAAGAATCCTTCTTTGTGCAATTATTTCTGCTCTCACGAATGCCCGATCGGCCAGGAATACGTACCTGAGGTCGTACCCAAGGAATTGTCCCAGATCACACTTGAGATGATTGCAACGCTCAATTCCATCGACAAGAATAAGAACCGCCTCATCGAGATCACCGTGGACGGCCACATCGCTCCCGAAGAGATGCCGGACTTTATCGAGATCAAGAATGAACTGGACAAGATGGCTCTGACCATTGACTCACTCAGACTTTGGATTGACAACGCCATCGCTGCCGGCCAGCTCAACAAGGAAGATTTTAATAAGTAATCCTTTCGAAAAGCACTGTTTGCTTTTTCATATCGGCTTAACAAAAAAGAAGGACTGCCACGAAAACCGGGACAGTCCTTTTCGCATGGAAAGGGCGCCTGCCACGAAAACCGGGACAGTTCTTTTCGCATGGAAAAGGACTCTGATCCCGACCGGCATCTTCCCGCCCGCACGCAAAAACGAACCCCCGAAGATTCTCACTGCTTCGGGGGCCCACTACACGATTATATGGAGGGTGGTGTAAGTATGAATGCTTCTTAAATATTCGGAGAAGAACCGTTTCTGTCTTTCTTGATCTTCTCCCCGTGAAAAGTCGATATATCCGTTAATCCGATCTTCTCACTGAAATCCGGGAATCGGTCCGCCTCTTCCAGGATCCGTATCATCTGCAATCGCCTGTCTGTATCCATGTGCGTCACTTCCTATTCTCGTCACAGGTCGCCGGCAATCATCATCGATCTCTTCTCGCCTGAATAAATCTTCATCGGTCTTCTCAGCCCGCCGGACTTTCATTGCATCTTTCTCAGTTCATGTAACCATTCTATTCATATTCATTCGGCGAAAACATATGTCAAAGAACAAAATAGTCTCCGTTATTTAGTCAAACACCGCAGTTTACAGACCGATATACGAACCGCCCGCTCTTAGCAAAAATACATGACGTTTCTCCCCTCTTTCTTTATCAAAATGCTATAATGAAGGAAAAGCGGCGGGGCAGGGCCGCACACGGTGCTTTTGCCACGCGAAAATGACTGGAGGATCAATTTATGAAATACGTTTTGTTTTCTCTTTCCGAAGCATCCAAACTCGATTTTACCGGAGCTGCGGGTCTTTCCGGATCCGATCATCTCGTCTGTGTCTATGTCAAAGGCAAGAAGACGCTCTCCGCATCGCTGAAGGAAACCCTCGATGAGGTCAAAGCTTCCGTAGATTATGTGGAGATCGGCGCGGCTTCCGAGCTCTGGCTGATGGTCTCCTACCTGATTGGTTTCCATGCGGCAAGCAAGCACGAAGTCATCGTCGTGACTGCCGATAAGAGCAAGATCCCTTCCCGCATCGCCAAGGATGCGAAGATCCTCTCCTCTTTCAAGACATTAGGATCCGGTACGGCAAAGGCTTCCACGAAGACCACGGCAAAGAAGACCACCTCAGCCAAGACATCTTCTGCCAAGAAGACAACCGCCAAATCTTCCACTGCGAAGAAAGCCTCAACTACGAAGAAAACGACGACGGCGAAGAAATCGTCTACCGCAAAGAAGACCACGGCAAAAACAACAGCGAAAAAGACGGCTGCGAAGAAAAAGAAAGAGAGTGTTGATGTCGGCGATCTCATCACCTCCTTCACAAAGGGCGACACCAAGGATCTCTCCAAGAAGCTCACCAATCTGACCAACCAGATACTCAAAGGGAAAAAGTAATCCATAAAAAGAAGTTTTCAGCACACAAAAAGGCGCCCCGGGAAAACCTGAGGCGCCTTTCCTTTTCACTTAATTGACCGTCAGCTCTGCTTCTCCGGATAGTAGAACATACTCGACTCCTTGATTGCGATCGTCGAACAAACCGTGCTCATCACGATCAGCGCATCTCCGATGTCGATCTCGAAAATCACGTAGCCATCGCTGTTTTCACAAAAAATAAACAGCGTCGTGCGGTCGTATTTACTCACGCGGATCACGGCATCCTTGATCTCCACTTTCCCGTCGAAAACGCCATCCATCAGGAATTCGCCCGTGGAATCCTCCATCCGGATCGTAAAGTCCGCACCATTCATCGAATCCACATAATGCCCGAGCCAGTGTTCCATATCGTCCATCGTCGGCTTGTCCGTTTCCGGAAGAACACTCTCCGCAACAAGAAAACACAGCTGATCATTCACATCATAGATGACCATCATCTGAAGGAATTCCGAATCCGGAACAAAAACCAGGTCTTTTACCGCAGGCAAAATCTCCGTCGGGATCTGATCCATCGGCGTATTCGGCAGGAAAAGAACCAGTTCTCCCGGATCGTCGAACCCGAAATTTTCCACGAAGGTCACGTGCCTTTTCACGCCGTACTTCTCCTCTTCATACGGTTCAAAAGGCTCCTTCTTCAGATTGTTGACGTGAGTAGAAAAGCTGTACCCGTTCACGCGCGTAAAACCGTCAAACGAAGCCGTGAAACTGCATTGCTCGAACTCGATCGGTTCTACAACGCTATTGTAGTCCGGCTTCTCATAGTCGCCGATGATCGAACCATCGCCCGGGTCAAACATCAGGCTGGTTCCGGCACCATCATCTTCAAACAAATAGGCAAAGATTACCGATGGTAACTGAAAACTCGCGTCCTCGTACAGCCCGTAAGGATCTTCGGCAAAATCAAATGTCGGATCCGGAATCGATCCCTGTGTAGTCGGTGTCGGGGCTGAAGTCGCACCCGTATCCGATGGATCTGCCGCCGTCGTGTCATTCGTAGTATCGGCCGGCGCAGAGGTCGGCGCACTGTCCGAGGGATCCGAGCCCACTTCAGACGTTGTATCCGACGGCTCCTCACTCGTGCCTGTCGGATCATCCTCCGTATCGATCGTCTCCTGCGTCTCCTTCGACTTCGTCGATTTCTTAGATTTCTTCGTCTTTTTCGTCTCGGATTCCTGCGTGCAGCCGGACAACATGATCGCAGCGGCCAATACTACCGCTGCAAAAGCACTTTTCTTCATGGTTTCCTCTCCCTTTTTCTTTTCCCTTACCCTTAGTTCTTTGCTAAGTCACGGATATTATACCATGACCTGTGTCCACATATTTAGCCAGGCATTGTGCTAGTCCGCTATAAAGCATTATGTTTGTCCTTATTTAAGAACCATTATACTTGTCCACTTTTTTTGAAGGTGACGAAATGATATAATCATAGTGTGCGTGAAAACAGATGTTCACGTATTGAGAAGGATGCAAACTTCATACTCAGTACATGATACGGATGTTCATGCTGGAGGGGGAACGGCTATGACGAAACTAGATGAACTGGCGGCTCTGATCGGAAATAAGAATGTAGTGATCCAGACTCACAATTTCCCGGATCCGGATGCGGTCGCGACAGCTTTCGGGCTGCAATACCTTCTGAGCACCAGGAACATCTCCGCGGACATCGTTTATTTCGGAAAGATCGATCGCGTCACATTGAAGCTCATGACCGAGCAGCTCAAGATCAAGCTGATCCTGGTCGATGACTTCACCGGCACAGAAGACGATCTGGTCATCAATGTCGACGGTCAAAAGAATAACGCCAACTTCACCGATCTGATCGGACACGAAATCGCCTGTATCGATCATCATCCCTGGGTAACCGAATATGAATATGAATTCGTCGACCACCGCATTGTCGGAGCCTGCGCCACGATCATCTATGACTATTTCAAAGAGAACAATATTCCGATTCCGACCAATGTGGCCACTGCGCTTCTCTATGCCATCAAGATCGACACACAGAACTTCACCAAAGGTGTCACCGATGCGGATATCGATGCGTTCGCCACACTCAACAACCTCGCTGATCAGGCGCTGATCGTTCGTCTCGACAGCAACGAACTGGAGATCGATGATCTTCGTGCCTATGGTGCAGCGATCCAGAACTTCGTTACCAGCAAGGGCGTCGGTTTCGTACACATTCCCTTTGACTGCCCTGATCGCCTGATCGCCATGGTGTCGAGTTTCATTTTATCACTCGACTGTGTCGTTCTTTCCGTCGTATACGCGGAGCGCAATGGCGGCCTTAAATTCTCGATCCGATCTGAGGTTCCCGATTTTCAATCAGGAGACTGGGTGCACCTTGCGCTAGCAGGTATCGGTGACGGAGGCGGCCATCCTTCCATGTCCGGCGGCGTCATCTTCCCGGAAATGATGCCTACACTTGGAGATGACCCGGACAAAGCGATCCGCAAGCGTTTCCTCCAGGCATTGCGAGCCCTGAAGAATCAGGCATAAGGATAAGATCCTTTTCTATCCATCACCTACCTGGTAAAGAACCTCTCCTTTTCACTCCCACCCGGGCATATGTTTACGTGCGCCCATAACCTCAGGTAATCAGATTCCAGAGTTTTCCAAACAGGAAGATAGAAAGCGCGATCAATCCAGCCGTTAACGCAATCACAAAAAGAACATAGATCACCGTAATCACGCCGATTGCTTTATTCGATGCATTCGGAACAGGAAGTTTCGAACCGGAACCGGCTTGTTCCGGCATCACGACCTTCTCAGGTGCAGCCTCCGCTGGAGTGACCGGTTCTTCCGTCTTCACATGTGCAGCATTCTCCGACACTACCCGTTCTTCCGTCTTCACCGCCGCGGTCATTTCTGACGTTTTTTCTTCGTTCATCCCTTGCTCCTCTACCGCTTCACTCATACCTTGATTCTCTGATAATAAAAGCATGCCAGCTGCGTGCGGTCGCGCAGGTCGAGTTTACTCAGCACCGAGCTGATCATGTTACGGACAGTGCCTTCGCCAAGGAACATCTTCTGCGCGATCTCCTTGTTCGAAAGACCCTCGGCCACAAGTTCCACCACTTCCCTTTCCTTCGGCGTGATATCGAAAGCCTCCCACGAGAAGCTCTCGCTGCGGTTAAGAAGATCCGGAAGTCTCTCGACGATCTTGCCGCCGAAAACGGTCTGCCCTCCATACACCGCGCGGACCGCATCACCTAAAGATGCGCAGTCCTGCTTGAGGATATAGCCCTTCGCGCCGACCTTGAGGGCACGGTTAATGTACTCGTCATCAAGGAACGTTGTCAGCAGGATGACCTTCGCTTCCGGATCAAGCTTCAGGATCTCCGCCGTCGCGTCCAATCCGTCCGTTTCCTCCATACGGATATCCGAAAGCAGCACATCGGGCTTACTTTCCGGGAAAGCCGCGATCGCCTCGCGCCCGCTTCCGCACAGGCTCACCACTTCGATGTCTCCGTCCTTTTCCAAAATGATCTTCAGCGACTCCCGAACCAGCGGGTCGTCATCCACAATCATGATACGCATTTCGTTCCTCCTATTTCCACGCGCCATGCGCGCTCCGTTTTCTATTGTGCCGCCGCAATCATCTGATTGCGATCGTCTTACCCGTCATTTCCGCACTCGCCGCCCCGCGCGGCGTCAAGCGCGCTTCGGTATCGTCACCGTAATGTGGAAGCCGTCGTTTCCGCCTTGGATAGACGTTCTTCCGCCGACGGATACCGCCCGCGAATTGATGTTATAAAGTCCGATGCCGTGTTCACCTTCCAAAGCAGTAAAGTCCGATGGCCGTGAGTATTCCACCTTCGGCGACTTTCCGTTATCCGACACGAGAACACGCCAGAACGTCACATTTTCCACGACCTCCAGACGCACCTTCGAACCGTTGCTGTGCTTGGCGATATTCGTGACGCCCTCCTTAAAGATACCCAGTATCGCGTTTTTCACATCGTTCGGCACCGGCGATTCGATCGAGGTACTGACCGTCACGTCGAAGCGGACCTTCAAGACCGAAGCGATCTCATGGATCCCGATGGAAAGATCGATAGAGTCGTCGTGCAGTTCATGCACCGAACGCCGGATATTCGTCATGGCCTCGTTGACCGTGCTGCTTACCGACTCCAGATACGGTTTCATCTTCTCATCCGTATTGATGACCGAGATCGCCTGAAGCTGCACCACCGCACGAGTCAGCTGATGTCCCACGTTGTCGTGGATCTCCCTTGCGATACGGTTACGTTCCTGCAACGTCGCGTTTCTGATCTGCATATCCGTATTCTGCGAGATCTCCTCCCGCAGGCGCTTCGATTGCTGCGCATCGTAACGGACATTATCGTATTTCTCCGTCAGGATCACTTCTACTCTGTGCATATACACCGTTTTCACCGCCATCAGCAAAGCAGCGATAACGAGAAGGATCACATAGGACCGGGCCGAGATCACGCATGCTCCGATAAGAAGCAGGACCTTCAGCCAAAGTGCTTTTTCCGAAGTAATCTCCCAGTCGTCCTTCGATTCGTTTTTCCGGTTGTGCCACTTCGTCAGAATCTCCTCGATCCGGCTGTCGGAAAATAGTCCGTAAACACAGGCAGGCACGGCCGTAACGGTTTCCGGAACAAAGTAAGAAAGCACACCTGCTAGGATCAGCACGCCCGCACTTACATACTGGTTCCGGAACACTTCCGTCGCCAGAAGCGCGATGACGATCGCAAGCACGCATGCGATCGTAAATTCATTGCTCTGGATAATACTCCGCCCATCCGCCTTTCCGAACAGTAGGAAAAGCGCTGCCACCGAAAGCCCTGCGAGTATTACTTTGTCGATCAACCGATAAACCATGCACCCATTATAACGCAAGACGCTCATATTCAGAAAGTCATTACGCATCTCGGCAAAGCAGAGAAAAGCGTAACGCTCAACACTATTGGAATATCGTTCATGGAAAAACCTTCCCGCGCCTCCAGATAATATCGCGAAGCGACGGGAAATCGCGAAAAAGGCCTCAGTGCGATTCCGCAGGGCGTATGCCCGAGGACCAGCACCGAGGCCTTTATTTTCGCGATTACGCTTTTCCCTGCTTCGCCTTTCTGATCACATAGGCAATCATGATGAAAGCCAATCCGAAGAGGATCTGCACACCCATGGAACCCAGGATGTCAGGCACACTGAAGGTATAATTCATTCCCGATCCGGTATAGATGGTGTTCAGTATTTTTGTCGACCAGAAGAACGGAAGGAAATGCGCTACTGCCTGTACTCCGCTGCTCATGAAGTAGAACGGTACGAATACTCCGCACAGGAAGCTCATCGAGAGACCCACCGCGTTGCAGATGAGGCTGAGTGTTCCCGGTGTCAGTTGGAAGTTCGAGATCAGAAGCGCGAATCCGCTGATGTAGAACGTGGTCGTAATGAGGTTGAGTATCACGACCCAGCCGTACTTGCTCATCATACTACTTGAGCCGGCATAGATGTAGCTGAAGACTGTGTAGATGATGACCAGGACGATCGCGCAGGTCATCATGCCCGCCATCTGCGACCAGGTCTTCTGTCCCGGCTTTACCGGCGCCGCATCGATCCTCGAAGAAACGTCTTTTTTGTTCGCGGCAATGATCGCGGAGGCGATCGACATTCCCATGATCCACATGCAGACAAAGCAGAAGTAATTAAGGATCATGTAGGTCGCGTACTCATGTGCGTCAGTCTGCTGCACTTCCTTCTTCTCCGTCACGACGCCGAAGGTGACCTCAGAAACCGTCATATCCAGTGCTTTCTCCACGGCATCATGCGCATCCATACCCATCGCGCGATAGCTTCTGTAGATATTCACAAAAGAATCGATATCGTTTACGAAGCTGAATGTCTTACCGGATACCTGGCTGTGGGAAGAATAGCTCAGCGCGATCTCCTCACCGGCATCGATCTTTTCCTGGAAATGCTCCGGCACCTCGATAAAGTAATCAGCAAGGGAGAAGTAAAGGATATCGTTGATGGACTCTTCGGACGAAGTCGTATCGTCTTCGATCGATCCGTATTTGTCGATCAGTTTTCTGATTCCGGCAGACAACTCGCTTCCGTCATTATCCCGAAACAGCACGCCGAGGTTCTGGTAATCGGCAGTTTTTACGCTCGCAGACTCCTCATCCTTGTTGACCACATACGGAGCGGTGGAAATCATGGCTACCGCGTAGACCACCATAATGAGCATCGCGATCACGACCGAGTATTTATTGGCTTTTATGAGTTTGAAGAAATTCTTATAAAGCTGCATATTTTTCTCTCCTTAATTTCAGGATCGAGACCGTCAGGAACAGTACCGTTGCCAGACCGATCTTGATCATATTCATCCAGAACCCGGTAAGGGACGGATAGTTGACCAGACGGAAGAACGCGAAGTTCATGATGGTCGCCGGATTGATCCGGTTAATGATCGGGCAGTACTTCTCGAAAAGGCCCGGAAGCTGTACGATCATCTCGCCGCTAAGGATGACCGAGATCATCACGATGGCTGTTGCCTTATTATCCCGCTGGGTCTCATCGCCCTTTGTAAAGAGTCCGAATACACTGCCGAGGCTCATGGAGAAGAGATTCCCGACCAGAACGAAAAGGATGATATGCGGGAAGCGGTTGCCGAGAGGCACATCGAAGCACCGGTTCATGACGGTCAGTGCAAAGAAAGTGATCGCACATGACAGGACATATCTCGCAGAAAATGCCGACAGCAGGATCTGCGTTTTTTTCTTCGGCGACACGCTCGTTCTCATGCCGTACCCGCTGAGGTTTCCCTGGATGTCAAAAACCGTATGTACCCCGGCGGTCACGTTAAAGAACATGCCCATCACGATCGTGCTGTAGAAATACCACATATACACATTGGCAGAGGTACCATCATCATTTTCAATATACGCACTCTTCGCCTTCATCACGGAGATGGATTCGGAAAGACTTGTCATCACGGCTTCGATCTTATCTGGGGCCGTCATCGCCGCGTCCTTGATGATCATGTAATTTCTTCTGTAGGACTCTACGATTCCTCTGGCAACCATGAGGGTCGTCGTGTTCGCGCTGTCTCCGACTTTTACATCGATCTTCTCTTCTTTTCCCTTCACCAGGAAAAGCACTTGCAGATCTTTATCGAGGATCATTTTCTCGGCTTCTTCCCGGTTCTGTACACTGATCAGTTTCACGATGGCGTGGTCATAACCCATGTTGCTCTTCTTTACGGCTTCCGTATCGGCCAGGTTCGCCAGGACGCTTTCGAATTCTTCTGCAAAAGCACTTTTCTCTTCTGCATCTTCGTCTATAAAGAGCACGGCACTCTCGACAGGTGCAAAGTCGACTTCTCCCCTTGCCGGTCCCATGAATGTCACATTGAAACATGTCATAAGAAGGATCGGGAAGGCTAGTGACCAGAACAGGTAGGCCTTGTCGCGCAAGGTTTTGCGCAGATAATATGTAAACATCATTGCCCATTCCTCCTATTAATCATCACGAAGTTCTTTTCCCGTAAGCTCGAGGAAAACATCGTTGAGCGTCGGCTGCTCGGAGTACACATTTTTCATACGGTAGCCCTTCTCCTGCAGGACTTTGATGACCTCGACCACGTTGTTTCCCTTGCCCGCTTCGATCTTCAGGTGCTTGCCGTCGTACTCGACGGTGAAGATATTCTCCAGTGCGCGGATCTTATCCAGATCCTCATCCGTGATCCCCTTGGCTTCGATCCGGATCATCTCGCACTTCTTGATCATGCTTTTCAGTTCATCCACCGTACCCTCGGCGATCAGCTGACCCTTATCGATGATGATGATACGGTCCGCCAGCTGCTCGACCTCTTCCATATAGTGGGAAGTGTAGATGATCGTCGCGCCTTCTTTTCGGAGCTGCTCGATCCCCTCGAGGATCTTGTTACGGCTCTGCGGGTCAACGGCGACGGTCGGCTCGTCGAAGAAAATGATCTTTGGCTTGTGGGCGATGCCGCACGCGATATTGAGTCTTCTCTTTAAGCCCCCGGAGAGCTTCTTCGGACGGAATTTCTTAAACTCATTGAGTTCCACGAAATCGATCGCTTCCTGCACCATTTTCTTTCTTTTCTCACTGTCCGTGATGTAAAGTCCGCAGAAGAAATCGATGTTCTCATACACCGTCAGTTCCTCGAAAACGGACACTTCCTGCGGAACCACACCGATCTGAGCCTTAAGATCATAAGCCTTCGGGCTCATCTCTTTACCGTGGATCGTGATCGTTCCCTTATCAAACTCCAGAAGCGACAGAATGCAGTTGATCGTCGTCGATTTTCCCGAACCGTTGGGTCCCAGAAGTCCCAGGATCTCTCCCTCATTGACTGTCATGCTGAAGTTATCCACAGCGATCAGTTCCTTGTATCGCTTCACAAGTCCATCTACCTTAATGATCTCACTCATCTTTTCGTCCTCACTTTTCTTTTTCGCGCCGCTTGGCCGGCGCATCGTCTCTGTGTTTTTCCGGAGCTGCGGATTCAGTGCTTTTCGCGTAGCCCGTATCTTTCATGGTTCCATTATTCCATTCTTGCCCTCCCGGCGTTAGTGAACTCCATCACTTCGAGACATGACAAATGTCATTTTCGGTCCGAACCCTCACGGATTAACACGAAAAAGGCATGAGTCGGCGATAGTCTCCGCATCCTCATGCCCATTTTTCTTCATTGTGAAAAGAACTTTCCGCGCTTTCTTCGCTTACCCGTGCTTTCCGGCTCTACTCTTTTACGCTTTTTCTCGCCTCAATGGCCTCCCACAGCGCCGTAAAGAGTTCACTGTAGTGCTGGGTCTTTTTTCCGAGCCGTACGATATTTCCGTACAGCGAAAGCGGAATATCGCGTCCTTCAAAAGAGATACACTCACCGTTTCTCGAAAGAAGTTTCTCCATCTTCGCACGCGCCGCTTCTTCGTCGGTACTGTTCGTCAGGATCACGAATTCGTCCCCGCCGATACGGAACACGATATCGTCTTCCTCCGCCACCTCCTCCATCCGCTGCATAGACGTCAGAATCGCCAGATCCCCCGCTTTCCTCGAGATCTCGTTGATCGGGATCAGATTACGGATATCCGCGCACACGAACCAGCAGTCCCGGCGCGTCTGAAAAAGGTCATACAAGTTACTGATATCAAATTTAGTCGTTGGCATAAAATCATCTCCAATCTCCTCGGATGCATTCATCCTCGGGAAAAGCTCCGTCGCCCGCTTGTTACTGCGGTACTCGGAGGGCAACTGGTTCCACACCTGCCGGAACGCCCTCGAAAATGCCTCGTTACTGGAATACCCGTACATCACGGCCACATCCAGAACCGACATCTCCGGCTGCTCCACAAGTGTCCTCCCCGCCTTCGTCATACGCCTCCGGATCAGATAATCCCGAACCGAAATATGATAAACCAGGCGGAAAATCTTCTCCAGAGAAGAACGCGAACAGTAGCAGGCTCCGGCAATATCCCCGGTATGAATATCCTCTGAGATATGCTGCTCGATAAATTCCAGTGCATTGGCCAGAAGCTCCAGCGTACTCATACATTCTCCCCCGAATCATGAAGATCGATCTTGATTCCAGTATAACAGGAACACCGAAGAAGACTTGATATTTTGAGTAAGAATACAATGCTCCCCTCTACAAACTTTGATCAGTAACGATGTATATTATTTCCCGGCCTTCGCATTGCTCCATCCGCCGTAGTACACGACACCGTCGTACTTCTTATACGCGCGGACCTTGTAATAATCGCCTTTCTTACCTGCGGGATCCGTATAGGTCAGATTCCCTCCAAGCACACTGGTGACATAATCATATTTACCGGTGCTCGAATTGTAACGGTAAACATTATACCGGTCGGCACCGCTCGCCTTCGTCCAGGTTAAGGTCACACCCTTACCGGATGTATACGTCGCACTCTCCATCGTCGGTGTCGCAAGAGGCACAGCCTTCACACAGGGGGATTCTGCAGTTTTCACATACCCGGGTCCACGGTCTATTACCACTTCCACACTAAAATAGTAAAGTTTTCCCGCCGTAAGGCCGGTGATCGACGTCGAAGTTCCGGTAGTGGCTTTCTCCCGGGTAAAATATCCATTATTCTCCGAGCCCATATATATGTAATAAACAGCGTCTTCAGCAACATCATTCCAGTTAAGCCTCATGGTCACACCACTCTTCGGCGTGACAGTAAGATCAAGGTAGATCGGGCAATATACATATTTATAATCCGACATCGTCCCGTAGACCGTGCTCCCGTTTACTTTTGTATACGGACAGACTTTATAGTAATAATACATGCCCATAGCGACATCCGTATCCAGATATTTACAGGAACCATCCGTTATACTTGCCACATATTTGAACGAATCATTGGCGCTTAACGAACGATAAACGTTATAACGTGTAAATCCCGTAACGGCATTCCATTTGATCTCGATTCCCGATCGGCTCGATTCAAAGGAAGTAATCTGTGTCGTTGGCAAAAGCACCTCATACGGCACACTTGCATAGTCCGAATAGTGATCCCCGTTCACCTTCTCGGTAATCAGATACACATGATAATCACTACCCAGATTTTTAATATTCAGATCTGAAGGAAGATCGAACTTAACCGTACAGCGGTTTCCACTATAGGTTCTGTTCGTATCGCCGTAATAAAGGATCTTCGCGTATGGGTCATCATACGTATCTTTCGTAACAAGCACGGAGATCCGCGAATAGCGGTTATCGTTAACCGTCGCTTGCATCGTTATCGTTGAACCGGAAAAACTCCACCCTTGATCGTATTCCACGCGGCCATCCAGCGCTTCATCCAGAAGTGTCAGTTTATATTCCGTCCCCCATCGACTTATCGAACCTTTCACCGCCGTATACATAAGGATCGAATCATGGTTGATATTTAACGCCGGCGACACGCCAAGATCAATATTCACCGAGTCATAGCTCAAATATCCGCTATCGGCAACCGATCCGGCATAGAGGCTTGAATCCGGTCCGCCGATCGACGATACGCTTTGCTTCCCAAATACATAAGAACGTAACCACCAGGACGAAACAGAACCGTCAAGATCCTTCTTCTTACGGCTGTATACAATCTCCTGGGACCAGTTTCCGCTTGCCCAGTCTGAAGATCCCTTCTCCAGCGACACACCGGAACCTTCATAGTACCCGTAAGCCTTATTCGTTACATCCGAAGCATCAAGAAGAAAAACCCTCGCATATTGATTTGCGGCAGATTCTCCATAAGCATACTCTTCAAAAGATCCGCTCGCATATGCCTCTCCGCCGCCGATTTTGCTGTACGCCACAGAATAGTATTCCGCATCCGTAAAATTCGCGCTATCCTGCAGGAATTTATTGTTCAGGTTATTCAGAATATCGCTTTCTTCCCAATCGTTAGTATACTTCGACGTTTTATCAAAGCTGTAATGATAAAGAACACTGTCGCAATCAAGGAACAGTTTATCTCCGCCGAACTTCCTGCCAAACGGATCAAGGACCCTGTACTTGACCGGACTTCCGTTATACTTCCCGAACCATACATAACTTCCATACCATTCATAGGACGAACTATATGGTTCACGCGGCTCGTGAAGATGGTATACACCAAGACAGGTATTGCTCGCATCTTTTTTCGTTCCCGCTGCGGCTACATTACTGCCCCACAATCCCGGGATCACAGGAACGATCGTAATTCCCATCGCCACCGCGGCCAAAGCACTGGCCACTCGGGTGGGAAGTGACACGCATCTTCCACCCTTCACACAATCCTTCTCATAAGCACGGCATCCGCGTGCCGATCTTTCAGGAGAACTCATAAACCTACTCCATATAAACAAAAGCCAAAAAAGGCAGCCTCAAAAAATATATCCAAACCTCTTTCATTGTCGCACAAAAACGACATAAAGGGAACACTTAACCGAAAACGGCAGAGGATATATGAAGCGTACCTGTTAATACGAATAACAGGTACGCTTCACGGCTTTTATCGGTGTATCCCTCTGTCGCTGAATGCTATCCAATCACTTCGACAGATTCAGACGCCTTACTTATGTAGCCTATCTCGCCAACACCGAAGCTCTTCGAGGAGACGATCTCATACCGATAAGGCTCACCGGTCTGCACGTTTTTGTCCACGAAACTGGTCTCAGTAATCGCTGCCGAGTAAAATTCCACTTCATCGTACTGGTTGTATCTGTATATTATATAGCGATCTCCGCCACTCACCTTCGTCCAGGTAAGTACGATACCTTCATCTGTAGATTCAGCAGAAGTGAACTGCGGTGTTGCCAACGGAACATTCTTTTTGATCTCGGATACTGCAAGAATATTTCCGGAACTATCCTTAGCCACTACCTTATAGCTGTATCTCGTTCCTGCAGTAAGACCCGTATGTGAAGTAGATGTCTGTGTCCTTCCTGCCGTCTTAAGAATCGTGAAATCCTCACCATCCAGCCTGTACCAGATCTCATAAGAAGCCGCGCCCTCATAGGACTGCCAGCTGATCGTCATGGTCACTCCGCTCTTCGGAGTAGCGGATGCATAAAGCACCGGGTATTCCATCGTCCTCGTCACTTCGACCTGTTCAGAAGCAGGGCTTGAATAGGCCAGGTCACCGATACCGAATTCCTTACCGGATCGAATCTCATACCGATATGTTTCTCCAACCTGTACATATTTGTCCACGAAACTGG
>JAFZQI010000035.1 GCA_017620475.1 Clostridiales bacterium | reverse complement strand
CTCTTGATACCTGGTTCTCTTCAGCTCTGTGGCCGTTCTCCACGCTCGGCTGGCCGGAAGAGACAGCGGACCTCAAGCGCTACTATCCGACAAATACACTCGTTACCGGTTATGACATCATTACCTTCTGGGTATCGCGTATGATCGTGGCCGGATGTGCCCACATGAAGGAAACTCCTTTCGATACTGTCCTGATCCACGGTCTCGTTCGTGACTCCCAGGGCCGAAAGATGAGTAAGTCCCTGGGTAACGGTATCGATCCGCTCGAGATCATCGAGAAGTACGGTGCGGATGCCATGCGTTATGCGCTCATTACCGGTAATGCTCCGGGTAACGACCAGCGTTTCCAGCAGGATAAGATCGAGGCCGGAAGAAACTTCGGCAACAAGATCTGGAATGCCATGAAGTTCGTCCTGATGAACTGCGAAGACGATCTGACATTTGACGATGTCGATTCCACTAAGTTCACGCTCGAAGATAAGTGGATCCTGTCCCGTATGAACCAGATCATCAAGGAAGTGACCGACAACTTCGATAACTACGAGTTCGGTGTTGCACTTTCCAAGATCAACTCCTTTATCTGGGAAGAATACTGCGACTGGTACATCGAGATCGCCAAGTCCCGTCTCTTCGATAAGGAGTGCGCGACAAGAAAAGAAGCACAGTACATCCTCAACGATGTTCTCGGAAGAGCCATGCAGCTGCTGCATCCTTTCATGCCGTTCCTGACGGAAGAAGTATACAGATATCTGGTGCTTACCGATAAGAGTGATTCCATCATGATCTCTGACTGGCCGCAATACCGTGAGAACGAAGTATTCGCAGCAGAAGAGAAACAGATGGAGACCTTGATGGATGCCATCCGCTCGATCCGTAACGTACGCACGAATATGGGCGTTATCCCGTCCCGTAAGATCGGCATGATCCTCGTTTCTGCCGAGGAAAAGAACCGCAGCATGTTTGTGGACGGCAAGGCTTTCCTTGAGAGACTGGCAAATGTTACGGAGGTTACGGCTCAGGCGGACAAGGCCGGTATTCCGGATACCGCTGTAGCTTGTGTCTGCAGCGCCGGAGAGATCTACATCCCGCTTGAGGATCTGATCGATATCGATAAGGAACTGGAGCGTCTTGGCAAGGAGAAGGATCGTCTCGAAAACGAGATGAAGCGTGTAAACGGTAAACTTGCCAATGAGGAATTCGTTAAGAAGGCCCCTGAGAAGGTAATCGCCGCCGAGAAAGAAAAGCAGGCGAAGTATCAGGAGATGCTGGATAACGTTCTGTCTAGAATCAACGCATTGAAAAAATGATCAGGGTAGGAGGGTCAAACAATGAGTGAAGTAGAAGAGAAAGTAATTGAGATCTCGCAGGAAGAGCTGGACAAGCTGCCGAAGGATACGGTGCACTGTTTCCCGGCATCTAAGTCTCAGATCTTAAGAAGAAGGATCATCACGGCTGCCGTTGCTGTTCTTGATGCCGGTCTCGCCGGATATCTTCTTGCCGGCAATACAGATCCGGGACCGCTTCTTTGGTGCGTATTCGGTGCGATCTTTATCATCTGTGCCGTAGTATTCATCCACACATTCGTGATTGCTAAGTACCGTGTGGCGATGGACTATCAGAACAAGGAAGTTGCGCTCCGCTATATGTTCAGCAAGATCACGATCCCGTTCGATTCCTTCGATGCCAGAGATGGTGAAGCAGGTCATGCCACACAGATCCTGAAGAACTCTACACTCGGCGCCAATATGGAGCATGTGGATTATCTGATCCTGGATAATGTGTACGAAGAGGTCTGCTATCAGACATCCTCCAAGGATCTTTCGAGCAAAGAGGACTTCGACCTTCTGGCCAAGGAAGCAAAGCTTGTGGCTTCTGTTTACAAGGCAAAGGAAAAGTACGATGCTCTTAAGACGGACGAGGAAGAAAAGAATGCTCCGGACGATGAGTCGGTTTCTCTTGTTAAGGATGCCCTGAAGGAAGAGAAGAAGGAACAGGCGAAGGAAGCAGAGGAGAAACTGCAGGAAGCCGTAGACGGAATTGCCGAAGAAGCAAAAGAAGCAGCGGAAGAGGCTGCTGCTGATGCAAAAGAAACAGCAGAAGAGGCTGTTGCTGATGCAAAAGAGGCCGTTGAAGATACTGTTGAAGAAACAAAAGAGACAGTAGATGAGGCTGCCGGCGATGTCAAATAGGTCGTCGAAGAGGCGTCTTCGGAGGTGAAGGGAGATTCGGAATCCTAATTGCGAAGGATCCCTTGATCTTTCGTGGTTAGCGTTGACGAATCCCGCTTATCACCTTAAAATATCTTTGGTGCAAATTAATGCATATATAACAAATAACACAAAGGAGATATACTTATGCCATTAGTAACTACTACTGAAATGTTTAAGAAGGCTTACGACGGCGGATATGCTGTTGGTGCTTTTAACGTAAACAACATGGAGATCGTACAGGGAATCACAGAGGCTGCCGGCGAACTGAAGAGCCCGGTTATCCTTCAGGTAAGTAAGGGTGCTCGTGCTTATGCGAACCACACTTATCTCGTAAAGCTCGTTGAGGCTGCTGTAGCTGAGAATCCGGAGATCCCGATCGCTCTGCACCTGGACCACGGAGATTCCTTCGAGCTCTGCAAATCCTGCATCGACGGTGGTTTCACATCCGTTATGATCGACGCTTCCTCCAAGTCTTTCGAGGATAACATCGCTCTTACCAAGCAGGTCGTTGAATATGCTCACGCTCATGGCGTAGTAGTTGAGGCTGAGCTCGGTACTCTTGCCGGTATCGAGGATGAGGTTGTTGTTGAGGCCGGTCACGAGTCCTACACACGTCCGGAAGAAGTTGAAGAGTTCGTATCCAGAACCGGCTGCGACTCCCTGGCTATCGCTATCGGTACTTCCCACGGTGCTTACAAGTTCACTGCTGCACAGTGCACAAGAAATGAGGAAGGTATCCTCGTTCCGCCGCCGCTCCGTTTCGACGTTCTCGAAGAGTGCATGAAGAAGCTCCCGGGCTTCCCGATCGTTCTGCATGGTTCTTCTTCTGTTCCGCAGGAGTTCGTAAAGATGGTTAACCAGTATGGCGGTAACATGCCGGATGCAGTTGGTATCCCGGAGGAACAGCTCCGCAAGGCAGCTACTCTCGCAGTCTGCAAGATCAACATCGACTCCGATATCCGTCTTGCCATGACAGGTAACATCCGTAAGTACTTCGCAGAGCACCCGGATCACTTCGATCCCCGTCAATACTTGAAGCCGGCTCGTCAGGCGGTTAAGGATATGGTTGCTCATAAGATCCAGTACGTTCTGGGTTCTGACGGTAAGGCCTGATCCTGATCAGAAATCAAGTAATGTCCCAGGAAGGCTGTTTCGGGTGAATCACCCGGAACAGCCTTTTTGTTTCATTTTAAAAAGAAAACAGAAAGATTTTCCGTTGCGGGAAATATGTGTGTTATAATTTAGTTTGATGTGAATACGAACATATAAAGGAGATAGGGGACTTATGAGTCACATGCAGTATAACTCCCAAAGACCGACATCGGGCAATCCCAAGAGAACGATGACCGCGCAGCTTCGGGCACTGGCCAATACAGCGGCTGTCCTGGCGGCAGTGTTTATGATCCTTCTGGTTGCTTTTGTTTGGATGGTTACATCGATCAATAAGAGATCGGGCAGTTCGGATAAGGAGAAGGAGACCAGCGTTACGACAACGACGGCAGCCAATCCGGAAAGCCAGACTGATAATACAAGTGAAGAACCGCCGGAGAGTACGACGGAAGCAACAACTCTTGCTGCTCACGCCAGTTATCCGGAAGGTACGAAGCTGATCGCGCTGACCTTCGATGACGGTCCGGATGCAACACTTACTCCGCAGGTCCTCGATGCTCTTGAACGAAACGGCGTAGTTGCCACTTTCTTCATGATCGGTCAGAATGTCTCAGGGACAGATGCCGCCGTCATTCAGCGGATGCTGGATCTCGGATGCGAAATCGGAAACCACACTTGGAGCCATCAGATCCTGACGCAGGTCGATGAGAACGAAGCTTACGACCAGCTTGCTAAATGTGATCAGGCACTGATGGAGAAAGTCGGTCAGAAAGCGACAGTCATCCGTCCGCCGACGGGCGCCGGACTCAAGCAGGAAGGACTCTTCAAGTATTCTGTGGACAACCATGAGTATGTTGTGAACTGGAATGACTCCAGCTGTCCTCAGGACTGGCAGGCTCCGGCTTTAGGCGATGCGGATTATACGGCACAGTACGTGATCGATCATGCGATCGATGGGGATATGGTCCTTCTCCATGACTCCCATAAGTCGACAGTCGAATCTCTGGATAAGATGATCGCAGGTCTGAAAGAAAAGGGATATGTGTTTGTTACCGTAACCCAGCTTCTTGAAGCAAGAACGGAAGGCCTCAACATGGAAACAGCTACGTCTAAGGGCTGGACCACTGCTGTGGAAGCATATCCGGGCGGACCGCTTTATGGTATCCGTTATGCATTCTCTTCCGAGAAGATGATCTTCGAGAAGAAAGGCTGATTATTCGGCGCTTTCCAGATCCATATACTCGGCATACATTTCTTCGAGCTTTTCGCTGTTGGAAGCATACCGCTCGTAATCTTCCGCCGAAGTATCTTTACCGAAAGAGCTTTCGAGCGCTTTCTGTTCCTCCTCAAGTTCAGCAATGGACTTTTCGAGGAACCGGATGCGCTCTTTTCTTTTGGCGATTTCCTTGCGTTCTTTGGCACGGTTGACGGAGGGAGAGGGTACGTCCTTTTCCTCTCTTTCCGCCTGACGGCGTTCTTTGGCTTCCTTTCGCTGCTGAGAAAGAAACGCGGCTTTCTTTTCTTCTTCAGAAGAAACGTACTCGTGGTATTTCTTCCGGTAGAAAGCGTACGTGTCCAGAAGCTCCACATGTTCTCCGAAGAATCCGAGGATCTTGCTTTGGCACTTCTCTATAAAATAGCGGTCATGGCTTACGGCTAATATTGCACCGTTATACTCACTTAGCGCATCCTCCAGGACCTCGCGCGACTCGATATCCAGATGATTGGTCGGTTCGTCGAGGAAAAGCATTTCCGGCTTTTCTTCCAAAAGACAGCACAGGTAAAGACGGGAACGCTCACCGCCGGATAATACCGAGATCTGTTTATATACATCGATATCCCGGAAGCCGAATCTGGCCAGAAGATTCCTGGCGGCGGTCTCTCCGAGCTCACTTCTTTGCATGAGTTCCTCAAGGATCGTTCTGCTTTCGTCATCGAAGGGGACGAACTGGCCCATATATCCGATCCGGGAGGCTCCGCTGACAAGCACGTCGCCGTCAAAGTCATCGATCCGCCCGAGAAGGAGGGATAGAAGCGTGGTCTTACCGCATCCATTGGGCCCGACCAGGAACACTTTGTCCGACGCCTTGATTTCAAATGACACATTTTGGAAAAGCACTTTGCCGTCGGGGAAAGTCTTGCCGACGTTTCTCGCCTCTAGAAGTTTCTTGTCCGGATCACCCGAACGTTCCTCCGGCATGAGTTTGAAACTCATACGCAGAGGTCCCCCCGCGATCTTGGCACGTTCTCTTTCCAGACGGTCGGAGAGTTTCTCCACCACTTTCTCTCTGGCGTGATAGCCGGAGATGTTTCTATGGGAGAGCATCGTCTGTGTCACGCCCTCCTGACGTACCAGTTCTTTTTCCAGATTGGCAATCACCTGACGCTGTTCGTCCAGAAAATGCGCTTTCTGTTCCTTATAGTCGGTATAGTTGCCGCGGTATGCCGTGATGGTAGAGTTCTCCAGTTCCAGGACCTTCGTAACCGTACGGTCGATGAAATAACGGTCGTGCGAGATGAGAAGGACGGCGCCGCCGTATGAGCGGATAAAGCCTTCCAGCCATTCCAGCGCGTCTGTATCGAGATGGTTCGTCGGCTCATCCAGAAGAAGAATGTCCGGACGGGATACGATCAGCCTGGCAAGGCAGATCCGCATTTTCTCACCACCGGAAAAACTGCTGACATCTCTTGTGAAATCGATATTGGAAAGACCGAGCCCGGCAAGAGCCGCCTTCATTCGGGGCTCATAGTCATAGCCGCCGAGCGCTTCGAAACGTGAAGTAAGCTGCTCGTAGGTGCGAAGCAGGGACTGGGATTCAGAGGCGTCTGCCGTGGCCAGGCGATACTCGGCCTCGCGCATCTTGTCTTCCACATTCTGGATCTCTTCACTTATCAGAAGATTCCCGCCGATATCCAGTTCTTCCATGTTCTGAGTCAGATATCCGGCAATCGCCGTACCGTGATGAAGGATCTCTCCTTCGTCCGGCTCCACTTTTCCCTGGATCATCTTAAACAGCGTGGATTTACCGGTCCCGTTACTCCCGATCAGTGCAATCTTGTCTCCCCGGTCGATGGAAAATGAGACATGATCAAGTAAAAGTCTGGAGTGATAAGACTTGGAAACTTTATTTACCGATATAAGAGGCATGAAGAAATGATTCCTTCCGATGCGTATGGGTCAGTTTTTGAAAGGACTTGTGATGATCTCGTGTCCGCAATAGATGCAGCGATCTGCAAGCTTTCCGTTGTTCTGAAGAGGTACATGGCAGTACGGGCAGAGGTGGGTATCCACTTTGCCGCCTTCTTCCAGTGTCTTCTTGCGCTGTTTCTTGGCGTTATCGATTTCCGTGATCGCTTTGACCAGATCTTCGTCTGTAAAGCCTTTCTCAGTAAGAAGATTCCACATCGCCTCGGCAATCAGATTCAAACGTTCGATCTCCCCCTTGATCTGGGCGATCTCTTCGGAATGCTCATGAACATTCGCTGAGGTTGTCGGGTTGTAATTGCCCGTAGGATTCTGTAATAAACTAAACTTGCTCATGGATCGTTACTCCTTTTGACGATGATTCATTCCCCTTTAGCATTATATACGCATTATATATAAGTTATAAAGATTTCTCAACTTTCTTTCTTGCACCAAGCGTGTTTTCAAAGTAACATAAAAACAGAAGAAGATATGGGAAGGTGGGAGTCTCATGAGCATGACAATGACACAGAAGATCCTGGCAAGGCATGCAGGAAAGAAGGAGTGTGCTCCGGGTGATCTGATCGAGGCTTCCCTCGATCTGCTTCTCGGAAACGATATTACGACTCCGCCGGCCATTGATATATTCGAAGCCAATGCTTTCGGACAGGTGTTTGACAGGGACAAGATCGCTCTGGTACCGGATCACTTCGCACCGAATAAAGATATCAAGTCTGCGCAGCAGTGCAGCAAGATGAGGAAGTTCGCAAAAGAACAGAACATAACCCACTACTATGAACAGGGACAGGATGGCATGGGCGTGGAACACGTGATCCTTCCTGACAACGGGCTGGTCCGCCCGGGTGATTGTATCATCGGCGCGGATTCCCATACCTGTACTTATGGTGCGCTGGGGGCTTTTAGCACCGGGGTCGGTTCTACGGATCTTGCCTGTGCCATGGCCGCAGGATCGACCTGGTTCCGGGTACCGGAAGCCATCTGCGTAAAGCTTACCGGAAAACTCGGGAAGTACTGCTCCGGAAAAGATGTGATCCTTTTCCTGATCGGGAAGATCGGGGTGGACGGAGCCCCTTACCGCTCATTGGAGTTCATGGGGGACGGCGTGGCGGAACTGTCGATGGCAGACCGTCTTACGATCTGTAACATGGCCATCGAATGTGGCGCGAAGAACGGTATCTTCCCTGTGGACAGGATCACACTGGAGTATCTGTCCTCCCGGATCCCGGGCGGGTACAGCGAGGCACCGGACTGGTTATTCCCGGATGAGGATGCCGAGTATGCGCAGACGATCGAAATCGATCTTTCGCAGATCCGTCCCATGGTCTCATTTCCGCATCTTCCGTCGAATACCCATGAGATCGGTTCGTTCCCGAGGATCGATATCGATCAGGTCGTGATCGGATCCTGTACGAACGGAAGGATCGAGGATATGCGCCGTGCGGCAGAGGTCCTTCGGGGAAACCATGTGGCGGATGGACTTCGTGTCATCGTGCTTCCCGGATCACAGAGAGTATATAAGCAGGCGCTGAAAGAAGGCCTTCTGGAAGTTTTCGTGGATGCGGGCTGCGTGGTATCGGCACCGACCTGCGGACCGTGTCTGGGCGGATATATGGGCGTTTTGGCCCAAGGTGAGCGGTGTGTCTCAACGACCAACCGGAATTTCGTCGGACGGATGGGACATAAGGAATCCGAAGTGTATCTTGCCGGCGTGGAGGTCGCTGCGGCGTCTGCCGTTTTGGGGTATATCGGAAGTCCGGAGGATCTTTAACACTTCAGCGGATAGAGAATTCGAATGACAGCTGAAGTCGGGATACGAATAAACAAAGAGGAAAGAATATGAAATATAAGGGAAAAGCAATTAAGTACGGAGCGAATGTGGATACGGATGTCATCATTCCGGCCAGATATCTGAATACATCGGATAAAGAAGAACTGGCTTTGCACTGCATGGAGGACTTAGATCCGGATTTCAAAAAGAAAGCGGATGCGGGAGACATTATCGTCGCCGGCAGTAATTTCGGCTGCGGATCTTCAAGAGAGCACGCTCCTGTTGCCATCAAGGCCAGCGGTATCTCCTGCGTAATTGCTCCGTCTTTTGCAAGGATCTTCTACCGTAACAGTATCAACACGGGACTGGCGATCCTTGAGTGCGCTGAAGCGGCGGAGGGAATACAAGATGGAGATCAGATCGAGGTGGATACAGACACCGGGTCGATCCTCGATATCACATCCGGTAAGGAATACCGGGCCGGTGCTTTTCCCGAATTCATAGGCGAGATCATCGGTGCAGACGGACTGGTGGGATATACCAAGAGCAAATTGCAAAAAAGAGGTGAGGAAGAATGACTTCTTTTCGAATTGCCGTGATCCCCGGAGATGGGATCGGACCGGAAGTGACCGCAAGTACCTGCGATGTTCTGCGGGCCGTAGCGGGATCATCAGGACACGAGTTCCTTTTTACCGAGGTCAAGGCGGGAGGAATTGCCATTGATACACAAGGGGAGCCGCTGCCGGAGGAGACACTTCGCATCGCGCGTGAAAGCGACGCCGTGCTGCTTGGCGCGGTAGGCGGACCGAAATGGGATAACCTTCCCGGAACTATGCGGCCGGAAGCCGCACTCCTTGGTCTTCGCAAGGGATTAGGACTTTATGCGAACCTCCGTCTTGCCGTGCTGTTCCCGGAACTTAAAAGCGCCAGCCCCCTACGGCCGGATCTGGTGGCAGAGGGCGTGGATGTTCTGATCGTACGTGAATTGACCGGCGGGATCTATTTCGGAAAACGCGGTCTGGAGAAGTCTGACGAGTGCCTTGAGGACGGAACACCGAAAGGTATGGAGGCCTTTGATATCGAGACATACAGCGAGGCGGAGATCGAAAGGATCCTGCGTGTCGGATTCAGATCGGCCATGCAAAGAAGAAAGCACGTGACAGTGGTGGATAAGGCGAATATCTTGGAAACTTCACGTTTGTGGCGCAAAGTGGCAGAACGGGTCAAGGCTGATTATCCGGAGGTCACGATGGAGTTTATGTATGTGGACAATGCTTCCATGCAGCTTCTGCGACGTCCGAGATCTTTCGATGTCATTATCACGAGCAATATGTTCGGCGATATCCTGTCGGATGAGGCGGGCATGATCACCGGTTCCATCGGTATGTTGCCGTCTGCCTCTCTCGGGGCGCCGGGGACTCCGGGTATGTATGAGCCGGTACACGGCTCGGCACCGGATATAGCCGGAAAGGGCATCGCCAATCCTATGGCCACGATCCTGTCGGCGGCCATGATGCTCCGGTATTCTCTCGGACTTCAGGAAGAGGGCGAGAAGATCGAAAAAGCGGTTAGATCAGTCCTTTCACAAGGATACCGCACGGCGGATATCGTTCAGGATCCGGATGAGCCGGTTCTGGGGACGGAAGAGATCACCGGGAAAGTGATCGAAGCATACGAAAAACTATAGGAGGATCCGGGTATGAGCAAGAAGACCCTGCTGGCCGTAATCGATCTGGGTTCCCTCTCTTTACGGCTGAAGATTTTCGAACTGGGGGAGAAAACGGCACCGAAGGAAATCGAGTCGGTGCGTAAATATCTTTCCCTGGCTTCGCGTGCTTATAGCGAAGGCGTGATCCCGCCGCTGCTGGCAAGTGAGATCGTAGACGTGCTTTCGGGGTTTGCCCAGAAGATCCGCGAGTATAAGATCAAGGAGACGATCTGCGTGGCGACGTCGGCATTCCGTGAAGCAGGAAACCGGGCGATGGTCATCGAGCAGATCCGCGTACAGACGGGGATCAAGGTCACGGTCCTGGATAATGCACAGGAGAGATATTTCCATAATCTGGCGGTAAAGGAGAGCCAGCCGGATTTTGCCAAACTGGTTGCAGAAGGAACACTGGTACTGGATATCGGATCCGGAAGCATGCAGGCAACGCTTTACGATAAGTCGGATCTCGTTTTTAGTCAGAATACACGTTTAGGTTCTCTCCGTGTAAGTGAGATGCTTTCTGATCTGGCCAAGCAGACGACACACTATACGGAAGTCCTAGAGGAATACATCTCTCAGGATCTGGCGGAATATCACGCGATCGAACCGAAAAACATCAAGTACAAGAACCTGATCGTGTTCGGAAGTGATATGGGATTTATCAAGGCTCTGGCCGGCGAGTCCCCGAGAGAGTACTGCTATCTTTCTCTGGAACGGTTTGATGCACTTCTTTCCTCTCTTCTGAAGACCTCGCCGGAGGAACTGGCCAGAAAACTGGACATCATGCCGTCGACGGCACCGCTTCTTCTTCCGACGGCGCTGATGATCAAAAAGATGCTGGACTACACCGGTATTGACGGGGTGCATATGCCGGATGCCTCTCTGACGGAGGGTGTCATGTACGGATATGCCTGGCAGCATAAGCACTTCGATCTGGTCCTTGATCCGGAACAGGATCTGATCTCGGCGGCCAGACATGTGGCGAAGCGGTATAAATCCGAGAAGAAGCATATCACTTTCGTGGAAGAGGCCGCGATGGTGATCTTCGATGCGACGAAAAAGATCCACGGCATGAGCAATCGTGAGAGAACGCTTCTTCGGGTCGCGGCGCTGTGTCATGAACTGGGAAAGTTCATCAACATATCCAATCCGCATCCTTCCACCTACAGTATCATCGACCGAACCGAGCTGATCGGTATGTCCGAGCAGGAAAGAAAGATCGTGGCACTTGTTGGCCGCTACTATACCGATCCATTCTTTTATAATGATGCAAGGTACGCCGAGATCCCGACACAGGATCAGGTCCTCGTATCCAAGCTTACGGCGCTTCTACGGCTTTCCGATGCGCTGGATGCTTCCCATAAACAGAAACTCCGTGATATTACCGCAACGATGACTTCCGAAGGAATGGTCATCAGCGGGGATACCATGTATGACATGACATACGATAAGTGGTTCTTCGAAAACCACACCGACCTTTTCGAGCAGTTCTTCTCAGTCAAAGCATTCTTGCGTGTCCGGAGGCAGATCAGATGAGTACCAAGAAAGAAAAGAAAGAAAAAATGTTGAAGGGCGTCAGCACCGAAGTCGCCCATTCCGCTATGGATAACGCGGATATTGAAGCCGACTCCAATCGGTATTTCAACCGTGAATTAAGCTGGCTGGAGTTTAATAACCGCATCCTGTTTGAATCGAGAGATACGAAGAATCCGCTTCTGGAGAGATTGAAATTCCTTTCGATCACGGCCTCCAACATGGACGAATTCTATATTGTCCGAGTGGCTTCGCTCCGCGATCTTCTCAGTGTGGATTACGATGAACTGGATATCTCGGGAAGAACGGTCAAGCAGCAGCTTCACGAGATCGATCAGAAGGCCAGAGCGGCCATGAGCCTGATGTACTCGACCTATACCCGCTCTCTGGTGCCGTCGCTGAAGAACCACAATATCTTTATTAACGATTATGCGGATCTGGATGACCGGGCCAGGGAGATCTGCGATGACTATTTCAAGTCTACGCTCTATCCGATCCTGACACCGATGGCGGTGGACGCATCGAGACCGTTCCCGCTGATCTATAACCGCCAGCTGAACCTGTGTGTGCTGATCGATGAGACAGAAGAGGAGAAGGCTGCCAGGATCGCCAAGCAGGAGAGGAAAGGGAAGGTATACGATCCGGTGTACCGCTTTGCGACGCTCCAGGTTCCGACCGTTGTCCCGAGACTTTTCGAACTCCATCTGTCCCAGGGTGTCTGCTTTGTTCCGATCGAGCAGATCATCCGGGCCAATCTCTCGACGCTCTTTGTCGGATCGTCGGTTCTGGCATCGGGATTTTACCGCGTTATGAGAAATGCGGATCTGGATATCGATGAGGATGAAGCGGAGGATCTTCTCAAGGAAATTGAGGAACAAGTCCGTAAGAGAAGATTCGGTGAGATCATCCGCATGGAAGTCAATGACGAGATCGATCCGAGACTTCTTAAACTCCTGATGTCTTCCCTGAAGATCTCCAAGAAGGATGTATTTGAGGTCAGCGGACCGATCGACCTGACTTTCCTGATGAAGGTCTACGGGAAAGTCTGCGATGATTTCCCGGAACTGTGCTATCACGCTTTCCACCCGGCCAAGCCGAAGATGTTCCCGGACGGAGTCAATATCTTTGATGCCATCCGTCAAAAGGACCGTCTGGTTCATCATCCGTACGAATCCTTCGATCCTGTAGTGGAGTTCGTCCGTCAGGCGGCAGAAGATCCGAAGGTTCTGGCGATCAAGCAGACACTCTATCGTGTCAGCAGCAGTTCGCCGATCATCCGCTCTCTGGCTGAGGCGGCACAAAACGGAAAACAGGTCATGGTCCTGGTGGAACTGAAGGCCAGATTTGATGAGGAGAATAATATCAACTGGGCTAAAATGCTTGAGAAAGCGGGATGCCATGTCATCTATGGTTTGGTAGGGCTTAAGACACACAGTAAGATCACGCTGGTGGTCCGCGATGAGGATGACGGTATCCGCAGATACCTGCATCTTGCAACGGGTAACTACAACGATATCACGGCGAAGATCTATACGGACATCGGCCTGTTTACGGCATCGGAGACCTTCGGTGTGGATGCTTCCGAATTCTTCAATACGCTTTCGGGATTCTCGGAACCGCCGGAGTGGAGAAGACTGATTCCGGCACCGACGAGGATGAAGAAGTATTTCCTGGAGAAGATCGCCCAGGAAGCCAAGAATGCCCGAAAAGGGAAGAAGAGCCGTATCATTGCCAAGATGAATTCCCTGGTGGATGCATCGATCATCGATGCGCTCTACGACGCTTCGCAGGCCGGCGTATCGATCGACCTGATCGTTCGAGGGATCTGCTGCCTGAGACCGGGGGTCCCCGGATTATCGGAAAATATCACGGTACGGTCGATCACGGGACGTTTCCTGGAACACTCCCGCATATATTACTTCTATAATGAAGGGCAAGAAGATATCTATCTTTCTTCCGCAGACTGGATGCCCCGTAACCTGATCCGGAGAGTGGAACTTCTGTTCCCGGTCGAAGATCCGGACTGTAAAGCCAGAGTGATGGAAGTACTGGAAGTCGAGCTGGAAGACACGGTCAGAAGTCATTTCCTGGATGCGGACGGCTGCTATCACAAACTCGATCTTCGCGGCAAAAAGAAGCTGGATAGCCAAGAGGATCTGCAGATCAGATCCTGATATCCGCCCCTATCTCCATCGGCCTTTTTATCAATATCCTTTGATTAAGTCTAGTGTGAAATACACAAAAAAAGAAGAAAATAGTGAATTTCTTTGTGACAGACGAATGATATTGTGATAATCTGTTCTTGTGAATAACAGCGCAAGCTGATTATGGAGGTAGAAAAAATGAAAAAGAAGTTTTTGAGTTTACTTCTTGCTGGTGTAATGGTATTCTCAGCTGCTCTGGCTGGTTGTGCCAAGAAGGCTGACAGCAAGAAGATCGGTGTTTCGATGCCGACCAAGTCTCTTCAGAGATGGAACCAGGATGGTGACAACATGAAGAAGGAACTGGAAGCTGCAGGCTTTACTGTAGATCTTCAGTTCGCTAACGATGATGTTGCTACACAGGTCAGCCAGCTCGAGAGCATGATCAACGGCGGCTGCAAGGTCCTCGTTATCGCTGCTATCAATGGTGGTTCTTTGGGTACTGTACTTGCCACAGCTCAGGAGAAGAAGATCCCGGTTATCGCTTATGACCGTCTTATCATGGACACAGAAGCGGTTTCCTACTACGCTACATTTGATAACTACAAGGTCGGCCAGATCCAGGGCAACTACATCAAGGATCAGCTCGCACTTGATTCCACAGATGGCCCTTACAACATCGAGATCTTTACCGGTGACCCGGCGGATAACAATGCCGGCTTCTTCTACAACGGTGCTATGGATGTTCTGAATCCTTACATCGATGCTGGTAAGCTGATCGTTAAGTCCGGTCAGAGAGATTTCCAGAGCGTTGCTACAGAAGGCTGGAAGACAGAGAATGCTCAGAGCAGAATGGAAGCTCTTATCTCTGCTAACTATGCTGACGGCACAAAGCTCGACGCAGTCCTCTGCTCCAACGACTCCACCGCTCTTGGTGTTGCCAATGCTCTTGCAGCTTCTTACACAGGCGAATACCCGATCATCACCGGTCAGGACTGTGATAAGCCGAACGTAAAGAACATGCTCGAAGGCAAGCAGTCCATGTCCGTATTCAAGGATACACGTACACTGGCTAAGCAGGTTGTTGAGATGGTTAAGGCTATCATGGATGGCAAGGAAGCTCCGACAAACGATAACAAGACCTATAACAATGGTGTGAAGACCGTTCCGTCTTTCCTCTGCGAACCTGTATTTGCTGATGCAAGTAACTATAAGACGATCCTGATCGACTCCGGTTACTACACAGAGGCTGATATCGCATAATCGATACAAATAAATAAGTGTCAGACTAAAGAGGTCCCCTTTCATCTTGGCAAGGGATGGAAGGGGACTTATTTGTAAGACTGGCTATAACTTGAACTAGGAGGGATGAATTTGGCAAATATTTTACTTGAGATGAGAAATATCACCAAGACCTTCCCCGCTGTAAAAGCACTGGATAATGTCAATCTTCAGGTCGAAGAAGGGGAGATACATGCGATCGTCGGGGAGAACGGCGCCGGTAAGTCGACCCTCATGAAAGTCTTAAGCGGCATTCATCCATACGGCTCATATGAAGGACAGATCTTTTACAATGGTGAAGAGTGCCATTTTACCAATACGAAGGACAGTGAGCGCAAAGGTATAGTCATTATTCATCAGGAACTCGCATTGGTTCCCTATATGACGATCGGTGAGAACATGTTCCTCGGTAACGAACGCGGTTCTTCGTTGAAAATCAATTGGAACGAGACCTACGCAAAGGGAAACGAGTATCTTCGTGTCGTAGGCCTTTCGGAATCTTCCCGTACACTTGTTAAGGACATCGGTGTCGGTAAACAGCAGCTGGTCGAAATAGCCAAAGCACTGGCCAAGAAAGCGAAACTGCTTATTCTTGACGAACCGACATCTTCTTTGAACGAAACGGAATCCAAGCACCTTCTGGATTTAATGCTGAAGTTCAAGGAACAGGGAATGACATCCATTATTATTTCCCACAAATTGAATGAAATATCCTATGTTGCGGATAAGATCACGGTCATCCGCGACGGTATGACGATCGAGACACTGACCAAAGGCGTGGATGACTGTTCGGAGGCGCGGATCATCCGAGGCATGGTTGGCCGTGAACTGTCAGACCGTTTCCCGAAACGTGAAAGCCATATTGGAGAGATCTGCCTGGAGGTCAAAGACTGGACGGCATATCACCCGGTGTATAACGAGAGAAAGATCGTTGATAATGTCAGCTTCAATGTCCGTAAAGGTGAGGTGCTGGGTATCTCCGGTCTTATGGGTGCAGGACGTACGGAACTTGCGATGAGTATCTTCGGCAAGTCGTATGGTGATAGTATTTCCGGTAAGATCTATAAAGATGGCAAAGAGCTCCATCTTCATTCGGTACAGGATGCGATCAAGAACAAGATCGCCTATGTTACCGAGGATAGAAAAGGTAACGGATTGATCCTGAGTAATGCCATTAAGACCAACACGACGCTGGCTAATCTTGAAGGAATCAGCAACAAAGGTGTAATCGACAGGGATAAAGAGTACAAGGTTGCTGTTGAGTACAAGGAAAAACTGAAAACAAAAACTCCTTCAGTCGAACAGCTTGTCGGAAACCTCAGTGGTGGTAACCAGCAGAAAGTCCTTCTGTCTAAGTGGATGTTCGCCAACCCGGATATCCTGATCCTTGACGAACCGACGCGTGGTATCGATGTCGGCGCGAAGTACGAGATCTACTGTATCATCAATCAACTGGTAAGTGAAGGCAAGTCAGTTATCATGATCTCTTCGGAGATGCCGGAGCTTCTGGGTATGTGTGATCGTATCTATGTTATGAGCGAAGGTAAATTCGTAGGTGAACTGGATGGCGCGGAAGCCACCCAGGAGAAGATCATGGCGATGATCATTAGTGGTGCCGGACAGGCGGTTCAGTCAACTGAGATCAACGACGTTGAGTTTGATAAGAAAGAATGAAGGGAGTGAGATGATGAATTCTCAAAACAAAGTACTTGATTTTGTAAGAAAATATACTATGGTCATTGCACTTGTCCTGGTAGTCATTTTCTTTACTATCCGATCGGATGGCGCGCTGCTTTATCCGAGTAATGTTAACAATATCGTTGCACAGAATGCGTACGTATTCGTGCTGGCGACAGGTATGCTCCTTTGTATCCTCACAGGTGGTAACATCGACCTCAGCGTCGGTTCTATCGTCTGCTTCGTAGGTGCGGTAGGCGCTGTTCTGATGGTGAATTCCGGCATGAATCCGGTACTTGCGGTAATCATTATGTTCATCGCAGGTACATTGATCGGAGCATGGCAGGCGTTCTGGATCGCTTATGTGCGTATCCCTCCATTCATAGTGACGCTGTCGGGCATGCTGATCTTCCGTGGATTGAGTAACGTTGTACTGAAAAACGGTGAGACAGTATCCATCGCAAACTGCAAAGGTTTCGTTAAACTGTTCGGCGGTGGCGCGGACTGCTATGTCCCGGATGTGTTCCATGGCAACGGTATCAACATCACCTGCCTCGTTGCGACAGCACTGGCAATCGCTATCTTTGTTCTTCTTACCGTGAAGACTCGTATGACACGTTTGAAAAAGCAGTATGAAGTAGAGAAACTGGGTCCGTGGATCACGAAGATGGTAATCATCTCCGTGGCGATCGCAGCCATCGGCTTCCGTCTTGCTCAGAACAAAGGTATTCCGAATGTTCTGCTTATTGTAGCAGTCGTAATCATCTTCTACTCCTACATTACTTCCAATACCGTGACGGGACGTTATTTCTATGCGGTCGGCGGCAACGAGAAAGCCACAAAGCTTTCCGGTATCAACACCAACAAGGTATACTTCCTGGCATACGCGAACATGGGCCTTCTTTCCGCTTTGGCCGGTATGATCACCATTGCCCGTTTCACATCTGCACAGGGTGGTTACGGTGAGAGCTACGAAATGGATGCGATCGCTTCCTGCTTTATCGGTGGTGCCTCGGCATACGGCGGTATCGGTACAGTCCCGGGCGTTATCATTGGTGCTCTTCTGATGGGCGTTATCAACCTCGGCATGAACACCACGGGTGTTGACCAGAACATGAAGCAGGTCGTTAAGGGTCTCGTTCTTCTCGCAGCCGTTATCTTCGACGTTGTAAGTAAGCGCGGAGGCAAGCTGATCTCCAAGGAGTGATCTGAGACGAGAATCATACGGATTTCGGCAAGGGCGGTTCTTTCGAACCGCCCTTTTTCGTGGCTAGGGAAAAATTGCAAGAAACGGTGGAATGATGGTAAAATAATAAGGTTATTTGAAACAGACGAAATGAGGAACTGCAAGCGTGGAGTTATCCGTAGTCATGCCCGCCTATAATGAGGGCAGTCACATTTACGAGAACCTTCTGGAAACCGACAGAGTGATCTCCGGGTTTTGCCGGGATTTTGAGATCGTTTGTGTCAATGACGGAAGCAGTGATAATACAGAGAGTGAGATCGCCCGCGCAGCTGCAGAGTGCGACCGGATCCGTATGGTTTCCTACACACCTAACGGCGGCAAAGGGAACGCGATCAAAAAAGGTGTAGAGGCCGCTGAAGGCAAACGGATCGCTTTCCTTGATTCCGATCTGGATCTTTCTCCGGATCACTTTGAAGATTTCCTCAAACACATGGATGCGGAGAATGCCGATGTAGTGATCGGTTCCAAGATGCATAAGGAGTCGAAACTGGATTATCCGGCGATCCGTAAATTCGTGAGCTTCGGATATTACGTGATGCTCCGGGTGCTTTTCCGTTTGCGTGTTCATGATACACAGACCGGTGTCAAACTCTACCGGGCGGATCTATTAAAGCAGATCGTTCCGGGCGTTATTACCAAGGGCTTTGCTTACGATATCGAGCTTCTGGCCGTGGCCAATGAATTGGGAGCGAAGATCATCGAGCGTCCGATCCGGCTGGTGTTTACCAGAAGCGCCGGTTTTTCACGAATCAAGTTCTCGGATATCTGGCAGGTGTTTAAGGATACATTCCGGATCAAGAGTAAGGTAAGAAAGATACACAAGGAAAGACGAAAGGCAGGGAAAACGAATGGATAAGAAGTATGATTATCTGGTAGTCGGAGCCGGACTTTATGGCGCGGTATTTGCCCACGAAGCGAAAAAGTGCGGAAAGAGTGTACTGGTTTTGGAGAAGCGTTCCCACATTGCCGGTAATGTCTACTGTGAGGATGTCGAAGGCATTAAGGTGCACAAGTACGGTGCACATATCTTTCATACCAACAATACGGAAGTTTGGGAATACCTCAATCAGTTTACGGACTTTAACCGCTTTACCAACAGTCCTGTTGCGAACTATAAAGGCGAACTGTATTCTCTTCCGTTCAATATGTATACCTTCAATAAAATGTGGGGCGTGGTAACTCCTTTGGACGCCGCTGCGAAGATCGAGGAACAGAAAGCCGAAATGGCGGGCAAGGAACCCGAAAATCTCGAGGAACAGGCGATCTCTCTTGTGGGCCGTGACATATTCGAAAAACTGGTCAAAGGATACACGGAAAAGCAGTGGGGCAGAGACTGTAAGGATCTTCCTGCCTTTATCATCAAACGCCTTCCTGTAAGACTGACTTTCGATAACAATTACTTCAATGCCCTGTATCAGGGTATTCCGACAGGCGGATATACGAAGATGGTCGAGAATATGCTCGATGGAATAGAAGTGATCTGTGATACCAACTATCTGGAAGAGAAGGAGAAGTGGGATGCCATGGCAGACAAGGTCGTATATACCGGACCGATCGATGCCTATTTCGGATTCTCCCTCGGGTACCTGCAGTACCGCTCGGTCCGCTTCGAAAATGAACTTCTGGATATGCCGAACTTCCAGGGAAATGCGGCCGTGAACTACACCGACCGGGAGACTCCCTGGACAAGGATCATCGAGCACAAGTGGTTTACTTTCGGCAAAGACGAAGCGGGTAACGATCTTCCTAAGACTGTGATCAGCCGCGAGTACAGTTCGGAATGGAAGCCCGGCGATGAGCCTTACTATCCGGTCAACGATGAGACGAACGGCGCACTCTATAAGCAGTACAGGGAACTGGCGGACAAGGAAGCGAATGTTATCTTCGGCGGACGTCTCGGTGAGTATAAGTACTACGATATGGACGCAGTGGTTGCTTCCGCTTTGGCTATGGCGAAGCAGGAACTGAAGTGATACATTGTAAATAGAAGATTCATATGGAGGAATGGAAAATGGATGATCTTTATATTGTAATGCCGGCATATAACGAAGAAGCGAACATCGAATCGGTTGTGACCGCCTGGTATCCGATCCTGGAAGGAAAGGGCGAAGGTTCGCGTCTTGTGGTTGCGGACAGCGGAAGTGTGGATAAGACCCATGAGATCCTCCTTGCCCTCAAAGAGAAATACCCGAAAATCGAGGTGCTGCCGGACACGCTCAAACAGCATGGTCCGAAACTTATTGCACTTTATAAGTACGCAATCGCACAAGGTGCGGATTACATCTTCCAGACAGACTCGGACGGACAGACGAATCCTGCAGAGTTTGCCGCATTCTGGGATCTCCGTAATTCCCATGATGCCATCCTCGGAAATCGTGTGGTAAGAGGCGATGGAAAGTCCAGAAAATTCGTTGAGAATTTCCTTTGCTTCCTTCTGAGACTGCACTTCGGCGTAAAGGTAAAGGATTCCAATGCACCGTTTCGTCTGATGAAAGCATCGCTGGTCAATAAGTATGTGGGAAGATTCCGTGAGGATTATAATCTCCCGAATGTTATGCTTACGACCTTCTTTGCATACTACAAGGAGAACTATACGCTTCGCGAGATCACTTTTAAGCCCCGTCAGGGCGGAAAGAATTCCATCAACATCAAGAAGATCATCAAGATCGGATGGGCGGCACTTGCGGATTTCCGCGCCTTCAGAAAGCAGATGAAAGCGTCCTGATCCGTGGAAATCTGTAAGAAAAAACAATCAAAGGAGTCATCTTCGGATGAGTGAAGAAAAGAAAAAGATACAGCTTCCTTCTCAGGAAGAACCTGAGAAGAAGGAGACGATCCAGCCGGATCCGGCTATCCTTGAAATGAGCCGGGATGAGGCGATGGAATATTTCAAGCTGCCGGCCTGGGCAAGCCGGGAAGATCTGGATAAGCAGTTCTGGAAGCTGGGGAAGATCTATCGTTCCCAGAAGGACGAACAGAAACTGGCTGACATCGCGGCAGCGTATAATATCGCAACCGGAGAAAGAGATAGAAAACAAGAGGAAAAACAGGAAGAGGAAACTTCCCAGCATATCCTCGGTAAAACCAAGAAGCAGTGGGGCGAATTCTGGCACTACGAGTGGTGGAAGTTCGTGCTGGGTGCAGCAGTTCTGGTTTTCCTTGTTACCTTCATCCGGTATTACTTCCTCGCACCGAAGACAGATTTCCGACTGGCTTCTGTCGGACATTTCTCACAGGACACGAATATCCTTAACGATTTCCTGACAGAGACCGCCAAACTTAAGAATCCTGACGTAGACTATGCGGATATGGCATCGGGACAGACTGACGATACTTCTGTAGACGCTTATGCCGCCGAAAAAGCGGTATCCCTCATTCAGGTCCGCCCGGACATCCTGGTTTTCGATGCAATGACGGCGCCGGTATACGTCAACGGCGGAAATATGTTGAATCTGGATGATGTTTACGCCCAGATGCAGGCTACGTGGACAGAGGAACAGCTTTCTCATTTCACGCCTTATATCTATTCCAAGGCGAAGTTCTATGAGGAATATGCAGGTGAGCTTCCGGAAGAGTATCAGGAGGAACTGGATGCCCTTACGGAAGAAGATTATGTGGAACATGTATACGGGTTTGTGATTGCCGATCCCATTGACCAGCTGTCTCTCGGATACAAGATGGAATGGGAGACCGGTGATACATCGATCATCTTTGGTATTAACGTGGGCGGAGGACAGCAGGACAAAGCGAAAGAAGTGATGCTGACGATCCTTGAGCATGTTTCCGAGTTACGTGCCAGTTACATGGAAACACATCCCTACGCGGCGGATACAGATTAACTCTTTTGATTAAAGGTCTGAGGAGAGATCCTTAAGCTCGTCAATATCGTCAGAAGAAAGTGCATACATTTCTCCCGGCTTTTGATCTTCACGAAGACGCAGAGACCCGATGCTTTCCCGGTGGAGGGCAATGACGGGCCTTCCTGTTTGTGCAAGCATGCGTTTGACCTGGTGTGTCTTTCCCTCGGTCAGCGTGAGCCGGCATTGGTGATCCGACAGTAATTCCAGTTTCGCCGGCTTCAGTTTCTCGGGTGCGTGGTCCTTTTCGCGAAGTGTCATTCCCGATGCGAAAAGCACTGTTTCCTTTTCGGTGAGTGGGTCTCCTTCGTAGGTTACCAGATACTCTTTTTCGCAATGCCATTTGGGGCTTGTCAGGCGGTGGGAAAGCTCACCGTCATTCGTCAGAAGAAGAACGCCGGTGGTGTGATAATCGAGCCGGCCGACAGGCGAGATCTTCTTGGTTTTCAGATTGGTGGGAAGAAGATCCCCGACACAGGGAAGACGGTCATCGGTCATGGCGGTAAGATACCCGTCCGGCTTATATAGACAGAAATAAAGATGTTCTGAAGCGAGAACGGGGACCCCGTCTAATGTGAGATCCTGTAGCTGTTCTTCCGTGACGGAAAAGCCGGGATCACGTATGATCGCCCCTTGAAGACACACCCGTCCCTGCCGAAAATAATCCTTGACTTCGGAACGTGTACCATATCCTGAATTTGCCAGCACTTTATCCAATCTCATGGGGGTATTATAACAAAAAAGCCACATTTCGGCGCGTAAAAAACGCGGATCTTGTGATATAATAAATATGTAATTTACCAAAATGAGGAGTAGTATGGCTGCAAGTATCATCAATATCAAAGAGGGAATGCCCAAGGTTGATGTTGCCACCCGCAAACTGCGGTTGGAATTGAATACTTTGCGCCGTGTCGGGGTGAATCAGGTGAAGATCATCCACGGCTACGGATCCACCGGCAAAGGCGGTGTGATCAAGTCTGCTGCTCATGAAGTACTCCGTACGATGCAGAGCGAAGGAAGGATCCGCGCATTCTGCCCGGGTGAGCAGTTCGGCCCCTTTGAGACTTTGGGTAGAGCAATCGTGGAGAAGTGTCCGTCTTTCCGTAATGATCCGGATTGGGCCAAGGCAAATGACGGCATTACGGTGGTACTTCTCAGATGAAGATCTCCTGGAACGATTTCGTAGAAGAATGTAATCAGTGTCAGGCATGTCCGCTGGCGGCCACAAGAAAGAACGTGGTCATATACCGCGGAAGTGTTGTTGCGCCAATCATGTTTGTCGGCGAAGGTCCAGGTGCGACCGAGGATGAACAGGGACTGCCTTTTGTCGGGCAGGCCGGAAGACTTCTGCAGCTCCTTCTCGACGCCCAGGGCTTCGCACAGAAGGATTTTCATATCGCCAATGTCGTGAAGTGCCGTCCGCCGGAGAACCGTGTACCGACAGATGCCGAGGCGGCTACGTGTAAGAAACTTCTGGGAAAGCAGATCCTGATCTGTAAGCCGAAGATCATCGTTTTGCTCGGCAAGACGGCGTATACGCTTTTTACCGGAGACAAGAATGCGAAAATGACGCAGATCCGTGGAGCTTTTATTGAGAAGAACGGATACCTGATCCTCCCGACGTTCCATCCTGCTTATATCCTTCGGAACAACAATGAGCGGATCAAACTCTGGCAGGATATCGCGATGGTCAGAAGAAAGGCGGAGGAATTGGGACTGATGGAGCCTCTGGAGACCCCGCCGGAGATGCCGTCCCAAAGACCTTCTTCCAACTGACCAAAGAGAACCGTCCCGGTAGAATTTTTGTTGCGGGACGAGGCAAAAAAGTATTGCACTATCGAAATTCTTTTGGTATACTTTCAAACGTTGATTAACAACATTGCCGAATTGTGTAAGGGTAGCACTCCGGTTTCTGGCACCGTCTGTCTGGGTTCGAATCCTAGTTCGGCAGCCACAAGGCTGTTTCTTCGATGAAACGAAGAAACAGCTTTTCTTTTTATATCCCGACTTGTGAAAAAGAAGTGAAAAGAAATGAAAGAAAATCCGTTGACAAACGAAGATGTGCCGTCTATCATAGATTTCACCTTTAGTTTGTTGCGATTCGAGGAGATAGAACATGATCAATGTTGACAGAAGAAAAAGGATACTGGAGATCCTGGCAAGTGAAAACCGTATCCTGACAACGGAACTGCAGGCACGTCTTCAGGTGACCGGAGCCACGATCCGAAGCGACCTTCGTGATCTGGAACGGGAAGGAGCGATCGTACGCTTCCATGGCGGAGCCAGAATATCCGATTCCGTGAAAGAATCATCTAATCGCGAAAACTATATGCTCAGAAGCGTACAGTGTGTCATGGAGAAGACGGCCATCGGTAAAGAAGCCGGCAAGTATGTCCATGAAGGAGAGACGATCTTTATCGATGCAAGCTCCACTACTTTCCACATGATCCCGTTTATCAGCAAACTGGAAAATATTACGATCGTGACCAACGGTATCCATACGGCTATGGAGATCCAGAGATACAGCAATTTCCGAACGGTTCTGGTAGGCGGTGTTCTCCGTCCGCATTCAGGCGCCATCGAGGGACTGCTTTGCGAAGAAATGCTCCGCCATATCAGCGGTGACAGTTATTTTGTATCGGGAAACGGATTCTCACTGACTTCCGGACTTACTGGTCATAACTTCTATGAGCTGGAACTGAAAAAGAGATTCGCCGACAAATGCAAACGCTGCATCGCGCTGGTGGATTCATCCAAATTAAATGCGGATTCGACCTCTTCCTTTATTCCGGCAGACAGGATCAATGTACTGATCACCGATTCCGGCATTTCTCCGGAAATGGTTCAGGAAATCCGTGACTATGGAATCGAACTGGTGATAGCGCCGGTGCAGTATGAGCCCGTGCAGGGGTAAGTTTATTCTTCCGAAAGAAGTGATCTGATCCGCCGGTCATCCTGCAGAAACTGCGGATATCTTCTGCTTTAACTGTTTGGGCGTGATGTGGCGGTGTTTCTTGAATTGCGTGATAAAGTAACTCGAGGTGGAAAATCCCGTATCCAAAGCGATCTGGCTGATGCTTTTCGATGTGGTGATGAGAAGTTTCTCCGCTTCGGTAAGCCGGACATAGAGAAGATAATCCGAGAAAGTCTGCCCCATGCAGTGACGGAAGAAGCGAGAGAAGTAACTGTAGCTCATGTTGCACATCTTTGCCATCTTCTCGGCGAGGACCGGCTGCGTGTAATTCTCATGAATGAAATCCAAAACAGAATTGAGACGGATGATATCTTCCTGGCGGACATTGGATGTGTTCTGAAGGGAGATGCCGTTTTTCTCCATCCTGCGGAGATACCATAGGAAGATCCGGTAGATGTCTGCCCGGATCGCCAGTTCATAGCCCGGTTCCTGTTTGCTGAATTCCTCGTGATAATCCCGGATGTAGTCCGGAATCTGAGTGCCTTCCAATTCTTCTTTCTTTGCCAGAAGTGAATTGCTGATCAATCGTGACGGGCCTACGGAAGTGGACATCAGGAACGGCAGGATATACTTCGCTCCGGTGGAATAGGCCGGGGAAGAGAAGAAAAGTGCCGGATCGAACTGCAGGCAATAGTATTCGCACGGCTCGAAGTGGCGGAATGCGTGGATCTCGTTGACGTTGATCAGAAGCATATCGCCTTCATTGACTTCCACTTCACGGTCCGCCATCGTGGCAGAGAATCTGCCATGAATGCCGTAGATGATCTCGATGAAATCGTGATAGTGCGGCGCAATTTCACGGCAGGGATTTCCCTTGTCTAGAAAGTGAAGACAACTTGCAATCGCGCCGGAAAGATTCGCACGGTGGAGGTCTTCGTACAAGGCATAGGATGTGTTCATGCTTCTGTCAATACTCATTTGGTTCTCTCTTTCTGCTTGCCGGGCTTTTACCGACTACCTATATCAGAATACCATTTTGTGACAAGAAAAGAAAGAAAAAGCACAAAATAATGACATTTTTTCAGACTGCGGGCTGAATCAGGAAGAATTCCAGCTCCAGCATGGTCAGATCGATGAATTGAATGGGCGAAACATCCAGTGCACGCAGGATCGCATATAACTTCTTGACAGAAGGATTTGCTTCCCCGCGCTCGATCTTGCAGTAGTAGGAGAGATTGAGTCCGGAACGGGTACATACTTCAAACTGTGACATCTCTTTCTCCAAACGAAGAGCCCGGACCACGCGGCCGAGAATTACGGATTCGTCCATATGGCACCTCCTTTCAAAATTATTTATGGTGTTTCCATCATACAGGGGGGAGAACGAGCGGGTAAATGATATATGCGAAAATTGTTGCCCGTTTTTCAAGAAAATGCGAACGTAGGTGGTATTTTATACGCAGAAATCATATTCATCCCTTTATAGGCGAAAAAAGAAAGTTGTCGTATAATAGAAGCTAAGTGAGAAGAATGGAAAGGTTTCGATCAATATGACGCAGAACAACGATATACGTCTGCCATCCTGGATCTCTCCGGGTATGGTTTTCCAGCAGGGCGTACCGGTAGTATTACGGGGTGAGGTAGGAACCGCGAAGGTTCCGGTTACGCTCGAGGTTATGAAGGACCCGACAGATGGCCGTAAGGTTTCTAAACTTGATACCGATTACGGTGTCATTTTGAGTCTGGAGACGGTCTCGGAAGAAGACGGCAGTTTCCGCTTTGAGTTACCGGCTTACCGTTCTTCGACTGACGCCTATACACTTGTTTTCCATTCGCTTACGAAGAGCCTGACGATCGAGGATTGCCGATGCGGCGATGTCTGGGTCATGTTCGGCGGCCGTCCGCTGTCTCAAGCGATTGCCGAAACGGCGGCTCCAAGGACTCCTCTGAAAAAAGATGTCATGCCGCTTCTCCGCTTCTATTCTCCGAAGAGAGGCAAGCTGGAGCATATCGAAGATATTTCTTACGAACCGGTGATGACGGAGGAAGACAGCAAGTGGATCCGTATCCGGGATACACGTGAACTGGCAAATGTATCCTCGGTAGCATTCTCGTATGCATACCACCTGGCCGAGCAGCTGCACTACCCGGTAGGTATCCTTGATCTGGCAGAAGATTATGCGCCGATCTACCGCTGGCTGTCCCATGAAGGTATCGATGGCAACGATACGATCAGGGGATATCTGGAAGACAGAAACCTGTATTTTGACGAAGACGGATGGAGAGCGAATGTTGCCCGTCTGACCGAAAAGAAAGAAGCGATCAAGACCGGAAGCATCATCAAAGAGGATGAAGACGGTGAGGGGGAACCCAAGAGTGAAGAATCGCTGGTATTTGAAGATGAAGAAAAGTGCGATGTTCCGATCGATCCCGAGGGAGCACTGGCCTTCGAAGATCACCAGGGCGGAAAACCCGTAACCGAAGAAAAATCCGAAGATGCTTCCGATGGTGGAGAAGAACCGAACGATAACGCCTCGGAAGAAGATACTTCTAAAGAACAAGGTACTTCCGAACAACAAGATTCTGAAGAGAAGGATGTCAAGGCTGAAAGTATCCCGACGGATTCTCTGGAAGAAGCCCTTCCGCCGGAGCCCGAGGAGGACGAATCCGAGGATGAACCCCCGCTTTCATTCCCGTCCGAGGAGCTGGCACATTATGAGAAAGAACGAAAGAATAATCTTGATCTTCTGAATTCCATCATTCCGTCAGCGGAGACGATCCAGACGGAGACTCTGGTTTCAGAAGCAGCGCACCGTCCTCTGGTCGGTCCACAGGATATGATGTCCGTGTTCTTCAACCACAAACTGGCACCGCTGTGCGATTCCAGTATCCGAGGCATCGTATTTGCTCCGGATGCTTCGGATGCCCAGATCGGAAAACCCTATACTGCTATGGTGCGTCAGCTCCTGATCGACCTCGCCGGCGTTTTCGGCCCGAGGAGGATCGAGGACAAGCATCAGGTCCCTTCCTTTATCATCCTGCAGCTACATCCGGATGCCATGGATCCGGAATTCCCGTACAGACATGTGGAGTTTAATGAGACGCTGTGCGCGATCCGAAGGAAATTCCCAATGCCTATCGGTATTCTTGGACAGCATGATCTTCTCCTTCCTAATAAGGCCGTATCCTTTACTTTGGGCCGAAGATTATCCTGCATTGCACTGGGTCTTCACTTCACGCCCAAGATGCCGGCATCTTCTCCGGAATGCGTCGGTGTCGAGGTGATCGGAAACAAGGTCATGCTTTCCTTTGATAATACGGTTGATGGTCTGCGTTTGTCCGAAAATGAATCGGTACTGCGCGGGTTTGCCGTGTGCGATGAGAGCCGGGTATACGTTCCGGCTTCCGCCCGTATCCTCCACGGGGTACGCGTGATGGTCTGGAATGACGATGTCCTGGATCCGGTTGGCGTAACCTACGGTTATTCTCCAATCCCGCATCAGGCTACGTTCCGTAACCGTATCGATCTGCCGGTACTGCCTTTCCGCTTTGACCGTATTCCCTCCGAGTATTGCCCGGATCTGACGTTTACGTCCTGCGAAGACATTGATTTCATCGGCAAAAAGACTTGGGACAGCGATTTTGAAAAGCTTCAGACCTTCCAGGTGACAAAAGGTAAGGCCAATATCTTCCGGGAAGTCATGAATAAGACGCAGGGAGCAGCTTCCCTTCGTATCGAATATGAGCCGGAGAACAGCCTTCTTTCGTTCGGACCGGTCCTTTCGTATGCTTCCGTGATGGCTCCGCTTCGTTTCTCGAAGGCCAGGAAGATCTGTCTGGATGTCTTTAATCCGGATCAGTGTGAGAAGACCATGCAGATCTCCGGTTTCCGTGGAGAGGCCACCATCCAGATCGGACTGAGATGGCAGACGATTACATTGAACTGGTCCTCGTTCGATGAGATGGAGATATCGGATCTGATCTTTACCATCTTCGACAGACAGCGCTCCGGCGCGATCTATATCGATAACATCCGTTTCCTTCCGTAAGTGAAGGCCTGTGAGAAAGGAGATTGCCTATGGTAGAAGATCTGTTACCGGCTTTTGAAAAAAGTATTCTGGAATCTTCCGGCTCGATACCGGTGGTGTTTGAAGGCGTGGAACATTGTTACGAGACCTCTACGCCTTTTCCGACTGCCAGCAGACATACCTCTCACGAGCTTTTGTACCTGCGCCGGGGGAAATGTGAGTTTACCATCAACGGCAAGATCGTACAGGTGACAAAGGGTTCGACCCTGATCATCCGTCCGCAGATGACACACTCGGTACGGGTCCTGGAAGGACCGGCCGACATGGTCGTTCTCTACTTCGGTTTCTCTTCGGATATTGCCAAGGCGCAGCAGGCACTCCTGTCGAAGCCGAAGGATACACAGCCGATGGCGAACGGAAGGCTTCGGGGAGGCCCCACGGTGTCTTTCCTTCAGGAGAATGTTTCATCTTTCCCGCTGGAATCCTTCCTGGATTTTGCACAGGGTGAGACGGCGCGCGGCGAAATCGCTCCTTATCTGATGATCTCCGGCAAGAGCCGTCAGGCGATCGGAACGCTGGCAGAGCGTATCATGCGGGAGAGCCGTCAGGATGCTTATGCCAAGGATATGATGATGCAGATCCTGACGATGGAGCTTCTGATCACGCTTTCGCGGGCACTGCGGGAAGAGTGGGAAGAGAGCCTTCGTGTGAAAAACGGTAAAGCCAGAGAACTGGTCCTGATTGCACGTGACTATCTTGATGAGAATTATGATCGCGGCGTCACCGTGGCAGAGACCGCTTCGTATGTGTTCTTAAGCCAGGGGTATTTTACCAGAGCTTTTCGAGATGAATTCGGCATCAGCCCGATGAATTATCTGATGCAGATCCGCATTGAGGCGGCCTGCCGCCTGCTGGCACAAAAGGAGATCAAGGTCAGCGGGATTGCGACCCAGGTGGGCTTTTCCAGTCCGCAGAGGTTCAATGTGGCCTTCCGCAAGCAGAAGGGCATGACACCGATGGAATACAGACATAAGTACGCAGAATAAGGAGAAAGAGCAATGAGCATTTATGATGACGATTTCCGGGTACCGGAGGAGAGCCGAGAAGGCATGGATCTGGAACGGATCGAGAACGCCGTAAGAGAGATCCTGATCGCTGTAGGCGAAGATCCGAACAGGGAAGGACTTCTGGAGACCCCGAATCGTGTGGCACGGATGTATGGTGAGGTATTCTCAGGACTTCACCGCGACATTCATAAGGACATTAAGACATTTACGGAGACGGGAAATGATGAGATGATCCTCATCGGAGATATCCCTTTTTATTCCATGTGTGAGCATCATCTCCTGCCTTTCCACGGTAAAGCGCATGTGGTCTATGTACCGAAGAACGGTAAGATCCTCGGACTTTCCAAGGTTGCCCGTATTGTGGACACGCTGTCTCGAAAGCCCCAGCTTCAGGAGAGACTGACATCGGAGATCGCCGATACGATCCAGGAAGCGGTGGATGCACTCTCGGTCTGTGTAGTGATCGAAGCCGAACACCTTTGCATGACGATGAGGGGTATCCGTAAACCGGGCTCAAAAACCGTCACTTCGGCGATGCGCGGAGGATGCCGCTCAGATGCCAGAACGCGTTCAGAGGCGCTGGCGCTGATCAACCGTCCGAGAAATATCCTTTAAGAACAGGTGAGATGACATGACACAGGACGGGAACACTTCAGCAGTTTTTGGAAAATGGAGCATTCGTGAGCAGACTCTGGATTACGGCAAGCGGATGCTGGTGATGGGGATCCTGAATGTTACGCCGGATTCGTTCTCGGACGGCGGCAGTTTCTATACCCCTGAACATGCCCGTATCGGTGCCCTCGGTCTTCAGGAGGATGGTGCGGATATTCTGGATATCGGTGCCGAGTCGACCCGCCCCGGAAGTGAGAGGATCTCCGCTGATGAAGAATTATCGCGATTGATCCCGGCATTGCAGCTTATCCTTAAGGAAGTGAAGATCCCTGTTTCCATCGATACCTACAAAAGCAAGACCGCCAGAGAAGCGCTTCGTTTCGGTGCATCGATCATTAATGATGTCTGGGGACTCCAATACGATCCGGAAATGGCCGATGTGGTCTCGCAGTATGGTGCAGGAGTCGTAATCATGGCGAATTATACAGATGCGAAGATCTTCGAAAGAAAAGGCGATATCGTATCCGATTGTCTCCGATTCTTCGAAAAAAGTGCCGAAATCGCCCAAAAAGCGGGAATCAAAGCTAATAATATGATTTTTGATCCGGGAATCGGATTCGGAACCGATACTCAGGAATCCCTTACGCTGATCCGCTCGATCCCGAGGATTCAGAACGAAGGATATCCTCTTCTGATCGGGCCTTCCCGGAAGCGTTTCATCGGTGAGACGCTGGGAGGTGTTCCTGCCGATAGACGGGACGCGGCAACTGCAGCGGTCTCTCTCTTCTGCCGGGAAAACAAGGCGGCCTGCGTGCGCATCCACAACGTGTACGAGACGGTTACGGCGGTGAAAATGATGGAAGCGCTTCAAGGAGGAGAGAATGGATAAGATCGTATTAGAAAATATGCGGTTCCGTAGTTACTCGGGTGTCCTTGCTAAAGAGAAAGAAGAGGGGCAGGAGTTTGTGATCACTTTGACCCTTCTGATCGAACGAATCCCGGGATGTAAGACGGATAACATACGGGATACCGTGGACTATGGCCGGGTCTATTCTATGGTTCGGGAGTATGTGGAAGAAGTATCCTGTGACCTGATCGAATATATGGCCGAACAGATCATACTTCGTGTGATGCGTGCTTTTTCCATGGTGGACGGAATCACATGCGAGATCAAAAAGCCGCTGGCGCCCATTGACGGGGAGTTTGATTCCATGAATGTAATCATCAGCCGGACAAGAAATGATTTGGAGAATCAGTTATGACAGTGGCATATCTTTCTTTGGGAAGTAATGTGGGAGACCGTATGGATAATCTATCCCGTGCAGTGGCACTTCTCCACCGTCCGAAAGAGGGAATCGAGGTCGTGGATGTTTCTCCGGTATTCGAGACGGACCCGGTCGGGTATAAGGACCAGGATGATTTCCTGAATATCTGTGTGAAGATCGAGACGTCACTTGCCCCGCTGGCACTTCTGTCTTTGTGCCAGCGTATCGAAGAAGCGCTCTTTCGCAAAAGAACTGTCAGGTGGGGACCCCGTACGATCGATGTGGATATTCTGACATTCGGTGATGTGAAGATGAATACACAGAGACTGACGATCCCGCATCCGAGAATGGAAGACCGTGGTTTTGTGCAGGTCCCGCTGCTTTTCCTTGAAGGGAAAAGGGAGATCCCGGAAAAGTGGGCAAAGGAAGTGCGCCTCTACGGGGAGCTTCCCAATAAGAAGGTTGAATGAATCGGGAAAACCGATATAATAGAGATGTTTAGTTCTTGTATGCAGAATACGGAGGTAATGGATGGGCGAACAAGAGAGCAATAAGGTCAATCGGGCACCGGGTGCCGCTCCGGCAAATGGTGCACAGCCACCGCGGAATAACGGTAACCGTAACCGGAGAAGAAAACCGGGAAATAATCACGGCGGCAACCGTGACAGAAACGGATATAACCGTGGGAATCGCTCGAATAATGAAGGTGCGCCGGGCCGTGAGCGCGACGAAAGACGATCTGAGAATCGCGACGAGAAACGTCAGGATAACCGGGATCGTATGGCCTCGGCAGAGAAGAGAGAACATCGCCAGAATCAGAAGAATTTCGACAGGAATAATTCGGAACATCGCGAGAAGAAGAACTGGAACCGCCGCCGTCCCGCAGAGGAGACGCTGGAGGATATCCGTAAGGACAATGAGCGGATCGAGAAGGATATCTGGCTGGAGATCGCCAGCATCCATTCCGTGAAGTTGGACTGATAATGAGATATAATGATTTTGTGAGGTAAAGGAGGCATCGTGAGCATGCGTGGTTTGTTTGTGACATTCGAGGGAATAGACGGATGCGGCAAGACCACACAGATCGAGATGCTTTCTTCGGATCTGAGGGCAGAAGGCATTCCATATATTCTGATCCGTGAACCGGGTGGAACGGCTATCGGCGAGAAGATCCGTACGATCCTTTTAGATAAGGCCAATAGCGGTATGCATGCCCGAACCGAGCTTCTCCTTTACGAAGCGGCCAGAGCCCAGATCGTGGAAGAGAAGATCCGTCCGGAACTGGAAGCCGGGAAAGTGGTCATCTGCGACCGTTTCTACGATTCGACGGTGGCGTATCAGAGTTTTGCCAGAGGGCTTTTGCGTTCTGATGTGGATTATCTGAACCGCTGGAGTACGGCGGATCTGGCACCGGATCTTACGTTCCTTCTGGATCTGGATGAGAAGACGGCATATAACCGCCGTCATGGAAGATCTGACGAGGAAGACCGGCTGGAGGCGGAAGGCCTGGCATTTATGAAGAAAGTGCGAGAGGGGTATCTTGCGCTGGGACAGGATGAGAAGAGGATCAAGGTGATCGATGCAGCTTCGTCACCTGAGCAGATATATCAGAAGATCAAGCTTGCTGTCTGGGAGGTATTGGAAAGATGAAACTTGTATTTGCAATCGTACATGATGAGGATACGCCCCGCCTGATGGCTGAATTGAATAAGGCAGGATTCCGGGTAACGAAACTGAATTCTTCCGGCGGATTCCTCCGTTCCGGAAATACGACTCTGATGATCGTTGTTGAAGTGGAGAAACTTCAGGAAGTGCTGGATCTGATCCGCAAGTATTCGTCCAGCAGACAGTCGGCGATCAACACGAATATCACGCCGTCGGCTATGGGCGGTTCCTATGTTCCCTATCCGGTGGATGTTACTGTGGGCGGCGCGACCGTGTTCGTCGTCAATGTAGAACAGTTTGAAAAGATGTGACGTATGGCCTTTTCTGAACTGATCGGACAATCTGATGCGAAGATGCGCCTCGGAAAGCCGCTGGTCGGCGAGCCGGGGCACGCTTTTCTTCTGTCCGGACCATCCGGTATCGGAAAGAAAACTTTTGCACGCGAGTTTGCCAAGGGGCTTCTATGCAGTCATCCGACAGCGGATGGCGGATGCGGGACCTGCCCCAACTGTGTGTATATGCGCGAGCATACGCATCCTGACTATAAAGAGTTACTTCTTCCTTCCGGAGAGAAGAACATCAAGGTGGCGGATGTCCGCTCCAGGATCCTTTCAGATGTGGGCATCATGTCCCAGATCGCCAGCCGGAAAGTATATCTGATCGATGCGGACGGTCTGGCGGAAGAAGGACAGAATGCGCTTCTTAAGACACTGGAGGAACCGCCGAAGCATGTGGTTTTTATCCTGACGGTGTCTGACGAATCGAAGCTTCTTCCTACGATCCTGTCCCGAACGGAATCCGTCCGGCTGATCCCGAATACGGAAGAAGAAGTAAAGAAGGTCCTGGAAAGCAGAAATCCCGATATCCTTCCCGAGGAAGCTGCTCTTTATGCCCGTTTTTCCAACGGAATCATCGGATACGGCCTCGATCTTGCAGAGACCAGCTGGCTGATCAACGACTGGGAAGAGGTAACGGATCTGATATTACAGCTGCCTTCCATATCGAGAACAGAGCTTTTGACGGAGGTGTATTCATTCTTCGATGAGGAGAAAGAACATTTCCTGGATATCCTTGCTTTGATGAATATGGTCTTTGATGAGATGGCGATTGCCGTGGTAAGTCCGAAGTCGGATCGCTTGCAAGGTGAGAATAAAAAAGATAAGATGGTCGAGATGATCAGGAAATATAAGTTGAACGCGGAAATGATCGGCCGGTGCAGCGCCGTATTGACGAGCGCAGCGAAAGCCAGCCGTGTCAACGGAAATTTCGAAATGATCGTATGCCGGATGCTTCTGGCATTGAAAAAGGAGTGTAGTAATGGCTAAAGTTGTTAATTTGCGTTTCCATGACGCAGGAAAACCGTATCGTTTTCTGGCCGGAGACCTGAAACTCAAGGTCGGAGATGCCGTCATGGTGAACACGTCGTTGGGACAGGATATTGCATTTGTGGTGGACGAACCCTTCGATCTTCCGGACGATAAGCTGGATGAGTCGATCGTGCCGGTCCTTCGGTTTGCAAATGACAAAGAGATGGATCATTATCGGGAGAAGAAGGAAAGAGAAGACGGTGCATACCGTAAATGCCTGGAACTTATCGAGAAGCGTGAACTTCCCATGACCCTGGTTGAAGCGGTGTATTCCTTCGATGGAAAGAAACTGACCTTCTACTTCACGGCGGACAAGCGTGTGGATTTCAGAGAACTGGTCAAAGACCTTACCTCGTGCTTCCGTACCCGTATTGAACTTCGCCAGATCGGTACCCGTGAACAGGCGAAGATGGTCGGGGGATTAGGTATCTGCGGCCGTGAATTATGCTGCTGTTCGTATCTGGAGCAGTTCCTGCCGGTTACGATCCGTATGGCCAAAGATCAGGGTTTGTCGATGAATCCGACGAAACTTACCGGAACCTGCGGCCGTCTGATGTGCTGCCTTTCCTATGAGCAGGCCGCATATGAAGACGCCAATAAGCGTGTTCCTAAGGTGGGAAAGAAAGTCAAGACACCCGAAGGCATCGGTGTGGTGATCTACTCCGATCTTCTTAAGGAGAAGGTCACGGTGCGCTTTGAGAAGGATGAGGAGACGGAAATGCAGGTGTTTGACGCCTCGGAAGTCTCACTTGTAAATCCTCCGCAACCTCAGTGCAAGGCGGATTGCCCGAGAAAGAAACCCCATCCGGATAAGCCGGGCGAGTGATTATTTACAAAAAAATAAAAATAGTGTTTAATGAAATCATAGACCAGAAAAGGAGGACAATTCTATGGCATATGTAATTTCTGATGCATGTCTGTCTTGCGGTTCCTGTGAGGGTGAGTGCCCGGTAGGTGCTATTTCCCAGGGCGATGGCAAGTATGAGATCAATCCGGACGTTTGTCTTGAGTGCGGTTCTTGCGAAGCTGCTTGCCCGGCTGGAGCGATTTCTCAGGGCTGATCGTGCATATATGATTTGAAAGCTGAAGGGATCTGGTCCCCTATACCCGGGGAGCAGATCTCTTTTTCATAAGCAAAGGAGAAGATGTGGACATTTTCGATCCGAACAAAGAGACAATGGAAGAACTTGGCCGGGCGGGTTTCCGCCTGATCCAGAGCCGTGACGGTTTCCGTTTCGGCGAAGATACGGTCCTTCTTTCCTGGTTCGTGGCGGAAAATCTCCGTATGCGTCCGTCCCGTCCGATCCGTCTTTTGGAACTGGGAACAAATTGCGGAGCGGCATCGATCCTTCTTGCGGCAAGAAGAAAGGATGTACTCATCGATGGCATCGAGCGGCAGGAAGAAGCGAGGGCGCTTTTTGAAAGGAACATTGAACTCAATCAACTTTCCGGACGGATGAGGAGTTTCCTCGGTGATATCCGCAATCTTCCGAATACGGAGATCCCGGGGAATACTTACGATGCCGTATTTATGAATCCGCCGTTTCGAAGTCCGGAGAAAGGCCCGGTCACATCGGAAAGCGTTCATAGCCGTGCACTTCTTGAAGCAAGGTTTGCTATGCATGGCGAAGTCGGGGATTTTCTTTCCTGCGCTCGCAGGATGCTGGCGAGCCGCGGTGATCTGTTCCTGGTCGACAGAGCTGAAGCGTTTTCCACCGTAATGAGCGCCTGCACGGAACTCTCACTTGCTCCTAAGAAAATCACCTTCGTTCACCCGTATAAAGACCGGGAAGCCACGCTGTTTCTCCTTCAGGACAAGAAGGGTGGAAAAATGTCCGGTACGGTGATTACGCCACCGCTGATCCTTCGCGAAAAGGACCGGACCTATACAATGGAATTGGAAACGATTTATAACGAGGAAAACTAGTTATGCTGTATTTAGTTGGAACTCCCATAGGTAATATGCAGGATCTCTCACCAAGGGCGGTGGAAGTGCTGCAAAGTGTTGACATTGTCGCTTGTGAAGATACAAGGCGGACAGGACTTCTGCTTAAGCATTTCGGAATATCGGCAAAACTGATGAGTTATCACGAGCACAATAAAGCTTCGGCAGGAAATAAATTATTGTGGGGACTGGATGAGGGGTTGAATGTGGCGTTAGTCTCGGACGCCGGCATGCCCAGTATTTCCGACCCCGGCCTGGATCTGGTCCGGAAATGTATTGAACACAATATTCAAGTGACCGCTGTTCCTGGCCCGGTTGCCGGGATCACGGCGCTTGTTCTCTCGGGATTAGATACCCGCCATTACTTCTTTGAAGGTTTCCTTCCGGTAGATACTAAAGAACGGAAGGAAAGACTTGCCGTCTTGAAGGAAATGACAGCGACAACGATCCTCTACGAAGCGCCGCACCGGTTATTGCGGACATTGCATGATCTTGATGATAACGGAATGGGGATCCGGCATATGGCCATCTGCCGGGAACTGACGAAGAAATATGAGGAAGTAGTAAGAGGAAGAGTTGAGGACCTGATCGAACGATTCGAAGAAACACCGCCCAAGGGTGAGTTTGTTTTGATCCTTGAGGAAGCCTCGAAAGAAATGAAAAGGATTCCTATACCGCTGATCGAACGCCGAAATCGCATAATAAATTTAGAAAAACAAGGATTATCTACGAAAGATATTGCAAAAACCCTCGCTTTAGAGTGGGGAGAAAGCAAAAAAGCACTATACGCTGAGGTGCTTGAAATGTTAAAATAATATACAGCATCGTTTGGGGGGGATAATAGAAGATATGGTGGCTGATGACGCAAGTTTTGTATCAGCATTGTATGATTCGTCTATAAGTCTTGATCCGCAGCTTCTGGCGCAGGCGGACAGTCTTATGGAAAATGTATCTCTTTGTACCTTTGTTGTATTTCCGAAAGAGAAACGATTCTTTTTCAGTAAAGGCATGATCGATGTTCTGGGCCCGGTGGCTGCGGAAGATATGCTTTTGGATGCGTTCCTTGATTTTGCCGATCCACAGGAGAAGAGAGCCCTGACGGTCCGCTACGAAGAGGCCTTCTATGACCTTGCGGCAGACAACCATAAGGTCGTCTCTTTCGAACATAATATTTTCTCGAATTCCGGACATCTTTATCATCTGCGTGTGAATATGCAGGCTGTCAAGAAGGAGAACCACCTCCTGATATTCGGTATGGTGGAAGACTATACATCCAGCTTCGGAGAGATCGTTTACGAGAAGCTCCTGAGTGACTCCGTTGACGGTTATGTGTTCTGCTATGAAAGTGAGACGGACCACTGCCGTTTCAATTCCTCTTTTGCAGAGCTGATCGACATGCCGACAAGAGAACTGCAGCATGCGTCAAAAGAAATCGGAAATCTCGTTCATCCGGAAGATAATTCGATCTTCCTTGCCGTGATCAACGGGGAGAAAGAAAGAAAAGACGGATCGGCTTTGGATTTCCGTATCCTTTCTCCGGTTCAGGGTGAAGTCTGGGTGCACTCCTGCGGAGTCTTCGATTTTACCTCTCCGGATCAGAAACATTATAAGATCGGAATCTTTGTCGATATTACGGACAAGAAGAAAGCCAACTCTCTTCAGAGGCTGATCATCGACGGATCGGAAGCCATCACATTTACTGCGGATATGAAACGTGGGATCATCGAGTTTTCTCCCAACATCAGGGATGCCTTCCCGGATATGGACCTCATATATACCGGGGACATTATCCAGCGTATGGCCGATGAAGTCATCGAAGACGACCGCCGCCGCTTCATCGAGACGTTTACTTATCTGGTAGACGAGGAAAGAGATACGTTCTCGATCGAGTTCCGAGTATGGGGGAACGATGATCAGATCAGATGGCTCGCAAGCCGCGGTAAGACCATCTATGACAGCAGTAAGCAGGCACTGGTCATTGTCGGTACGATCTTCGATCTGACCAGCATGAATGAGATGCGCGAGAATGTGGAAAAGAATTCCTCCCGTAATTCTCTTACCGGACTTCTGGTTCGTGACCGTCTTCTTTCGGATCTGGATCAGCTTATCCATGACCGCGATGTACTGTCCGCGGCAATCGTTCTGATCGATATCAAGGACTTCCATGTGTTTAATGACCGGTATGGAAGAGAGTCCGGTAATAAACTTCTGATTGCTGTGGCGAAGAAACTTCGTGAGAGCCTTCCGAAGGGCGGCGAGCTGTATCACATCGGTATGGATATATTCAGTATCCTGTGGCCGAATGCGACCCGCGTCCAGGTGGAG
>JAFZQI010000005.1 GCA_017620475.1 Clostridiales bacterium | reverse complement strand
GGATATACTCTTTAAGGAAGAGCACGTGGAAGTTGATGAGATGCTCGGACACGGTGGATACTTTAAGACTCCGGTTGTGGGTCAGAGCTTTGCTGCGGCAGCAATTCATGCGCCTGTATCGGTCATGGAGACGGCAGGTGAAGGCGGTGCCTGGGGTATCGCACTTCTTGCCCTTTATATGGTGGAGAAGAAAGAGAAGCAGACTTTGGCATCTTATCTGCAGGATGTGATCTTTGCCGGATCTACGGGTTCTGAATTGATGGCTACTCCTGAGGATATCGAAGGCTTTACTACTTTTATGAAAAAATATGTAACCGGTCTTACCATCGAACAGTCAGCTGTGGTTTTCCTCTGATCTCCGATATGTATGAACTCTGACATCAAGGGAGGCTATTTATGTTAGAAGAATTAAAACAGAAAGTATTTGAAGCCAACATGCTTCTTCCTAAACATGGTCTGGTCACATTTACTTGGGGAAACGTAAGCGCGATCGATCGTCAAAGCGGCCTTTTTGTGATAAAGCCCAGTGGCGTTCCTTATGAAACGATGTCCGCAGAGGATATGGTCGTGATGGATCTTGACGGCAACCGGGTAGAAGGTAAGTATAAACCTTCTTCGGATACGCCAACACATCTTATCCTTTATAAACGCTTCCCCAACATCGGCGGAGTGGTGCACACCCATTCTTCCTATGCGACTTCCTGGGCTCAAAGCGGCAGAAGTATTCCGTGCTATGGAACGACACATGCCGATTATTTCTATGGAGCTATACCTTGCGTCCGCTGCCTGAATAAAGAAGAGATCGAAGAGGCTTATGAAACAAATACCGGAATTCTTATCGCGGATTCTTTTGAAGCGGAAAAGCTGGATTATGAGGCGGTTCCGGGAGTGCTCTGTAAGAATCACGGTCCTTTTGCATGGGGAAAAGATGCACTCGAAGCCGTACATAACGCGGTAGTTATGGAAGAGGTGGCGAAGATGGCTTACCTGACAGAGGTGATCAATCCGGAAGTGCTTCCTGCACCTTCTGAACTTCAGGACAAACATTATTTCAGAAAACATGGAAAAAATGCTTATTATGGTCAATAAAAATGCTATAATGGAATAACCAATTAAGGAGGATTAAAGACATGAACAACATTCCAGAAATCAAATTAGGTATCGTTGCCGTTTCCCGTGACTGTTTCCCGATCGCACTTTCCGAGAAGAGAAGAGCTGCGATCAAGGCTGCTTATAAGGGTGATCTTTATGAGTGTCCGGTAACTGTTGAGAACGAGCTCGATATGCTGAAGGCAGTGGAAGATGTAAAGAAGGCGGAGTGCAATGCACTGGTTGTTTTCCTCGGCAACTTCGGTCCTGAGACACCTGAGACACTGATCGCGAAGAATTTTGATGGTCCTTGCATGTTCGTGGCTGCAGCAGAAGGTGACGGAGACATGATCAATGGTCGTGGCGACGCTTACTGTGGTATGCTCAACTGCTCATACAACCTCGGTATGAGACATCTTGACGGATATATTCCTGAATATCCTGTCGGCACAGCTGAAGATATTGCAGCCATGATCGCTGATTTCGTACCGATCGCTCGTGCGGTTATCGGTGTGAAGAACCTCAAGATCATCACATTCGGACCTCGTCCGCAGGACTTCTTCGCTTGTAACGCTCCGATCAAGGGCCTTTACGAGCTCGGCGTCGAGATCGAAGAGAACTCCGAGCTGGATCTTCTCGTTTCTTATAAGGAGCATGAGAATGACCCGCGTATCCCGGATGTTTGCGCAGACATGGCCAAGGAAATGGGTGAAGGTAAGTACTATCCTGAGATGAGCGCCCGTATGGCACAGTTCGAGCTGACACTGCTTGACTGGGCTGAGAACCATAAGGGCGCAAGAAAGTATGTTGCTTTCGCAGATAAGTGCTGGCCGGCTTTCCCGTCCCAGTTCGGTTTCGAGCCCTGCTATGTTAACAGCCGTCTGGCTTCCCGTGGTATCCCGGTATCTTGCGAAGTAGATATCTACGGCGCACTTTCCGAATACATCGGTATCTGCATCAGCAATGACGCCATTACTCTTCTTGACATCAACAACTCCGTACCGCAGTACATCTATGATGAGGATAAGGCTGGTTTCAAGAACTACAAGCTCACAGATACATTCATGGGCTTCCATTGCGGTAACACACCTTCCTGCAAGATGTGCTCCGATCGTGCGATCAAGTATCAGCTCATCCAGCACAGACTCCTTGAGCCTGCAGGTTCTGATCCGGATTTCACACGTGGTACTCTTGAGGGTGATATCGCTGCTTCTCCTATCACATTCTATCGTCTGCAGTGCAACAGTGAAGGAGAACTCGTTTCCTACATCGCTGAAGGTGAGATCCTCGATGTCAAGACACGTTCCTTCGGTGGTATCGCTATCTTCGCTATTCCTGAGATGGCAAGATTCTATCGTCATGTTCTCATCCAGGGAAGATTCCCGCACCACGGTGCTGTTGCATTCGGTCACTACGGCAAGCTGATGTTCGAGACATTTAAGCTCCTCGGCATCTGCCCGTGCAAGATCGGCTACAACAAGCCGGCCGGCGATCTTTACAAGACGGAGAATCCGTTCAAATAAGAGATTGTTTGATTTGAGGACAATTATGGACTGTCTTCGCATCGTAAGATGCGGGGACAGTCCTTTTCTGTTATAATAATAGGTAATTTAATAGTATAAGCAGGACAAATCTTGATCAAGCGATTTCTGACAAATCTGTTTAATAATATGAAGCTGCATAATAAGTTCCTTATTATGTATGTTTTTTGTGTTATCATTCCGCTCGTCATTACAGATGTATTGGTCCTTCAATCCGTGTACTCCCAGGAATACAATGCTAAACGATACGAGCTGGATAGTATTGCTTCGAAGTATATTGCCAACATGCAAAGCACGATCGATTACAATGTCAGTATTGCTCGCGCCATTAGTAATAATGCTCAGCTCGTACATTTCCTTGATCATTCATATGAAAATGCTTACGATTATTTTCTTAACTATAACGATTATATTAGCCAGTCTTTTTTTAAGACACTTGTTTCCACCCGAAGCGATACCGTTACGATATATGCCGATAATTCCACCATAAGCGACGGCCACTATTTTAAGCCGATGTCGAAAGCGGCAGATACGGAGTGGTACCGGCGGTTTCTGAACCTTGATTCGGATGAAGCTTTGATGATTTATTTCGATGAGACTGTTGACTCACGTATCGAAAAGCGTCAGAAAATTTTGTTTGTCAAGCGTATACGTTTCTATGATTCGAAATGCGATAAGATCGTAAAGATCGAGATCAACGCTTCGGATATGCGCACCCAGCTTCAGCGAATTTCGTCCGAATACCCGATGTATATCTGTTGTGGAGATTATGTGGTGTTTGCCCGTGCAGGTGAAGCGCTGCGTTCGATTAATGTGACGAATCTTGAAAATATGCATAAGATGACGGTTCATCATGTATTTATGACACACGGAACTACATTGGATGTGTATGTGTTCAGTGATGATTTGATCATCAGCTCGGTATTGAGATCCAATTTGTGGATCATTATCGTGCTTATCATCGTGACGCTGGTCCTGCCGGTCGTTATTATGAAAATCATCGAGAAATCGCTTGCCACCAGAATAACCAAACTGGGACGGGCATTTAGCGGAAATAAAGAGAATAAGTTCCTTCCGATTCAATCGATTGAGGGAAGTGATGAGATTTCTCAGCTGATGATCAATTACAATACGATCGTTTCGATCAACAATGACCTGATCAATTCCCTGTATAAAGACCGTTTGAAGGAACGTGAGAATGATCTTTCGCGTAAAAATGCCGAGCTTCTTGCGCTGCAGAGTCAGATCAACCCGCATTTCCTGTTTAATTCTCTGGAAAGTATACGTATGCACAGTATTCTGAAAGGTGAAGATGAAACGGCAGAGATGGTAGAAAAACTTGCCGTGATGACTAGACAGAATGTTGAGTGGGGCAATGATCTTGTGACCATTAAGAAGGAGACGGAATCGATCGAAGCCTATCTTTACCTTCAGAGTTACCGTTTTGGAGACAGGCTTTCCTTTGATATTAATGTAGAAAAGGAATGTGAGTCGTATCTTATTCCGAAGCTGACACTGGTTACGTTTGTAGAAAACGCTTGTGTTCATGGCATCGAGTCGAAATCCTCTGCGGGCTGGATATTCGTTCGCGTATATAGTGACGAAAATGAGTTATGGATGGAAATTGAGGATACGGGCGGAGGAATGCAGGACGATGATATCGCCGAACTTTTGAAGAGCATCGAAAATGTCAGCATTGACCATATCAAAGGCAAAAAACATGTTGGTATACTGAATGCTTGTCTGCGTATGAAAATGCATTCCGAGAATACCGTTAAGATTGCCATTGAGAGTGAGGAAGGTGTCGGCATGAGCGTCGTGATACGAGTACCTTTGGATAAATTGAGACGGCAAGGGGAGAAGGAGCAGTGATGAATATGCTTAAAGTAATGATCGTTGATGATGAGCCTTATATTCTTCAGGGACTTCAGGTCTTGATCGATTGGAACAGTCAGGGTTTCGAGATCGATGCATTAATGACTAACGGTAAAGAGGCGCTTGATTATTTAAAGGATCATAAAGTGGATCTGATTATATCTGATATTAAGATGCCGGTCATGAGCGGGTTAAATCTTTTGGAAGAGGTCGAGCGTCAGCATCTTTCTGATGCGAAGTTCGCCTTCCTTACGGGTTACGATGATTTTTCTTTTGTTCAGCGCGCGATCCGTAATAACTGTATCGATTATATTCTTAAGCCGGTAAGTAAAGAAGACCTTATCACTCTCTTAAATAAGGTATCTAATCTTAATGACCAGAAGGAAAAAGTCCGTCAAAGCCAGCGGACTATGGAAGATGCATATCTTGCCACGAACCTCATGTCGATAATAAAAGGTAAGTATGACGATACGAATGTCGAGTATGTCAACAAACATCTTCAGCTTGCCGGCGGGATCCGATTCGTAGATATAGAAATCATGACCGAGGGGATATCCGATGATGAGGATGACTACGATCTTCGGATCCTTCAGAAGCAGATGTTTAATGCTTGCAAGGAGATTCTCAAAGAAAATGCCAGTCATTTTATCTTTGATGTTTCATATGAGAAGGATAATTACGACGTAGGTTTCATATTCTGTGAGAATATGGCTACAAGAAGAGATCTGTCCGAAAAAGAATTCTTCGAACAGTTCCATAGGAAACTGGAAGTTCTATTTGTGAAACCGGTCCGTATTATGTGCGGGAAAATGGTACCGGATGTTTCTTCTTTGTCGAAGTCATACAGTTCCTGTGCCCGTATCAGCAGTATCAAAGGGTTCCATAAACAGAAGAATATATATTTCTACGAAGAGGACATTCAGGTAGGTCAAAGTGGCATTATCCTTTGCAAAAACAGTCTCGATGAATGCATCCGTGCCATTCAATCTAATGAACGGTCGGAGATCAGCCGTGCCGTGGCCGGTCTTTACGAAGAAATGAATCAATCGGGGAATGGAAGCAACATTATCGATCTTAACATCAATTATCTGCTTTTTCAGCTGATTCATCTTGCATCTGAACAGGATAATAATGTCAATCAGGAAGAAGTGGTACAGTATATATCCGAGAAATCCTTTGAGAACTCTGTTATGCGCGGCTCGGTTCAGCATATGGAACGGTTTGCTATAGAATATGCGGATTATCTTATGGGGCTTCGGAAAAATGTATCGAGAGGAATTCTTGCCGATATCGAAGCAGAGATACGTGATCATTACGCGGAGAATATCAGTCTTAGAAATCTGGGCGAGAAATATTTTATTAACAGTTCTTATCTCGGTCAGATCTTCCGTAAAAAGTATGGACAGTCTTTCAAAGATTACCTGACAAATTACAGAATAGAGGAAGCCAGAAAACAATTGATCGGGACAGATAAGAAAATCAGTCAGATCGCCGCCGATGTCGGATACCGTGACTGTGACTATTTCATCCGGAAATTCATTGAAACCCAGGGCTGTACTCCGTCTAAATACAGGAAGAACCATACGGAATCCTGACATACTCGTCCGAGATAAGGCAGAAAGCATAAAAGGCGAAGCGTTTCGCGCTTCGTTTGTTGTGATGTTACCTAGACTTTTTCGGGTATGCATTAAGAGTTTTTCGGGTTGTTTGAAATAGTATTGAAATCTAAAATTAAGAAGAAATAAGTTGCAACAAGCAACAATAAAACAATTTGAGGAGGTTATGTAATGAAATCGAAGAAGATTTTTGCGCTTACCATGGCTTGCATGATGGGTATTGGTGCTTTTGCAGGCTGCGCTAAAAAGAAGGATTCAATTACAGATTACACGTTTTTTGCGTGTATGCCGGGTAAAGAGATCAATGATGGAAATGAGATCCAGGCTGAGATCGCTAAGCTGACGGGCGTACGCGTAAAGGAGACCTGGATTACCGGTCAGGAGCCTGCAGAGGCTGTTGGATCTATGGTAGTTACCGGTGAGCTCCCGGATTTCATCGATGGCGGTGACGGTTCTGACCAGCTTTACGAAGCAGGCGTTCTCGTAGCTTGGGATGATTATCTTGCAAAAGACGAGTACAAGAATCTGAAGGAAATGTATTCCGACAAAGAGTGGGATATGTTCCGTAAGCCGGATGGCAAGATCTACTGGGCAAACGTATTCCAGAACACCTATGGTGAGTCCAAGGCTACAGGTCATAACGACGAAGCTTTCTGGATTCAGGTTCGTGTTCTTGAGTGGGCCGGTTATCCGAAGCTTGAGACAATGGATGACTATTTCGGACTTCTCGAGAGATACTATGCTGAGAACAAGACAAATGCTGACGGTACAGCTATCATTCCTTATACCGCTCTTTGCGAAGGTTGGAGATATTTCTGTATTGAGAATGCTCCGCAGTTCCTCGACGGTTATCCGAACGATGGTTCCGTTATCGTACAGCTCGAGGGTGTAGACAAGCCGACAATCGTTGACTACAACACCACACCTACAGCTAAGAGATATTTCTCTAAGCTCAACGAGATCTACAACAAGAACCTGATGGATCCTGATTTCGCAGCTATGACATACGATGATTATATGGCTAAGCTGGCTTCCGGTGCTGTTCTTGGTATGTGCGATCAGTGGTGGGACTTCGCCTTCACAGTAAACGACAAGTTTAAGGCTGCTGGTTATGATGAGCTTGGTTACAACTATGTACCGTTCGGTCTTACGATCGAAGCCGGCATGAAGAACCACTGGCATACATACGGTGATACACTGAACTCTGCTTCCGGTATCGCTGTTACCACAAAGTGCAAGAACCCGGATAAGGCCTTCACTTTCCTGGCTAGATGCCTGGATCAGGACATCCACGATCTCCGCTTCTGGGGTATCAAGGGTACTGACTACCTCGTAGACGATCAGGGTCTCTATTACAGAACAGAAGAAATGAGAAACAACTGGGCAGACGCAGACTTCCAGGCTAAGCACTGCTGCGCATACTCTTACTTCCCGCAGTACGGTGGTACTTCCCGTGATGGTAAGAACGCTATGAACCCTGGTGAGCAGACATCTGAATTCTTCGCAACACTGGCTGATCCGCTCGTTAAGTGCTTCGAGGCTTATGGTTACACCACATACGGTGACTTCCTCCAGTCTGAGCATGATGAGATGGGCTTCTGGTTCCCGATGTACTCTTACTCCAACAACATGTCCACCAAGACTGACGGTGGTGCTGCTTGGGCTAAGATGGGTGACTGCAAGCACGAATGGCTCCCGAAGGTTGTTATGGCTTCCGACTTTGAAGCTACATGGGCTGAGTATATGGACGCTTACAACGCTTGTAAGCCTGAGGACTTCCTCGCTGAGATGCAGGTTGAACTCGATCGCCGTGTAGAAATGGGTAAGGATGCTTAATTCCTAGATGACGTAATTTCGGTGGTGGCAACCACGGTTGAATAAACTGTGGTTGCCACTTCTAAACTTTAAGGGAGGCAATTGACATGAGCCTTAATGATAAAGACGCTCCGGTTTTGAAGAGCAAAATTAATAAAACCGAATTAAAGCGTCAGAGCATACTGCTCATCATAGCTGGACTGTATGTCATCTATGGTATTGTATTTTATTATCTTCCGTTGCTCGGTTGGATCATGGCGTTTGAAGATTTCAATCTGAGAGATGGTGTTATTCATTCTCCTAAGGTTGGATTAAGATGGTTTAAGTTCCTGTTCGCTGATGGAACTTTCCCTCGTGTTATTCGAAACACACTGGCAATGGGTGCAATCAATCTTGTTGCAACTACTGTTACAGCAATCGGCTTTGCCATTTTGCTGAGTGAGGTTAAAAACATTTACGGAAAGAAGCTTGTTCAGACGATTTCCTACCTGCCTCACTTTCTATCTTGGATCGTAGTAACAAGTATTGTTCGTGATGCGTTTGGCACAAACGGTATTATCAACGAAGTTCTTGTTAATTTACATATTATTGATCAGCCTATCAGTTATTTTATGCACACGCAGTATTTCTGGCCGATCGTCGCTATTTCCAATGTATGGAAAGAGACAGGTTGGAATGCGATCATTTATCTGGCAACGATTACCGCAATTGATCCTTCACTTTACGAAGCTGCGGCTATGGACGGTGCCGGAAGATGGCAGAAAATCAAGCATATTACACTTCCCGGTATTCGTTCCACCATTATCATTCTCCTTATTTTGAATATTGGTAACGTAATCAATGCCGGATTCGAAGTTCAATACTTGCTCGGTCGTGGTGTGCTGCAGCCGGTTTCCCAGACAATCGATATCTATGTTCTTAACTATGGTATGAAGAACTTCTCGCTTGGTACTGCTGCCGGTATTTTCAAGACTTTCGTTTCCATGTTCCTGATCTTCCTGTTTAACTTCATAGCGAAGAAAACAGGCGAAGAGCGTTTGTTCTAAGGAGGTAGTTGATATGTTAGAAAAAGTTCGTAATAAACTATCTCATAATAAGATGAACGGATGGGACTGGGCGTTCGTTATCTGCAACACGATCTTCATGATCCTGTTCTGCGTGGTAACACTCTATCCTGTGTTGAACACACTTGCGTATTCTTTAAGCGATGGACGTGATGCTATCCTCATGGGTATCCACCTTGTTCCTCGTGTATGGTCTGTGGATGCATACAAGCAGGTATTTAAGATCGCCGGTATGCCACGTGGCGCGTATATTACGGTCATGCGTACAATTATCGGTTCAACGCTAGCTTTGGCGGCAAATGCACTTCTTGCTTTCATTATTTCGAGAAAGAAGTTCCTTTTCCGTAGTGGTTTGTCCCTTTTCTGGGTAATCACGATGTATGCCAGCGGTGGTCTTATTCCCGGACTTATCCTCATGACAAAACTTCATCTTACAGGTACTTTCTGGGTATACATTATCCCGGGTCTGGTTAGTGCATTTAACATCCTGGTACTTCGTACTTACATGGATTCTCTTCCGGATTCCTACGAAGAGTCTGCACAGCTTGATGGTGCGGGTTATATGACGATCTTCCTGAGAATCATTTCTCCGCTTTGCAAACCTGTATATGCAACCGTGTTCCTGTTTGTTGCTGTTGGTCACTGGAACTCCTGGTTCGATGCCATGATCTATAACAGAATGAACATTAAGTACACGACACTTCAGTACGAGCTGCAGAAACTGCTCAACAGCGTAATGCAGCAGACCGGTTCTGCCGATAGTGCGGGTAAGACCGGTACCAAATCTCCGGTTACACCGATTACAGTACGTTCTGCTGCGACGATCGCAACAATGCTTCCGATCATTTGCTTGTATCCGTTCCTGCAGAGATACTTTGTCACCGGTCTTACCATCGGTGGTGTAAAGGAGTAAGCAAAGTTTTGCTTTCTATACTACCTGACCGTTTTTGCGATCAGGTAGTATTTTTTTGCTTATGCATAAGACAATAATGATCAAAGTTTAGTTTTGATGGAGGAGACTATGACAGATTTCGGCCATAGAAAAACAAAATCGGCAATACATGTGAAGACCATGAATGGAGAACCGGTTAAAAACGCCAAAATTGAAATCCGGCAAAAATCACATGAATTTCTGTTCGGCTGCGGGGCTTTCGATATCCAAGCCTATACAATGGATCTGATTCCCGGAAAGCGTGATCTCTTTGAAAAGAAGACTGAACTTTGGCTAGATGTATTTAATTATGCGACCATTCCGGTATATTGGGCGCTTTTTGAGCACGAAGAAGATAAACCTTTTATTCTTCTCCTTGAAAACACACTATCTTTTCTTAAAGAGAAAAATGTGGTTATTAAGGGACATCCGTTATGCTGGCATACTCTTTGTCCGGAATGGCTTTTGAAATATGATAATCCAACCATCCTGGAGAAACTTCTGAAGAGGATCGATCGTGATGTGTCATGTTTTGCCGGAAGTATCGATATTTGGGATGTTATCAATGAAGTGGTGATCATGCCAAAGTTTGATAAGTATGATAATGCTATGACCCGTATCTGTAATGAATACGGTCAGGTCGAGCTGGTGAAGAAGGTTTTTGCCGAAGCCCGAAAGATCAATCCTGAAGCGAAACTGCTAATTAATGATTTCAATACTTCAAAAGCTTATGAAGAACTTATCGAGCGGTGCCTGGATGCAGGTGTGGAGTTTTCGGCGATCGGTATACAGTCTCATCAGCACCAGGGATACTGGGGACTTGATAAATTGCATGATGTTCTTCAAAGGTTCTCCCGGTTCGGTATTCCGCTTCATTTTACCGAGAACACGATTTTGTCCGGAGAACCGGTTCCGCCGGAAATTGAAGATCTTAATGACTGGAAGGTTGAGGAATGGCCAACGCTTCCTGAATTAGAGGAAGAGCAATCAGAGCAGCTTGAAGAAATGTATACAGTTCTTTTCGATCATCCCCTTGTAGAAGCCATTACCCAGTGGGACTTAACGGACGGAGCATGGCTTCACGCGCCTTCCGGACTGATCAGAACGAATAATACGGATAAACCGGCTTATCGTATGCTAAAGAAGAAAATCAAAGACGAATGGTTTACAAAGAGTTATAATACAGTCACTGATGATAATGGTGTCGCGCTTGTAGAGGGATTCAAAGGCAGGTACGACCTGATTATCAATGGTCAGACTCAGGAACTGATACTTGATGGAAGATCTGATGAACTGACCGTAATTATCGATTAAAAAGGAATGGAAAATCAATAATGAATCTTTTTCGATATGACAGCCCGCTGATGCAGTTTCTGAATACTGTAACAGATCTTTTTATCCTTAATGTGCTTTGCATCATTTGCTGTATCCCGATACTTACGATCGGGCCGGCACTTGCTGCCAAATATGATGTGGCCATGCGTATTGTCCGTCATGAGGAACCTGCGGTTTTTGTACCTTATTTCAAAGCCTTTAAAGAGAATTTCAAACAGGCGTTTATTATCGGATTGTTCCTGATAGGAGCGGTTTTCCTTCTTAGCGTTGACTGGAACTGGATGTACCAGACCGGATTTGAAAATGTTTCGCCCGTTTATTTTGCAGGCGCGGTTTTCATCTCCGTGTTTGTGCTGTTCATTACTATGACGATCTTTCCGATTATTGCCAGGTTCGAAATTACGATCAAAGAAGCTTTTAAGACCTCTGTTCTTTTCTCCATGCTTTATTTCTTCAGCCTGATACCGATCGTTATCCTCATTCTTTTTGCAGGGTTCCTTTGTGTAAAATACATGCAATGGCTCCCGCTTGTTATTGTTCTTTCCCATGTAGTTATTGAGTTTTGCCTTTGCCTGATACTTCTTCGGGGATTTAAGAAACTGGAAGCCAAGTTTAGCGGAGAAGATGAGGAAGATAATAACGAGAATACCGAATCAGAGACTGAAAACAAGCCTTCTTCGAAATCCGATGCGGATAAAATTGAAGGGGAGAATCAATAACTATGTCTTTGTTCAAATCCCTGAAAAACAAGATAGAAAAGGAGAAAGAAACTTTCTCCAAACTGGACGCTAAGCAGAAACGTTCGTATTTCATAGATTACTATCTTCTGAAGATCCTCATAATCATTGCATTGATCGTTGCTGTGGTATGGTTTGCCAAAGATGCTTTTGCAAACGCGAAGACGATCTACACCGGTTGTTCGGTAGGCGTGGATGTTTCGGAACAGGGCACGAAATACCTCACTGATGATTTCCTTCAAAGCATCGGTATCGATACGAAGAAGAAGAAAGCTCAGTTCGGTGGCGATGTCCTTCTGGTACCTCAGACATCTGATAATGTGGATGACATGACGATCGAGATGGCATTCGTCTCTCAGGTAAATGCCGATATGTACCAGTATGTGCTGATTACTCCGGAACAGTTTGAGCATTTTACTCAGTATGATTTCTATCTTGATATTACAGATATTTCAGAAGAAGAGAAGTATGCGTCATTGGAGTTCGTGAAGGATTCGTTTGGACATATGGCAGCGATCAAACTTCCTGATTCTGTAATAGATAAATTAGAAACTTCACAGGAGGAAGTTTATCTTTGCTTTGTATACAGCAAAGACCCAAGTGAACTGAATTTGAAATTTATCGACTATATATTCGGGTTCTAAGGAGGAAAATATGAAAATCTCAAGTATATACAGCAACGGAATGGTTTTGCAGCGAAATGTCGAGAACAGAATACCTGTATTCTGCGGATCCGATGAGAAGGTCGAATGTTTCTTCGATGGAAATCCTGTTCCCGGATCTGTTGTTGATGGAGGTGTAGATTTTGTTTTGCCGGCTCAAAAAGCAGGAGGACCGCACAGGATCGAAATCATGTGCGGAGCGGATACACGTATTTTCGAGGATATCCTTTTCGGTGATGTGTTTGTTCTTGGCGGTCAATCGAATATGGAACTTCCTGTCATTTGGACAACTGATTATCACTACGACGAGATCCTTTCTGCTGATTTTCCGATGATACGTCAGTTTGAGGTGCCGAAGATCCCGCTGTTCGGAAAAATGAACGATACCTTTGATGACGGTGAATGGGTGAGTTGTGTTCCGGCAAGTGTTCCGATGTTTAGCGCAATCGGTTTTTATTTTGCCAAGTATAAATATCTTAAAGACGGCATACCGGTAGGCCTGATCCAGACTGCCGTTGGCGGTGCGCCGGTTGAAAGCCTTATGAGTGAGGAGACCCTTCGGGCATCTTTTGCCAATATTGAGAAAAACGGTACAAATGATGGTAAATGTAATCTGGATAAGAGCAAATGCTGTCTTTGGTGCTATCAAAGAAAACTTGAGCAGAATCGAGATGAGGCATTTGTTAAGGCCACGATGGAGTCGGATCTTCGAAGACAAAATGCATGGCAGCGTGATCTGGACAGCCGCGATCCTGGACTTAAGGAGAATTGGGAGTTGCCATGGGATAAAGATATCCGGACGGAAACCTTCAATATGCCGCAAACGTTCTTAAATACGCCATACGAAGAATATAAAGGGAGCATTTGGCTTCAAAAAACAGTAACGATCCCGGAAAACTGGGTCAATGAGATCATTGAACTTCGTCTGGGTACACTCATGGATTCAGATGTAACCTATGTAAACGGCAAGAAAGTCGGAGGCTTCGAGTTTAAATATCCGCCGAGAAGATATTTCCTTAAACCCGGAACGCTCAAAGAAGGTGAGAATACGATCACGGTCCGACTAGGTATTAACGGCAATACCGGAGGGGCGGTTCCTGATTGTCCATATTGCATTAAAAACGGTGAGGAGGAAATCTCACTTACCGGTCCATGGAAGATGCGTAAAGGTGCGCCAAGTACTACTCTGGAAAGCCCGACTTTCTTCAATTGGGCTCCGACGGCTCTCTATAATTCCATGATACACCCGTTGTCGGGTTTGATGTGTAAAGCGATCCTTTTCTATCAGGGTGAATCGAATTGTGAATACCCGCAGCATTACGGACCTCTCATAAAGGATATGGTTAACGAATGGCGCGAACTCCTGGGAGAAGATACACCATTCTATATGGCGGAAATCACGTACTGGCTTGGCGATGGCCCGGTTTATGAGAGTGATCCGTTTGAAGGTGTAAGAAATGTCCAAAGAGAAGTGGTTCATGAGATTCCTAATGCATATCTGATCCCGACATATGATCTGGGTATGTACAATGATCTTCATCCGCAGAACAAAAAGGAAGTCGCCATGCGTTTCCTGGAACAGTACTCTAATTGCGAAGCATAAGTGAAATGAATCAGTCTTCCTTCTTTACGCCGGCCAGAGGATTCTTCGAAACAGCATCGTGTAGGGAATCTTCGTCCACATGAGTATAGATTTGCGTTGTTGCTACGCTTTGATGACCAAGGATCGTTTGTAATGTGCGTATATCAACCTGACCGTACTTATACATAAGAGTCGCGCATGTATGTCGCAGCTTATGTACGGAATAGGAAGAAGCATCGATTCCGGATGCCGCAAATAAACGCTTGATGATATTCTGTATCATCGGTGCACTGATCCTTGTGCCCCGACTACTCAGGAAAAGGGCTTCTTTATCCTTTTTCTTCATTGAATCGCGCTCGGGATAGTAATCGGAAAGCGCACGAATGCAAGCCTCGTTCAGGTATATGGTACGCTCTTTGTTGCCTTTTCCGACCACGCGTAAAGTATCATCGGATATATCAGATAAGTTGATACCGCGAAGCTCGGATAGACGCATTCCGCAATTAAGGAAAAGAGTAACGATGCAGTAATCCCTTGAAGCAAATTGAGAATCAGCATGTTCAGCAGCGTCAAGCAGATTCATGCTTTGCTCGAGGTTTAGGTATTTCGGCAACCGTTTGGGACGGCGCGGAGTCTCCAAATCATAGGAGGGATCATCTTTGACAATCCTTTTCTTTTGGAAGAGGTATTTGAAAAACGATTTGATAGTTGCAACTTTACGGGCGCGGGTAGAAGGGGAAGCTTTCCTTTCGCGGGAAAGATAGATCATAAATGCAAAAAGATCATCAGATGTAATGCTATTTAGAAATTTCTCGTCGATATCATTTATGCAGATGTCTTCAAACTTGATTTCATCAGAAAGGCTAACCATTCCGCGGTCCAATTTCAGAAAGCGGAAAAGAAGGATAAGATCGTACTTGTATTCTTTTATCGTTAAAGGCGATTTCTCCTGAACAGCCTGCATATAGCGGAGATACTGTTCAAGGATAGGGAATGTAGCTTCATCTCCGGAAGATTTACCTTTAGGCCGACTCATATCATGCTCCTGATTAAACAAAACAATACTTTAAACCAATAGTATCATAAAATACTCGAAAAGAACTTGCTTTCCTAAATATGTTGCGCTATAATACACCCATGAAAGACAAATGTCCGCCGTACGTGGACAACGAAAGAGGAATGAATATGGCAAAGTTAAGAGCAGGCGTGATTGGCGCTACCGGTTATGTAGGACAAAGATTTATTTCATTACTTGATGACCATCCCTGGTTTGAATGTGTAGCAGTAGTTGCTTCACCGAGATCAGCAGGCAAGCCGTATGCTGAGGCGGTTGAAGGAAGATGGAAGATCGATTGTGAGATGCCTTCATATGTAAAGGATATGATTGTGGAGAGTACGGAGAATATTGAAGAAGTTTGCAAGAAAGTAGACTTTGTTTTCTGCGCTGTAGATATGAAGAAGGATGAGATCCGAGCTCTCGAAGAGAAGATTGCTAAGCTTGAAACTCCGGTTATCTCGAACAATTCTGCTCACAGATGGACTTCTGATGTTCCGATGATGGTTCCGGAGATCAATTCCGATCATGCAGCCATTATTGAAAAGCAGCGTGAACGTCTGGGTACCAAGCGTGGATTTATCGCAGTAAAGCCGAATTGTTCGATCCAGAGCTATGTTCCTGCGCTTACACCGCTTCTCGGTTTCGGGATCAAGTACATCAACGTATGTACTTATCAGGCGATCTCCGGTGCAGGTAAGACATTCAAGGATTGGCCGGAGATGGTTGGAAATATGATTCCGTATATCGGCGGCGAGGAAGAAAAGAGTGAACAGGAACCGCTTAAGGTATGGGGCCATATTGAGGGCAACGAAATCGTTAAGGCTGAAGCGCCTGTCATTTCAGCTCAGTGCTATCGTGTAGCCGTTCAGGAAGGACATACCGCTGCAGTTTCCGTTAAGTTCGACAGAAAGCCTACTAATGAAGAAATGCTCGAGGCATGGAAGAATTATAAGGGCGCTCCTCAGGAACTTGATCTTCCGCATGCTCCGAAGCAGTTCCTCCAGTACATTGAAGAGGATAATCGTCCTCAGCCTGCGCTGGATGCCAAGTATGAAGGTGGCATGGGCGTATCGATCGGCCGTCTTCGTGAAGATCCGATCTTCGATTACAAGTTTACCTGTCTGTCGCACAATACCCTGCGCGGTGCTGCAGGTGGTGCGATGCTGACCGCTGAGCTTCTTTATAAGAAGGGTTATCTTAGCGCAAAAGACGAATAAGCTTTACTCTCGCAATCAGCTGCCCGTCGCTTTTCTCCATAAGAAGGAAGATGTGACGGGCAGTTCTTTTCGAGCAGACGGAATGCGATCGATTCTGATTTGTTCTTATTTTCCGAAAAGGTGTTGACGTATTGTCGGATTATCGCTATAATCTTTCTTGCGCTTTGAGATATGGGTACAAACTCAAACAAGCGGGCCTTTAGCTCAGTTGGTTAGAGCAACCGGCTCATAACCGGTCGGTCTTGGGTTCGAGTCCCTGAAGGCCCACCAAATTGAAGCCAACACAATCTAATATATATCGAGGGAGAATTCCCGAGCGGCCAAAGGGGGCAGACTGTAAATCTGTTGTCACCGACTTCGGTGGTTCGAATCCACCTTCTCCCACCATGAAGAACTCTTATGTAAGTTTTACATAAGAGTTCTTTTTTTGTATAATTTTCTGTAAACAGGAATGGAGGAACATATGAAAAACAAGACTATCCGCATCATCGCGGCGATACTTATGCTTTCATTTGTTTGCGGCTGTCACTCTGATGAGACAACGGCCAAAAAGAAAAAGAAAGTAAAGAAAACAGAAAAGACGGAAGAATCTTCAACGGTCAATACATCGGAGCCATCTGAGAAACCCACGATCGATTCCGGTTCCGATGCATCTTCATCTGATTTTTCTGATCCCACAGATACTTCTGCGCCGTCCGATCCCGGTTCCGGACCAAATGCAGATGGTTCTACTGAACTTACGATGTTTATTGCTACATATAATTACGATGGCGAACTGGATCCTGATAATGTGATTCAGCAGAAGATTGCAGATTATACAGGGGTAAGAGTTAAGGAGAAGTATCTTGATTCGAATGTGGATTCGGATGAACTTATTAAGGCAATGATTGCGGCCGGTGAAATCCCGGATCTGGTCTATACTTTTTCAGGACGTTCTGAGCTATTTTATGATCAGGGATTATTAGTGCCTTGGGACGAATATCTTGCTGACCCCGAGTATCAAAATCTTCGCGATTTGTATACAGATAAACAGTGGGAACTGTTTCGACAGGATGATGGACATATTTATTGGGCAGATGTAAATGCTCCGCGTTATGGAGAAGATCGTACACAATGCCACGACGAACTCGCATTCTGGATCCAGGTCCGGGTCCTTGAGTGGGCAGGGTATCCGAAGATCGAGACACTGGACGAGTATTTCGATCTTTTGGAAAGGTATTATGCGGAGCATTCGGAAAACATCGATGGTACGCCGATCATTCCTTACACCATGCTTTGTGAGGATTGGAGAAACTTCTGCATTGAGCATGCACCAATTCTTCTGGATGGATATGCTGACGATGGTCCTGTAGGTGTAAATAAGCAAGACTATTCTTCACCGAAGGTCGTAGACTGTAATGTTTCGGATACTGCCATGAAGTATTTCCGGATATTGAATGAAGAGTATCAGAAGGGGATAGTCGATCCCGGGTTTGCCGACATGGATTACGATGCATATATAGCTAAACTTCAAAGCGGCGCGGTTCTCGGCATGTGCGATATGTGGTGGGATTTTACTTATAACATCGGATATGTATTCGGTCAGAACGGTTACGGTGAACTTGGATATGACTATGTCCCTTTGGGTCTTACAATTGAGAAGGGCATGGAGAACCGATGGCACAGTTATGGTATTTCAATTGATGTATCAAGCGGACTTTCCGTAACTACAGCCTGTAAAGATCCAAATGCCGCCTTTACATTCCTGAACCGTATATTGGACCAGGATATTCTGAATCATCGTTTCTGGGGAATCGAAGGAGATGATTATATCGTCAATCCATCCGGATATTTCTATCGTTTGGATGATATGCGCGTTAACTGGAATGATCCGTCCTATAAAGCAAGTCATGTTTGCCAGTATTATTATCTTCCGAAGTATAAAGGCACATCCAAAGACGGATTAAATGCCATGCTCCCTGATGATCAGATCAGCGAAATCTTCATTAACTATTCTGATCCGCTGATCAATTGCTTTGACGCATATGGTTTTGATTCGTATGTGGATTTTCTCGGTTCAGAAGTTGAAGAGAACGGTCCGTGGTTCCCGCTATATACATATTCCAACAATCTGAGCTTTAAAACGGATTCCGGAAAAGCATTTGCGGACATTAAAGAACTTAAGCTGAAATCGCTTCCGGAAATTGTTAAGGCGTCTGACTTCGATTCAGCTTGGAAGCAGTATCTTAAAGAATATGAAGCTTGTAATCCGCAAGCGTTCCTTGATGATATGCAAAGAGAACTTGATCAGCGAATCGCTGATAGCTGATCGTAACGAAAGGAGACTATTATGGTAATTCTTGTAACGGGCGGAACCGGGTTTATCGGTTCCCACACATGTGTTGAACTCATCAATGCAGGACACGATGTCATCGCTTTTGATAACTTAAGTAATTCGAACGAAAGCACTCTTGATAAGATCTGCAGTATTACCGGTAAGAAACCGAAGTTTTATTGTGCGGACATGTGTTCTGAAGAACAGCTTCAATCGGTTTTCAATGAGAATCAGATTGATGCGGTGATCCATTTTGCCGGACTTAAAGCGGTTGGAGAAAGCGTTGCTAAGCCTTGGGAGTACTATTACAACAACATCTGCGGTACGCTTAACCTTCTGAAAGTAATGCAGGCTCATGATGTTAATAAATTGATTTTCTCCTCGTCAGCCACCGTATATGGTAACCCGGAAATCAATCCCATTACGGAAGAATGTCCATTAGGTGAGACGACCAATCCATACGGTGAAACAAAGAAGATGCAGGAACGCATCCTGAGTGATTTCCAGAAAGCCAATCCGGACTGGCATGTCGTGCTTCTCCGTTACTTCAATCCGATCGGGGCACACGAAAGCGGACTGATCGGAGAGGAACCAAACGGAGTACCTAATAATCTAATGCCTTATATCATGCAGGTTGCGGTTGGAAAACTCCCGTTCCTGCGTGTATTCGGTAATGATTATGATACACCGGACGGAACCGGTGTGCGTGACTATATCCATGTTGTCGACCTGGCAAGAGGTCATGTTGCCGTTATGAAAACTTTTACTATGGATCCCGGTGTGTATATCTATAATCTGGGAACAGGAATCGGCTATAGTGTGCTGGATATCGTGCATGCTTTTGAAAAAGCGAACGATATCACGATTCCGTATCAGATCATGGAAAGAAGACCGGGAGATATCGCGACATGTTATTCTGATCCGTCAAAGGCAGAGCGTGAACTCGGCTGGAAAGCTATCTATGATCTAGAGACAATGTGTAAGGACTCATATCGTTTTGCGCAATCTTTGAAATAATAATATAAGGAGGATCTATTATGATCGGAAAAAAGTGTGTAAGAAGGCTCGGATCTGTTATTCTGTCGGCTGCAATGACCCTGCCGCTGCTTCCGATCGTAAAGACTTCGGGAGCAGGCCGGACATATGTCTCATCGAAGAACGATACAAATACGTGGCTCGATTCCGATAATATGGGCTTCGGCTCCGAGCCTGATTCTGACAGCAGCGAATGGAAGGGAGATTACATATGGTATGGTAATTACCAGGGCTCTCCCATGAAATTCCGTTTACTGTGTCCCAGATTAAGCAACGAAACAAAGACGTCGATGCTTTTGAACAGTGACCGTATCCTTTTTTATGATAATTTTGATGATAATTCAAATGTTTGGGAGAATAGCGAACTTCGCAGTTATTTAAACGGTGAATTCATCAATAGTTCATTTTCTTCACGGGAAAGTGCCAATCTTCTTGAATGGGAATCAGAATCGCGCGAACTGAAAAAAGGCTATCATTATCAGTCATTTGTGGTATCGGAAGAGACGCTGGCTCTTTTTGATCATACTGTAGCTATAAATGGTGATAAAGTTTCTCTTCCTGATGTGAGAGATGCTTCTAATACATCTTATTCATATGGTATCAAAACCGGTTCTGTCGTGTACAGACAGAAAAAAGATCTGAACGGAAACAGCGCGTCCTGGTGGCTGATCAATGATGTGAAAAACAGTACATCAAAGGCGGGCGTGATCAATAGCGATGGAAGTATCGCCGGCTGTGATGTCACTTCTTCCGGAGTTGGTGTGTCGCCAAAGATTTACGTTGATCATAATCATGTCATTTTTTCGACTATGGTAAAAGAACCGGATTCGCAAGGCTTTGGAGCAGAATATAAACTGACAATGAGAGATGAGGACCTTTCCATTTCTATTCCGAAAGACCAAAACATAGTTGTAAATGGTAATCAGGTTACGTTCCCATATATCATTAGCGGAAAGAATGCGGCTAAAGCGGACCGGATCTCGGTTTTGATACTCGACAAATATTATTCCTATACGAGCAGTGCCAATATTGTCTATTATGACGCTGTTGATTGCACGGTTTCTTCCAGTGGGACCGCAACTTTTACATTCCCGTCTGATTTGGATATTACGAAATGCGGGTCCGAGTATTATGTATATATTCTCGCTGAAGATACGGCTGAAGGATCTGATGCAGATCATAAAACGGATTTCGCAAGTCAGTTGACAAAGATTGTTCTTCCCACGCAGGTCGTTAATGTCGATCTCTCGTCCGGAAGTGCTCTTTGTAGTGATGAATGTCGAGATCTCATCAATTATGCAGGGGGTTTATTTGATTTTTCAGATTATGTGGTTGGTGATAACGAAGAAGTAAGTATCTTGGATATAGATAGAGATGGGAGATTTGATGTGTTCCTTTATGGGACATATGATGAGTTGTATATGGGTGTATTTGAAATGTCGAATATATCCGGAACATATTCACTGCCTAGTTCAGAAATCAATCCTCGTGGTTATGCGTCCGTTACATTCAAATTCCCCAGTACAAAACCGACGATCACTAAAGCGGAACCTACGGATACCGGCGTGCAGATCAAGTGGAATAAGGTAATACGCTACAACAGTTACAATATCTATCGTTCCGACAGCGCAAGCGGCACGTACAGCTACCTTGCCAGCGTGACCGGCGGGACACTGAAGTATGTGGATAAGTCGGCGCAGGGAGGAAAGACCTATTACTATAAGGTCCGTCCGTACACAAAATTTGATGGGCAGACCCTTTACGGATCATATTCCGCTGCGGCGAAAGTGACAGTCCTTCCTGATCTGAAACTGACTGTCTCTCCTAAGAGCGGTGTGACGATGACGCTTTCCTGGACGGCAGTAAGCGGCGCCCAGTCCTATGAGATCTATCGTGCAACGAGCGCCGGCGGTCCATACACGTATGTGAAAGCAACGACAGGTACGTCCACTTCCGATACGGGACTTCATGCCGGAACACGCTACTATTACATGGTTCGGGCCAAGAAGACGGTGAGCGGTACGGCGCAGTACAGTAAGTACGCTGCCGGCGTAGCAGTCGCTCTGGCGACACCTTCTATGGAAAGTGCAAGCTATAAGTCCGGAAAGGGTGTGACACTTACCTGGACAAAGGCAAGCGGTGCTGACCGGTTTAACGTTTACCGGTATAACACATCGACAGGAAAATATGATTATGTCGCAAGTGTTCTCGGAGGAACACTGACCTACACGGATGCAAGCGGTAAGAAAGGCGACTACTATAAGGTACGTGCATATAAGCGCGTGGACGGTGTCGTCTACTATGGCGGATGGAGTAATGCCAAGGCCGGGAAGTGATCTTAGGTCGGTATTGGCTGGTTTGACACGATTTTTAGTGTATGCTAATATATTTCCCGTCAAGAAGGGGTTGTGGCGGAATGGCAGACGCAGCAGACTCAAAATCTGCCGACCTTAAATCGTATGGGTTCAAGTCCCATCAGCCCCACCACATTTGTTAAAGTGCAATAGAATCACCCGATTAAGGGTGATTTTATTGTTTTTTAAGCAAATACACATTTAAGTAGAGGATGTGTATAATAGTAAAAGAACGAAATAACGAATTTAAGAGCGGAAAGCTTGATATATATGGAAAAACGATTTATAAAATTCAGTCCGCCGGATATTAGTGAAGCGGAGATCAGTGAAGTGTGCGATGCGCTTCGTTCCGGATGGATCACGACGGGCCCCAGGACTAAACTGCTTGAAAGAAGGCTAGCGGCTTATATTGAGACCGGACGTGTCGATGTGGATACCGAATCGGATATCCCGAGATGGTCCAACAGGGTAGCTTGTCTGAGTTCTGCAACCGCCTCGGAAGAACTGAATCTTCGTATCCTCGGAATCGGTCACGGCGATGAGGTGATCGTTCCTGCTTATACGTACACGGCTACGGCTTCTGCGGCGATCCATTGTGGAGCGACGGTTCGCTTTGTCGATATTGTAAAAGACGGCAATCTGAAAACGCGCATGCCGGAAATGGATTACGATAAACTCGAAGACGCGGTTTCATCGAAGACGAAAGCCATCGTCTGTGTAGATCTGGCGGGTATCGTCTGCGATTATGAGAAAGTCTTCTCCATCGTTGAGAAGAAACGTGATCTTTTCCAGGCAAAAGAACCGGACGGAACGCCTCTGGGAGACTTTTCGAGCCGTATTCAGAAGAGCCTTGGACGTATCGCCGTGGTTTCTGATTGCGCGCATGGACTCGGCGGAAGCCGTCTTTTTCATGGAGAGAAGAAATACTGCGGAGCGATTGCCGATTTCACGGGGTTCAGTTTCCATGCCGTAAAGAATTTCACGACGGCAGAAGGCGGAGCCGCAACATGGAAACCTATTCCGGGTATTGATAATGAGGAGATATATCGTTTCTTCCAGCTTCTGAGTCTTCACGGTCAGAATAAAGATGCGCTTTCTAAAACGAAAGTGGGCGCCTGGGAATACGACATCATCGGACCCTGGTATAAATGTAATATGACGGATGTGATGGCGGCGATCGGCCTGCGCCAGCTTGACCGTTATCCCGTTCTTCTTGAAAAAAGAGCATCGATCATCTGTAAATACGATGAGACCTGCGAAGGTCTTGGGATCTCCCATCTTATTCACCATGTTGACGGTATTGACAGCAGTAACCATCTTTACCTGATGCGCATTCCCGGTATCGGCGAAGAAGAAAGAAATGAAATCATCACGAGGCTTGCCGAACTTGGCGTGACGACAAATGTGCACTATAAGCCGCTACCGATGATGACCGCATATCGCGATCTCGGAGCCCGAATCGAAGATTATCCCAATTCTTTCGATTATTACAAGAATCTGATTACTTTACCGTTGCACACTCTGTTAACAGAAGAGGATGTGGAATATATTTGCGCTTCTTTAAAATCTGTAATGAAGGACATGACTACATGCTAAGAAAATGGAGCGATCTTCCGGATCTGCTTCAGACTCCGGAAGTAAAACCCTACTATGATTCACTTAAGCAAAAGCAATTTCAGCTTTTGCTTAAGCGGGTGACTGATTTTCTTGCTGCGTTGATCCTCCTTATTCTATTATGCATACCAATGATCATCATTGCTGTTCTTATTAAGATCGACAGTAAAGGTCCGGTTTTTTACCTGCAGGAAAGAATGACGCGTTATGGTAAGATATATCGCATTCACAAATTCAGAACAATGGTCGATCGGGCTGAGAAAATCGGCACTGCAGTAACTGTTGGAAATGACAGCCGTATAACGAAGATCGGTTCGAAATTAAGAAAGGTCCGTCTTGATGAGCTTCCTCAGCTTTTCGATGTGCTATCAGGGAACATGAGTTTTGTCGGGACAAGACCCGAAGTGCCGAAATATATTGTCCAATATCTTCCGGAATACTATGCCACGTTGCTGCTTCCTGCAGGAATAACCAGTGAGGCCTCTATCCGATATAAGGATGAAGATAAGCTTCTTGATGCGGCAGATGATGTGGACAAAGTCTATATTGAGCGCGTTTTACCTGAAAAAATGAAGTGGAACCTTAAAAGCGTCAAAGAATTCAGCTGGGCAAGGGATATCGCAACGATGTTCCGCACACTTGCAGCTGTTGCCGGAAAGGACTACTAATGCAGCAGTTCAGTGTTCTTATGTCCATATACAGTAAGGAAAAACCGGAATTTGCCCGTTCATGTTTTGATAGTCTTTTGGCGCAAACGCATCCTGCCGATGAATGGGTCATTGTTGAAGACGGACCACTGACTGATGCCCTGTATGCATTACTGGACGAATATGAAAAAGATCATCCCGGACTGATCAAACGTATACCTCTTCCGAAGAATCAGGGACTAGGACTTGCCTTGAAAGAAGGAATCCCACAATGTTCCTATGATCTTATTGCGAGAATGGACACGGACGATATCTGCAGGAAAGACCGTTTCGAAAGACAGCTTAAGGCTTTTGAAGAAGAGCCCGGTTTAGATATCTACGGCTCTCAGATCGATGAATTTGAAACTTCTCCCGATACGATCGTTGCCCGCAGATCTGTTCCTGCCACGGATAAAGAAATCAAGGAATACCAGAAGAAGAGAGACGCTTTCAATCACATGACAGTGATGTACAGAAAAGAAGCCGTACTTAAAGCCGGAAATTATGAATCGTGCCCGTTAATGGAAGATACTTATTTGTGGGTACGGATGATCAAGAGCGGTGCCGTCTGTGCAAATGATAGAGAAGCGCTCGTGTTTGCAAGAATCGGACAGGGTATGTATGAACGCCGGGGAGGGTGGAGCTATTTTAAGAAATATCGAGAAGGCAGGCGTAAAGTACGGGCTACAGGGTATATCAGTTCTTATGATTATTGGAAGACGATCATAATTCAGTTTATTGTTGCCATGATGCCCGGAAAACTCCGCGGATTCGTGTTCAAGAAAATGCTACATCGATAATTGAGATTGAATAGGTGGAAGATGGAATCAAGTAAACATATCTACTCAACATACTTTAAAGAGTTCGAGATGGATCCCGATATGATCCAAAAGCTTCATGATGCTCTTCTTGAGATGTTTGTCGATATCCGCAGTGTATGTGATAAGCACGGTATCAAATACATGCTCAGCGGCGGTACTTTGCTTGGTGCAGTACGGCATAAAGGTTTTATTCCCTGGGACGATGATATCGATATTATGATGCTTCGAGAAGAATATGAGAAATTCGCAGCGGTGTTTCCTCAGGAATATCCGGACCGCTACGAGCTGATCAATCCTCTGGATCCGGACTACTATAACAAACAGCCTAAAGTATTTAAAAAGGGGACAACATTGGTAGAACTGCCATACGCCGGCCTTTCGAAGCACAATCAGCTGTTCATCGATATTTTCATTATCGAGAATGTTCCTGCTCCCGGATTCAAAAGAAATATAAGGGCATTTTTCTATGATTTAGCCTTCAAGGCGGCAAGTGTCTGCATCGATTATAAATATCCTTCGCCAGTCATTCTTGAAAAGTGCCGTTCCAGCAAAGAAGTCAAGAAATATTATGGCATGAGAAGACGCCTGGGATGCTTCTTTGCGCACTTCGGCGGAATGAGGTTTTATTTGACAAAATGTGATAAACTGGGAAGGTATTCGAAGAAAACCGGATGGCTTGCCGTCCCTTCGGCTATCAGTTACAAACGTGAGATATTGCCCTATGAGGTTTTCGCCGTTTTGTCTGAAGGAGAGTTCGAAGGGATGACCGTAACGATCCCGGAGCACTATCACGAATACCTGACGAATCTGTACAGAGATTATATGTCTATCCCTCCGGAAGATAAGAGGGAGAAGCATTTCGCCTGTAAGATCGTTTTGTAACCATAGTAATGGAGTAAAGTATGTCGAACATAGCATTAATTATAGCCGGCGGATCGGGAAACAGAATGCATCAGGATGTCCCAAAACAGTTTCTCACGGTGAATGAGAGACCGGTCATCATCTATACGCTTGAAGCATTCGAGCATCATCCGCAGATCGATGCGATCGCCGTTGTTTGTATCGATGGTTGGCAGCAGGTTCTGGATGCATATGCCAAACAGTTCAATATCACGAAATTGCGTACGATCGTGACCGGTGGTAAGAATGGACAGGAGTCCATCCGTAATGGCGTATTTGAATTGGAGAAGATCTATGATAAAGATGATCTGGTTCTGATTCACGATGCCATCCGTCCGATGGTATCTTCGGAGATAATTTCAGACAACATTCGTGTCGCAAAAGAGAAGGGTAATGCGATTACCGTTATCCCTTGTGCGGAGGCAATGCTTCAGACACGGGATGGTGAAGTATCTACCGGCACCTATCCTCGTGACGAACTGAAAAGAACGCAGACACCACAGGCATTTCATATCGGCGAGATCTGTGATCTGCATCGTGAAGCGATCAAGGCCGGCATCGCGAATTCTATTGCGTCCTGCACGCTGATGATCGAAATGGGAAAACAAGTGTATTTTTCTTCCGGTTCCGAGAAGAATATCAAACTTACTACAGTTGAAGATCTTGATATCTTCAAGGCTTTGCTTGCCGCATCGAGATCGGATTGGCTGAAATAATAGGTGATTCATGTTATATAACAGTAAGAAGTGGCTAAGTGATATTGATATGGTCCTTCCTGTTCTTCCTGAACTGAAGACGATATGTGGGCATTCCATACTGATTACCGGATCGACAGGGCTGATCGGATCTGCGGTTGTCCATCTTCTCCTTCGGTATAATGATCTAAACGATGCAGGTATCTGTGTTTTCGCGTGTGGAAGGACGATTGATAGCCTGGCTGAGCGGTTTGGGAAACTGCTTGACCGAGATGATCTGAACCCGGTGCTTTTCGATAGTTCTAAGCCTGACACATCAGGTTTTCCGAAGGTTGACTATATCATTCATGCAGCTAGTCCGGCTTCTCCGGATTTGATCGTAAGAAATCCCGTTGAAACCATGGTCAGTAATTTCTCGGCTACAAAGGCTCTTCTTGACTATACCGGAAAGCAAGGTGTGAAGCGTTTGCTCTTTGTTTCCAGTTCCGAGGTATATGGTACCAAAGATCAGGATCAGCCTTCATCGGAAACCCAGTATGGTTATTTGGATCCGCTGAGATCGCGTAATGCTTATTCGATCGGAAAACTTGCTTCTGAGACTCTTTGTATTTCGTACCGGGAGGAGTATCAGATCGATTCTGTTATTGCGCGTCCGGGGCATATTTACGGGCCAACGGCGACAAGAAAAGATATTCGTGTTTCCTCGGCCTGGCCATTTGAAGCTGTATCCGGAAATCATATCGTTATGAAAAGCACCGGCTCCTCGATCCGCAGTTACTGTTACTGCCTGGATTGTGCCTCGGCGCTTATGAAGATCCTTCTTTGTGGAGAAAGTGCATGTGCGTATAATATTTCGAATGCTTCTTCTATCATAAGCATCGCTGATCTTGCGAAAATGATTACTGACTATTCCGGTGTTGACTTGATTTCCGATATTCCTTGCGAGCAGGAGAAAAAGGCGTTTAATCCTATGATGAATTCGTCTTTGAATAGTAGTCGTCTTGAAGAACTCGGATGGAAGGGAATGTTCGATGCAAAGACCGGGATCCGGCATACGATCGATATCCTTCGGGAGGTGAATCCCATTGGATAAAGGCTCAATGGTTACGCGTGATTCTGCATATTTTTGCACATCAACATACCAGCTTTTCTCGATTTTGTCTTTGGTGCTTGATAGAAAAGAAGCCGCTGATCTTTATATCGATCCGCAGTTTAAAGGTGCTGAGGAATATGCTTCTAGAATTGAGGCAAAACACATCTTTGAAGAAGTTCGCATCATTGATTCAAAGAAGATCCATGACATGTACATTTCCTGCGAATCCGGCATTAAGAATCATCTGCAGATTGCAAGAAGCTATCTGCATGTGAACCGTATTGCAGATATGATCGTTCCCGGTAATATTCGATATAAAAATGTGTTCGTTTCTTCCAGGGCATATATCCCAAGGCTTTACATTATGAGCTGCTACAAGAGGAAATACGACATCAACGTGTTCTATTTTGATGATGGTGTAGGCAGTTATTACGGTAATCGTGCGTTGACTCCCAGAAAGATGGACGGTGTAGTTCGCAAAGTGCTTTTCGGAAAGAAAGCGCTTGATTTTGACCATGACCGTTATCTGATGTGTCCGGATCTATATCGAAAGATCAATGGCGATACGCCATATGCTGTTCATCCTGTCCGTTATTTCTGGTCGGAGGATCGCCAGCGCGATCTTCTTGATGAGATATTCCCGTCGGGTGAGGGATCCGTGCTTTCAGAACGTGCCGTAATACTTGAAGAACTGGCGGATGAATACTTCGATGAAGCCAATCTCCAGATACTTAAGGAGACATATGACTTTACGAGATCTTTGTTCGGCGCGGATGATCTTCTGATCAAAAGCCATCCGAGGAGCAAAGGGGAGAGGAAGCAGGGATTTCATTATTATGAGCATTTTGAGCTTCCGTTTGAAATACTCAGCATGAAGAACCGTATGGCCGATAAAGTATTGATTTCCTGCGGCAGCACGGCCGTCTCCACGCCGAAGATGATCACAGGACAGGAACCGTATGTGATCCTTCTATATCGTATGATCGATCATAGCGATATGAATAACGAAACCCTGGATCGTTTCTTTGTATCGCTGAAGGATATCTACGAGAACAAAGGGAAAGTAATGATGCCCGGGACTTTAGAAGAGTTTAAGACATGCCTTTCCCGCGTAAAATCGGAGATGAATGTATGACGGATTCCTTTAATGTTAAAAACGCAACTATTACTATGGCGGGATGCTCGTACTTTGTTGCGATGGCTCTCCTGACCCAGACGGAGATCATGCCGGTAAGATTATTCTGGTATGCTGCGCTGTTATTCGGTTCTGTCGTATCCTTGATCGTTAACATTCATCTTTTCCGGAAGCTTTCATTTGCGTTCCTTTCTGTTTTTGTACTTACCGGTATTGCAAATTACTTTCTTGTAGGTTCAATTGAATTAAAGCCTCTGGCCCTTATGGTTATGCAGTTCCTGATCTGTTTTCTGTTTATCAACGAAAGGTTTCAGCACGAAGCTCTGATCCCCGTTATCCTTCTCAATGCGGCTCTGGTCGTATTCAAGTTTCTTACCGTCGGGTTTTACGGACAGATCTATGTAGCGGCTTCAGAAAACTATGTTTCGATTTATATGCTTTTCCCGACGATCATGTACTATGCTCTCGCCGAGATCAAGGGTAAGAAAACGGTTTTATGGCCTGCGCTTATTGTATGGATATTGAGTCTTCTTGCCAGAGGAAGAGGCGGAATCATTACGTCGACGCTGTTTGCTGTAGGAATTACGCTTTGCATCTATCAAAAGAAGAAACGTGATTTCCGAGCGGTGGTGATTCCCATCGTTATCGTTGGCATTTCGGTTATGGTGATCAATTTAGATGCGATCCTTGAGGCTTTCGGCGGTTCTATGGTTTCAGAGATATTCCGCGACCGCGGCCTGAAGAGTTCGCGAACGGAATTATGGGAAGATTATATTCAGCATGCAACATCAGATGTCACTTCGATCGTATTGGGTCCGGATATACATAAAACACTGTCCTGGCGCCGATATCAGGGAAACGCACATAACAGCTATATCAATATTCACGCGAATAACGGACTTATTAGTCTTGCTTTTGTTTTGGGTTTAGTACTTAGGAACATACATGTTGCCATAAAAGGGAAAAAGCCTGTGTATCTTGTATGCCTGATCGCTCTGCTGGTCCGTGCATTTACGGATAGTGTGTTCTGGCTGACATACGGCACGGTATCATTGTTCTTTATGCTTTTCCTCCTTCTGACCCCGGTAGATCAGAAAGTAAAATGTGATAAGGAAGACACGAAATAAGAATGGAAAGCAAACTGGAGAATAAAGCATTAAAAGCCGGAGCATGGTATACGATCTCCAACTTCCTGATGAGAAGTATTGGTATCCTCACCACTCCTATTTTCGGACGGCTTTTAACCGAGGGTGAATTCGGTCTTTATAACAATTTCACGACCTGGCTGAGTATCCTTACGATTTGTATTACTTTAAATCTTGAGAGTACGTTTATCAGTGCAAGATATGATCATGAGAAAACTTTCGATGAATACATCTTTTCCGTTCTTTTCTTAAGCACGATCTCCTCACTGATTGCGATTCTGGTACTGAACCTGATTTATCCGTTCATCGGGCCTCGTATGCATTTGGAGCGCTTTTATCTAAACTGTATACTTGTTTATCTGGTTTTCTTACCTGCGGTGAATATGTTTCAGGCAAGAGAAAGATACTATTACAAGTACAAGATGTCTGTTTTCCTCAGTTTCCTTGTTTCCATAGGTACAGCGGTCCTATCCGTTATCCTCGTAATCAATATGGAAGATCGTCTGACCGGGCGGATCATCGGCAGTTTGATTCCGACGATCCTGGTGGGTATCGCACTTTATATCGTGATCATCATGAAAGGGAAGAAAGTGAACTTCTCGTATTATAAGTACGCTTTTAAGATCTGCCTGCCTTTTATTCCGCATCTTCTTTCTATGTCTTTTCTCAATTCCATAGACAAGACGATGATCACGGATATATGCGGAGAGGATGCAAACGGTCTTTACAGCATGGCTTATACATGCGGCTCTCTGGTGACCATACTGATCGTATCCATGAACTCGGCATTTGCGCCCTGGCTTGGTAAAAAACTGAAAGAGAAGAAGTATAGTGATATCCGTTCTTTCTCTTCTAAATACATTCTTACCTTTGCCACGACCGCGATCATGATCATTCTCCTGGCACCTGAAGTATTATTGATCATCGGCGGAAACAAGTATCTTCCTGCATTATATGTTATGCCGCCGGTTGCCTGCGGTTGTATTTTCCAGTTCTTATACACATTATTCGTTAATGTTGAACAATTTTCGAAAAAGACTGTGGGCATGGCTTTTGCCAGTATCTCTGCCGCCATTTTAAACTATGTGCTTAACACTATCTTTATTCCAAGATACGGCTATATTGCCGCTGCATATACAACACTTGCCGGATTTGCCTGGCTGCTTCTTGCGCACATGCTTCTGGTTTATATCTACAAACTTCGGGAAGTATACCCGTACAAGCTTGTTTTTGCAGTTGCCGGCTCAACCCTGGTATTCACGATCCTGGTGAACTATCTTTATCAGGCCCCTGTGTTACGGTATTTTATTGCCGCTGCATACGCCGTTATCGTGATATGTGTTATCATAAAGAATAAAGATGTATTCTTGCAGATGATAAAGAGGAACAATAATGTTTAATCTTGAAAAGTTTATATCCGAGTATGTTACGAAACGTGAACGATCCATGTTTCTTGACGATATTGATAATTATAAAGCAGAACTGACCGATAAGATCAGTAATAAATCCGTGCTGGTCATCGGAGGTGCGGGAAGTATCGGTTCTTCGTTTATCAAGGCGATCCTTCCATTCCGGCCGGCATCCCTTGTTGTTGTTGATATTAATGAGAATGCACTTGCCGAATTGACGAGAGATCTACGCTCCACGCCGGGCATGTTCGTTCCCGATGATTATATTCCTTACCCGATGGATTTCGCATCGCCCGTATTTGAGAAGATGTTTATGGAACGCGGCGGTTTCAATATCGTCGGCAATTTTTCCGCCCATAAGCATGTGCGATCGGAAAAGGACATCTATTCCGTAGAAGCGCTGATACAGAATAATGTCCTCCATGCGAGAATACTTCTTGATCTTCTTTCTGTTTTTCCACCGGAAGAGTATTTCTGTGTTTCGACAGACAAAGCGGCCAATCCCGTAAACATCATGGGTGCATCCAAAAGGATCATGGAAGACCTGATATTCAGCTATTCCGATCGGTTTCCGGTTAAGACGGCCCGATTTGCTAATGTAGCTTTCTCCAACGGATCTTTACCTGCGGGCTGTCTGGCGCGTCTTTCGAAACTTCAGCCGATTTCGGCGCCGTCTGATGTCAGAAGATATTTCGTATCTCCCGAGGAATCCGGTCAGATCTGTATGCTGTCCTACATGTTAGGAGAAAACCGGGCCATTTTCTTCCCGAAACTTGAAGAAGCCCAGATGATGACCTTTGACGCTATCGCTTCGGCATTGATTGAAGAACACGGTTACCGGGTGCTCCAATGCGCTTCTGACCGGGAGGCTGTTGAAAAATCCCGCGCGCTTAAAGATGGGTCATTGGAATATCCGGTCCATTATTCTGTTTCTGATACATCGGGGGAGAAGCCGTTTGAAGAATTCGTGACGGATGAAGAAACTGCCGATATGGAGCGTTTCCAATCCCTTGGCGTAATCGTTGGAAAACCCATTCCGGATTGGGTCCGAATCAGAAAACTATGTGCCGATCTGGAAAGTGCTTTTGCCAAAGAAGGCGTTTCTAAGAGCGAAATCGTAACCGTCATTAAGGATTATCTCCCGAATTTTGATCATATCGAGACGGGCAAGAGCCTGGATAGCAAGATGTAGGAAAGGATCAAGATTACATGTGTGCTTATATTCCTCTTTCGATACCGAATTTCGAAGGAAATGAAAAGAAATACGTAGATGAAGCCGTTGAACAGGGATGGGTCTCCACCGGCGGTGCCTTTATTACGCGTCTTGAAATGGACCTGGCCGCGTTCCTACATACCGAGAACGTTGCAGCGTGCCAAAGCGGGACCTCGGCTCTTCATCTTTCTCTGGTAGATGCTGGCGTTCGGCCCGGAGATGTTGTTCTTGTCCCGCCGCTGACATTTATTGCTGCCGTTAATCCTGTGAAATATCAGTTCGCAACTCCCGTATTCATCGACTGCGACGATAGTTTTTGTATGGATCCCGTAAAACTTGCATCGTTCTGCGAGCAGGAGTGTAAGTTTGAAAACGGAAATCTGCTATACCGTGGTCAGGTCGTTCGGGCTTTGGTGGTCGTGCATGTATTCGGTAATATGGCCGATATGGAATCGATCATGGAGATTGCCCGGAAGTATTCCATCAAGGTAATTGAAGACGCTACGGAAGCGCTGGGTACGTATTACACGGATGGGCTCTTCAAAGGAAGGTATGCCGGAACGATTGGTGATTACGGCGCTTTCAGTTTTAACGGAAATAAAATCATTACCACCGGCGGTGGCGGCGCAGTCACATCCAATGATTCTGCCAAAGTCGATCACTTACGTTATCTTTCCACGCAGGCTAAGAATGACCCTCATTACTACATTCATGATGAAATCGGTTATAACTATCGTATGACGAATCTTCAGGCAGCTCTTGGTGTGGCGCAGATGGAAGAACTTCCTGATTTCATTTTGAGAAAACAGAGAAATTATGATCTATATAAGGCATCATTTGAAGGCTTTGATCTTGCAAAGCTGATGCCTTTCCGTGAAGGAACATCCTCGAATAAGTGGTTCTACTCACTTTTGATCGACAGAAGCAGGATCTCGGCGACCATGCGTGAGATCATTACGGTTTTGGATCAGCAGGGGATCCAGACCAGAGCGATCTGGGGGCTGATCAACGAGCAGAAGCCTTATGAGAATGAGATTACATACCGGCTTGAGAAGGCTCCTTATTATGCAACACGTATTTTGAACATTCCGAGCAGCACACAGATCACGGAAGAAGAGATCGGATTTGTGGCCGATCATGTGAAAGCTTTGTTGGAGGAACTGGCCCAATGACAGATGAGATAAGAGAGAAATATGTCGGTTTGGTATCGATGTCGGTTTTAGATGCGATGCGAAAGATCGATGCCAATGGAAAAGGGATCCTTATTCTGGTTAACGAAGAGGGAAAACTCGCCGGAACGCTTACTGATGGTGACATCCGAAGATTCTTTCTTTCCGGCGGCAAAACCGATGAGCTATGTTCAAAAGCATGTAACGCCCATCCTCATTATGCCGGGTCGTATAACGAGGCCGTCAAGATCTATCGCGAGATGAATTTCGTAGCTGTTCCGATCGTTACCAAGGATCTCATCCTGTCGGATATCTTCCTTGGAAATATCGATACAAGGGTATATCCGAAGCTCAATATCCCCGTAGTGATCAACGCAGGCGGGAAGGGAACGCGCCTTGAACCGTTTACCAAGATACTTCCGAAGCCTTTGATTCCGGTAGGTGAGTATCCCATCATTCAACACATCATCAACCGTTTCAGCAGATACGGTTGTACGGAGTTTCACATCATCGTGAACTATAAGAAACAGCTCATCAAGGCATACTTCTCCGAGCTGGACGAGAAATACAATATATCCTGGTATGACGAGGATGAGCCGCTTGGAACCGGTGGCGGATTAAGTCTTTTGAAGGGGCAGATCAACAGCACATTTTTCTTTACCAGCTGCGATACGCTCATTGATACGAATTACGATAGTCTTTTGCAATTCCATCGGAAGACGGGGGATTGTGTGACGATGATCTGTGCCAATAAGAATATTGAGATCCCTTACGGCGTGGTCGAGATCGGCGAGAACGGCAGGATCGAGAACATGAAAGAAAAACCCGTCGTTTCATTTATGACGAATACCGGGATGTATCTTGTTGAACCGGATATTTTGGAGCATATTCCGGAAGGAAAAAAGATCGGATTCCCGGATGTGGTGGAAAGTGAAAGAGCGAGCGGCCGCACAGTTTCCGTTTTTCCGGTCAGCGAAAATGACTGGATGGATATGGGGCAGTTTTCCGAACTTGAGAAAATGCGGTTAAAACTTTACGGAGAGTAATACGATGGAACTTGGAAGCGAGTTTAATCTTGATCTTGCCGACCTTAAGATAAGTCCGGATAATATCTGGACTTATCTTGAAGATTACACTTCTGTCCTTGGCTTTGACAGTGGAAGAAGTGCAATCAAACACATCTCTGTTTCTCTAAAGCCTGCATCATCAGTCATGCTTCCTGAGTTTATCTGTGAATCGGTGATCCGTTCGTTTGACGGTCATCCGATCACATTTTATCGGCTAAATACCGATTTTACGGTCGATACGGAAGATCTCTCAAAAAAGATCACTTCCGGATGCGCGGTATTTCTTATGCATTATTTCGGTGCCGTTCAACCGAGCAGCATTCTTCAAAGGGTTCTGGATCTGTGTGCCGCAAGGAATTGTCTGATTATTGAAGACACGACTCACAGTATTATCTCAAAACCATCTACAATCGGTGATTATCAGGTCTGCAGTATCCGTAAGTGGCTCCCCATACCGGGTGGCGGCGTTCTCTATTCAAAAGAAGACCGTCTTGGCATTATGAAAGCATCGCATCCCGTTTCCGAAAACAATGAAAGAACCTACGGGATGATCCTTAAGGACCTTTTCCTTAAGGGAAAACTGGATTGTAATCAAGAGTACCGGGGTATTTTCGCATTTTGCGAAGAACAGCTTGACCGGCAGGAGGAAATCTATCAGATATCTGACCTTGCGAGATTTATCTCTTCGTGTTTTAGCGTAAATGAAATCCGGAAAAGAAGGATCACCAATTATCGTATTCTTCAATCCAAGCTAAAAGAACCGGGTATTTTTCCGGCTTTATCTCTCAGTGATGACCAGTGCCCTCTTTCTTTGCCGATTCATGTTTCAGAACGCGATAAGTTAAGACAACACCTGATGGAGAATCGTATATATTGCGCCGTGCACTGGCCTTTCGATGGCCATTGTCTTGAAGACCGGCCTTTCGCGCGCAAGAATGCGGAACATCTTCTTTCTCTTCCCATCGATCAGCGATATGATGAAGAGCATATAAACTATCTTGCTGACGTGATCAGCCGTTTCGGAGGTGCTATCGTATGATGAAGGTGATTTCGGCCAATCAGCACGATAGATGGAACGAGATCGTTCGTTCCTTCAAAAACTGGGACATATACTATCTCAATGAATACGCGGTTTCTTTCCAGATGCATGGAGACGGTACCCCGTTCCTTCTTTATTTTGAGTCAGGTGAGTCGCGCATGTGTTATGTTGTCATGCAAAATGATATCGCGTATGCTCCTTACTTTAAGAACAAAATCGAAGAAGGGAAGTATTACGATTGGGAAACTCCTTATGGATATGGCGGGCCCTTATCTGATGACACGATCCCTGAAGACAAACAGCGGACATTCATGGATGAGCTTTGCGGCTATTGTGTGAAAAACGGAATTGTTTCCCAATTCTTGAGATTTCACCCGCTTCTTCTGAATCATGAAAGCGCGCCGGTGCTTTTCGAGACGAGATATCTTCGTGATACGATCTTTATTTCGACGCAGTCTCCGGAACAGATCATGGCGGATATGGATAGCAAAAACAGGAATATGGTGCGTAAAGCGATCAAGAACGATGTAACGATCGTTCGTAAGCCAATCAGTGAGTATCAGGATTTTATTCCAATGTACGAAGAAACCATGCTGAAGGATGAGGCGGATGAGTATTATACTTTCCACGAGGATTATTTCCGCTATCAGAGCACTCTTTCCGATCATGCTTGCTTCTTCTACGCCATGAAGGATAGTCAGCCGATTGCCGGAGCGATTATGTATTACAACGATCGGTTTATGCATTATCACCTTGCCGGAACACATACCGAATATCGTAAGTATTCTCCAAGTAACCTGCTGCTTTACGAAGCATCCGTCTGGGCTTCACAACAGGGAATTTCGAAATTCCATCTGGGTGGCGGTCTTTCGCCGGATGATAATCTTTTCGGTTTTAAAAAACAGTTTAATAAGAACGGACGGCTTCCTTTCTGTGTGGGTAGAACGATATTCATGAAAGATGCCTATTCAAGTCTGCTTTCGATCCGCCAGTCTTCGGATCCTTCTTTCGATCCGGAAAACGGCAGGATGATTCAATACCGGGCATAAGTGATAGAATATAGAGGAATAAGGAGAGAGACATGAAAAAGATTATTGTTTTAGGCGCGACAGGTAATGTCGGCTCATATTTTACAAAATATGCAAGTGAGTATTTCCCCAAAGAGGAATATCAGATCATCGCTTCCGGGAAAAGAGAGAAAGCGGATGTGTTTAAGACAATGGGCATTGAGTATATCTCCGTTGATATAACCAAACCTGAAGATATCGAAAAACTCCCCAAAGAAGATGTATATGCGGTGGTTCTTCTTGCTGCCGTCATTCCTGCTTATATGGATGGTTATCATCCCGAGAATTATTTGGAGTCGATCATTATGGGCACGTACAATGTCCTGGAATATTGCAGGATCAACCATGTTGAGAAACTTCTGTATTCGACAAGCTGTTACGATATGTGGGAGTATCCGTCCGGCACGATCATTATGCCGGACATGCCCAGGAAGTTCAGTTATACCGGAGATCATGCCATGTATGTCATCTCGAAGAATACATCCTGCGAGCTGATCGAGCATTATCACCAGCAATACGGATTAAAAACATTTATCTTCCGTTTTCCGACTGTGTATTCGTATAGCACGAATCACTATATCTATCCTAACGGAGTAAAGACGCTCCGTCCGCTTTACAAACTGATCTTTAATGCTATGGAAGGCAAACCTCTTGAAATCTGGGGAGATCCGAATTACGCGAAAGACATGCTCTATGTCGATGATATGGGTCAGATGTTCTGCCTGGCGATTGAAAACCAGGTTTTGCAGAAGGGATTCTATAATTGTGGAACCGGTATTCCTGTTACTTTGATGGAGCAGATGGAAGCCATCATTAAAGTATTCTGTCCGGAAGATAAGAAGTCGGAGATCATTGTTCTTCGTGACAAGATCGCTGGTGGCGGAATCCTTATGAATGTTGATAATGCGAAAGAAGAACTCGGATATGAGCCGAAATTCGATGTCGTGAAACTATTCGAAAGCTTCAAAGAAGAAATGAAATATGACCGTTTTGTCGAATTGCGCGGCAAATAAGAATACAGGGGAGAGAACCATGAAAACGATAATTATTGCTGAGGCCGGCGTAAACCATAATGGTGATATGGATCTGGCCAGGAAACTGATTGATGAGGCAAAGAAAGCAGGCGCGGATTATGTTAAATTCCAGACCGCTCTGAATCCGACCTCTAAGTATGCGCCAAAGGCAGAATACCAGAAAAGAGAAACGGGAGCTGACGAGACGCAATTACAGATGGCACTTAAACTCCGCCTGACTTTCGATCAGCACTACGAGCTTTATGAATACTGCAAAAAAGTCGGCATTGCCTATCTATCCACAGCCTTCGACGTGGATAGCGTCCATTTCCTGGATTCCTTGAACCTTCCATTCTGGAAGATCCCTTCCGGTGAGATCACGAATCTTCCGTATCTTCTCGAAATCGCGAAGACACATAAGCCGATCGTAATGTCGACCGGTATGGCAGAACTGGAAGAGATCGGTGTGGCGATCGATATCCTTAAGAAGAACGGAAGCGGTGACATCACGCTCCTTCAGTGCCATACGGATTATCCGACCAAAATGGAAAACGTGAATCTTCGTGTTATGAACACTCTGGCGGATACATTCCATCTTCCGGTAGGGCTTTCCGACCATAGTGTAGGCATAGAAGTTCCTATTGCTGCTGTCGCTATGGGCGCGACTGTAATTGAGAAGCACTTTACACTGGATCGTAACATGTACGGACCGGATCACAAAGCCAGCATCGAACCCTCTGATCTTTCTAAAATGGTCAGCAGTATCCGTAATATCGAAGTTGCTTTAGGTGACGGGAAGAAGAGCTGTTCTCCACTGGAACAGAAGAACATAATTGTTGCCAGAAAAAGTATTGTGGCAAAACGCGAAATCAAAAAAGGCGAGATCCTTACAGAAGAGAATATCACGACGAAACGGCCGGGAAATGGCGTTTCCCCAATGAAATGGTTTGATGTTCTCGGAACAACGGCCGTAAGGGATTTTGGCGAGGATGAACTGATATGTCTGGAATGAGAGTATGTGTCGTCACAGGAAGCCGTGCAGAATTCGGACAGCTTTTACCTCTTCTTGAGAAGCTTCATGCTGATCCGTTTTTCGAACTGTTATTAGTAGTTACCGGATCCCATTTATGTGAAGCAAGCGGGTATACGGTAACCGAAATCGAGAAAACAAGGCTTCCTATCGCTGCCCGAATCCCGGTTGATGGTATTTCAGATAATTCCCGTGAAGGTATCAGCCTTCAAATCAGCGAAATCATTGCTAAATTTTCTCGGTATTTCTCCGAAAACAGGCCGGATCTCTTCATCGCCATTGGTGACCGTTATGAGATGTTTGCCGCCGGAATTGCAGCAAATACGCTGCTCATACCGATCTGCCACATTTGCGGAGGGAGTACAACAAGCGGAGCAATAGACGAAGTATACAGGCATAGCCTGACCAAGATGAGCATTCTTCATTTCACTACATGTGATGTCTACAGAAAACGTGTGATCCAACTGGGTGAAGATCCGAGATCCGTTTATAACGTCGGTTCTCTGGCAATCGAGAACTGTCTGAAGACTGAGCTTCTTAGCAGAAGTGAACTTTCGGAACAGGTAGGTATGGATTTTACAAAACCGTACTGTGTGGTTACTTTTCACCCGGTTACTCTTGAAAAAGAATCGTCTGACGATGAGATGACCGCTCTGATATCCGCCTTTGATGCTTCTCCCGAGTATCAGTATCTGATTACTCTATCTAATGCCGATGCAGGCGGAGACTATATCAATTCGATCTGGAAACGCGAAGCCGAAAAAAGACCGAATTTCTATGTAGTTTCTTCGCTGGGCATGAGAAGATATCTCTCCGCACTGAAATATGCGGAAATGATGATCGGAAATTCTTCGAGCGGTACAACAGAAGGACCCGCCATGAAGATTCCGGTAATCGATATCGGTGACCGGCAGAAGGGCAGGGTATTCTCGGATTGCCTCATCCATTGTGATCCTGATACACGAGCGATCACTGATTCGATGAGAAAAGCCGCTACTCCTGAATTTAAGGCGATTGCCGAAAATGTGAGCAATCCCTTCGGTGATGGTTCGACCTCTGATCAGATGGTTTCCATTCTTAAGCATGTCAAGGAGACTTCCTTGTCCGTGAAGAAAGACTTTTACGATGTAAAGTTTGAGGTATAAACATGAACAATATTGCAATTATCCCTGCCAGAAGCGGGTCAAAAGGACTTCCTAATAAGAATATCAAAGCGCTTAACGGGAAACCTCTTATTGCTTATTCTATCGAAGCTGCGCTCGAATCGGGGATGTTCAGTACGGTAATGGTTTCTACCGATTCAGAAGAATATGCGGCGATCGCACGTTCTTTCGGCGCAGAAGTGCCCTTCCTCCGAAGTGAAAAAACTTCCTCAGACACAGCTTCCTCCTGGGATGCCGTAGCGGAAGTGCTGGATAACTATAAAAAACTCGGGAAGACATTTGATACACTCATGCTGCTTCAGCCGACATCTCCGCTTCGTACTTCGAAACATATCATCGAAGCCTATAAGGAAATGGAAAACAAGAACGCGTCATCCATCATTTCACTTTGCGAAATGGATCATTCACCACTTCAGAGTAACGTTCTTCCGGATGATCTCTCCCTTTCGGGATTTATCCGTCCGCAATCACAAGGGAAGAGAAGACAGGATATGGAAACGTATTATCGTTTCAATGGAGCGATCTACCTGTCTGATGTGAAATACTTCGAAGAAAATCACAATATATACAGGCAGGGAAGTTATGCCTATATCATGGATAGACGAAGCTCTATCGATATAGATGACGAATATGATTTCGCTATGGTGGAAGCACTTCTGTCACTGAACAAATAACAGATTATCTTTTCGAAAAAAACTCGACGATCTTGCTGCAGACTCTCTCGATGTCCTCTTTCTTCAGGCCATAATACATCGGAAGACGGAGGAGACGCTCGCTTTCCACTGTTGTTACTTTATCCTCTCCATCAAAACGGCCGTGATTAATTCCGGCTGGCGCAGAATGAAGCGGTACATAATGGAAAGCCGTTTTAATTCCGTTCTCACTTAAGAAAGCGGAGAGTGCCGTTCTTTCCTTAATATCTTTCAATTTAATGTAGAACATATGTGCATTGTGCTTGGCATTCTCGGGAATATACGGAAGCTGTAAATAGCCCTTCGAAGCAGCATCAGAAAGAAGCGAGTAGTAAGTATTCCAGGAATTAAGACGGTCGTTGTTGATCTGTTCGGCAACCTGAAGCTGCGCCCACAGATACGCTGCATTCATATCACTCGGTACATAGGAAGAACCGATATCACGCCAGGTATATTTATCAACCAGGCCGAGAAGGAAACGGCTTCTGTCAGTACCTTTCTCACGGAGGATCTCTGCTTTCTCGATATCATCCGGGTTATTCAGAATAATGGCTCCGCCTTCACCCATACTGTAATTCTTTGTTTCATGGAAACTGTAGCAGCCGAAACGGCCATATGTTCCAAGTCTCTTGCCGTTATAATCAGCAAGCACGGCATGAGCCGCATCCTCAACAAGAATCAAACCATGATCGTCTGCAATCTTGCAGATGCGCTCCATATCACAACCCACACCGGCATAGTGAACAGCACAGATAACCTTGGTTTTGTCGGTGATCGCGTGTTCGATGGCGTCAGGGTCAATATTCATCGTATCAGGAAGTATATCAACAAAAACAAGTTTCGCACCTGTTAATGCGAAAGCATTCGCTGTGGAAGAAAAGGTGTAGGAGGGAAGGATGACCTCGTCGTCGGAAGTAAGATCACAAAGCTGTGCTGCCATATCTAAGGCATGTGATCCCGAAGTCGTCAGCAATACTCTTGCCGCTTTCGTATCATTTTCGAGCCATTCACTGCATTTCTTGCAGAATTGGCCATCTCCGCAGATGTGATGGCTGTCGATCGCCTGCTTAACATAATCCAGTTCCGTACCAACATAAGGAGGAATATTAAATAAAATCGTATCCATAAAAACTGCTATCCTTCACTCCATCGCGAAATATCACAATTATTATACTAATAACTATATCTTCGTCAAGCATACCGACATTTGGTCAACCCCCACAAAAAACCGTATATTGTTGCGTATTTATGCCGCGGGTTGAATAGGTTTATTGTTTTTTACTGTTCTTTAGTATACACTTCACTTATCTTAGATATCCGAATATGAGTTTGAAAGATGATAGACCGTTACGAAAGTAAAATACTGAGCATAGGGAAGAAGGTTTGGAATAGATCTTCTAAGGCGATCTGTTACGCAGGTACTGTTCTCCTTTTTCTATTTCTGGCATTTTCCTTCGTTTCTATGCGGATTCAGTTCTTTCAGATTGTAAGATTGCTTGCATTCCTTATCTTCGGATTGCTTTTGCCGGGCTATCTTCTAGCACGTAAAGTCGCCAGGAAAGGCCTATCAAGTGAACTATACGCCTTCTCAATTGCATTTGGCATATCATTTGTGTGCATCTTTTATTTTGCTGACGCGCTAATCTTTTATCCTCTTGTAAAACAGCATATACTGACTGTTTTCGGCGGTCCTGCGCTAAGTGTACTTTCCGTTATACTTTTGAAAAAGGACAAAGAGAGCGGGAAGATAAAGGCGGATGACCTGAAAATACGGAAAAGTGTGGTTTTATTGCTATGCGTGACCGTTCTGATCTCATTTTGTGCCATCACCCTTAACAGCGGTATATCCGCAATACGAAGCGGAACCGCCTCCGGATATATCGATATGATCTGGAATGCCTCAAACGGAGCATCGCTTCAGCACGGATGGCCTGCAGATTACGCACAATTCTATGGAAAACTCCTGGATTCTCATTATCTTTCCAATCTGTTCCGGGCTTCCTTGAGCGTTTTTGTCGGCTGTTCAAGTGTTGATGCCCTTTTTGTTTATTCTCCCATAATTATGATCCCTTTTCTTTGCTTTTCTTTAGATAGCCTGGGACTTCATTTCTTTAAGGGAAACACACGAAGATCCATCTGTTATACTTTCATCTTCCTGTTTGCCGGTTATATCAGCAAGGCGTTCCTTTATCCATGGAGCATATTCTCAATGAACTCCGCCTCTTTGGACTCGTTCCAGTATGGAGTGAACAATCTTCTTTATGTCCCTAACGGAACCGATATTGCCGTACCGGCCGTCTGCCTTCTGGTCATCTGTCTCTTTCGGTCCTTTTCCAAAGAGAACAAAGGCGTTTATGGCCTTATATCGGTATTTCTTTTATCCGCTACTCTCACAGGTTCGAAATATGTATTCACTGTATGCGTTCTAGGTGCAATGGTCGGATCCTTTGCAGTTCTTCTGATACGTAAGACATTCCGTTCCGATTATATGAAAGTTTTGATACCGCTATCATGTGTCCTTCTTGGGTTCATTCTATCTTATTGCGCCATCGTTAGGCGGACAGATGTGGCTGTCGGTACCTATGGAGAAGCCTTCTATTATCAGCCGGGAGAAGAAGGGTACGAACGTTCCAAAGAAGATTACTATTCCTATCTTCAATCGAAGGATTACACATATATTCTCATTTCCGAAAGATCCTCTGCCGTCGACCCCGTGGTTCGTCAGGACGAACATGGATACTACTACATCGGCGGAGATGATCTTTTCCGTGATAAGGTCAGTATTGAAGAAGTCTTTGCACAAGCTGATACCGGCTTTATCGACACACGCGGCCTCATCGCAGGAACAGGTTCACGTTACGAGCATGAAGCTGGCCAATTCGTACGAATAAGCAATGCTTCCGGATTTATACGAATTCAGCCGTCAACCGGGAGCGGATCACTTCTGGTATTCTATGGAAACGAATATATTGCCTGTGAAAACGCGCTTGCCGAGTGCAGGGAAGCGCTGGAAAAACTTTTCATTATTGGTGAAGACGGTTCGGATATGCATTATTCGGATTCCAACAGCAGTCTCAGTTTGAATCCTTACGGAAAAGCATCACGTATTTATCATTTTGTTACATCCAACCTAAGCTCGGCATACTGGGTTCGGATCCTTACGCTTATCCTTCTTATTCCGGTCATTCTTTTCATTTGCCGCCCTTTGACGGCCATACCGTTCGTGTTATGGTGTTACGAAAAACTTAAAGATCTATCATCTATCACGCTGGACGAGATGCTCTTAGCAGGAACGACGATATGCGGTCTGATCGTATTCTTCAGCATGGAGATCGACGGGTCCAGTCAGATGTACTTTTTCCTTTGCGCCACGGTCTTCCTGGATCTGGCCGGAGCCGGTTATCTCTTTGAAAAATGGAAGAAGAGTCATCTGCTGATTAAGATATCAGCTATCCTGCTCGTAATCATAGGTGTCTTCTCACGGTTTGGCGTATTAGGTTATCAAAGCGGACGAGGTGTGAAGAATCTCTACCGTATCTATTCAAAAGAGAATATCGGAAGCCTTCCCGCACCCGATGGCATTACTTCATTTGAGCAGGAAGCGTTGGAATGGCTGAAAGATCATTCTTCCGAGGATTCGATCATCGCTATAAACCGACACAAAGTGTATAAGGAGCAGCAGGACACCGAATATCCCGTACCGAACTCCTATTCCGCAAGGTATTTCTATTTCACTGCATATTCCGAAAGGCAGGCGTTCATAGGCGGGTGGGCGTATGTTCCTAGAACAAAGGAAATGCAGGCTATGCTTCAAGACCGTCTTATGGTCAACCGTGCCTTGTTTGACCCGTTTTGTAAGAATCGAAAAGAACTGATGGAAGCAAACCACATCTCGTATCTTGTTGCATTTACATTTACCGGAGAGGGATGCCGTCTTTCCGACCCCGATCTTCAGATCGTTTATCAGAACAGGGATGTCGTGATATACGGTTTGCAAAAAACCGAGAAAACAAATGCTTGAATTCGAGAATATTTGATATAATATGATTAGAATGATATAATTTGATGTGAAAATGCGGTTGTATTATGATTTTTAAGCATAAAGACTGCTCAGGAGGGGTATGAAAGGTATTATTTTGGCAGGGGGAACGGCAACTCGTTTATTTCCTTCTACGCTGGTCGTCAGTAAGCAGTTGTTGCCGATTTACGATAAACCTTTAATTTATTATCCGCTTTCTATTTTGATGCTTGCCGAGATCCGGGATATTCTTCTGATATCTACCGAGAATGATGTACCGTTGTATCAGAAACTTCTGGGTGATGGATCTCAGCTTGGTATTCACATTGAATATAAGGTGCAGAAGGAGCCCCGTGGACTTGCTGAAGCTTTCATTATCGGCGAGGATTTCATCGGTGACGACAGTGTTTGCCTTGTTCTTGGAGATAACGTTTTCTATGGTGCTATGCTTTCAGGGATCCTGCAAAGTGCCAAGAATTCCATTGCTAACGGCGGTGCGACGATTTTCGGATATTATATGAAGAATGCCAGTGATTTTGGCGTGGTAGAGTTTGACGAGAACCGTAAGGTTATCTCGATCGAAGAGAAGCCGAAGAAGCCGAAGTCTCATTATATCGTTCCCGGCCTTTACTTCTATGATAATAAGGTCATTGAATACGCAAAGAGTGTTGAGCCTTCTGCTCGTGGCGAACTTGAGATCTCCTCAGTGAATAATGAATATCTTAAGCGAAATACTCTTCATGTTACTTTGATGGGCAGAGGTGTTTCTTGGTTTGATACCGGAACGCCGAAGGGCCTGTACCGTGCCAGTGGTTTTGTAAAGACCATGCAGGAGTTACAGGGTTTCTACGTTTCGTGTATTGAAGAAATCGCATGGAGAAGAGGCTATATCGATAAACAGCAGCTTCGGAATCTGGGACAGAATCTGATCAAGTCCCAATATGGCATGTATCTGCTATCTCTAGTTAATGAAAACAGGGATGAGTTATCAGATACATGAGCACGGAAACTACGACACCAAGTCAGAATATGAAGGGTTTCAAGCGAATCCTTCTTGATAATCGGAATGTAGAACGCGACGGCTATATCTGGAATATGGCCGGCAGTTTGGTTAATGCATTCCAATCTGTTTTTCTTCTCATGATCATCAATCGAGTACTCGGCTCGACAGAGTCGGGTATTTTCAGCATAGCTTACGCAAATGCCAGTCTTTTCCTGAATATGGGTAAGTACGGTATGCGTTATTATCAGGTTTCCGATGTCAAGCACGATTACAGTTTCGGCGAATACTGTCACTCGAGAACGATCTCAAGTATCGCCATGATCGTGACATCTGTAATCTATATCATCTATTCAGCGATAACGAACAACTATTCATCCTATAAAACATGGGTTCTGATCTGCATGTGCATTTTTAAAGTGGTAGATAGCTTCGAGGATCTCTACGGCGGTCAGTATCAGAATTACGGCAGATTGGATGTTGCCGGAAGGATCGTCTTTATCCGATCAGTATTCCTGATCGTTTGCTATGGTCTCTGCATCTGCATTTTCAAAGACCTTTTGATTTCGCTGATCATCACGATCATATTCAACGCCATTTCCTGGATCTACATGACGGTAATCACATACCATGAAGTGGGGATAAAATGGGGGAGCGCGTCTAAACGCAAGGTGTTTAGCCTGCTTCGCACTTGTTTCCCGTTATTCGCCGGAGCATTCCTTTCTTTCTATATCGGGAACGCCCCGAAGTATGCGATCGATGCTATTTTGTCCGATGATATTCAGGCAAGCTATGGTTTTATAGCTATGCCTGTGTTCGTTGTCGGCTTACTTAACAGCTTTATATTTAATCCCCAGATAGTCGGAATGACAGAGCAATGGCAAAAGGGCGAAACACGCGAGTTTGTTTCACGTGTGATCAAACAGGTATTGATCGTCATCATTCTGACCGTCATCTGCATCGTAGGTGCCTATCTGTTGGGTGTGCCGGTTCTTTCTTGGCTTTACGCAACCGATCTGGCTCCTTATAAGACGGATCTTCTGATTCTTCTTGTAGGTGGCGGATTCCTTGGTTTGACCGGACTTCTTAATGCCGCCATCACGATTATCCGCTTCCAAAAAGTCATTGCTTGGGGATATCTTGCCGTTGCAGTTCTTGCGCTGGCTTTTTCAAACCGGATCGTAAATCAGTACGGCATCCGTGGTGCAACGGTACTATATACGATCCTCATGGCTCTTACGAGTTTGGCTTTTGCAATTATTTTAGTTATAGGTATAATTAAGAATAAGAACAAGGGGAAAGAAGTAACTGCCGGGGTGTGATAGGTATATCTTTCCTTGCTGATCAGGTGATATGATGAAGAAGATTTTGATTCTCGGTGCCGGTATATATCAGGTCCCGCTTATAAACAAGTGCAAGGAAATGGGACACTTTGTTATCGTCTCGAGTATTCCGGGTAATTATCCCGGTTTTGCGTGTGCAGATAAGGTATACTACGAAAATACAGTAGATAAGGACGCGATCCTGAAGATTGCGAAAGATGAAGAAATCGATGCGATTTTGACTACCGGTACGGATGTAGCCGTATCTACCATCGGATATGTAAATGACAAACTCGGGCTTTGCGGCGTCACCTTTGAGAGTGCGGAATGGGTGACGAACAAACTTCACATGAAGGAACAGCTCCAGAATCAAGGAGTCCGCACGGCTAAGTTTCACAAAGCATATAATGTCGACGATGCTCTAAAAGCCTGCGATGATATCGGGTTCCCGGTCGTATTTAAATGTGTTGATATGTCCGGAAGCCGCGGAATCATGAGAATCGATTCCCCCGAGGAAGCAGAAAAAGCTTTCCAATATTCGATGAGTGCCACAAGATGCGACTACATTCTTGTGGAAAAGTTCCTGGAAGGCCACGAAATCGGTGTCGATGGTTATATTGGAGAAAACGGAAGTTTTATCGTTCCCCACGACAAACTGATATGCGGAAACGGCGCTACCAACGTTCCTGTTGGTCATATTTTTCCGTACTGCGGAAGCGATCAGCTTACAAACGATATTACTGAACAGATCAATAGTGCGGCCAAAGCTTTAAAATTGAAGAAAGTTTTCTTTAATTCTGATGTCATGATTTGCGGAAACGAAGCATATATCATTGAAATCAGCGCACGATGCGGCGCAACATGTATTCCGGAACTGATTTCGATTCATTATGGAGTGGATTATTACGGATCTATGGTAAGCAATGCCCTCGGGGAAAATGTCAGTTTCCCTGATAAGCCGATATGTGCGGCAATCGGGGAGTTGCTTAGATCTGACAAGTCGGGTATAATCACTTCGATTAGCTATAATGAGGCTATTCAATATGCAGACCAGATTTCATTCGATTATCAGATTGGAGATTCCGTTAACGCTTTCCGTGTCGGACCTGATCGTATCGGACAGGTGATCGTACATGGAGATGATCTGCAAAAGGCAAATATGAATCTTGAAAATGCAAAGAAGCATATTTGTGTTGACATTCGATCTGAACAGGAGACATGATACGATGGATTTTGTCGCGCTAACACACGAGAATATCGCTCAATTCAAGTCGTCTTTCGCTGATTTATATACTTTATGCTTCAATGTTCCTATGGATGGATCCGAAGTCGATTGGCGATATGCATCCAACCCCATGAATGATATTTTTTCCTGGATCGCCGTTGAAAACGGTCAAGTCGTAGCTAATTATTCCGTGTCGCCCATCGAAGTTATGCATAAAGGGAAGCCTGTCAAATGCGCACTTTCCTTAAATACGATGACTCATCCGGATTTTAGCGGCAGAGGATTATTCATACAGCTTGCCAATATGGTTTATAAAGATCTCAAAGATAAAGGATATGCTTTTGTTATGGGATTCCCCAACAATATTTCCAATCGTACCTTTGTCAATAAACTCGGCTGGCGGGACATTCTCGTGATGCCGACCATGAAGATCGATATCGATAAAGCCAGAGTTAAGCCCTCCGGACTTGAAGATTCCGTCATTAGCGATGATTCCTTTAAATTATCCTATACTTCTGAAGAAGCTGAATACATCCATGTAAACAAATCCGGCGAATACCTCAAATGGCGGATTTCGGATAATCCGACGAACCAATACAGCAATTTTGTTATTGCTGACGACGATGGAAAGAAAGCCGGATCATATATTGTTGTCAAAGAATTCCGTAATCTCATTAATATTGTTGACTGCCGCTTCAGAAATGAAAGCGAAATGCGTGCGCTTATGAACCGTGCAATCGCTTTCGCCAATGAAAAGCAGAAGGAAAGTATTACTTTCTGGCTGAAATTAGGATGCTGGGAACACCTTGTTGCAGAAGGAATGGGCGCTGTCCTGACATCACCTGTCACATATTTCGGGTTATGTCCTTTCAAAGAAGATTTATCTGAGGACTTTTTTAACGCAGAAATGTGGTATCTTAATATGTGTGATGATAATGTATACTAAAGGGGACGGATGATGGCAAAGATTAGTTTTGTAATCCCTTGTTATCGTAGTGAGAAAACGATTCGGGATGTATATAATGAGATATTAAGTACCGTTAAAGCCAAAGAAGAGTATAGTTACGAGGTCGTAGCCGTTAACGATTGTTCGCCGGATCAGGTACTGGACGTTCTTTTGGATATTGCGGGGCAGGATAAACAGTTCATTGTTATTGATTGTGCGAAAAACATGGGAAAACATGCTGCGCTGATGGCCGGTTTCCGCCATTCTTCCGGTGATATTGTGGTTTGTCTTGACGATGACGGTCAGTGCCCTCTGGACCATTTGTGGGAATTGATCGAGCCTTTGAATAACGGTTATGATGTTTCTATGGCTCAATACGGCCGTAAGAAGCAGAGCAATTTCAAGAATATCGGAAGTTATGGTAACGAACTCATGATGCGCTGGATGCTCGGTAAACCGAAGAACTTCCAATTTGCTAATTTTGCCGCCTTTAAGAAATTTGTTGTAGAAGAAATGTGCCGATATACAAACGCCTATAGCTACGTTAATGGCCTTGTTCTCAGAAGCACGATCAAATATACGAATGTACCGATGGAAGAACGATGCCGTGCAGCCGGTACAGGTGGATATACATTCAGCAAATCCCTGAAGCTTTGGATCAATGGAATGACTGCTTTTTCGGTACGTCCTCTCCGGATCGCGACGGGTATGGGTATCTTCAGTTTTATTGCCGGTCTGGTATTCGGCATTCTTGCACTTTTCGGCATTTGCCCGTTCCTGTTCGCCATCTATTTCATCATTTTCCTTCTTGCCGGAATGATGATGCTTCTGATCGGTCTGATCGGCGAATATATCGGCAGAACCTACATGTGCATCAACAATGAGCCCCAATATGTGATCCGTCAGGTATGGAACTACCGGGACGGGAATGATCGCTCTAATTGATTTGAGGGGTTCTGTGCATGAAAAAACACGATCAGCTGGGTATTTTCGATAAAGTATACGGAAGAGAAATCGGAAGAGTCTTCATTTCAGCTTTGATGACTCTCCTTTTCATGTTAGCCGTCTCGTTTTATGCGCCTCGCGTCTTTTTTATTAATGATGACGAGAACATCATGTATACGCTGTCCGGATACTATACCTACGGTGTCCCTTACGATCATCCATTCGTAAACTACTGTCTTTCACTGCTTTTGCGCGGTATGTACCGTTTATTCCCATCTGTGCAATGGTATGGCGTTTTTCATGTAAGCGTTTTATATTTGTCGATGGTGGTCATCTTTAAGACCGTTCTGAAAAAGAGTTATAGGAATAAACTTCCGTTATTTTTCCCGTGCATCGTAAATACTCTTTTGTTCGCCGGTTTATATCTTTTCCCCTCAACCTTAATGCAGTTCACTACAACAGCTGCATTTGCCGGAGCGGCTGCATCTGTACTTCTTTGGGGGATCGACTTTACCAAAGACAGACCCCGGACGATCCATATCGACTTGATCGTCAGTGTGATTTTCCTTGTTTTGTCCTATCTCCATAGGAAAAACACCGGATACGTTTCTATCTGCTTCTATTGCGGAACCGTTTCCTTTATCCTGTTAAGGCTATTCGTACTAAAGAGAGCCAATAAGGCCAAGTCCGAGATTTCCAACAATACGGTCTCATTTAAACAGAATCTTATCCGGGTCCTGGTCACGTTTGTCGCGGCCATGCTTGTTATCGTTTTAGCTATTTTTATCGACTCCCGAGCCAGAAGTTCCAATGAATGGGATTATTACTATGAATACGATACCGCCAGATTCCATGTAACTGATTATCCGCATGATTCATATGACTCAAATCCTGAGTTATACGAAGAAATCGGATGGTCTCCTGAGTTATACGAACTGACAGGGAAAAGCTGGTGGTTCTTTATGGACGAAAGGATCAATAAAGATACTTTCGAAAAGATCTCGGATACCGGGTTTTACAGTGAAGACTATTCTTCCGTAAAGTCCGCTTTGAAGGTCGGTTATGAACTGTTCAGGGATGATAAAGTAGCCCGGTCCATCATGATATCCGCCTTTGTTCTCGGAATAATGATGCTGGTAAGCACGATCGTCTGCCTGATCAAGAAGAAAAACATCGTGGATATTCTTTATGGTGATGCGATGCTGGGCGGGGCACTGATCCTTTGCCTGTTCCTATGCTATCGCCAGCGCTTTCCGTTGCGGGCTCTGCACACGATCATGATCCCTTTGATATCCATTGCCGCCGTTGTCCTTGTCTCTCTTTTTAAGCGAAAAAAAGGAAAATTGTCTGTCTTTATCCACATTTTCATTTATGTCGTTGCTCTTGTTTTCATCATCGGTCTTGGATATTTCAACCTGAAACAGGCCAGGAAACAGGGTCAAAGCAAGGAGTCCCTCAGCAAGTATACTTTATCGATCGAGGAGTATGCCATTGAGCATCCTGAAAACAAGTATGTGTATGACGTTAGCCTGACATTCCGATATCTGCCTTTCACAGTTTACGAGGACGAGTATCCTTCTAACCTTATGTTCTGGGGCGGAATGGGATGGAATTCTCCGGCCTTCTTTGAACAGGTCCGTCAGAATGGTTTGGAGGATCTGTATTCGGATAATCTATTCCTGGATGATGTGTACTATATCACCAGGGATTCCTATGTTGCCGGCGGAAGAACGATACGCGATCGTCTTGAAGCTTATTTGGACGCTACTTATGGCGATTGCGACTTCGAAACCGTCGATGATCTTGGTAATGGTATAATGGTTTATAAGATCCATCATTATAGTGAATAAGGAGAGTATATGAGAAGAGTTTTCATTGTTTCTGCTTGCAGAACACCTATCGGAAAAATGGGCGGTGGTCTATCCACGATCGGAGCCGCCGAACTAGGCGCTAAAGTAATTAGCGAAGCCATCGATCGTGCCGGTATCGAGCCCTCCCAAGTAGAACATGTCTCTTTGGGATGTGTCATTCAAGCTGCCCTTGGTCAGAATGTGGCCAGGCAGGCCGCAATTGCATCAGGCATACCGGATACATCCACTGCACTGACTATGAATGTCGTATGCGGCTCAGGTCTTGAATCCGTAAATGATGCGGCAAGAAGGATCCTCCTTAATGAAGCAGATATAGTCGTTGCCGGTGGTGTAGAGAATATGTCTGCCGCTCCGTTTGCATTGAAAAATGCCAGATTCGGTTACCGCATGGGCGCGCCGATGATCAATTCACCTTTAATTGATACAATGGTCAACGATGCATTATGGGACGCAATCAATGATTACCACATGGGCGTCACAGCTGAAAATGTTGCAAAAAAATGGGGGCTTACCCGAGATGATCTTGATTCATTTTCTTTGGACTCCCAGAAAAAAGCACAAAACGCGATTGAAAACGGTCTTTTTGCCGATGAGATCGTACCGGTAGCTATCAAATCGAAAAAAGGGGAGATCCTCGTTGATAAAGACGAGTCACCCAGAGCCAATCTCACCATTGAAGATCTTGCCAAGCTCAAACCTGCTTTCAAGAAAGACGGTATCGTTACCGCCGGAAATGCTTCGAGCATTAATGATGGAGCAGCTGCGGTCATTCTGATCAGTGAAGAGAAGATGCTTGAACTTGGACTTACACCTATGGCTGAGTGGATCGGAGGCACGCTGGCTGGTGTGGATCCGGCAATCATGGGTGTCGGACCCATCTATTCCACAAGAAAGCTTCTCGATCGTCTGGATTTGAATATAGAAGATATTGATCTTTTTGAAATGAATGAAGCGTTCGCTGCACAATCCATTGTAGTGAAAAGAGAATTGGGCATTCCGTCCGAAAAATTGAACATTAACGGCGGTGCAATCGCTCTCGGACACCCGGTTGGTGCTTCCGGATGCCGTATACTCGTAACACTTCTTTATAACATGATCCGCAATCAAGCTCAGACAGGTCTTGCATCTTTATGTGTTGGCGGTGGTATGGGCTGTTCTGTAATCGTTAAGAGGGAGAAACAAGTATGATCGTTGGAATTATCGGTGCCGGAACCATGGGTATGGGCATAGCTCAGGTATTTGCTATGCAGGAAGAGAATACAGTAAAGATTACCAGTTCAAGTATAGCTTCTGCACAAAGATCGAAGGATAAACTTCAGGGAAGACTTCTTGATCGCGTAAAGAAAGGGAAAGCCGTTGAATCTGACGTGACTGCTCTTCTTGAGAAGATCGGAGTATGTGAGATTAAGGATCTTTATGATTGTGATCTCATCATCGAGACGATCAAGGAAGATTATGACGCGAAAGTCCGTATACTTAAGCAGGTAATCGAAGTCTGTAAAGAGGGATGTGTGTTGGCTACCAATACATCCTCATTGTCGATCACGGAAATGGCAACAGCTATCGATCATAACCTGATCGGAATGCACTTTTTTAACCCGGCTCCGGTTATGAAACTTGTCGAAGTGGTCATCGGCCTGAACACACCACAGGAAGATATCGATTTTATCATGCAGACCGCCGAGAAAATGGGGAAGTGTCCGATCGAAGTGAAAGATCAGCCAGGTTTTGTAGTAAACCGTATGCTTATTCCTATGATCAATGAAGCAATTGCGATTTATGCAGAGGGAACCGCAAGTGCCGAAAGTATCGATAATGCTATGCGTTTCGGTGCCAATCACCCGATGGGACCTCTGCAGCTTGGCGATCTGATCGGTCTGGATGTTTGCATGGCCATCCTCGAGGTTTTATATGCGGAAACAGGGAACAGCCGATATTTCCCGCATCCGTTGTTAAGAAAAATGGTTCGCGGAGGCTGGCTCGGTCGTAAATCCGGCCGCGGTTTCTATACATATTGATATTTCAAAATCTTATACAGAGTCTATCACCCGAATTTGTTAGATATAAATGACAGATTCGGGTGTACTTGTTATACTGTATTTGTGAGGATTCTTTTTTTGTCAATCGCGGAGGGAAAAGCCATGAAAAAACGCCAGTTCTTACTGATTTCACTGACTTCCTTATTATGTATTACATTGTTCACCGTGTGCTTTACCAGTATTACCCGGGCAGATGGTGACGAACAGGCACCGGATATCAATGGAGTCACCTTTATTGACCCGGCTTCGATCACAGGTGTTTCCTGTGATGAAGATTTCACTTACTACTGTCAGTTTTATGGTTATTCCGCATCAGCCGATTCGTTTAGGGATGCGCTGTATAATGAAAATTGTCCTTTCAACCTGATATATAACAACGGCCAGGACACGTTTACCGGATCATTATGGGATATCCGTCAAGTAACCGGAAATATCGACAGCGAAATCGTCACGGTCAATTCCCTTGGCATCAGCCAATGGGAAGATCTAGCCACAACTACTGTTAATCTGACAATTCTCGGCAAAACTACTACGATGCAAGCGACAGGACACGTTGCTTTTTATGCCGAGCTCTCAGCATCGCCGCTTGTGATCCAGGTTGATGAAGCGGATTACGGTTTCTGGTATTACGACCGCCACGGAAAACTCCAATACAAATATGATTTGGATGATGTTCTGTTTTACTTTAAACTTAATGATGGCGCGGAATACGAAGGATCGGCCTCCTATTTTAATAACTCGCTTGGATGGAAAGTTGTCGTTCTAGATGATCAGGAAAATCATCCTTTCGAGCCCGGCAACGAATACGAAGTACCCTTTCATGTTGAAGGGATTCCAGGAGCTATTTCAGTTTCTCTTAGCGAAAGTCCGATCAAAAACATAACTTGTAACAAGCCCCTGCACATCGTTTCGGGAACGTACTGCCATAACGATACACTTGGCGGATCGTATTTTTATGTTTATGAAATCGAAAACGCATTATACTACTCAGATATAATCCTTACTGTCACTTTCATCGATAATACTACGTTTGAAGGGACATACCGGGAATTTGTCGAGTCATCTGATTTTGATATCGCTTTCTATGACTTCCAGTATACAGATCACTGGCAGCCGGATAATACTTATCAGGCAGGAATATTCTGTACATGTGCAGCCGGCACTATGGACATCGTTATCGATTCTAATCCGCTTAAGAGCATCACACCATATGGGGATCTTCATATCACCGAGAACACCTTCGGACATGTTGAAGCAGGAAACTATCTATATTCTGTAGAAGAAGCATTATATGCCTCTTCACTGAGTTTTACTATTGAATATAACAATAGCACTCCGACGAAAACATTAACATATAAGCAAATGCTTTCGCAGTTCGATGATCCGTTTACATTTATCGACACTCAGGATCAGGAAGAATGGTTAGCTGGCGGAACTTACGTAGTCACCGTCGATTATTTCGGCTGCCAAGCCAAACTGAACGTGGTGATCGATCCTTCTGAGATATCTGAATTTACCGTGAACAGTGATTCCGATGTTATCGGACCCGCGAATTATCTGGCCGATTGCATGGCAGCCCGGCACGAAGCAGTCAACATGATCCTTTGGATTCCTGACAGCCTGATTTCAGGATATTCATCAAAGATCTTCAACGAAGCGATCCAGGAAAAGGAAGATGTATCGCAGTATAACCGAGGGGATTATCTCTGGTATCACCTTACCGGAAGCGGATATAAGTGCGTACTTACAGATCTTTCCACATATGAAAACGGATTGCATAAGATCAAACTTACCTATTCGTTCAACTATCTGACTACGGCAGAAGAAGAGGAGGCCGTGATCTCTAAGATTGACGAAGTCATTTCTTCTTTTGGTTTTACTTCAGAAACTACTGATGCAGATAAAGTCAAAGCAGTGTACGAGTGGCTTTCCGATGGTGCCCGTTATGATCTTACTCTCAAAGAAAACGGAAACAAACGAACATCTGCATATGACGCGATCATTAACAAGAAAGCGGTTTGTCAGGGATATTCCAACGCATCCTATATTTTCCTGAGAAGACTTGGAATCATGAACCGTATCATATTCGGAACAGTAGTATATGACGGATCCACCATTCCACATGCATGGAATCTGGTAAAGCTCGGTGATTCCTGGTATAACTACTGTGTCACTACAGAGATCCATATGAAGGATTATGGTGATACACTGACATACAGGTATCTCCTTAAAGCAGATAATGATACTTATTTTTCCATCTTCACACGCGGTAAGGACAGCCGAAACTTTGATTATAGCAGCAGTAGCTTCCGGGCCACGCATCCTGTGACGAATTCATATGTTTATCCAGGAAAGGTCAAAAATCTTTCTGTTTCCCCCAAGAGTGCCGTGACAATGCAGTTAAGCTGGAGTGAGTATTCCGGAGCCAACGGATATGAAATCTGGTGTTCTGTAGATGGAGGCACTTATACCAAAGTGAAAACATGCGCGAAAAATCAGTTCTCCACATCGCACACCGGACTTTCGGCAGGTCATCTGTACTCGTACAAGATCATAGCAATCAACAGCGCCGGAACAACGGTTGCGATTTCAGACATTAAATCCGCTTGCGCATTAGCTACGCCTACTATTACCGAGATCGTCCCTTTATCCGACGGTATCTCTTTAGCGTGGAGCAAGGCCAGCGGTGCAGACCGGTATAACATCTACAGAAGTAACAGTGCAAATGGAACATATAGCTATATCACAAGTGTGCAAGGCGTAGAATCATTCGTAGACAATTCAGTTGAAAATGGTAAGACCTACTATTATAAAGTCCGTGCTTATAAAAAAATCGATGGAATCGTGTATTACGGAGGATATTCCGGCGAAGCTATGAAGCAGTTCATCAAGATGTCTTCGCCTTCTGCATCACCCAAGAGCGGTGTGACCGTATCGCTCAGCTGGAGCAAAATCGGCAATGCATACTCATATAAGATCCTTCATTCTACTGACGGAGTTTCCTATACCGTAGTAAAAACAACGGGCAGCAGTCAGACATCTACCTCCCATACAGGTCTAACAGCCGGAACTCTGCACTATTATCAGATCCAGGTGTACGATGATTCTTCTACGCTCATCGCTGTTTCCGGTATTGCTAAAACGGTGACTCTGGCAACTCCGGAACTATATGGACCGGCTCTTGAGGCAACGGGAATCAGATTATCATGGTCGAAGGCAAGCGGAGCCGATCGTTATAACATTTATAGAAGCACAAGCCAGAATGGGACATATGAATATATTACGAGCGTTCAAAAGGTTGAAACGTATCTGGATACTGATGTTGTAAGCGGTACGACATATTATTATAAGATAAGACCATACAAAAAAGTGGATGGATCGACCTATTACGGCGGTTATTCCAACGCAATGGGGAAAACCTTCAAAAAACTTACCGGTTTTACTGTCTCGCCGAAAAGCGGTGTAACTATGCAGCTTAGCTGGAACAGCGTTGATGGCGCCTACGCATATGAGGTTTATTCCGCCGGATACGGAAGCGAGACATTCACGCTTGTCAAGACTACCGGCAAGAGTCAGACTTCGTGTTCTCATACCGGACTTACAGCCGGACAGCTTTACCGGTATAGAATTCTGGTAAAAGATACGGCAGGAAATGTAATTGCCTGCTCCGAAGAGAAGAAAGCCGTCGCTTTGGCTACGCCCAGTATTACATCGGCCGTTATGGATTCCGGTAAAGTGACCCTCACCTGGTCGAAGGCAAGTGGTGCAGACCGTTACAACATCTATAGAAGTACCACTCCAAATGGCACTTACGAGTACATAGAAAGTGTTCAGCATGTCGAACAGTACGTGGATACCTCTGTCTCTGACGGGCAGGTATACTATTACAGAGTCCGCGCGTATAAGCGGGTAGATGGTGTTGTATACTATGGCGGATACTCTTCTTATCGACAGAGCACCACATCTTGATTTATATGGTATGATAGTAAGGATAACTGATACAGAAAGAGATAGGTTAACATGAAGAAATACTTAATTACCGGCTGCGCCGGATTCATCGGATCGAATTTTGTTTATTACATGCTTAAGAAGTATGATGATATTCTTCTTGTAAATGTGGACAAGCTGACTTATGCAGGTAATCTCGAGAACCTGAAAGGCGTGGAAGGAGATACCCGTCATGTGTTCGTTCAAGGTGATATCTGTGACCAGGAACTGATCCGCGGCCTGTTTGAAAAGTACGATTTTGATTATGTAATCAATTTTGCAGCCGAATCTCATGTTGACCGCTCCATTTTGAATCCTGAGGTGTTTGTGCAGACCAACGTTCTTGGCACTGTCAATCTTCTACAGAGAGCCAAAGAGGCCTGGTATGACGCGGAAACCAAGACATGGAAAGAAGGGAAGAAGTACTTGCAGGTAAGTACCGATGAGGTGTATGGCGCTCTTGGCAGTGATGGTTTCTTCATGGAGACGACCCCGATCAATCCCCATTCGCCTTATTCGAGCAGTAAGGCATCCGCTGATCATTTTGTTAAAGCCTTCCATGACACATACGGCATGCCGATCAATATCACGCGATGCAGCAATAACTACGGGCCTTTCCAGTTCCCGGAGAAACTGATTCCTCTTATGATCAATAATGTGAAGCATCACAAGCAGCTTCCGGTGTACGGTGATGGTATGCAGATCCGTGATTGGCTTTATGTTGAAGATCACTGTAAAGCCATTGATATGGTTGCTGAAGGGGGAAAAGACGGTGAAGTCTATAACATCGGCGGTCACAACGAACGTCCGAACATCTTCATTGTTAAAACGATCATCAGCCAGCTCCATGATCGGTTGAAAGATGACGGCATATCTGAAGATCTGATCAAGCATGTTGAGGACCGCCTCGGCCATGACCGCAGATACGGTATCGATCCGACAAAGATCAAAGATGACCTCGGCTGGTATCCGGAAACCACTTTTGAAGTAGGTATCGTGAAGACCATAGATTGGTATCTCGAACACGAGGAATGGATGGATCGTGTGACAAGCGGTGCGTATCAGACCTATTATGAGGATATGTATAAGAACCGCCAATAATTCAGGACTAAGTTTTCAGCATTTTTAAATACTCACATGCCCGTCATGTGAGTATTTTGTCATTTGCTTTCTATAAAGTTATGTAATAATATAGTAAGTTAGCAGATAAATTTTACATATTGCGAAGGAGAAGAAGGATGGAGAATCATTCAAAAATAACGAATGTTGAACTCGAAAAGAGTAAAACGATCATTTCCAAGATCACGGATTATTACTACAGTAAGATGGTAGGGCAGACCCGCCTTGGCTGGTCTTTATTGATTTCGATCATATCGAATGGTCATATCCTTCTGGAATCTGTTCCGGGTCTTGCCAAGACGACAGCTGCGAAGACTTTGACGGATGCCGTGAACGGTAAGTTCTCACGTATTCAGTGTACACCGGACCTTTTGCCGAGTGACATTATCGGTACTCAGATCTTTAACTACACGACCAATACATTCGAGACCAAGCTTGGTCCGGTATATGCTAACTTCGTACTTCTTGACGAGATCAACCGTTCCAGTGCGAAAACCCAGAGTGCTATGCTGGAAGTCATGCAGGAGCACCAGACAACGATCGGCGGTTACAATTACGCGATGCCGAAGATCTTTACGGTAATTGCAACACAGAACCCGATCGAGCAGGAAGGAACATACCTGCTTTCTGAGGCACAGCTTGACCGTTTCCTTATTAAGGAAAAGATCGACTACCCGACTCAAGATGAAGAATTTGAGATCCTGAACCGAATCGAGAAAGATGTTTTTGCAACTTCTGAAGCGGTCGTAGAACTGGAAGATGTATATTTCCTCCAGCAGATGGCGAAAAAAGTATATCTGGATGACGCCATCAAGAGATATATCATTGAGATCGTTAATGCAACCCGTCATCCTGCGGATGTGATCGGTAAGGATCTAGCTGAGTATATTACACTGGGTTCAAGTACACGTGGCTGTATTGCATTAATGGAAGTATCCAAAGCTGTCGCCCTGATCAATGGCCGCAGCTATGTTACACCGGATGATGTCAAAACCCTGATTCACAGTGTTCTGCGTCACCGTATCTCTTTGAACTTTGCAGCGGTGGCTGACGGAATTACTGAAGAGCAGATCATTGACAAGATCGTAGGAGCAACGCGTACACCATGATTCTTGATTACGTTACAAGAATAAAAGCGAATATTTCTATTCATACGAATCTGAAGGCGACCAGTATTCTTGATGGTTCCTATAAGTCCGTATTCATGGGAAGAAGCTTAAATTTCGAAGATTTGCGCGAGTATATTCCAGGTGACAATATCCGTGACATTGATTGGAAAGCCTCGTCTCGTAGCCGTATGCTCCTTGTAAAACGATATATCGCCGAGAAGAAGCACAATATTATGATCGTATTCGATAACGGAGCGAAAATGACTGCGGATACGGACAAGGGCGAGACCAAGAAAGATGTTGCCATTTTTGCCGCTGGAACAATTGCCTATCTTGCGTATTCTAATGGAGACTTTGTAGGCTGTCTTTATAACCATGATAGTAAAATCCGGTTCTTTCCGCTAAGAACGAGGCTTTACGATATTGAGAACTTTCTTTCGAAATACGATAGTGATGTTCAAACCTCCAAAACCTCCGACCTTAACAAGAGCCTGGAGTATCTGCTGAAGCACTTCAGGCGGAAGATGGTTGTTTTTGTTGTGACAGATATGAAAGGCACGGCTTCCGTTTCCGAGCAGCTTCTGAAGAAACTGATCTGTCAGCATGACATCATTTTCATCAATATAAATGATGCCGATCTTACTGGTGACCACGCTTTTAAAGTGGATAAGAACCGGTATTTGCCGCGCTTTGTCACCATGGACAAGAAACTGGTAAAACTGGAAAAAGAAATGAAAGAGAAGATCAAAACCGATAACGAGAGAAAACTTATGCATAACGCGATCATCAGTACGGATATAAGTACCAAAGAAAACATCGTGTTAAAGATTACCGAACTATTGGAGAGACACAGATATGCCAACAACAACCGTTGATTTACAAGATCCTTTCTCCTATAGTTATCTTCCGATCGTCCTGGTCATTGCGCTGATCCTTTTGTCAGTGGTTCTTTTGCTTACCTTTTTTCTGATAAGAAGAAAAATGAAGACTCCGGTGAAACAGAAAGAAGCCAAACCGGTCGTTTTCAAGCCGAAGAGCCTTAATGATGCACGTCGGGAGTACCTCGAGAAGATCAACGAGATCGAAAGACAGTACAATTCAGGCAAACTCGATGTTCGTGGGACACACCAGGAACTATCGGCGGTGGTTCGTATGTTTGTACATGATATGACCGGAATTAATGCGCAGAACTTCTCTCTTCAGGAGCTGAAATCGCAAAATGTTCATCAGATCAGTCAGCTCATCGAGGAATTCTATGCTCCGGAGTTTGCCGAAAGAACAGATAAAGAGACAAATGATTCAATACGTGACGCAAGGGAGGTGATTTCAACATGGAATTGATGAATCCATATGCAATCTATTTGGGGATCCCCTTGATCCTTCTTTTGGGCGTTCTTACTTTCGGATTCCGTAAGAAATTCAAAGATGGCCGCAAAGTTGCCAATTCCGAGTTTCTGGAAGAAACGAAAGCATTCAAAAGAAGACTCTTCGAATACCGTTTTTGTTCTGTTATCGTTATCGTAAGTCTTGTATTGGCGTTATCCTTCCTAATGTTCATTCTGGCAAGACCTTTTAAATCGAAACAAACCATCACGGAAGAACATAACCGCGATATCTTCCTTTGCCTGGACACTTCGGGTTCAATGTTCGAAGTCGACCTCGAAGTATGTGAAAAACTGAAAGATTTTGTATCCGGTCTTCACGGAGAGCGATTCGGCATTACGATCTTTAACTGCCAGACGGTTACCCTGGTTCCGCTGACGACCGATTATGATTACATTATCGATGTACTTGACCAGATTGAGGAAGCCTGTGAAGTTGCCATCAACGTGTTTGAAAACGGCGATTACTACGATACGGAAGACTATGTGAAATATCAATATATTATTGACGGTACCATTTCCTATGCGTATGATGCCGGATCGTCGCTGATCGGTGACGGTCTTGCCTCCACCGTATTCCAGTTCCCGGACGTAAAAGACGATGATTCCCGTACACGCGTCATTATTCTGGCGACAGATAATGAAGTGTGGGGCGAGCCCTTCGTGGAGTTGAGCGAAGCTGCTGAATTGTGCGTTAAATACGATATCAAAGTATTCGGTGCCGCACCTGAAGAGGTCGTAGACTACGACGATTATAAGCGAAGTGTTGAGATGACGGGCGGAAAACTCTTCACTTTGGATTCTCCGACCATGTCCAAGGATCTCATTAAAGAAGTCGAAAAGACGGATACCTCGGTCATCTACAAATCCGAGGTTACGATTACAGAGTATCCGGAGAAGCTGATCGTCTTCTTTACGATCTGTTTATGTGTCCATTTCATTGTGAGTAGAAGGGTGAAACTATGATAATCAATCCGATTCTTCCAATTTGGCTCATGTCTATACTTTGTATCGGCATGTTGGTGATGAAGAGAAAGGGCGTATGGAATTATATCCGTCAGATCCTTATTGTCCTTCTGGTTTTCACGCTCAACCTTAGAATTATGGTTTTTTCGCAGGATATTAAGAAAAAAGAGTTGAATGTGGACGTGCTTTTTGTCATCGATGATTCGATGAGTATGCTGGCGGAGGATTTTGATGGAGATGGACGTCGTATCGACGCCGTAAAGGACGACTGCGAATACATCATGGACAAAATGGAAAGCTGCCGTTTTTCCGTCATTTCTTTCGGAAACTATGCCTATCGTTTGTGTCCATATACCAGCGATACGAATGTTGTTCTTTCTGCCATCAAATCCTTGGAAGGGCAGACGCAGTACTATGCCCAGGGAACATCATTAAATCTTCCGTTCCCTCAGATACTTGAAGCACTCGAGAAGGACCAGGAACAGGACGAAGAAAGAGTCCAGATCCTCTTTTTCTTCAGTGACGGAGAAATCACAAGCAAAAAAGAAAAGCTCGGTTCTTACGAAGATGCTGCAGATTACCTGGTTTCAGGTGCTGTCCTGGGATACGGTACCGAAAAAGGCGGAAAAATGAAGGTTAAGAGTTATGAAGGTGATTACGGGGATTCATTCTATATGAAGACCCGCGATGAGAATGGCAATCTGGTTGATGCCATCTCTAAAATCGATGAGAAAAACCTTCAATCCATCGCTGATGACATGGAACTCGAGTATTATCATGTTGAGAAGTCCAAAGACATCCGAGATATTGTCGGCGACATAGCGGATACACTTGATGAGTATTCAGAAGAAGGGGAGAACGGTACTGAAGGGTATTCGGATACCTATTATTGGTTTGCCATTCCGCTGGCGATCCTTCTGGTTTATGATTTGATTTACTACAAGAGGAGGCTTAAAGAATGAGAAAAAGGATCATTATTGCGGCTTATGCAGTTGTTGGCTTACTGCTTTTTAAGTTTGCATTTACTTACGGATATAACGAATGGGTCATCTCCAAATATGACGATGGCGATTATAGCGAGAATTTCAGTCTTCTGGAGATCTTCAACTTTACTGAACCTTATATCGTGTATTATAACAACGGTAATGTAATGTATCAGAATAAAGATTATGAAGCGGCCATTGAATACTATGAGAAAGCATTGGAAATGGATCCGCCGGAAGGAAAGGAATGCCCGATCAGAATCAATCTTGCTCTGGCAAAGCTAGCTCTTCTTGGTGAAGATGCCATGACGCCTGAGAATATCGAGGACACGATCGAACTTCTCGAAGAATGCCTGGATATCCTTTCCGAAGACAACTGTGCTAACGACAAAGGGAAAGGTCATGATAACCGTGCTCAGCGTCTCTATGACGAGATAAAAGAAATGCTTGAACAGGCTGAACAGGAACAGCAACAGCAGCAAAAGGACCAGGATCAGCAGCAAGACGAAGAGGAAAAGAAGAAACAACAGCAGGAAGAACAGCAGAAACAACAGCGTCAGCAGGAAATCGAAGACGAGATGGAACGACGGAATGATGAATCCAATCAGCAGCGCCAGGAGGAAAGAAAACAGTCATTAGCGCAGGATCAGGATTGGAACTGGTATTATGACGAGATTCCAGTTTGGTGATATACGGATATCAGAGAAACAAAATATGTTTCATCATACGGTTGCTATTTTAAAATAGTTGGATTATTATCTTTACAGCGTATCCTTTAAGTCTGTTCCAAGAGAGAACAGGAAGGTCGTTTGTCGATATATGTAAGATCCTTCTCCGTCAATTGGAGAACAGCGAAATATGTAAGCAGACCGGCTTAGGAAAGGGTACTTTACAGGTATTTTCCGAAGCCGGTTTTTCCTGTTTCGGACGGAAGGAGTGGTGATTTTGAAGGAGTATCAGGAAAAAACAGTCCTAATGGATGAACAGGCCGTTCATCGAGCCTTGATCCGTATCGCCCATGAGATTATCGAGAAGAATAAGGGGCTTGATAATGTAGCTTTAGTGGGTATTCAAAGAAGAGGCTTTCCCATGGCTGAGCGCATTGCTAAAGTCATGGAAGAAGTCGAGGGAGTCCGTCCGGACGTCGGTGTACTTGACATCACATTCTATCGTGATGACCTTTCCACACTCGCCGCTCACCCTGTTGTCAACGGAACAGCCATTCACTTCAATATCAATGATAAAAAAATCGTCCTGATCGACGATGTCCTTTTCACCGGAAGAACGGTAAGGGCCGCGATCGAGGCGATTTTTGATATGGGAAGACCTGCCTGCATCCAGCTTGCGACTTTAGTCGACCGTGGCCACAGGCAGCTTCCGATCCGTTCTGATTATGTAGGTAAAAACGTACCAACCTCGCTTGCCGAGATGATTTCGGTACAGTTAAGAGAGATCGACGGACAGGATCAGGTCGTTCTCTGTGAAGTGGTGAAATAAATGGGATTACGTAGTAAAGATCTGCTTGGTCTGAAACAACTTACCGCGGAAGAGATCATGGAGATCCTTGACACGGCAAAAATGATGAAGATGGTGCTAACATCCGGAAATAAGAAGACATCTCATCTTCAGGGTAAATCAGTCGTTACACTCTTTTATGAGAACAGTACGAGGACACGCCTTTCTTTCGAACTGGCTTCCAAATACATGGGCTCGGCCAGCGCAAACATCACGACTTCCGGAAGTTCGGTAAATAAGGGGGAATCGCTCCTGGATACCGCCAGAACGATCGACATGATGGCGACCGACATCATCATTATGAGACACAGCCAGTCCGGCGCGCCGCACTATCTTGCCCCGCGGGTCAAGGCTTCGATCGTAAATGCCGGTGACGGTATGAACGAGCACCCGACACAGGCACTGCTCGATATGTTTACACTTTATGAGAAATACGGTCACATCGATGGTCTGAAAGTGGCCATCTGTGGTGACCTCTACCATAGCCGCGTCGTTAGAAGTAACGTGATCGGTTTAACCAAACTCGGCGCGACCGTCAGTGTCGCCGGACCCCGCACTATGGTTCCGGTCGGCCTCGATAAGATGGGATGTACAGTATGCCGTTCCGTATCCGAGGCGGTAAAAGATGCTGATGCCGTCATGGGCCTCCGCGTACAGCTAGAGCGTCAGCAGAAGTCTCTATTCCCATCGGTAGCGGAGTATTCAAGATTCTACTCCATCTCCGAGGATGTTCTCAAGCTTGCTAAACCGGGTGCTTATCTGCTTCACCCGGGTCCGTGTAACCACGGTGTCGAGCTTCCGACATGTGTATATGACTGCGACCAGTCCGTGATCAATGAGCAGGTCACCAACGGTGTCGCCGTACGAATGGCAGTTCTTTACTTACTGATGGCAAGGAGAAACCAGAATGAAAACAATTGAAATCAAAAACGCGAAGCATTTCGCTTCGGGTGAAAAAGTTACGCTTTATATCGAAAACGGTGTCTTTACGGAAAGCCTCTCTCGTCCCGCCGATGAAATCATCGACGCAGAGGGGTTGACGGTTTTCCCCGGACTTGTTGATATGCACTGTCATCTTCGCGAGCCTGGTTTCGAGTATAGAGAAGACATCAAAAGCGGTACAGCAAGTGCTGCAAAAGGCGGATTTACCAGTGTGTGCTGCATGCCGAACACCAATCCTGTCTGCGATAATGCTGCCGTTGTAGAAGGCATCTTGCGAAAAGCCGATCAGGTCGGTTCCTGTAATGTCTTTCCGATCGGCGCCGCCAGCAAAAAGCTTGAAGGCAAAGAAATCTCCGAAATGGGGCTGATGAAGGAAGCCGGTATCGTCGCCGTATCCGACGATGGAAAACCGATCGCGACGGCCAATCTTCTGAAGAAGGTCCTCGAATATGCTTCCGACTTCGATATACCTGTACTGAACCACTGTGAGGAGATGTCCATCTCCGAGGGAGCCATGAACGAAGGCGCGATCTCGACCGCACTCGGTCTCCGTGGCATTCCGGCTATTGCCGAAGAGATCATGATCTCCCGTGACATCCAGACCGCAGAATACCTGGATATGCCGATCCATATCTGCCATGTCAGTACACGAAAAGGCATCGAGATCATCCGTCAGGCCAAAGCACGCGGAGTAAAGGTCACCTGTGAGACCTGCCCGCATTACTTTTCCCTTACGGAAGAAGCCTGTCAGAACTATGACACAAACTTCAAAATGAATCCACCGCTTCGAACGGAAGACGACCGTCTCGCCGTGATCGAAGGTCTGAAAGACGGAACGATCGACTGTATCGTAACCGATCACGCACCACATCACATCGATGAGAAGGACCTCGAATTCTCTCTGGCCAATAACGGAATTATCGGCTTTGAAACGGCATTCGCAGTAGGATATACTTATCTGGTAAAGACCGGTGCACTCTCTCTTACCGACATGATCAAGACCATGACCGTAAACCCGTCTTCGATCCTTAAACTGGGAAGAGGTACACTGGATAAAGGAATGCCCGCAGATGTTATGCTTGCTGACCTTGATGAAACTTTCGTCTACACGAAAGAAGAGATCCGAAGCAAGGCTTCGAATTCTCCCTATATCGGAGATGAGCTGACCGGACGGGTAAAGATTACTATCGTAGGAGGAAAGATCACTTATGACGAACTTCGCTGATAAACTTCTTAAGAAAATCGAAGTATGCAATAACCCGACAGTAATGGGTCTCGATCCAAAACTCGATTACCTTCCTTCGGAAATGCTGAATGCCTGGCTCGACGGAGCGAAAAACAAGAAAGGCGCCCGCTCTGTCAATATGCAGGAAGCAACCGGCGAGGCGATCTTCGCATATAACCGTCTCCTGATCGATACCGTATATGACATAATCCCTGCGATCAAGCCCCAGTTTGCTTATTACGAGATGTACGGCCTAGAGGGCATCAAGGCGCTCAAAAAGACGATTCAGTATGCTCATGAAAAAGACATGCTGGTCATCGGCGACGCCAAAAGAAACGATATCGGCACAACGGCCACGGCTTATGCCAACGCAATCATCGGTGAAACGAAAGTTCTCGACGATTCCATTGAAGCGATGTTCGAATGTGACTGTGTGACCGTAAACGGATATCTCGGCATCGACGGTATCAAGCCTTTTATGGATGTAGCGAAAAAGAAGGGTAAAGGTCTTTTCGTACTGGTACGTACTTCGAACCCTTCTGCCGGTGATCTACAGGATCTGAAACTGGAAGATGGCCGTCAGGTATTCGAAGCGATGGCTGAAAATGTTGAGAAATGGGGCCAGGAGCTGATCGGGGAGTCCGGATTCAGTTCTGTCGGCGCCGTTGTCGGGGCAACATGGCCGGAACAGGCTGTAAAAGCAAGGCAAATCATGCCGCACGCACTGATCCTCGTTCCGGGTTATGGTGCACAGGGCGGATCCGGTAAGGATGCGGTCGCCTCTTTTGTAAATGGCAAGGGTGGAATCGTCAATGCATCGAGAAGCCTGATGTGTGCCTGGAAAAAGAGAGAAGATATTGTTCCTATGGCAATGACAGATATAGAAGGGCCTTCCGGTAAGACGCTACTCGGATTTCAAAAAGCGACAAGAGATGAGGCCATCCGTATGCGCGACGATCTGAATGCTGCATTGAAAGGTTAAGAAATGAAAGAAGAATATAAAGTCAAACTGATTCAAAAAGAAGATCTCGGGCCTACCTGTTCCGTACTGACATTTATTTGTCCGGAGATTGCGCAGACCGCACAACCGGGACAGTTTGTCAATCTGTCCTGTGCGTATTTCCTGAAGCGTCCTTTCGGAATCATGTGCGTAGATAAGGAAAGTAATACTTTCAGCGTTGGCGTTCGTAAAGTCGGAAAAGGAACCGGGAAGATCCTCGAGGCAAAAGAAGGAGACGAGTTTACCGTTCTCGGGCCTCTTGGTAACGGATTTCAGTTTGATGGAATCAAGAAACTTCTGCTCGTCGGTGGAGGCACAGGAATCTTTCCTATTTACTGTGCCGCAGAATATGCAAAGAAAAACGGCATTCCGTGTCATATCGTAAACGGATACCGCAGCAGAAACGATGCTTTTCTATATGAAAAATTCTCGTCTGTATGTGAAAACTTCGACGTAACGACGGATGCCGGAGATCTCGGCATGAAGGGAAATGTCATGGCCTATCTGGAAACGATAGACGATTCGGAACTTGCGGGCGCGACCGTCATGGTCGTAGGTCCCGGCATCATGATGAGAAAGGTTTCGGAATGGGCTCTTGCTAAGGGTCTTACCTGTTATGTTTCTCTCGAACAGCGTATGGCCTGTGGTATCGGTGCATGTCTCGTATGCGTGTGCAAGATCAAGGTCGAAAAGGAAGGAAAAGAATTCGTCCACAAGCGCTGCTGCAAAGACGGTCCTGTATTTAGAGCCGAGGAGGTGATCTGGTGAGTATCGCTGTAAAAATAGGAGAAGTTGCTCTCAAAACCCCGATAATCCTGGCTTCGGGCACTTGCGGTTTCGGACGGGAACTTGCCGAATACATGGATCTAAGTAAGCTAGGTGCCCTTTCTTCAAAAGGCCTGACGCTTCTTCCACGTGATGGGAATCAGGGAATACGTGTAGCGGAAACGCCTTCCGGTATGCTTAATTGCGTAGGGCTTCAGAATCCCGGTGTAGATGCTTTTCTGGAAACAGAACTGGATTATATGGTGCAGTCAGGTGCAGGCGTAGTCGTAAACGTAGCCGGTCACTCAAACGAGGATTACATCGCTATGGTCGAAAAACTGGATCCTTATAAAGAGAAGATCGATGCACTGGAACTGAATTTTTCCTGCCCGAACGTAAAAGAAGGCTGCATGGTCATCGGCTCATCACCGAAGGCGATCGAAGCCCTTGTATCTGATCTTCGCAAGCGGACGACGCTTCCCTTATGGGTAAAACTGACACCCAATGTCACTTCGATTTCAGAGACGTCCAAGGGAGCTGAAGCGGGCGGAGCAGATGCAATCGTAGCGATCAACACCTTGCTGGGTATGGCGATCGATATTCGAACCAGAAGACCACTTCTCCATAATAATTCCGGCGGGCTTTCGGGACCCTGTGTGAAACCCGTGGCCCTTCGTATGGTACATGATATCTATAGTGCCGTGAAGATTCCGGTAATCGGCTGTGGCGGAATCAGTACCTACGAGGACGTTTTGGAGTTTATGATCGCCGGTTCTTCGGCTGTCGAACTCGGAACGATCACGCTGGTTCATCCGGGAAGACCAGTGGAGATCGTAGATGAACTGAATAAGTATTGTGAAGAGAATCATATTGATGAACTGTCTTCTTTGACAGGCACGTTAGAAATGTGGAGGTAAACCATTATGAAGACCATTTCAGATTATTTATTTGCAACCAATGCCGTTCGGGTAAGTGATCCCGAAAAGCCGTTCTGGTATGCTTCCGGAACCCTTGGTCCTTTCTATGTGAATACTCATTTTCTTATCGAATCGGAAGAGAAGGCAAATGAACTGCTTGCCAAGATCGAAGAAGCGGCAGCCGGCGACCGTGCGGAATTCCTTAAAAACATTCTGGATTTTGTTAAGACCCAGTACGAAACTTCCGAATCTTACAAAACCGTGATCGACCTTATTGTCTCTAAGGCAAAAGAACTGGATTTCGACTTCATTTCCGGCGGTGAACGCCGTGATTTCTTCTTCTCGCTGATGCCGGCATATCTTCTCGGGAAGCCACATCTGAGCATTTTCAAGGATGGTGAAACATGGTTCTCTGAGTCGGTAGAAGCCTCCGCCGTAAAAGTCGGAGAAGGAGATCTGGACGGTAAAGTTTCCCTTCATATCGCCGATCTTATCACGGAAGCTTCTTCCTATACAAATGCATGGATCCCTTCGATCCGCGGAGTGGGCGCATCAATTACGGATACCATCGCCGTGATCGACCGGCTCCAGGGCGGTGAGGCCAATCTCAAAAAAGAAGGTGTCAACATGTACACCTTTGCCAAGATCGAACTTTCTCTTTTCGATGAAGCAGTAGAAAAGGGAATCCTGTCAGTCGCGCAGCGTGATATGGTCTCCCATTTCATGGAAAGTCCTATCGACTATATGAAGGCTTTCCTTACTGCGCATCCTGCTTTCATCGATGTGCAGATCGCACTCGGCGGGAAACCAAAGCAGCGCGCGGAAATGGCCATCTCCCGCGGCTATGTTCCCGGAAGAAATTGATTTTATGTCTTCTCCGAGAATCGTATCAGAAAGAGAATATTTCACGTCCGTCCATAAAGTTCCGGTTACGATCCGATATGGTAAGCGAAAGCGCCTGAAGATCACGCTGGACGAGGACGGGCGTGTTCTCGCTTTCGCTCCGATTTACATGCCGCTGAAAGACATCGACCGATTTGTGGAAACAAATAGTGAGTGGATCGATAAACACAGATCCAAATTACAGGACAAGGTCCGTCTTCCATCCATCGATATGTCCGAGCAGAGAAGAAGAGCGAGGATCATACATGCCAGAGCCAGTGCTTTTCTAGCGGTATACGACGGAAAGAAGCCTTCACGCATTACCGTAAGATATATGACATCACGCTGGGGATCGTGTTCTTCAAGCGGGAGTATATCTCTTAACATATACCTTCTTGACGTTGAACCCGAACTCTTCGATTATGTGCTGATCCATGAGCTTTCGCACCTTTATTACATGAATCATTCTCCTGCTTTCTGGTCACAGGTCGAAAAATACTGTCCGGAATATAAAAAGAGCCGGCAGGCACTTCGGAAATACTCTATACCTAAGAAATAATTTGATTATCCAAGAATGTAAAAAATTCATGGTTTTTTAACTTTTGAAATTGTTAAAGAGCCTTCTGAGATGTTAAGATGAAAATATGAGATCTAAAATCAGGAGGGAGGATGATCTATGAAGAAGTTAAAGGCCAGATTCATAGCGGCAGGCATAAGTGCATGTATACTCTTTGCGTATTTGCCGCAAAAAGCCCCGATAATACGGGCAGATAATGAAGCTTCAGTCTATCAGATATGGGGCAATCCAGAAGACCAGAACGATCCAGGATATGTTTTCAGCGAAGAACCGGTTGACGGCAAGGAGTATCTTGGAGAGTTTATCAGTAACGGTTCTTATGAACTTGATGAATATCGAGGCATGCTGATCCTCAACAACGCTGAAGTAACCGCAGAATATGATTATGACCATAATCAGATCATACTTCTTGGTGATAGTTCCATTACTTGTGAGAATTATATAAAAGCAACGGGGCGATTTGCTTCTGAAGCTCCCGCCTACGAATATGAAGGCGAGCCGGATATCGGTGACCTTTTGGAGATCGTTTCCAATATTCATACCGAATATGATTGGGATGAGTCAGCACCGGGAGTAGAACTTCCGAATGTTTATTATGATTATGTAATCATCGGCAATTTTGATTGTACCGTAAATGCAGGTGTTCTCGGTATCGATCCGGGCGCTGTTTATTCCATTGGGCCGAGACCGAGATTTAACGAGAACAATCAGCAGGACGGCTGGTACCCGGGTATTACAAACGTTAAGCGGCTTGTTGTTCAGGGATCATTGATCCTTGAAGGATCAAGTCCGAACGGAGACCGTACAGAGATGCATGTTGAAGAACTCATGAATGTTCTGAACGGATCCGTCATTGGCGGAAGGGATGCCAGGCTTATTATCGAATCGGGTGTAACCGTCAGCGGCATCGATCTTTATGAACCCGGTGACAATGGTCCGGTTCCGCGTAACAATTCTGATCCGATTGCCGACCCTTGTTTCTACACATATGTTGGAGATGATGAATCCGGTTTCTTCTGGATGATTGGCCAAGAAGGCATGGATTATCGTGTTCCCGACGATATGTTTGCCGTCGATTATGACGAGGTATGGGAATGGGATGAGAGCCAGGACAGAGACGTGCAGACCGGATTCGTCTACATCGGTGATACGCTGATAAGAAGGAATGAGCAGATTTCTTTCACGAAAGATCAGCCGATCACGTTCACTCTTGAGCAGCCACATACAAGAAATGGCGAGACGATCCATATCGAGGTAGATATCCAGGATTACGAGTATTACAGTACGGATCTTCCTGAAAATGACGAACACCGTATCGTATTGGAAAACAATCAATTCACGATCACACCGACAGTCAGTAACGGAATTCAGATCAGGATCGCCTGGTCGGATTTTGATGACATGAGAAACGGAGAAAATGAATTCATGCTCAATGCTGTTTATAACGGAGACGGCAAGATGGGCATGATCCCTGCAGCACATACCCACGTGCTGCCACAGCCGGGCAATGATAAATGCAACCGCTATTCCATACCGGTTTCGGCGGTTAGTGCTACTGACGGATTAAAATTCACACTTTCTCCTGATGACGGATGGTATCTCTCCCGCATGGAGCTTACGATCGACGAGTATCGTATAGAATATCGTGAAACAGAAGATCAGCCCTATATACCGTCATCTAAACTGCTAATACGTAATGATGACGGTTCCTATACACTTGATCTTTCTACCGAGGCAAATCGGATCCATGAAAATAGCTGGGTGGATATCCATGTTGATTTCTCTCCCTATCATGGCGGCTGGAGCGGATTCAGAGTCGAAGACAATGACAGGTATTACTTTTCCTACTCTGAAGACGGAGAGAACTTCTTCGAATTTGAAAAGGTTCAGAATGACTGGGGATTTATAATCCCCGTTGAAGATTACATGAACCTTCAGACCCTGTATATCGCGGTTACGCCTAATGATCAAAATGAACTGGTCAAGGGTGCCCGGGTGGATTTTTACGGCAACTCTCATGATCCGGAGATAGGGAAATACAGTTGCAGCATTCTCGATGAGACGTCATATCTGTTTGCCATTGACATGCCGGAAGGCGGATGGACGGATTATTGTGAAATGCGAGTACGTCCGTTCGATCCGAATGTTCATGATGGTGTACTCAACTGGCATGTTGAAGGAAATAATTTCAATAATGAAGTCAAAGTACACGGTCTTGCTGATCGAGAATGGGACCTTCTCGAGATCGACGCGGGCCAGCAGTTCTCATTTACTGTGGAAGGATCCGATGATTTTTATGCCGTTGTTCTAAACTACGGATGGAAAGAAGATATCCTTGAAGCAGAAGATGGCGTTTACTCTTTCGATTATGATGGTCAAAGCGAAGGACTTGAGGTCGTCGTATATATGACTGAAGTCGAATATGAGATCCGTCATATGGATTTCGGAAGATTTGAAGACGAGACCAGAATCGGTATTGATATCGAATTTGATGGTTTCCTAAACGGACTTCCGGAAGGCACTTTCGATTTTTCAGAAACAGAAGGACTTATTGATGTCTTAACCGGTTATAATCGAATCGCTGTAATACTGGATAATGAGGCAACCGATCTTATTTTCAAGATCAATTACCCTTTGGACTGCGAAGAATTTGAAACCTGGTATATGGATACTGATATAACGGATTACGTTGTAGGAAATAACTACAGGTGCCAGATCGATCTTTCACACGATGACATGGATTATTACAGATTGCTGTCCGTCAAATTCCGTCAGCCGTGGAAAGACGGTATCTGCTTCCCGGGGTACGAAGAAAATTCGATAAGCGTCTTATATTCCATTGATGGCGGTGAGTATGAAGAACCTGTCTGGATGACCTTTGATGACAGGGATGATGGGGAATACCGCATCCCATATAGTGAATTCTTGACAGCAGATGAAGTCACACTGCGCTTTTGCTGCGAGCATCTTGAAGAAGCCACAGGAGTGAAGTTCTGTGTCGAACGTGGTGAAGAACGTTATGACAGCGTATTACCAATTACGTCACTGAAAAATGAGGAAGGCTTTGAAGGATTCTACGAAGTCACTCTCGAAAGACCTGCTGACGGCTGGTTCTGGCGTTACGGATTTGAACTGATCAATTGGAATGATCCAATTTATGATGGATTCTTCCAGATTGGTATCAAGGGTAGAGGTGATGCGCAGTTCAAAGGAATCTCCTCGCCTCACTGGACGCCGGAAGAGTTTGTTATCGGCGTACCGATTTCTTTTACAGTAGAAGGCAGTTACTATAATGTATGCATCCGTTACAACGGACGTTCGCTTGAAGAACTGATTCCGGAAGAAGGCGTATATACTGTTGTTCCACAGAATAATATCGGATTTGAGATCGTTGTCTATCTTTCTGAAAACGATTATCTTTTCGATTGTATGGAATGGGACTGGGAGACTCAGAATCAATTTGAATTCCCTGTCTGGTTTGAATTCTTTGACGAGCTTCCGGAAGACGTGTTTGCTTTTGATACAGATGATGGAAGTATAGTCGATTTCCGATACACCTTTGACAGAGCAAGACTCATCGTCACCAAAGATGTTTCAACAGTCATGATCCATGTCAATCTCCCGGACAATCTGCTTGACTTCGGCGTATTCTTCAAAGATATGCAGATCACGGATGAAGTTTTGGAAGACGGATATTTCGAATGGGACCTGAAAGCTGAGAATTTTGCAGAACCGTCGTTCAATTTCATCAAGAGCGATTTCACGGGAATCCGAATCGGTTTTGGCGAAGAAGCCGTATTCTTTGTTCAGTACCGTCTGGATGATGAAGAAACATGGCATGAGCTGGATGGCGACAGGCTTTTGACGCCGGATGTGTATGAAAATGCAGAATCCATTACTTTCAAACTCATCCCGGGTGATGATCTGACCATTCTGGCTTACGGCGAACAGCGCAGCAACGGTTTCAGAGAAACAAGACTTACTGAGGATGGATGTTTTACGATCGAAAGAGGATCCGGCTGGATGAATCGAGACTTCTACATCGTTACCTGGTATGACGTTTTTGAAAACGAGTTTGTAATCAGGGGACTGGATGAAGATATCGAGTCGACTTTTATTGATCGAGTAATCAGTGACTATGAGGTCGGACAAATCTACAGTTGCTCTGAAGTGGAAGGCGGTATCATTCGTTTTGATCTCATCGATTATAATCCGGATACGGATTCCGTTTATCTTGACATCCGTGGTCAGCAAACCATCGGACCGCTGGAGTACAATAACGGATTTACTGTTGATCTGAACGGTATGTTTATCCCTGCCGGATTACAGATCAAGATCTTCACATCAGTGGATGACATGCACTTTGATCATCTCTGGGCAGAGGATGGAGAAGGATGTTTTGATTTCGACGTCTTTACTTCTGAAGAAAAACTGTTGCCGACAAGTGTTGATCCTGTTGATGGAATGGTCCGTATTACTTTTGAAAACGGCTATATCGAGGCACCGGTCGCCAGTGTCATCCTCGAAGACGGGAACACTTTCTACAAATATGTTACAAGCAGCAATGGCATAACACGTTTGATCCTTGCTCTTGACGGAGAGGGGAAAGCACCTATCCGTATCGTTCCGAATGAGGGCTACTACTATCGTGTACTCACATGGGACGATGGTTTCGAGCATGATTTAACAGAAGAATTCGCGGATGATGGCTGGGTAGCCGATTATAGTTGGACTCAGCACTATTACCGGCATATTGATTTCATTCCTTGCGAGGGTCCTGAACCCGGTTGGCAGGAAGATGATGAAGGCAATGTTTACTTCCTCTCTGAAGACCTGACACCGGTAATCGGCTGGTACAATATCGAGGGACAATGGTATTTCTTCAACGAAGAAGGTATCCTGCAGAACGATCCTGAAAGATTTACTATGAGTGCTTCGCCGAAGAGTGGTGTAACGATGACGATTACCTGGACAAGTGTTGAAGGCGCAAGCGCTTACCAGCTCTGGTATGCGTTAGATGGTTCCGAGTATGCACTCTTTAAGAAAGTCGGCAAGCAGACATCAACTTCTCATACCGGTCTTACTGCCGGAACGAGATACAATTACTACATTGTTGCTCTGGATGCCAACGACAAGGCGATCGGCGTTTCCCAGGAAGTCAATGCCGTGGCACTTGCCACCCCGACCCTCAATGAGGTCGTTATGGTACCTGAGGGCCTCGCCCTTGCCTGGAGTAAGGCCAGCGGTGCCGACCGGTATAACATCTACAGAAGCGAAACGGCAAACGGTAAGTTCGAG
>JAFZQI010000034.1 GCA_017620475.1 Clostridiales bacterium | reverse complement strand
GAGCAAGGCCAGCGGAGCCGACAGATACAACATCTACAGAAGCACATCTGAAAACGGTACCTATGAGTATATCCAGAGCGTGCAGAAGGTAGAATCCTTCACCGACACAACGGCAGAAGACGGCGTGACCTACTACTACAAGGTCAGAGCTTACAAGAAGCTCGATGGTATCGTATACTACGGCGGATACTCCGCAGCTTTGGAATCTGCATTTGGAGCAGTGGCTGAAGGCTGATCAGCAGGTACGTATCTGAACTTCTGATTGAAGTACTGACCCTCTCTCTGGAAACGGGGAGAGGGTCTTTTTGTTAAAAAGAACTGTGATTTTCTTCTATTAGTTGAATATAAAAGCACAATTCGATATACTGAATTCGTTGGATTGTCAAATGATTTGACAATATTTTACGAAACACGAGGATAACCGGATATGAAGAACATTCCACTATACGAAGTACGACACATTGAAGATCTTCGGGACATGCTTAAGCAAAGTGTTGAGTTGTACGGGGATCTTCCGCTTTTCTATTATAAAAAAATGAAAGGCGGAGAGTACGAGTACTATACATTTAACGAATATAACAAAGCAGTTCAGGCTATGGGAACCGGTCTTTCCCACCTTTGCGGACTCGGCTCACGTATTGCGATCCTGGCCGAGACACGTTATGAGTGGTATGTATCCTATCTGTCTGTTACAAACGGAACCGGCATTGTCGTTCCTTTGGATAAAGAACTCCCGCCGGAAGAAGTCGCTTCCTGCCTCAACCGTGCCGAAGTAAACTGTGTGATCTATTCATCTTCGAAGCAGAAAGTACTTGACGAGATCCGCGACCAGATCCCGGGCGTGACAAATTATATTTGTATGGATAAGACAGACCGTGAGGGCGTTGTATATTTCTACGATGTACTGAATAACGGCCAGAAACTCCTTGATGAAGGCGACCGTCTTTTCCTCGATGCGCCTCTGGATAGGGAAGCGATGACCGTGCTTCTTTTCACAAGCGGAACGACGGCACAGTCGAAGGCCGTTATACTCAGTCAAAAGAATATCTGCAAGAACCTCGAAGGTATGTGCTCGATGACTTACATCGATCAGAACGATATGTTCCTGTCAGTATTGCCGCTGCATCACACTTATGAGTGCACCTGCGGTTTCCTTTGTCAGGTATACCGCGGTTCCCATATTGCGATCTGCGAGGGTCTCCGATACATCGTTCCGAACATGCAGCAGTCTCACGTGACGATCATCCTGGTCGTACCGCTTATGCTCGAAAAGTTCCATAAGAGCATCATGTCGAAGGCAAAAGCGACGAAGAAGATGGCCAGAAAGTTTGAGTTTGGCCGTAAATTGTGCAAATTCCTTCTGTTCTTCGGCATCGATAAGAGAAAAAAGATCTTCAAACAGGTTCACGAAACATTCGGTGGCAACCTGCGTCTGATCATCAGCGGCGGTGCAGGCATCGATCCGCAGATCCTCCAGGACATGCAGGATATGGGCTTTGCATGCATCCAGGGGTATGGTCTTACCGAGTGTGCTCCGATCCTTGCTTTGAACCGTGACTGTGATTTTAATAACCGTGCAGCCGGTCTTCCGCTTCCGGATGTCGATGTAAAGGTCATCGATAAGGACGAGAACGGCATCGGCGAATTTATCGCTAAGGGCGATAATGTCATGATGGGCTACTATAAGAACGAAGAAGCAACCAAAGAAGCGATCGATGAGAACGGCTATTACCATACCGGTGACCTCGGATATATCGATAAGGACGGATTCTGCATCATTACCGGCCGTAAAAAGAACGTTATTATCGCCAAGAACGGCAAGAACGTTTTCCCTGAAGAAATCGAGACGATGCTGTGCATGTCCGACTATGTAGAAGAGTGTCTGGTTTCCGGTGAAGATGAGAACGACGATGTCATCATCACGGTTACAATCTTCCCGTGTATGGAAGAAGTCAAAAAACTCCTCGGCGAGAATCCGGATGACGACGCCATTCAGCAGCTTATGGAAGACGAGGTGGCCAAGGTCAATAAGAACCTCGTAAACTACAAGCACGTCAAGCGTGTTATTCTTCGCGATACCGAGTTTGATAAGACCACCAGCAAGAAGATCAGAAGAAAGTATAAGAACTAATTCATTAGGAGGCATCCGTATAATGCTATCTAAAGAAAGTATCGAAAGGATCCTGACGGCGGCTCTTTCGCACGGCGGTGATTTTTCCGAGGTGTATATCGAGCGCAGTAAACAATCCTCCGTATCCCTTTTAAATGGGGTAGTAGAGGGGACCGGGTCAAGCCTTGACTGCGGTATCGGGATCAGAATATTGGAAGGAGATAAATGTGTCTACGTTTTCTCCAACGATCTTTATCACGAGGAAAAGCTTATACGCATGGCACAGAATGCTTCCGCGTCTCTGGCCGGCACTCCGGATGGAAAGACTGTCTATCTTGAACCGCAAATGGAGTATTTTTCTCAAAAGTACGAGATTGCGCCAACTGCAGTATCCAAATCCGAAAGAGTACGTAAACTCCGCGCAGCAAGTGAAACGGCTAAGGCGTATTCAGCACTGATTACGCAGACATCCGCTTCTACGGCGGATGTGGAGAAGGACGTCTGGATCGCCAATTCTGACGGTTTATATGTGAAAGACCATCGCTGCCGTACCCGCATCATGATCCAGGCCATCTCCAGTTCCAACGAAGACAAGCAGTACGGGTATTTCGGCCCCGGAAGCGGTGAGGGATATGAGTTTTTCGAAAACTATGATATTGATGCTCTGGCAACCGAGGCGGCCAGGATCGCAACCACGATGATCGATGCGAAACCCTGTCCCTCCGGAAAAATGCCCGTAGTCATCGGGAACGGATTTGGCGGAGTCATCTTCCACGAAGCGTGTGGACACGCACTTGAAGCCACGGCTGTCGGCATTAAATCCTCATACTTCACGGATATGCAGGGCAAACAGATCGCCAGCCCCATCGTCACAGCATATGATGACGCGAAGATAGCAAAAGAGTGGGGAAGTTACGAGATCGATGACGAAGGAACCGCGTCTACGACCAACCTTCTTATCAAGGACGGTATACTAAACAGTTACCTGATCGATAAGATCGGAAGCCGAAGAATGGGGCAGTCATCCACAGGATGTGCGCGCCGGCAAAACTATTCCTTTGCTCCGACGTCCCGTATGTCAAACACATTTATCGCAGCAGGTTCAAGTAAAAAAGAAGATATCATCGCCGATACCGAATACGGAATCTACGCCGCTAATATGGGAGGCGGTTCTGTCGACACGTCTACCGGAGAATTCAATTTCGCCGTCAACGAAGCCTATATGATCCGTAACGGCATGATCTGTGAACCGGTCAAAGGCGCCACACTGATCGGAAAAGGAAATGAAGTACTTATGAATATTGACCGCGTTGGAGATGACCTGAAGCTTGCTCAAGGCATATGCGGTTCCGTAAGCGGAAATATACCGGTGGATGTAGGTCAGCCTACTATCCGGGTTTCCGAGATTACCGTAGGCGGACAGGCCTGATAAGGAGAGAACATGGACAAACAGATTCGGGAATACATCGAGTTGTTATTAAAGGAAGCGGAGAAAGCCGGGTTTATTGAATCCGAAGTCTACTATGACTCTGATGCCTCTATGTCTATTTCCGCAAGAGAAGGAAAGATCATACAGTACGAGAATTCAGACACGACCGCACTTTCGTTCCGGGGCCTGTTTAACGGTCAGATGGGATATGCTTCCACGGAAGACATCCAAAAGGATATGATTCCTTTCCTGCTTAGCCAGGCGAAGGATAACTGCGGCGTATTGGAAGTGAAGGAAAGCATCACCGTTTACGAAGGGGATAAAGAATATCCTGAGTTTAACGGGTTCAGCGAAGATCTGGAAGCACTCACTTATGACCAGATGGCGGAGTATGCTCTTTCTTTGGAAAAAGCACTGCTTGCCTTTGACTCCAGAATTGAAGCCGTAGATGACTGCTATACCATGTATTCCAGCGGTGAAGTCTATATTGCCAACTCCAAAGGCATGATCTGCGAGAGCAAAGATAACAGTTTTGATGTATATATCGGATGCCGGGCCAAAGAGGGAGACGATGTGCAGACTTATGGTAAAGGCTGGTCATATACGCACCTTTCCGAATTTGACATTGATTCCTGTGTGAAAGATGTCGGAAGCCGGGTAATTGCCAAACTTGGCGCTGCGCCTATTCCTTCTGTTAAAACATCCATAGTATTAGATAAGAAAGCGGCACATAGCCTGCTTGCATCCTTTGTCGGTTCTTTTTCCGCGGAGGCAATCCAGAAAGGACTTTCCCGTCTTTGCGGAAAGCAGGATGAAGTCATCGCCAATGACAAGATCACTTTGATCGATGAGGGCATGATCGACGGAAGCCCACTTTGTCTTCCGTTCGATGCAGAAGGCGTCAGCGCCAAAAGAACTGTTCTCATTGATAAAGGCGTTTTCAAATCTCCGCTTCATAATCGAAAAACGGCTCTGGTCGATGGGGTCATGACTACGGGCAATGCCTCTCGCGGCGGAGCAAAGGGCGCTATCGGAATCTCTCCTTCGAATCTATATATCGAAAACGGAGAGTATTCTCTCGATGATCTTTTCAAGAAGATGGATAACGGAGTCTATATCACGGCGCTTCACGGTCTGCATGCCGGAATCAACAGTATTTCAGGTGACTTTTCCTTGATGTCGGAAGGCTTTGTAATCAAAGACGGAATGATCGGTGATCCTGTAAACCAGATCACGATTGCCGACAATTTCTTCGATGTTCTTATGAAAGTGGATGCTTTAGGAAATGACGTGGAGTATTTCTCACCGGAAGCGACGCATATTCAGTCTCCGAGCCTTCTTATTCCGGATGTATCGGTAGCCGGAGAATAAGTTTTACAGTATCGTCGGATTTCTATGATTCTTATTGAATCTTCTCTTTTTGACCATCTTTACAAACAGGATGATGGCCAGAATGAGTACGCCGATCAAAATGGTGGCAATACCGATCGTGAGTATGATCGTCAGAATACCAGTTTTCGTAGATCCTTCATCCTTGGCTGTCTCGGTCTCAGTGACGGCATCCTCACTCGATACCGTGATCGTAATATAACCGATCACATATGCTTCGTTGTTGGCAAATCGTCGATTGACAGGAAGGACGAAGACCTGATTATTCTCGTTGGGATCGATCACCAGTGAAGACAGATCCACTTCATTACTATAACCGCCATTGGCCAGTGAAGACTTAATGGAATAACAGTCAAGGAGTTCAAGCGATGTAGAACGCACAAGAAGATCCGTTCCCTCGACAGCCTGATCGATCTGCTCGACCGCTTTTTGAATCGCACCATCGATCTCAGTCCGATCAACCATTGTCGTTGTGTAATTGGTAAAACAGTACTCAAAGAGGGAAATCAGGGTCTCATATCTGGATTCGGCACCATCTGCACCAAGAAGGATCCCGATAAGACAGCGTCCATCTTTCTCTGCACCGGCGATAATGGTATATCCGGCAGCTTCTGAATATCCCGTCTTTCCGCCAATGTAATACTCATAAGCCGTAGATGGAGTGGATACGAACCGGTTAGCATTATTCAATACACGTTTATCGTTATACTTATTCGTCGGTTCGATCGTATAGGAAGCCGAGGTGGCGATCGTCTTGAAATCCGGGTGACGCAGGGCTTCTTCGAGGATCAAGGCCATATCGCGGCATGTTGTCCGATGCTCCATGTCGGCATATCCATATGAATTCGTGAAATGCGTCATGGTACATCCGAGTTCTTCCGCTCGCTGGTTCATCTTTGCCACAAATGCCTTCTCGCTTCCACTGACATGGATAGCCAGTGCTATACAGGCATCATTTGCAGATTTCAGAAGAGAGGCATAGATACACTGTTCTACGGTTACGACCTCGCCCTCCGTAAATCCGATACGTACATAATCGTCGGGAATACTCTCATACATCTCTTTACTGATAGTAATCATATCCGAAAGCTCTAGTTCCTCAAGCGCGATCAGCACAGTCATGATCTGGGTAATCGCCGCAGGCTGGCGTTTCGAATCGTAATCATAACCGATCAGCATCGTATTGGAAAGGGTATCATATATCAGATACGCTCGTGAGTTCGTCACCGGGGCCTGGGAAGGGGAGGGATCCAAAAGCCCGTCTACCGGGTTGGTAAGATCGAAATTCACTTCAGAAGAAGATGTCTCAGTTTCATCAGCCAGGGAAGGTAAAGAGAATAAAGATACCATCACCACCCCTGCAATAAACAGAGAAATAATGCGTTTGCACATACTTTTCAGATGCATGTATCTTACTCCCGTCCACACAGAAAAAATATTCCCGATCTCGTTCACAAAATCTCATTGTTCATGTATCATTAAAGAAGCGAAAACAACGAAATAAATCGAAATAGAAATCGAGGTCATTTACGTGTCAACTGTTATTGTATCGCAAGAAGAGTTATTGCGCCATAATTCTGTGCTTTCCTCACTGAAAAACCGCATTGCCGCTTCCTCGTTAGAGCGGGGTCACGCTTTGACATACCGTGTCAAAACATACGGCTGCCAGCTTAACGAGTCCGATAGCGAAAAGATCGAAGGTATTCTTCGTTCGATCGGATTGATTGAAGCTTCGGAAGAGGCCATTCCTGATTTTCTGATATTGAACACCTGCACGATACGCGAAAATGCGGATGTTCGTCTATTCGGTAATCTCGGCGCGTACAAGTCCCAGAAGAAGCAGAACAGGGATATGTTTATAGCCGTATGTGGTTGTATGATGAAGCAGCCCGAAAACATCGAGCGGATCAAGAAGAGTTTTCCTTTTGTAGATGCCTGCTTCGGTCCTTCTGATATTCATCTTCTTCCGGACATTCTTGACCGGAAACTCAGTCAGAAGAAGCGGGTATTCTCGGTATCTGATGAAGACTATCTTGTAGACGACACGGATATTCCCGTTGAGCACAAGCGGAAATTCCGTGCGCTCGTACCCATCATGTACGGATGTAATAATTTCTGTACCTATTGTGTTGTACCTTATACACGAGGACGTGAACGTTCACGATCATCTGAGAAGATCCTTGCCCAGCTTCGGGAGCTGGCCTCTCAGGGTTATAAAGAAGTGATGCTTCTCGGGCAGAATGTCAATTCCTACGGGCATGACAGAGAAGGAGAGATCTCCTTTGCCGAGCTGCTTAAAGAGGCGGCTTCTATACCCGGTTTTTCCCGAATCCGCTTCATGACCTCTCATCCGAAAGACATTTCGGATGAAGTCATCTATACCATGCAGAAATATCCGAATATCGAACGGCATCTGCATCTGCCCATGCAGTCCGGAAGCAGTGAGATCCTGTCCAGAATGAACCGCCATTATGATCGTGAGCAATACCTTAAAACAGCATTGCTTTTCCGCAAGTGTCTTCCGGACGCCACACTCACAACAGACATCATTGTCGGCTTTCCCGGTGAGACAGAGGAAGACTTTCAGGCGACGCTGGATGTCGTCGCCGAATGCCGGTTTGACAGTGCTTTTACATTCCAATATTCAAGAAGACCCGGAACAAAAGCCGCGTCCTATCCGGATCAGATCCCTCAGGATGTGGTAACCGAGCGTTTCGGAAGGCTTCTGGCACTTCAGAATGATCTGACATTTGCGTCTAACGAGTCTGTAGTCGGCAAAACCGAGGAAATCCTCATTGAAGGAAGAAGTGCCACGGCACCGGACGTTTTGACCGGAAGAACAAATTCTAACCGGCTTGTGAATTTCCGCATTCCCTCCGGAACAAAATTCCAAGGGAACCTGATCGATACGACCGCAGAGGACTTCGATGCCGACAAGTTTGAGGGACTTCTTGCTATGGTACATATTACCCGTGCCAAACCGTATTCAGTAGAAGGGGAACTGGTGAGTTTTATCGATGAATAACGATGATCTTTTAACCTATGCTTCTGTCGATGTATCCACGCTATCACCCATGATGCGTCAGTATTTCGATATGAAAAAAACTGCCGGAGATGCAATCCTGATGTTCCGTCTCGGTGACTTCTACGAGATGTTCTTTGATGACGCGATTCTTGTTTCCCGGCTTTTGGAGCTCACACTGACATCCCGTGATTGCGGATTGGAGAAACGCGCCCCTATGTGTGGCGTTCCGCATCATGCTGCCTCAAACTACATGCAACGTCTCATAACGCAGGGCTATAAAGTGGCCATTTGCGAACAAATGGAGGATCCCGCATTAGCAAAAGGTCTGGTCAAGCGTTCCATCACACGTGTACTCACACCGGGAACCGTCGTCGACACGAACGGGTTAGATGATAAGAAGAACAACTTCCTCGTATGCGTATATAAGATCGGCATGCAATATGGCCTTGCCGCTGCAGATATTACGACCGGAACCATGGAAGCGACACAGCTGATCACCGGAAATACCGCCCAGCATCTTGTAAACCTTTTATCGAAATATCGTGCATCCGAACTGATCTTCAACGAAGACCTGCAGAAGGATCCGCTGTTTTCCTATATCTGTGACAATCTTGTCGGATCCGTGACTTTACGGCCAAATGCGGATTTTTCCTGCGGACTGTCTGACCGTGTTTTACCCGACAAGTTCAAGAAAGAGAATGAAAAGAAAGGCTCCAGATCTAAGAAGTCCTTCGCGGAAGAAACGAAAAACATTCTTCTTTACTCCGCTATTGACGCGATCCTTGCCTATCTGGATGAGACGCAGCAGGCTCAGGTTACGCATTTCTCCGAAGCCAGGATATATGAGATCTCCGATACCATGGAACTGGATGTGGCCACACGTACCAATCTGGAGATCACTTCAACGATCCGCTCAAAGTCAAAGAAGGGAAGTCTGCTTTGGGCTATCGATATGACACAGACCTCGATGGGAGGACGTCGTCTGAGAGAATATATTGAAGAACCTCTCATTGATGTATCTTCCATCGAAGCGCGGCTTGATGCTGTTGAACAGGCGAAGAATGACTTTATTCACCGTCAGGAGCTTCGTGAAGCCCTTCTTGGCGTTCATGATATAGAAAGACTTGCATCACGTATCGCCTTGTCGTCAGTAAACGCCAGAGATCTTCTTAACCTTCGAAACACCCTCGGAAAACTTCCGTATATTTTGGAATGTGCTTCGCATTTTCAGGCAGGTATATTGAAGGATACCGTTGCTTCACTTGAAGATCTGTCAGATATCTATACACTATTGGATTCTTCTTTGGATGAAGATCCGCCGATTTCGGTTAAGGAAGGCGGCATGATCAAGGAAGGGTACAACGAGGAGGCAGATCGCCTGAGACACGCTTCAAAAGACGGTAAATCGATCATCCTTGAGATGGAAGCAAAAGAACGGGAAGTTACCGGTATCAAGAATCTCAAGATCAGTTATAACAAAGTCTTCGGTTATTATATCGAGGTCTCCAAAGGTAATGTCCCGCTGGTTCCGGACCGGTATATCCGTAAGCAGACACTGACGACAGGTGAGAGGTATATCACTTCAGAAATGAAAGAGATCGAGGATACGATCGTCGGCTCCACTGCCAAACTGATTCAGCTGGAATATGAACTTTTCTGTGATATCCGAGAAAGAATCGCATCACAGGTTCATCGGCTCTATCAGGTGGCATCCGCGCTTTCGGTCCTGGATTTCGTTATGGCGCTTGGAGAACTTGCTGAAAGGAATAACTATTGCCGGCCAAAGGTGGATGACACAACGGCTTTGGTCATCGAAGACGGAAGACATCCTGTCGTGGAAAAAATGCTTAAGGAAGGGGAATTTGTTCCTAACGGCATTTCGATGGATGAACAGGATCACCGTATCATGATCCTGACCGGACCGAATATGGCTGGTAAATCCACATACATGCGGCAGACCGCCCTGATCGTGCTATTGGCGCAGATCGGAAGCTTTGTACCTGCATCATTCGCTCATATCGGTATCGTTGACCGGATCTTTACAAGGATCGGCGCATCAGATGATATCTCGTTGGGGCAATCCACATTTATGGTAGAGATGAACGAAGTTTCCGGCATTCTCCGTAATGGTACCTACAGAAGCCTGCTTCTTCTTGACGAAGTCGGAAGAGGAACCAGCACATACGATGGACTCTCCATAGCATGGGCGATCATCGAGTTTATCGCTAATCGTTCCATCATGTTCGCCAGGACGATTTTTGCCACACATTATCACGAACTCAACCAGCTCGAAAACACCTTATCAGGTGTCTATAATGCTCACGTTGAGGTGGAAGAGAAGAATAAGGAAGTCTCTTTCCTTCACAAGATCTCAACGGGAGGCACATCCGACAGTTATGGTATCGAGGTGGCAAGATTGGCCGGAGTTCCCTCAGAAGTGGTAGAACGCGCGAACGTGATCTTAAGCGAACTTGATAAGAAAAAGATGCAGATCACATATACTGAAGACGGTGAGGAACACTTTGAAGGTCCGGTATCCGGTCAGATACCGATCTTCGCTCCCGCCAATAACGCAGCCGGTCAGGATTCCGCCTCTCTGCGGTCTGAACTGGCCAATATGGACATTTCCAGGATTACGCCGCTTGAGGCAATGAATATACTTTATTCACTCATCGAGAAAGCAAAAGGAGAGAACTGATTATGCCAAGAATTCATTTATTGGACGCAGCGACTTCTAATGCCATAGCCGCAGGCGAAGTAATCGAGCGTCCGATGTCTATTGTCAAAGAACTGATGGAGAATTCCATCGATGCCGGTGCCACCCAGATCACCGTTGAAATCGAAAACGGAGGGATCTCGCTTATTCGGGTGAGGGACAATGGTTGCGGAATGGACGAAGAAGATGCAAAGAACGCATTTATCTGCCATGCCACAAGTAAACTAACCTCACTGGACGAGCTGTTTTCACTTCATTCCATGGGTTTCCGTGGCGAAGCACTCGCCAGTATAGCAGCTGCATCCCGGGTTACTCTCTCTACCAAGGAACCACTAGCGGAGAAGGGAACACGTGTTATTTACGAGGGCGGAAAGTTCATTTCCGCAGGTCCGGTCGGCATGCCTTCCGGAACAACTGTCGAGGTTAGAGATCTTTTCTATAATCTTCCTGCACGCTTCAAATTCCTGAAGAAAGACCAGACAGAAGCAAATTACATACAGGTCCTTATCGAGCGCTTCATTCTTTGCCATACGGACATCTCTTTCAAGTTTATCAAAAACGGCAAGACCGTCCTGCAAAGTCCGGGAAACTGCGACGCCGGTTCTGCACTCTACAGTGTCTACGGAAAAGATATAGTTGCCTCATGCAGACCGATCGATACATGTATAGACAATATTACCGTTAAAGGATTTGCCGGGCTTACCAATATTGCCCGTGCTTCACGTTCGGAACAGATCATCTTTGTAAACCAGCGTCTGATACGAAGTAAAACCATAACATCCGCTATTGATGCCGCGTACACGAACATGCTGATGAAAGGGAAGTACGCCTTTGTGATCCTGGATATCTACATGCCGTCCCAGGATCTGGATGTAAATGTTCATCCTCAAAAAGCAGAAGTACGTTTCTCCAACGAATCTTCGGTATACCGAGCCGTATATCACGCTATATCGAATACTCTCGCCACCGAATCCATGAGTGTCAATTACTCGTTCTCCTCCGGATCTTCCAAAGCGGAAACAGAAAGAACGACGCAACCGGCAGGAACATCGGAAACGATAAGAGAAACTGAAGCGTTGCAAACGATAGGAACGAAGGAAAGGGAAGTAGCGGCCGGAACCTCAGAAACGAAAAACGTGTCGTCAGTTCCTGTTCTGGAAAAAGCTCCCGACACATCCAAAGAACCGGAAAAGGAGATAAAAATCCAATCTCCCGATCCTGCATATACCCTGGCTTCCGAGAAACAAAGTATCGGGTATTCCAATCTTTATTATCGTGAGCCGGAAACAGAATATGTAACTGTGCCGCGGAATCAGCAGGATGAAGCTCGTCCGCAAGAAAAGATCACCCATGCTCAACCAGATCCGGTACTTCCGGAACTGATCTCGCAGAATAAGGAAGAAAGCATGCATGAGCTTCTGACAGCACGTGTCATCGGAACTCTTTTCGACACCTATATCCTTCTTGAAGCAAAGGACAGGACGCTATTAATGATCGATCAGCATGCGGCTCACGAAAAAGTACTCTATGAGAAACTGGTAAGCAAAGAATTGGCCAGAGAAGCCGTTACGCAGCCGATTCTTGCACCGGTTATCGTTTCCATGTCACGTTCGGATATCAGTTTTATTGAAGAACATGTCGACGAGCTTACAGAGATCGGCTTTGACGTTTCGTCCATTGGAGACAGTGAGATGGCCATCCGAGCCATTCCTGCGGAAATCGATCCCAATCATGTGTCAGACGCCTTTATTGAGATGGTTGACGAGTGGATGCATGCAAGCAGAAGCAGGAAGGATGCGCTTATCCTTTCTTTGGCAACCGCCGCATGCAAAGCAGCGGTCAAAGGGCATGACAAGCTTCATGATATTGAGATCAGAGGGCTTCTCGAAGATCTTTCTAAACTAAAGGATCCATATCACTGTCCGCATGGCCGTCCGATCCTGATCCGTTTGCCGGAAAAAGAGATCGAAAAAGAGTTCAAACGAATCGTATAAGATAGAGGATAGAAGACATGCAGGATCTGCAGAAACTATACCAAACTGGATATCGCTCGATTCCCGTGATCTGCGGCCCGACCGCCAGCGGAAAAACGTCACTGGCAATTTCGGCTGCATTACAATTAGGCGGAGAGATCTGCTGCTGTGATTCGATGCAGATCTACATGCATTTATCCATCGGAACAGCTAAACCTACGGAAGAAGAGAAGAAACGCGTACCACATCACCTGATCGATCTGGTCGAACCGAACAGTTCTTTTCACGTGGCGGCATATCTGGAAGCCGCATATTCCAAGATCGACGAATTACTCAACAGAGGTGTACTTCCAGTCTTTTGCGGAGGGACCGGGCAATATGTTCAGGCTCTTCAGAAGGGATTTGATTTCGACATTGCTCCTGTAGATCAGGATAAAGAAGCCTCACTTAGGCAGGAATATGAACGGGACGGGATCGAAGGAATCTACCGCCGTCTAATTGAACTGGATCCGGATTGCCGAGAAAAGATCCATCCGAATAATACCAAAAGGGTGATCCATACATTGGCACTTCTGGAATCCGTTTCTAAGACTACAAAAGAGATCCGGGAAGATTCTGTCGCTCAGGGACCAAGGTATCCGTTTACGCTTTTTGCGATCGATTGGCCGCGGCATGAATTATATGAGCGCATCAATTCACGTGTGGATCAGATGTTGGAATCCGGCATTCTCGATGAGGCCGAATGGCTTCTTTCACAGCAGCTTCCGGAGTCCTGTACGGCGATGCAGGCTATCGGGTATAAGGAACTTTTCCCTTATCTGAAAGGGGAGAATTCCCTGGAAGAATGCGTGTCGCTTCTGAAGCAGCATACCAGGAATTACGCGAAAAGGCAGCTCACCTGGTTTAGGCATATGGATGATGTTCACTGGATCTCCGGCCATCAGCTGAATGGTTATGATTTCAAATCATATTTGTGCTGATGCAGTATGCAAAACGCGTATAAAAATGCGCATATAAAATACAGATAATCACATGGGAAAATGGTATAGTTTTGACACATCGATCACCTAAGGAGGTACATGATATGATCAAAACTGCGATTCTCAATAAGAGTACGGAAATGAAAGATTCGTCTCTATACCCAAGAAAAGCCAAACCGCCGAAGAAGCATATTGCCGTTTCCTGGGCAGATACGACCAGAACACCGATCCATGTGCATGATATTTTCCTGAATATCTGTCGAAAAGAACTGGCAGAAGTGGAGATCGTCTTGAAATCCGGGGAGATCATTAATGGAATCATTGACATTTATGATCAGGATACGATCGTGGTCCATAACGATATGGCCCAGATCCTGGTCTACAAGCATTCGATAAGCTACCTTTCTCCGAGAAACGGGAAAAGTATGGTTGAACCGGACAGGCAGATCGCCCATTATTCAAAGCATATTTCGGAAGAGAGAAAGACGGTCAACGCGTGAATCAATTTACCTTGGAACGGAAGACGCCGTCAACTACGCCAAGAATCCTGCAATCGTCATCTTCGAAAGGAATGGGCTCATATGCAGGGTTCTCGGGAAGAAGGATCGCATGACCCTTGCGGTAAGTAAGACGCTTCACCGTAGCTTCATTACCGATCATCGCGACAACGATCTGATTCATGTTCGCCATATTGTCACGCTTAACGATAACAAAGTCGCCATCCATGATATGTGCATTGATCATGCTGTCGCCGCGCACTTTCAAAACAAAATACTCAGCAGAGTTGAAGTATTCGGCAGGGAAGGGCATATAGTGATCGATATTCTCTTCGGCAAGGATCGGTACACCGGCCGTGACCGTACCAACAAGAGGAATCTTGTTTGCAGAAGCCTGAGAGCCCGGTTTACGAGTCTCTTTGACCATGATGGCGCGACGTTTGCCGGGTACATATTCGATCTTACCTTCATCCATAAGACGGCGAAGATGTGCGTGAACTGTAGAAGTAGAGCGGATACCGACACCCTGGCAGATCTCACGGACTGACGGCGGGTAGCCCTCACGTTTCACATAGGAGACAATATAGGAGTATATAATCTCCAAAGTTTCATTCAGATTGCTCTTGGTAAAACGATATGTACTCATAACTCTGCCTCCATCATATATTTAGAATAATCATAACATTCATATTGACCATTGTCAAACTTTTGTTCGCATTTGTAGAACAAACAAAAGGAGAATATCATGAAGAAAAACAAGGATCTGTACTTGGTTTTGAAGTGGATCATTATCGTCAGTACTGTACTGATGTTACTGCTTAGCATCGATACATTCATTCATCATTTCCGCTAAATAATGCGAAGAAAAAGTCATTGTGCTATAATCTTCATAAATTAAGGAAGAAGAAGTATGAGTGACGAGATCAAAAACACGGACGAAATCATAGAGGAGACCTTACCAACCGATCCGCAAGAACCTGAGACGGTTGAAGGGGAGCTCGAGCAAGGCCGCGATTACGATTCAGAAGAAGATTATGATCCGGACGATGATTATGATCCTGATGATGACGAATCGATGGGGATCTTGTCCAGTATTGGCGGTTTTTTCCGTTTTATCGGGAATACGACAGTCCAGTATTTCAGAAATCTTCCCAATACCATTTCAAGCAAAATCAAAGCCAGAATTGCCGAATACCGAAGGATGCCTAAGCGGAAATCCATCAATAAGGTTTATGTTCTGGTAGGATATACCACCAAAGAGTACGTGGATCGTAAATACAGGAAAGAGAGGACGCTTCTGATCATCAGAAGGATCCTGATCGCCTGCATAATCATCCTAACATTGATCATGGCATACCGCTGGTTTGTTCCGAAGCTGGATACCAACGAGTATAAGCAAATGATCGGAATTAACAAAATGGATGAGCTTACACAAAGCGATCCGTTTGCTACGGAAACGACTACGGCGGATATCGCGCCTGAGTCTCAAGCCGTAACGCCGATTCCATCGATTACATCAAACATGGAATCCGAGTCATCCCAGCAGCCGGTTTGATCCATTTTGAAACACCAACGACAAAGTTCTTTTGCATAAGAAAGAAGAGTAAAATCGATATATGCGATTAAACAAAATCACAGTTTTGTTTAATTGGGAAGAGGATAAAAAGTAAGAATAGTCCTTTAGGATGACTTTTTAACCATCATCATATTTTATAAACAGCCAAAACGATCCAGATGATGGAAATAATTACTGCGCCAATGGATATGGCAACTGCATTATATTCTTTGGATTTCCTTCCCAGTAAAAAGCACCAAACAATGACCACTGTTAATGCAGTTAAAAATGCACCCAGCAATGCACCGCCTAATGACATCCAAGTCACATCCTTTCTTCATGCGGTCTGAATCACTTAGTTGATGTTCCTTACTCTTCATAATCCATGACCGCGTAGGAGCGTTTTATTTTCTTTCAAACGATACTTTGTACTTAACGGATCATTCTATTTAATGCGCATACGACGGCCCTAAGCGAAGATTTGGTTACAGAGCTCGATATGCCGGCACCCAAATGCAGATTTCCATCCGGTCCTGCAATCTGCACATAAGTGATAGCTGCAGAATCCGTTCCGCTCTTAATAGCATGCTCGTTATACATTCGGATCGAGATCTTCATGCCAAGATCTTTTTCGATACCATTACAGAACGCATCGAGTAAACCGATACCATCTCCGTTAACTTCGATCGTGTTTTCCGCATATTTCAATTTGACCGTGACATGAGCTTTTTTATCGCCAAGAGAATCTTCACGATAGCCGATCATATTATATGGCGTCATCACGTTGACATACACATCATCAAACAGCTCGAAAAGTTCTTGCGGCATGAGATCGCTGTGCCGGGTTTCCGATTCGGCCGTGACGATCTGCATGAAATCTTTCTGGAACGATTTGGGCAAATGCAGCCCGTAATTGCGCTCCATGATATATGCCAGGCCGTTTTTGCCTGACTGGCTGTTGATTCGGATAATCGGATCATAATTGCGTCCCACATCTTTCGGATCGATCGGCAGATATGGCACATACCACTTATTTTTTTCTTTGACATTTTCCATACCTTTACGGATCGCATTTTGATGTGTGCCCGAAAACGCCGTAAATACAAGCCTTCCAGCCCACGGCTGACGCTCTCCGATGCGCATTCCCGTGCAGCTTTCATACATATCGATCACATCATCCATATCCGAAAAGTCCAATTCAGGATCGATCCCGTTCATGAAAAGATTCATGGCAAGAGTGATAATGTCGCAATTTCCGGTTCTTTCGCCGTTTCCAAAGAGCGTCCCCTCTACCCTATCCGCCCCGGCAAGAAGTGCCAGTTCGGAGGCGGCCACACCTGTTCCACGGTCATTATGAGTATGCACGGAAATGATGATGGAATCTCTGTATTTCGTATGTGTACAGAAGTACTCGACCAGATCCGCAAACACGTTTGGCGTCGTCATTTCAACGGTTTCAGGCAGATTGATGATCACCTTATTGTCCGGTGTCGGCTGCCAGACATCTAAGACCGCATCACATATCTCCACCGCAAAATCCGGCTCCGTCTCGGAGAAATTCTCAGGTGAGTACTCCAGATGCCACTCGGTATTACTTTCATCCGCATCGATCTCCGCCTGGATCAGTTTTGCCCCTTTCACAGCCAGATCTTTGCACTGCTGTTTATCAAAGCCGAATACGACTTCGCGCTGAAGCTGCGACGTGGCATTATAAAGATGTACGATGGCCGAATGTGCGCCGGAGACCGCTTCAAAGGTCTTCTTAACCACATCCTCCCGAGCCATGGTCAGTACCTGAACCGTGACATCATGAGGGATCAGATCATTATCGATCAGGTATCTCGTGAAATCATATTCCGTTTCCGATGCCGCCGGATATCCGATTTCAATCGTTTTGAATCCGAGTTTGACAAGATAGTCGAAGAACTGGATCTTCTGATTTAAATCCATCGGCACCTCTAAAGCCTGATTACCGTCACGAAGATCCACACTGCACCAAATCGGTGCTTTTTCCATCTTCTTGCCGGGCCATTTACGGTTCGGCAGATCGATCATCTTTGGCATCGAATACTTGTCAAATCTCATCTTCTCTCCTCCTCTGCTGCTCTTTCTAAATGTCAAAATAGAAAAGCTTTCGTCTCTTAATTGTAAGAGACGAAAGCTTTGAACTTCCGCGGTACCACTCTTGTTCATCCCTTCTTCGGTATGCCCTCATCGAATACGGGAAAAGAACTTTCCGATATTCTGCTCTCTGATAACGGTGAGCCTCCGACTTCATCTACTGCTACTTCAACGAAGCGCACTCCGGGGCGAGTTCAAGACCTCTCTTCTACCCGATTTCCATCATCACGGGCTCTCTATAAGAAGCAACTGACCTCTACTGGTCCCCTTCTTCGTGTTTACTCATTTAACTTAACACAAAATAACAGTGCTGACAAGTATCGCAAAAAGATTATGCCAACGGCTTCGGATACGATCTCTTGACGATCGCCGCCATCTCCTTCACGCGCTGTGCAAGTTCAGCATAGGCTTCCGGCGTCAGCTGCTGAGCCGCATCGGAAAGCGCATGTCTCGGATCCGGATGCACCTCGATGATAAGACCATCAGCACCTGCTGCAATCGCAGCAAGAGCCAGAGGCTCGACATACTGTGCTTTTCCGGCAGCATGACTCGGATCGACGATGATCGGAAGATGGGTCTTGCCCTTCAGGACAGGAACGGCACTGATATCCAGCGTGGAACGGGTCGCCGTCTCGAATGTACGGATACCTCGCTCACACATCATGATGTGATAATTGCCCTCACTCATAATATACTCGGCAGAACCCAGCCATTCGTCGATGGTCTCGGCAATACCGCGCTTGAGCATACACGGGATACCCGACTTACCGACTGCAGACAGAAGACGGAAATTCTGGGCATTTCTGGCACCGATCTGGATGATATCCAGGTAGTTCGATGCATATTCAATATCATTCTCAGAGGTCACTTCAGAGATCACCAGTAGACCATAACGGTCCGCCACACGGCGAAGGATCTTCAATCCCTCTTTCTCAAGGCCCTGGAACGCATACGGAGACGTTCTCGGCTTATAAGCACCGCCACGAAGAACTTTCACGCCACAGGCAACCATCTTCGAAGCCACAGCCTCGACCTGTTCCTCACTCTCCACGGCGCAGGGACCCGCCATCATGACCAGTTCATCTCCGCCAATGACGAGATCTTTTACGTTAAAGGACGTACCCTCGGGGCGGAACTGACGGGACGCAAGCTTATAGGACTCCATGATCGGGACGATCTTTTCGACACCCGTAAGGACCTCAAGCGAACCCGGAGTCAGGCGCGACTTATCACCGATGACACCGATGATCAAACGCTCGGCACCCTCGGAAACATGCGCCTTCAGTTCGTTTTTCTCCAGAACATCAATGATCTCATGTACCTGAGATTCACTAGCACCCGGCTTTACAACAATAATCATACTTTACCTTCTTTCTAGCAGCGCTCCATGCGCCGCACCTACCATACTACGAACAAGGATTATAACGCATTTTCTCCTTGTATAAAAGCATTTTCGATTACGTTCTTCTCGAAAAGCACTGTTTACCTGATATTCTCGATGAAGCACTTATACGCAAGATAAGTAAAATACAGATCCATCTTGCTGATGACCTCATACGGAGCATGCATCGACAGAACCGGCACACCGCAGTCAATGACCTCCATACCGAGCTTGGCAAGATACGCGGAGATCGTTCCGCCGCCGCCCGCATCAACGCGTCCAAGCTCACCGGTCTGCCACGGAATATCATTCTCGGCAAAGATCCGGAGGATCGAAGCGAAAAACTCGGAATTGGCATCACTGGCACCGGACTTGCCTCTGGCGCCTGTATATTTCTCCATCTTCACGCCCTTATTGAGATAGGCGGTATTTCTCTTATCGGAAACACTTGCGTACTTCGGGTCAAAGGCATTGGACACATCGGTGCTGAGCATCTTCGTATTCGCGATACACTTCCTATATCCGAGTTCGTCATAACCGCCATTACACTTGGCAAAAAGCTCAACCAGGAAATTCTCATAGAGCCGGGACTGGGCGCCGGAGTTGCCGTAGGAACCGATCTCTTCCTTATCGGAGAGCATGCAGACACAGGTCCTGGCCGGAGCTTCCTGAGCAAGAAGCGCCATCAGAGCCGGATAAGCACAGACCTTATCATCATGGCCGTAAGCCGCGATCAGGGCACGGTCAAAGCCGACATCTCTGGCCTTCATCGCAGGAACGATCTCGATCTCCGCAGAGACGAAATCCTTCTCGTCGATGCCGTATTCCTTATTCAGCAGTTTCAGGATCGCGTATTTGCAGGCATTGCTGGAATCATCATCCGTAAGCTTGCTCGCGCCGATCATGACATTCAGATCCTCTCCCTTGATAAACTCGCTGGCCTTCTGGCTCATCTGCTCAGATCCCAGATGCGGAAGCAGATCGGAAATATAGAAGATCGGATCATCACCCTTCTCACCGATGCAGAGTTCAAGCTTCGTTCCGTCTTTCTTCATGATCACGCCATGAACCGCAAGCGGGATCGTCGTCCACTGGTACTTCTTGATACCGCCGTAATAGTGTGTCTTAAAGAAAACAAGGTCATCCTCTTCATAGATCGGATTCGGCTTGAGGTCCAGACGGGGCGAATCAATATGCGCGCCTAGGATATTGAACCCTTTGACTGCCTCTTCTTTTCCGACGACAGCAAACATCAGGCCTTTGCCCTTAATGGACGAGAACACCTTATCACCGGTCTTGAGTGCTTTTTTCGTATCAATATCCACAAAGCCCTTATCGGTCAGCGCTTCTACCGCGTTGTTGACGAATTCGCGCTCGGTCTTACTGATGTCGAGGAATGCCATGTATTCCTCAGAAAACGCCATTGCATGGTCGATATCATCCTGGGAACGGGACTCCCAAAGATTCGGATACGAAGCGAAAAGCTCTTTCTTCTCTTTCTTATTGCTCTTTCCTTTCTTCTCGGTCAGAGTTTTCTCACTCTTTTTCTCTTTTGCCATATATGTCATCTCCTTCTAAATAAGAAAGTCACAAAAATCTACCTAAATATGATACCATAAGTAAAGGTTAAACACGACTAACCTTAGAAAAAGAGGGAAATATGTATACAGATAACCACAATCACACGAAGCACTTCAGTTCCGACGCCAAAATGACGGCGCAGCAGCTGATCGATACCTGCAAAGGCTTAAATATGTATGGGGTCGCCGTGACCGAACACTACGAAGGCGACTATCCGCACGATATCGGCGCACCGCAGATCTTCGACCTGGATTCGTACTTTGAAACAGGTAAAACCTGGAAGGAATATGCCGGAGATTTTCCCGTACGTATGGGCATTGAGCTCGGATGGCAGAAGCACCTACCCGCCTTCTACGATGAGATGGTCAGTAAATACCCATTCGATGTGGTCATTCTCTCCAATCACCTCTTCCGCGGCAAAGACCCCTATTTCTTCCGGGACGGTTACGAGCAGGACATGGTTTCCGTCTACACCCAATACATCGAAGAGATGGCCCAGATGGCTGAAGATTGCAGCAATTACGACATCATCGGCCACTACGACTATATCAACCGTTACGGGCCATACGAGGATCCGCAGATCCGTTATGCCCACTGCCCTGAGGCATTTGACCGGCTCTTTAAGGCAATCATTTCCAAGGGAAAAGCACTGGAAATCAACACTCGCTCGATCGATAAGATGCGTAAACGTGGCTTTGATTCCGCCTATTCCATGCCTGATCCGGGGATTCTTTCCCGATACTATGAAATGGGAGGGCGCATCATTGCCATGGGATCGGACTCCCACGACAATGACACGCTCTGCATTCATTTCGACGAGACAGCCAGGTATCTCGCTTCATTTGGGTTTACGGAAAACTCCTACTTTGTTGGACGGACCCGCCACGGCGAACCTCTGATCCCGAATGTCTGACGGACTTTCTACATCATCACTTAGAAGAATCATACCTTTTTCACCGGCACCAGTTCGATATAACCGCGCTCACCGCGAGGTTCCAGCTGGATACGAGGATTCTTATCATCCCAAGCATATCCGATGAATGCCGGATCATACTTCTTCTCCGCATCCCAGATCTCCCCGATCGCCGCTTCATAATTCTCCTCGGCAAAAGGTTCACCGCGGAAAAGCAGGTATGTGGAAGCAGGAAGATCGATGACATCAAAGCCTTCCGGAATCGGTCCGGCATAGTCAGGTTCGACCTCGACACCCTGAACATACTCATTTGTAACAGGCTTTCTGAATTCTTCCGGAAGCCACAGGCACACCGGTTCACCGCTAATGGACTTGATGCTCAGGAGAAGCCCCCACACATCACAGCCGACCTCTTTACAGTAGCTCCAGTACTCGTTTGCCTTGATTCCTCTCTTGATGATGACTTTTCTTGCGGGCTTTTCAACCACCTGGATAAACACATTTCTGATTTCACTCATATTACTCACATTCCTTTCTTTATCGATAATCAGATCAGGAGTAAAGAGCCAGACCGGGACAGGACTTCCGGAGTATTCCTTCGGATTGATTCCGAATTCCCGACGGAACGCGCGCTGATATCCGTCCACGCTCCCGAACCCCATCTTCGTGGCGATATCCAGAATAGACGTCTTCTCATCCCGCAGCCTCAACGCGGACTTCGACAGTTTCAGGCGCCGGATATACACGGCCGGAGTCATGTCTAGATACTTGATGAAAAGCTTTCTGGCATACCATGGAGAGAAAGAAGCGGCAGAAGCAAGATCTGCAAGATCGATCTCGTCATCAATATGAGCAGAGATGTAATCCTGCATCTTCCTTACCGCTATTCTTTGTTCATCCATTGGCTCACCTCCTTTGTGAGCTAATACTACTTCAAAAGGACTTTTCTTTTCTCGACTTTTTTTGCTCTGATTATTTTTCTTATTTTTTGCTCTGATTCATTTTCTTAATCTCTGAACCAGTTTCTGAAGGACAGGCACGATCGACAGCACCTCTTCTTCCGTGTTTTCTCTTCCAATAGAAATACGAAGAGCCGAACGTGCTTCTCTTTCAGATAATCCTATTGCTTTCAGGACGTGCGAAGTCTCATTACTACCGGAAGTACAGGCCGATCCGGAGGAACAGGCAAATCTTTCCACATTAAGATATAAAAGAAGTGCTTCTCCGTCCACTCCATCAAACACAAAATGCGCATTACCGGGCAGACGTTTACCCGGATGGCCGCAAAGATGCGCTTCGGGGATCATATCCAGGACGGATGCAATCAAGCGGTCACGAAGACGTTCTATACCGGAGGGAGCTTTTCCATCAAAAGCAAGATCAGACACAGCCATTTCCAGTGCTTTTGCCATACCAAGCACACCCGCAAGATTCTCCGTTCCGGCACGATGCCCTCTTTCCTGTTCCCCTCCGAAAATGAGAGAGCGGAATCTTCCGGTATTCCCTTTTCCTGACATCCCATTGCTTGATTGATTGAAACGTTTGTCTATGCTTTGGGAAACATAAAGACCGCCGATTCCCGTCGGACCGCCGAATTTATGTCCGGAGAATGAAAGAGCATCGACACCGAGATCTTTAATAGAGACCGGGATCGATCCCACTGCCTGTACCGCATCGGTATGAAAAAGGGCTCCCTGCTGATGAGCAATATCACTAAGTTCACGAATCGGCTCAATCGTTCCGATCTCGTTATTAGCAAGCATGACAGAAACCAGGACCGTATCCTCTGTAATCGCATGTTGCAAAGATTCCGAAGAGACCAGACCGTACCGGTCGACCGAAAGCCTCGTTACACGGACGCCTTCTCTTTCCATCGCTTCAGCCGTACGAAGGATCGATGGATGCTCGATCTCTGAAACTATAATATGACGCCGCAATGACGATAATTTATCGGTTCCAGTCAAAGTTTCAGACTCACTATAAAAAGTTGTCTCACTATGGCATAATGTGTCCTTCATCCGTAGTGCCGCTAAGGATCGGAGCGCCCAGTTATTGGACTCTGTTCCACCGCTGGTAAAAAACACTTCCTCAGGCAGACAACACAAGGACGCCGCGATATTATCGCGCGCTTCCTCAAGAAGTTTCTTTGCTTTTTGACCTTCACGATGCACCGATGACGGGTTTCCGACAGACTGATCCCACGCCGCAAGCATCGCTTCCCGTGCTTCCGGCCGAAGAGGCGTTGTCGCTGCATGATCAAGATATACTCTATCCATCAAGAATCATCACCCAAAAAGATGCGAAACATTATTCCTTATGCTCCGTCATCAAAGATTACTTTCCGGCCTTGGCATTTGACCATCCACCATAGTATACGACGCCGTCAACACGCTTATAAGCTCTTACTTTGTAATAATCACCCTTCTTACCATTTGCGTCGGTATAGGTAAGAGTACCGCCGAGAACACTTGCCACATAGTCGTATTTTCCGGTAGAAGCATTGTACTTATAGACATTATAACGGTCGGCTCCGCTTGCCTTCGTCCAGTTCAATGTCACGCCTTTTCCGGATTTAAATGCCGCACTTTCCAAAGTCGGAGTCGCCAGCGCAACAGCTACGGCCGCCGCATATTTACTATACTGGGCTTCTCCGTTCACGGTTTTCTTGGCGCGGACCATATAATAATACCTTGTTCCTGCCTTAAGGCTCGTGTCAGAAGTGGATGTACCCGTCGTCGCTTTTACATAGGTATAAGGTCCTGAAGCAGATGTTGACCGGTAGATCTCATAACTCTGTGCCCCGCTTACCGCCGTCCAGGAAAGTTTCATCGTGACGCCGCTCTTCGGCTCGGCCGTAAGCTTCGTATCCGCAAGGACCGTTACCTTCATCGCATCGGACCAGAAGCCATAATATGTTCCCGCCAAAAAAGCATACGATCCCGATGATATTTTCAAATAAGGACGGACTTTATAATAATATGTCTTTCCGCCTGTTGCCGTCTTATCCACATATTTCGTAGTTCCACCGGTCACGCTTGAAAGGTAGGTATACGTACCATTCAAACTATTTGAGCGGTAAACATTGTAGGAAGAATAACCATATACTTTATTCCATTTGACAAGCACTCCGTTATCCGATGGCTCCGCCTTGGAAATCACCGGCTTATTCGCCACCAGTTCGATCGGCTCACTGGAAAAGAAAGCATCACTTTGATTCACTTCCGCAACAAAGTAAACATGATAATCCTTTCCCCACTTGCTTTGATCCAGATTCAGATCATCGCTTAATGGGAAATTCGCTACTGTTCCATCGGAGGTGGATTGAAACCAGTCCGAATACTCATAAAACAGAATGTTCGCATTCGGATCCGTATATTCTTTATCCGTTATCAGAATACTATAATCAATAATATCTTTTGAATAATAAGCTACACTCGTATCAATTTTGTATGGAACGGAAATCACATTATCGATAAGGGTCCAATCCTTAGTGCTCTTTTCTTTCTGAATACGCTGATTCAATCTCTTATCGATGATCGTAAGCCTGTATTTGGTTCCCAGAGCACCATAATCTCCGGAAAGAGCCGTAGAGAAAAGAATGGAGGATTGTTTAATATTGAGTGCAGGAGCTATTCCTCCATCACTTTCAACATTATCACAGGCAATCTGACCTTCATCATTGATCTGCAGTGCCAGTCCCTCATGTTCGATAAAATCAGAACGAAGCCAATAATACTGAAAGCCGGAATTACCGTAGAAGGTCTTGGCGTGATTCCAAACAGAGTAACTCTTAAAACTTGAAGTATCCCAGTCTTTAAATCCCGAGTCATTATAATATCCGTAATCCGGATTATGTACCTCAGCCGCATCCAGAAGGAAAAGCTTGTCACCATTAAGCGGCTGGCTCTGACATCCCCAGTACGTGAGGTACGGATATGCGGAATAATCATAGTCATCCTTATAGCTGTTTGCAATCGCATCCTCTTCCGCAGAATAGAACGCTACATTCAAAAAATGCTCATTCAGCCTCTCTCGAATATCCTCGTAATCATCGTATTCGCTGATTCCAAAAGGCTCTGTGTCGATAATGGTATCACAGTCAAGAAGAATGGTACTTTCACCGAAATCCGTGGTATACGGATCCAGGACACGGAACGTCAGTGAACCGCCAAGCCATCCGCCAAAAATAACATAACTACCCTGCCAGGCCGAATCCCGATCGGTCGGCTTTACCGGGGAGGCCATCTGTTTCGTCCCCAGTCTCGTGTTCTGCATATTCTTCACATAGTCAGCAGAAACGTTTACACGTTTTCCGATCAAAAAGCACTGGCCAATCGAAACACTCATCACGATAGCCATAGCTGCAGAAATAAAACGACTCTTCACAAGTTCACCTCCGACTCTTATCCCATCAGGAATCTAACTGACGCCACGAATTACAGTCATTTTCGCATAGTCAAAGAATCTTGTAAAGGTTATGCTTACTCCGTTCTCAGTGCAACAACAGGATCCTTCTTCGCCGCCGATCTGGACGGGATGATACCGGCGATCAAGGTAAGAAGAATACTGATCATGATCAGGATGATCGCCGTAATGATCGGAAGAACGGCAGTCAGGTTGTTAAGACCGGTCAGTTTATGCACAATGATATTGATCGGAATCAGGAGCACATACGTGATTAATACACCCAGAAGGCCCGATGTAAATCCGATGATAACGGTCTCGGCATTAAACATACTGGAAACATTCTTCTTTGAGGCGCCGAGGGAACGGAGGATACCGATCTCTTTCGTTCTTTCCTGTACGGAAATCAGAGTGATAACACCGATCATGATGGAAGATACGATTAGGGATACAGCTACAAAAGCGATTAGCACGTAGGTGATCGCATTGATGATCGTTGTTACAGAAGACATCAGGATACCCACATAGTCGGTGTACTTGATCTTCTGCAGTTCCGGAACGGACTCGTTGTACTCATCGATGCAATCCACGATCGTATCCTTATCCTCGAAGGTCGAAGCATAGAGACGGATCGCTGACGGTGTGTCGAGGTCCAGGCTTCCGAGACGGATGAGGTTGTAATCATAGGTGAATGCCGAGAACTCGATGATGCTGTCATAGAAAGCGGCACACTCCGCATCAGTAAAGCCTTCCATCGCGTGATCCAGAGATGCGGCAAGTTCAGAAGGAGACTTCGTCTGCAGTTCTTTTGCCATATTATCGGCATAATCGGCCAGATACTGCTCACGGATGCCCTGGGCAAACATTTCCTTCATGTCTTCGTCACTCATCTGAGAAATGTAGCCCTGGATCGTAGCTTCGTCCATACCCATGCTCTTCATCTGCTCCATCATCATGGCTTCCATCGTCGGACGGTCCAGCATAGCAAGCTGGGTGTCCACTGCCTCCTGGATCATAGACTCGGACGGGATGCTCATGACTTTGACAAATGCATCAGCCTTGCCCTGATCATCCATATCTGCGACATAATTTCTAAAATACGCCGCCTTATCCGCTTCTGTAACAGCGGCTGTTTCCTCTTTAAAAGGCAGACCGCAGGTCACATCGATCTTCGGACTTTCGAGCTGTGCCTTGATGGCATCGGCTCCCTGGCTTTCAGAAATGATATATTCCGTAAGCATATGTGTATAACCGATGGTTCCGTGATGGCTCGTGGATACGGCATCCTCATTCGGACGGACGATACCGACTACTTTGAGTGTCATGGCATTGTCATAGAGATACTGCAAGCCGGCATCTGTAGTACGCAGATCGTTGTAAAGCCCGGTCTCGGGATCGTAGCTCCAACAGGAAGATGGCAGGATGCAGCGGAATTCAAGGTTACAGATCTCTTCATAGGACCAGTGCTGATCAGAGTATTCCAGGGGCTGCTTATTCATAGCCGCGCGCATCATAGAGGTGATCTCCTCTTCGGTCTTCAGACCCAAAGCATAGAGCGTATAGTCATTCAATTCGTTATTTTCATCCAGGAAAAGCACGATCTCATCGTACTTTTCAGGCCAGCGGCCGTATATGACATCATATTGCTTATGTGTAACGGGGTTGGTGGGTTCACCGTTCGATCCAGGAAGCAGCTCGCTCCAGAGCGTCATAGACGAACTCATCATCTGGGAGGACTGGCTGTTCTGCGTCATCGATGTCATATCGACATTAAATACGGCTGTTGTATACTCACTAAAAAGCGCACCCATCAGTTCGTCTGTATCCGAGTGGATGATCTTGCCTTCAAGATTCTTCGTGTAGATCGACAGATTCAAGTTATAGGCATACTGCACGCCGGACAGTGCCTTACCCATCTCGCTTCCGGACTTAGCCTTCTCCCCTTCGATATACTTTTTAAAGGATGACAGGTCATTTTCCTGCGTCTCTACGGCAATCAGGGAATTCATCATGTCGTATGTCTTATAATTCTGATATACGGCATCCTTAGGATGAGACTGAGTTTCTTCTTCGTTGCCGACAAAAGCATTGAGAAGTGTGCTGAGGTCCACGGTCTGCGCCTGGATCTCAAGAGGATAAGCCGAGATCGTATCTTCCTGTACTTCATTAATGAAATTATTCGTACCCTGAGATACCGAGTAGATCAGGGCAATCCCGATGATACCGATAGATCCGGCAAACGAAGTCAGGATAGTTCTTCCCTTTTTTGTAAATAGGTTCTTAAGAGAAAGACCGAAAGATGTGGCAAAAGACATGGACGGTTTCTTCTCGTTCATGGAAGCTTCCTTCTTCGCCTTCTTATCAAGTTTCGAGACACTTTCAAAGAGTTCATCGGCCTTCTTCTGCTCTTCTTCAGAAAAAGGTGCCGTATCGCCGGTGATCTTGCCATCCAGCATACGTACGATTCTTGTCGAATACTTTTCGGCCAGTTCCGGGTTATGGGTAACCATGATAACCAGTTTATCCTTAGACAGTTCTTTCAGGATATCCATGACCTGTACGCTTGTCTCCGTATCCAAAGCACCCGTCGGCTCGTCGGCGAGGATAATGTCCGGATTATTAACGATTGCACGGGCTATGGCTACACGCTGCATCTGTCCGCCGGACATCTCAGCCGGTTTCTTCTTCAGCTGATCACCCAGGCCAACCTTTTTCAGCGCTTCGATCGCGCGCTCGCGACGTTCTTTCTTGCTAACTCCCGATAAAGAAAGGGCAATTTCAACGTTCGACAGGACGTTCTGATGCGGAATGAGGTTATAGCTCTGGAATACGAAGCCGATAGAGTGGTTACGGTAAGTATCCCAGTCCCGGTCCTTATAATCTTTTGTAGATCTACCGTTGATGATCAGGTCTCCGCTTGTGTACTGGTCAAGTCCACCGATAATGTTGAGCATGGTGGTCTTACCACAGCCGGACTGTCCGAGGATAGAAACGAACTCGCTGTCGCGGAAACTCAGATCGATTCCCTTTAAAGCTTCTACCGGGTTATCACCCGCCGGATAGATCTTTACGATGTCTTTTAATTCTAGCATGATGTGTTTTCTCCTTATATGTCCATTCGTCGTTATCCGTTTTTCAGAAATTCTTCGAGATCCGTCGTACCATTCTTTTGCGCTTGTTCCACCTCGTCCACGATGTTCTTGATCTCTTTACATGTTGCTACGAAATTCTCAATCTTTTCCTTGCCGAAGCGCTCGATGATGGCGCCGGAATACAAAAGGATCTCTTTGCGTTTATCCGAAAGAAGCTTTCGGCCTTCTTCAGTTATAGAAACCAAAACACGGCGTGCATCCTTCGGGTCAGTGTGCTTTTCGATCAGCCCTTTATCTGACATCTTCTTGATTAAAACCGCAACACGGGCCGTGCTTACGCCCATGTATTCGCTGATTTCTCCCGCCGTTACCGTCCGATTTGAGGACGCGAGAAAGCCCAGCACATTCCCGATGCCCATCGAGTTAACATCGAGCTGCTGGAGAAAATCTACCGGTTTGATACTATTGAAATCAGTAAGTATGTCCCAGATTTCCTGTTCTGTAACCATGTGTCCTCCAAAGATGTCCGAAGATTCGAATGCATCCCGGCATCCGCCGTTGCGCATCAAAACCGGTTAGCACAAAATAATTGCTAACTGGGTTAGATTATATGATTTCATCATAGAGAGTGTCAATGCACAATTACACAGAATTCTGTTTACGATTCGTGAATTATTTGTGACTTCTTACTCTTTCGCGTCTGTATCGGAGCCTTGTTCATTACGGTGTTTAAGGTGATCCATCCACTTCACGATCTGTTTCTCGTAGCCGAGATTTCCGGGCTCATAATATGTCGTTCCGACCATTTCATCCGGGAGGAACTGCATCTCCACATAATGTTCCGGGAAGTCATGCGCATACTTATAGCCGACAGAATATCCCATATCCAGCATCCCCTTAGCCGGAGCATTACGAAGATGCATCGGCACCTCGCCGGTACGTTTCTCCGCCACATCAGATAAAGCTTTATCAATCGCCATATAGGCACTATTCGATTTCGGCGATGTCGCCACCGTAACCACAGCCTCCGCAAGCAGGATACGTGCTTCCGGCATCCCGACAGCCATAACACCCTGATACGCGGCCATCGCAACGAGGATCGCATTCGGATTCGCCATACCGACATCTTCTGAAGAACAGATCAGGATACGTCTTGCCAGGAACTCAATGTCCTCCCCGGAATGAAGCGCTCTTGCCAGGTAGAAGATTGCCGCATCCGGATCACTTCCGCGCATCGACTTGATCATTGCGGAAATATTGTCATAGTGGCTCTCCCCGTCCGTATCAAACGCCAGAGATCTCTTCTGCATGCAGCCCTGCATAATGGTCTCGTCGATCGTAATCACACCTTTATCGTCCGGAGGCGTGGTAATATATGCAAGTTCCAAGGAACGAAGCGCGATACGGGCATCTCCGTTACAAAGATCAGCAATATAAGCAAGGGTCCGGTCAGATATCTCGATCGGCTCATTACCAAGCCCTCTCTCCTTATCATGAAGTGCCTGTCTCAGGATCGAAATGATATTCTCATCCGTGAGAGGCTTCAGTGATAGAACCGTCGAACGGGAGATCAGAGCCTTATTGACCTCAAAGAAAGGGTTCTCCGTAGTGGCACCGATAAGAATGACCGTCCCGTCCTCGACATGCGGAAGGAGCGCGTCCTGCTGAAGCTTATTGAACCGATGGATCTCATCTACAAATAACACGACCCTTCCATTGGGGGTAAGGATCGGATTCTTCGCATCCTCCACAATACGCTTAATATCGGAAACGCCTGCCGTCACAGCATTGATCCGTTCAAACTTGGCGGAGGTCGTATGCGCGATCAAACGCGCCAGTGCCGTCTTTCCCGTACCCGGAGGACCAAAAAGGATGATCGAGGACAGACGGTCTGCCTCAATCATCCTTCGTAGCATTTTTCCTTCGCCCAGGATGTGCTCCTGGCCGATATACTCAGAAAGCGAGCGCGGCGCCATACGGAAAGCTAAAGGTTCTCTCTTGGCATACTCTTCATTCGCGCTCATTTTACTTTCCTTTTCCTCTTACTGCTCTTATTCCTTCTTCCGGAAAAGCACTGTCCGAGGATCAATACCGCATATCCGGATAGAGCGGATACTTCGCAGTCAGCTTGGCTACCTCAGCCTTGATCTCTTCCTTACTCTCTTCGAAGGAGAAGATCGCCTTGGCAATACAATCAGCGATAATCACCATATCCTCTTCCTTCATGCCGCGAGCAGAAACTGCTGCTGTACCGACACGAACACCGGAAGTTACGAACGGCTTTTCGGGATCGAAAGGAATGGTGTTCTTGTTTGCGGTGATGTTGACATCATCCAGACGCAGCTGGAGTTCCTTACCGGTAACGCCAGTTCCGCGAAGATCGATAAGCATCAGGTGGTTATCCGTACCGCCGGAAACCAGATTCACGCCCTTCTTCATGAGCTCATCCGCCATTGCTGCAGCATTCTTCACGATCTGTCCCTGGTAAGCGCGGAACTCATCAGTAAGTGCTTCCTTAAAGGCAACCGCCTTGGCAGCGATGATGTGCATCAGCGGTCCGCCCTGCTGGCCCGGGAATACGGCAGAATCGATCTTCTTTGCGTATTCTTCCTTGCACATGATGATACCGCCGCGAGGACCGCGAAGCGTCTTATGTGTAGTTGTAGTAACGAAATCGGCATACGGTACCGGATTCGGGTGAAGGCCTGCAGCAACGAGGCCTGCGATGTGAGCCATATCTACAAAGAGGTACGCACCGACTGCATCGGCGATCTCACGGAACTTCTTGAAGTCAATGATTCTCGGATAAGCGGAAGCGCCGGCAACGATGACCTTCGGCTTTACTTCCTTGGCCTGCTCCAGGAGCTTATCGTAGTTGGTGGTCTGGGTCTCAGGATCTACCTGATAGAACTCGGAGTGATAGGTACGGCCGGAAACATTCAGTTTCATACCATGTGTCAGGTGACCGCCGTGAGAAAGATCCATACCGAGGATCGTATCGCCCGGCTCAAGGATCGCAAAATAAACAGCGGTATTAGCCTGTGCACCGGAGTGTGGCTGCACGTTCACGTGCTCAGCACCAAAGAGTTTCTTCACACGCTCGATAGCGAGGCTCTCAACGATATCAACATATTCGCATCCGCCGTAATATCTCTTTCCCGGGTATCCCTCCGCATACTTATTCGTAAGCGGCGAACCGGCTGCCTCAAGGACCGCCTCCGTTACGAAGTTCTCGGAAGCGATCAGTTCGATCTTATTGCGCTGACGCTCAACTTCCTGTGTAATCGCCTGAAATACCTCAGGATCTTCTGCTTTAATATGTTCAAACATGGGATACCTCCAACAATGTGATACAAAATTACCCTAATATGATACCGAAATAATCACTTGTCGTAAAGAGAAAAACTGAGTGAAACTGCACAAAAAAGCAAGCCATTCAAAAAACATACTGGAGTATAAAAGAAGTGGACAGATAAGGGAAAGAAAAAGAATTCGAAGCGCCTCGCAGGCAAAGCCGAGGACCAGCGCGAGAAACTTTTTCTTTCCCTTCTGATCAATTACTTTTTTTCTATCACTCCCATGATTTTGTTCCCGCAGACCTGACATGTATAATTCTCATCTACGGCTCCGACGATTGGCAAAGCACAGCTCGGACAGGTATCCTTCACGATCTTCTTGGCCAGCGCCACCTTCATCTCATCATCGTGCATCTCTAAAGTACAGTTGGCCAGATACCCGTTACGAAGCGCACCGCGGACACGGAGGATCTTCTTCTCCCCTTTGGCCTTGACCGACGGAATCTCGGAGGTCGGAATAAAAGGCTTAGCGCTTTTCGAGAAGAACAGGGCGCAGTCCTCCGCTTCCCCGATAAACAGAACTTTCAGTATTCTTCTGATCGCCAATACAATCAGGATGACAAACAGAATCGCCCCGAATATCATGAGAGAGATCAACTGCGAACGGATCTGATCGTAAGACGAAAAGTGATTCGTCGGATCCAGCAGTTTCTTGTTGAGGTAATCTTTGTTGTTATAATCCGAGGCGCTGGTTCCAAACATGAAAGCGCAAAGGAATGCAAAACCGAGACCGATGATCAGAAGCGCACGGAAAAGGTTTTTCTTTACATCAAGATTCTTGCCTTTATAATACTCCGGGCGATTCAAGCCCTGCTTCACCTCACTTGTGATACTGTAGAAACGATCGCCCGCCAGGATCTTGGCAAAGACATCGGAACTTCCGCAATAATTGCAGACACCCACAAAGTAATCGCGTTTATTCACCGGCGCACCGCAGGTCTTGCACTCACAAAGCGTCTTCTTGCTGAAAAGTTCAATGACCTTTTGTCCTTCAATGGTTACAAATGAGAACTTTTTCATGTACAGAAACCGGAACAGGAAAAGCTCGGCAACAACAACGAATGCAGGCTTTCCGCTCACTCTCGCCAGATCCTTAAAACGGATCCTTCCATCAAGGGATCCCTCAAAATAGCTGGAATAGAAACGCGCATCACCCATGAGTTTTCTGGAAAATGTCGCCACAATGATGAATACCATCCCCATCAGCACCCAATCGATGGAACCCGGCATCGCCTTAGCGTGAAGCGCCGTGTCGATGTCGTTCCGATAAGTGATCAGAAGGTCGATGATATTGTATGAACCGGCAAAAATGAAGAAAATACCTGCAATCATCAGAAGCACGTTCTTCACCTTGAGTAATTTCAGAATTCCCTGTCTCAGATACATAGTTTCATCTCCGTAAGCCGCGAATCTTTTTGAAAAGCACTTGTTCCATGCCTCTATTATTCTTACGTCTTCGCCGTACGCTCGATCTTATAGGTCTCGATGCCCTCAACGCCCTGCTTCACAAGTGCTGGAATATCGAGTTTTTCTTCTGCTTCAATGATGTGCTTCTTCTGCGGATGGGTCTTCGGATGCTTCGCCACGAAAACCGTACAGCAGTCCTCATAAGGCAGGATCGACGTCTCAAAAGCCCCGATCCGGCGGGAGATGTTACATGTTTCTTCCTTATCAAGTCCGATCAGAGGACGGAATACAGGCATGGTCTTGACCACTTCGTTCGTGATCTGGATCGCCTCGATGGTCTGGCTGGCCACCTGACCCAAAGACTCACCGGTGATCAGGCACTTACAGCCCTGCTTGTTCGCCAGTTCTTCGGCGATCTCGAACATCACACGGCGCATGGTGATCGTCAGCATGTCCTGCGGGCTGTTCTTGTAAAGATTCAGCTGGATGTCAGTGAAATTGCAGACGTGCAGCAGGATCGTGCCGGAATACTGGGATACGATACGCGCCAGATCTTTGACCTTCTCCAACGCACGTTCACTGGTATACGGATACGAATGGAAATAGATCGCCTCAAGCTGCATCCCTCGGGAAGCCATCATGTAGCCGGCCACCGGGCTGTCGATACCGCCGGAAAGAAGGAGCATACCCTTCCCCGCTGTTCCAACCGGAAGTCCTCTATGTCCTTCGACTTTCTCACTGTACACATACAGATCCTCGCGGACTTCCACAAAGATCGTAAAATCCGGCTCATGAACATCCACCGTCAGTTCCGGATGAGCAATCAATATCGCCTCGCCCACATCCACACAGATCTCCGGAGATGCCAGAGGGAAGCGCTTATTTCCACGCTTACTTTCTACCTTGAAGGTCTTATAGTCGTGTTCTGCCAAGATATCATCCGTCAGATGCTTCGCCTGAGCCTTAATGTCCTCCATGTCCCCGCTGAAACGGCGCACAAGACTGGCGGACACAAGTCCGAAGACCTGTGTCACCGCACGCAGCACCTGCTCGGCGTTTTCCTTATCGTCCAGCACAGCGGGATTACTGTCCTTTGGTTCGATCCAGATCCGCGACTGGCTCTGTACGATAGAAAAAGCACCGTATTCTTTGAGTCTCCAGCGCATGTTGTCCATGAGCTGACGCTCGAATTTTCCGCGGTTTAAGCCCTTTAAGGCAATCTCGCCCATTCTCGCCAAGATGATCGTTTGGTAGGTGTTACTCATTGATTTAATCTCCTGTTTTTTCCGCTTTTCTTTCCTTTTCAAAAAGCACTGTCTTATGGGGGGTTACGGTGTCTATCAGACCTTATACTTCTCGTAGATTTCAGATATTGCCGCAATCGCCGCATCCATCTCGTCTTTCGTGTTGAAACGGCTGAAGCTGAAACGCACGGCATTCTTCGCCAGTTCTCTCCTCACGCCCATCTCCAAAAGCACGTAGCTCACGGCTTTTATCTTGCTCGAGCACGCCGATACGGTCGAAACATAGATCCCCCGTTCCTCTAAACAGTGTAACATGGTTTCGGACTGAAAGGACGGAAAAGATACATTTAACACATATGGGAGGGCATCCTTCGGTGAAAGGATCGCCGCGCCGATCTTCTCCAGTTCCGAAGAAAAGCCATCGCGAAGAGCAGTCATTTTTTCCAGGTTTCCATCAATGTCTTCATAGGCTTTTTCTAACGCCAAGGCAAAAGCACTTGCTAAGTAGGGGCTCTGTGTTCCGGAGCGCATCCCCTTCTGTTGTCCGCCGCCGAGGATCAGTGGCTGGACTCGTACACCGGTCTTTATGTAAAGAAGACCGAATCCCTTTAGCGCATGGATCTTATGTCCCGAGAAGGACGCCATGTCGACACCCATACGGGAAAGTGCAATGGGAAGTTTGCCCAGAGACTGTACGCAATCCAAGTGGATCTTCGTATTTCTGTTCTTCTTATTCCGGATAGCAATGATATCCGAAAGCGGCAATATCGCTCCGCTCTCGTTATTCACGTGTGTAAACGTAAGCAGCGCCGTATTTTCATCCAGTTCTTTTTCCAAAGCATCCAAATCAGGACGGCCGTCAAGACCTACGGGAATGTAGCAGACCTCATATCCCTCCTGCTCAAGGCGGGACAAAGACTCCAAAGAAGCCTTGTGCTCCGTTCTGGTCGAAATGATCTTCTTTCCCATCCTGGGATTGGCATGCACATAGCCCATGATCGACGTATTTACGGACTCCGAGCCGCAGGATGTAAAGAAGAGTTCCTCTTTCTTACAGGAAAGGACGGAAGCAATCTTCTCCGCGCTGGCATTTAAGTTTTTTTCGGCCAGAACGCCAAGGCGGTGGAGGGATCCGGGGTTACCGAAAGTCTCTTCACCGCAAAGGGTTTCATATACCAAACGAGCCACTTCGGGAAGTGGCTTCGTGGTCGCACTATTGTCAAAATAAATGCTCATACGTTCAGTTCAGGTTCCTCCATGTCGAGGTACTCACCGTACATCTCCAGGACAGGCTTGACATCGTTATTCAAGAAGGATGTTACCTGCTCAGGGCAGCGGCCGATATAGAGTGCCGGATCAAGAAGCGAATCAAGGGAATTCTTATCCAGTCCGAATGCCGGATCTTCGGCAATACGTGTCAGAAGATCGTTGGGCTTGCCCTCTTCCTTGACGACCTTACCTGCGGCCATGGAATGCACACGGATCTTCTCGTGCAGATCCTGACGGTCACCGCCGCGCTTAACGGCCTCCATCATGATGTTCTCGGTAGCCATAAACGGCAGCTCATCCATGATGTGTTTTCTGATCATCTTCGGGTAAACGACCAGTCCGGACACTACGTTCTGATAAATGCTCAGGATCGCATCGACCGCGAGGAACGCTTCCGGAACACTGATGCGCTTATTGGCGGAGTCATCCAGTGTTCTCTCGAACCACTGCTCAGAAGCCGTCATCGCCGGGTTGAGCGCGGCAGAAATCACGTAACGGGACAGCGAGCAGATACGCTCAGAACGCATCGGGTTGCGCTTATAGGCCATAGCGGAAGAACCGATCTGAGTCTTCTCGAAGGGCTCCTCGATCTCCTTGAGGTGCTGGAGGAGACGGATATCGTTGCTGAACTTATGGGCCGAGGTCGCAATACCGGAAAGGGTGTTGAGAACCTTGGCATCCAGTTTTCTTGTATAGGTCTGGCCGGAAACGGAGATGGAAGCTTCAAATCCCATCTTTTCCGCGATCATCTTGTCAAGCATTTCGACCTTCTCGTGGTCACCTTGGAAAAGATCCAGGAAACTGGCCTGTGTACCGGTCGTACCCTTACAGCCAAGAGGCTTAAGGCAGGAAAGTGTATAGTCGAGCTCATCCAGATCGATCAGAAGATCCTGCAGCCACAGCGTCGCACGCTTACCGACTGTGACAAGCTGAGCCGGCTGGAAATGGGTAAAGCCCAGTGTCGGCATCGCCTTATACTCGTCGGCGAACTTCGCAAGCTTGTCGATCACAACAACAAGTCTCTTACGGGTCAGAATCAGGGCTTCACGCATCAAAAGAATATCGGTGTTGTCGCCGACATAGCAGGATGTCGCACCCAGGTGGATGATGCCCTTTGCCTTCGGGCACTGCTCACCATAAGCATGCACGTGCGCCATAACGTCATGGCGGACAAGCTTCTCCTCACGTGCCGCAACGTCATAATTGATATCATCCTTAGCGGCCTCGAGCTCCGCGATCTGCTCATCGGTAATGTTAAGGCCCAATTCTTTTTCCGCGGAAGCAAGATAGATCCAAAGCTGTCTCCAGGTCTTAAACTTATGGTCAGGCGAAAAGATCGCCTTCATCTCAGGGCTGCTGTAACGCGAATTCAGCGGGCTTTCGTAGATATCTTTCATGGCTCACTCCTCCAGAAGTTTTCTTACTGCTGCTAGTTTAGCACAAACCGCGAAAACTGTAACGGCTGTTTCAATATCAGAAACTCTCGGGAAGCTCGGAGCAATACGCAGGTTGCTGTCGTTCGGATCCTTCTTGTAGGGGTAGGTCGCGCCTGCCGGAGTAAAGGCCACGCCGCACTCCTTGGCCAGTCTTACCGTTTCCTTGGCTGTTCCGTCCATAAGGTAAACGGAGATGAAGTAGCCGCCCAGAGGCGCATTCCAGCGTGCAATACCGGCACCGCGGAACTCTTCATCCAACACTTTGAGAACCGTCTCAAACTTCGGACGGAGGATCTCCGCCTGCTTGGACATGACCTTTTTCACCGCTTCAAGGTTCGGGATATACTTCGCATGCATCAGCTGAACGATCTTGTTCGGTCCGATGGACTGTACACCCAGATACTTGCGGGCGCGGGTCGTATTCTCTTCATTGGCCGCCATGCAGGCAATACCGGAACCGGCAAAGGTGATCTTACTTGTGGAAGCGAACTCGTAAACACGGTTCGGGTTTCCCGCCTCGCGGCAAAGCTTCAGAATATCCGGAAGTGTACCCTGTCTTTCCGGCTCGTCGTAGAGATGGTGAACCAAATAGGCATTATCCCAGAGAATACGGAAATCCGGAGCTGCGGTCTTCATGGAAGCAAGACGCTTACATACTTCCTCGGAATAGATATATCCGTCCGGATTGCTGTAGAGCGGCATCGCCCACATACCCAGGATGCTCTCATCCTCAGCAACAAGCTTCTCGATCATATCCATATCCGGACCGTCTTCACTGAGCGGAACCGGAATCAGCTCGAAACCGAGAGTCTCCGTCACAAGGAAATGTCTGTCATAACCCGGTACCGGGCACAGCCACTTACGATTCGGGATCTGTCCCCAGGGCTTTGAAGACTCGATCTCACCGAAGATCAGAGAACGGGAAAGTGTATCATACATCAGCTGCAAGCTGGAGTTATTGCCGACTGTAACAAGACTCGGATCAATCCCGAGGATCTCCCCGAAAAGTTTCTGTGACTCGGGAAGTCCGTTCGGAACGCCATAGTTACGGCAATCCGCGCCACCTTCGGCCTTCAGATTATCCGTATCCAGGAGAGTCGGCATTTCATTTGCAATATCAAGCTGGTCCGGGCTCGGCTTACCGCGCGTCATGTCCAGAGCCAAATTTCTGGATTTCAGCTCATTGTATCTTACTTCCAGAATCTTAAGAGTATCCTGTAACTCCGCCTTACTTAACTCACGATAGGTCTTCATTGATCCCGGCCTCCTTGCCAAATGTTTGTGTTCTAATTTTTTGCGTTTTTGAGTCGTCATTCTTCTCGAAAAGCACTTGAAAAAGAAACTTTTTCTTTTCTGTCCTGCATTTTTCAAAAACACAACGCGCTCAAAACCTAGACTATTATGTTATATTTGAAAGATTTTGGCAAGCAACTTGCAATATATAGAATACAATTCGACGAAATATACAAAAGAACCCGTTTTCACGGGTCCTTCGATGGCATTTTAACAAGGTAATATAGTATACGCGCGCTAATTCTATGGATTGCACATCTTACACGGTACATAGCCCTCTTCAATCAACGAAGTTCTTGTCCCGTGGTATTCTTTCCTGTTCTTCTCATCCATCTTAGAAACGGCTTCGCAGTCGGGCTTATGGAATTTACCTGTCTTGGTATTAATGATGTAATCATGTTCAAGTCCGTCATCCGGCTCGGCCGGTTCGATTTCAGGAGCAGAAAAGACATCCATATCAGTCTCTTTTTCTGTTTCGACAGAGATCGTCTCCCCGTCCGATCTTACGAGGATATCCCCTTGAAGATCGGTACGATATGCTGAAATACCATGTTCCTTCAAGCGTTCCAGAACGGGATTCGTCGGGAATCCGAAATCATTGCCCTGTCCACAGGAGATAATGGCTATAGAAGGCCGGACGGCATCAAGCCACATATCCGTCGTAGAGTATTCACTACCGTGATGACTGACTTTCATTACATCTGAAGAAAGCGTCTGTCCCGATTGAAGGATCGACTCCTCTTCTTCTGACTCGGCGTCACCGGTAAAAAGAAATGATGTGTTGCCATAGACGATCCGGATCACGATAGAACGGTTATTCAGTTTCCCCGCATTCTCCACCGGGCCGACAACGAAACAATGGGCACTTCCCAAATCAAACTCCATTCCACAAGAAGGAACAACGAATTCAGCCTGTTGTTTTTGTAAGCGGTCAAGGATGCTTCGAAAAGAATAGCTGTCGTCATCCTCTACAGGGCTGAGAAACTCCTCAACTTCTGAAAATTCCAAAGCTCCGGGAATTCCGCCGATATGATCTTCATCCGGGTGTGTGGCAACAATATAATCCAGATTCGTGATCTCATGATTCTTCAAAAAGGAGTAGACCACATCTGAACTCTTCGACGGACCGCCATCGATCAGCATATAGTGATTATCGCAACAGACCAGGGCGGAGTCTCCCTGCCCGACATCCAGAAAATATACTTCAAACCCGATTGTTTCTGCTTCCGTTTCCTTGGAAATAGAAGACTCTTCAACTGAAGAATCGGTAACATTTTCGGACGATTCTGCTGAAGAAACCTCAGGCTCTTCTAACGAGGAAGGATTCTCTTCCGTCACAGAGACGCTCGATCCCGTTTCGTCACTTGAGGAAGCAATTACTGATTCTTCAGTCAAAGAAGGATCCGATAAAGATTCCGTTTCTAACGAATCCACTGATTCTGGACGAACCGAAGTCTCTGTTGTAACGGAAGAATCGGAAGAATGAAGCGATTCTTTTCGAGACGTGGAGCAAGAACAGGTTAAAGCAAATGAGAAAGACAGAAAGAAAGCCACCAAGACTCTCCGCCATTTATTGAATTTTCGCAAATCACCAACCATCATAGATCATTCTCATTAAAACTTAATATTCATCCCGTTTAATCAAAAAACGGGGTAAACTGCACTTTCACCGGATTGCCGCATGTATCGTGCGTCACTCCGGCGACGAAATACGAGACGCGGTCTAAAGAGATCTTATTCTCCCGGCAGTACTCTGCCGTTGTGTGAAGGATCTTATTCTGTTTCGACTTTGTCACCGCTTCTTCCGGTGTCCCGTAATTCATGCTAGTACTTCTGGACTTCACCTCAATCACCAGGATCTTCTCTTTATACTTGCAGATGATATCGATCTCCCCGACATTATGAACCGAATAATTCCTAGCCAGGATCACGCATCCGCGACGGATCAGGAACTGCGCGACAAACTCCTCCGACCTCTTTCCGATGTCCTGATTTCTTGTCACGGCATTTCCTCCAAAGTCAATGCATCTTCTTTAAGAACGAATGGCGATGGATCGGCGAGATCCCAAGTTCATGGATCGCCGCATAATGAGCAGCTGTACCGTATCCCTTATGTTGGGCAAATCCGTATCCTGGATACTCCTTATCGTAATCTTCCATGATCCGGTCACGGGAGACCTTCGCAAGGATCGAGGCCGCCGCACTGGAAGTCGTCTTTGCATCACCTTTGATGATCGGTTTAACCGGAATACCCGTCCCCGAAAGATTGACCGCATCGATCAGAAGCACATCCGGATTTATCAGAAGACCTTTGACCGCCGCCCGCATCGCATTCTTCGTTGCTTCAAGGATATTCACCCGGTCGATCTCTTCCGGCTCAACACGGATCACGCAGAAACACTTCGCATTGGCCACGATTTCGTCGTACAGGGCATCACGGCGCTTCGGAGATAGTTTCTTGGAATCATCGAGGCCATAGATCGGTTTATCAGGATCCAGAATACAAGCTGCGGCCACGACCGGGCCAGCCAGCGGGCCTCTTCCCGCCTCATCAATGCCGCAACATAGCGGCATTCCCTGTTCCGCACACTCTTTTTCAAAAGCGGACATGACTTCGTATTTTTCTTTCAGTTTTTCTTCTCTTGTCATCGTTTACTCCTTCGGTGCATCCGGTGTTTCCAGCGAGATCCTGCCGATCCGGATATTGCGGAAATCATCTAAGAAAAGTTTGGCAAATCGCTCGTCATTGATGCGTCCGCCGGAAAGGATACATCCCATGTTCCTGGCAGCTGCCTCGAAACGCTCGTAATCGTCTTCGATATAATCCTCGTCGCCTTCCGGCGCCAGTTTATAACGGGTGTAGAATTCGGACGGATACAGTTTCTCGATCAGTTTCATACCGGCAAAAGCCACATCGACTACATCAACGACCTCCACCTTTACCGCACCTGTTAACGTCAGTACAAGCTGATTTCTGGGCGTACCCAGTCTCGGCCAAAGAACACCGGGCATGTCCATCAGTTCCAGCTGGCCGTCCGATCTCGCCCATTTAAAGTCACGTGTAACACCGGGCATATCCCCTGTTATGGCAATCTTCCGATTACAAAGCCCGTTGATCAAAGTGGATTTGCCCGAATTCGGTACACCGACCACCATAGCACGCACAGGACGTCCGATACGGCCCTTACTCTCCGCTTTCGCGAGAACATCCGAGCATGCCTCAACCGCCATCGAACGAAGCTTATCCAGGCCTTTTTTATGAGAAGCATCGATAGCAATCGCTGCGATCCCTTGCGACTTATAGAAAGAAAGCCAATCGGATGTGACTCTTTCATCTGCCAGATCGGCCTTATTGAGCACCACGATGCGCGGTTTCTTCGCCACGAGTGAATCCAGTTCGGGATTGCGGCTGGAGATGGGGATACGCGCATCCACCGTTTCAAACACGATATCTACGAACTTGAGCTTATCGGACACCTCGTTTAAGGCCTTCCGCATGTGACCCGGGAACCAGTTGATATTACCTTTTGCTTCCGCCATACATCTCTCCGTTTTTCCTACAAAATACTGTCTTTTAGCATTATATCATACCGCATCTTTGAAGTGACAAAACTGTCAGATGACGGTTTAGAAATATTACGCCCGATCAAAGAAAACTAAAATGAGAGCATTACAAAATCAAAGACAGGAGATACCACATGAGAAAGACATTCTTATCCTTTATGCTTGCATCGGTCGTTCTTTCCGGGGCTGCCTGCCAAGCGAAATCTGAAACGACATCCCACGATGCATCACAAAAACTGAATATTGCTATACCCCGGGCCTCTTCAGAAGATGAAGAAAACAATAAGACCAACGGAAAAGATAGTGCACAGGAGGACGACACTGATGACGAAGGAGTCCTTGCTGCAGGGCATACCGACTCTGATAAGATCAAGAACAAGATCGGCCGCCTGAAATCCCAAAACAACGTTTCCATCAAATTCGACGATATCTCGAAAAGCATCAGCGTCGATCACCGTCTGACCTACATCAACTACACCGGAGCCGCTCAGAACGAGATCTATTTCAACCTGATCCCCCAAGCCTTCGCCGATAAAGGTGGAGGAATCGAGGTCAATAGCGTCCGGGTCGGCGGAAAGGAAGTCGAACTCAAGCAAGTCAACGGTACCGTATATAGCCTTACGCTTCCGACGACTCTTGAAGAAGAACTGTATATCGAGATCAATATGAGTTATACCGTAAAGATCCCGTCAATGGCCGGCCGTTTCGGCTATGAGGGGAATACATACAATCTCGGAAACGCACTGATCACCCCTGCCATTTTCGAAAACGGGAGCTGGCTTTGTCAGCCGTACACTGATATCGGAGACGCCTTCTACACAGATATTGCAGATTATCGCGTCACGATCGATGTTCCGGATGGTTATCTGGTTGCATCCACCGGCCGGCTCTGCCAGGGAGAATACGCGGCAGACGACGTGCGGGACTTTGCTTTCACGATTTCTTCCGATCTGGAGTTTCTTTGTGAAGAGTACGAAGACATCGCCATCAACGTGTTCTTCCCGAAAACTTACGTAAATTGCGGTGAACATGTATTGGAAGTGGCCAAGAAGGCCCTTTCGTATTTCAATTCGCTCCTTGGCGGGTATCCCTACGATACATTAAATCTTGTCTGTACCGCCAGCCCTGCCGGTACCGGCTGTATGGAGTATCCCGGACTAGTCATGCTGACAGTCGATCCCGAGACCAAGGATGCGTTAATCAAGGATAATACTTCAGAAGATCAGATGTATCTTGCGAATATGCTCACCTGTTCCACCGCTCACGGCATCGCTCATCAGTGGTTCTACGGCATCATCGGAAATGACGAGATCCGTTACCCCTGGATCGATGAAGGCATGTGCCTTTTCTTTGAGGGACTGTACTGTGAGCATTTCAACGAAGGACAGGATGAATACACGTTCTTTGAAGCATTCAAGAATGAAGATCAGGGCGTATACGACGAATACTCCGGGAAGGTCGACGGCGACTTCTCCATTGACCTCAACGACACGATCTATGACTATCAGAGTCATCCTGAAGAGTACGGCGAAGTCTATTACAAAGGCGCGGCACTGATATTCCACATGTATCAGGAAATGGGCGAAGATGCTTTTTTCGAAGCGATCAAGGACTATGTCAAAGCATTTGCCTACGAAGAAGTCGATCCGATCGATTTTAGAAACTTCTGGATCACGAAGGGTGACTTTTCCGAGCTTTTCGAGGTCTACATGAAGGACTTCTAGAACCCGAAAAATAGTATCTCATTAGATGACAAAACTGTCAGATGACAGTTCATTTAGGAAAAAGCCCCCCAATGAAAGGTACAATAAAAACATCTTCTAGAGAAGATAAAATCTACTAAAGAAGATATTTTCTACCCTCCAATTTCATATTTTACCCTCCAAATGTTGAACAAGGACCGTGAATTAGCGACACGGTCCTTTTCACGTAGAAAAAGAATGAAGCGAACAAAAAAGAACTGCCGCACCATGTGCAGCAGTTCTTCTTTTCGTAAGCAATTTAATCTTGAATTACTTCTTAGAAGAAAGCTTCTCAGTAATTCTAGCTGCCTTACCAACGCGACCACGCAGGTAATAAAGCTTCGCTCTTCTTACACGGCCCTTACGGACGATCTCAATCTTATCAATGTTAGGAGAATGAACGGGTAAAACACGCTCAACACCAACTCCATAGGAGAGACGGCGAATTGTCATGGTCTCAGAAAGACCGCCGCCCTTACGTGCAATCACATAGCCTTCAAATACCTGGAT
>JAFZQI010000033.1 GCA_017620475.1 Clostridiales bacterium | reverse complement strand
GGTGATCAGGGACCGACAGGTGAGCCCGGTCTTCCCGGTAAAGATGGTAAGAACGTTAAGATCAACGTTACTGATACTGAGATTCAGTGGAAATACGATGGCGAGGATGATACCTCCTACCAGACACTGATTACGCTGGATAAGCTGACAGGTAAGAGTGGTACAGACGGTAAAGCCATTGAACTTCGCAGCTATGGCGATTACATCCAGTGGAAGTACAAGGATGACCCGAACTCCGATTGGGATAATCTGGTTTTGCTTGACACGATCAAAGGTCCTGCAGGTACTAATGGTAAGGATGGTGCCGACGGCCGTGAGATCGAGCTGACGGTCAGACCTCCGATGCCGGCTCAGGATGTTTACGATGATGAGGGCAATTTCGTTACGACAATTCCGGCCAGAGATGAGCGTATCTGCTGGAGATATACATCCGGAGACGATCAGGAGTGGAGAAAACTGATCGATAAATCCGAGCTTAAGGGAACAAACGGAAAAGATGCCGATATCACAGGAGGCATCGATCTGAGACTGGTACAGGATGTGGTATTGAGTGTAGATCCCAGTACCGGTGCAACGGTAACGGAAGATCAGATCCAGTGGAAGAATGAGGCCGATCCGGACGATGACGTTTACTGGAAGCGTCTTTGTGCGGCACCGGAACTGAATATTACGGCTTCTCCGGAACCGAAGGATTCCTGGATGCTCACCGGTGATGGAACTGTGGATACTCTCTCTGTAAACTCCACATATGTGGTTACGATGTCCATCACGGCGACAAATACCAGCCTGGATCGAGCTTTCTCGGCTTCGATAACGGATGGCACGGAAACGGTAAAGGGTACCTGGTACATGGCGACGCCACAAGATAGCGATCCGACTGCTATAGATATTCCTTTCTCGGCATCGTATTCTACCTCGTACACGATCACCGGAGTGGATGCGATCAGCTTCTCCTGCAGCATTCCGGATGTTCTGACTGATGTGGGTGTTCGAATTACGGTCGTTGAGGTGTAAGGAGAATTCATGGAACGCCGCGATAAAATCAATTACTATCTCGATCTGGCGGAAGTGGTTGCCAAGCGAAGCACATGCCTTCGCAGGCACTACGGCGCCGTTATCGTAAAGAATGATGAAGTTATTTCTACAGGGTATGTCGGTGCTCCGCGCGGACGGAAGAATTGTTCAGATGTGGGCACTTGCGTCAGGGAGCAGCTTCAGATCCCCAGAGGAGAGCGCTACGAGCTCTGCAGAAGCGTACATGCGGAACAGAATGCCATCATCAGCGCCAGTCGTGATAAGATGATCGGTGCGACGATGTATCTAGCAGGATATGACGCCAAGACCGGCGACTATATTGCGAAGTCCAATTCCTGTTCGCTTTGCAAGAAGATGATCATTAACGCAGGTATCGAGAAAGTCATTGTGCGTGACAACAAAGATGAATACCGGGAAGTGATGGTCCAGGATTGGATCGACAACGACGAATCAATGGAAGGAAAGCGCGGTTACTAAACACCGCGCTTTTTTTTGTTATAGCGCATACCGGTTCATGAGATTTCCATCCAGATCTTTGAAAAGCACTTCGTCTTCACTTAAGATCAGGTATCCGCGATGGGTATCTTTCTTTGGATAGGATGGGGATCCGGGATTAAGATAGAGGATCCCGCCGGGAAGCTCTTCGCAGGCCACCACGTGGGTGTGTCCGGTCAAAAGGATATCCCCGGACTTCAGAGGCGGAAGATAATCGGGATGAAAGACATGACCATGCGTGCAGTACACCAGTCTTTTTCCAAGCGTTAAAACGGCGTAGTCTGCCATGATCGGAAATTCCAGAACCATCTGATCCACATCGGAATCACAGTTACCGCGGACGCAGAGGAGGTCTTCTTTCCGTGCGTTCAGAAGAGCGATCACGCCCTTGGGATCGTAAGTGGGTCCGAGGGGATTTCGCGGGCCGAAGTAAAGAAGATCACCGAGAAGGACTAAACGGTCGGCATTTTCACGGTCGTACGCCTCTAAGATCTTCTCGCAGTATTCGGGGTAGCCGTGGATGTCGGAAGCGACAAAATATCTCATAGGTCATCCTTTCTTATGCGTAAACAAAGATCATAATGATCAGTATCAGCTGAAGGACCGCAAAGAGCGGAACAAGTACGTAGAACTTCGGTTTTCTGGTCTTATGGTGAAAAAGGACCATGCCCAGTATTCCGCCGAGTGCGCCGAAACAAGCCGAGAATCCGAGAAGATCGCGCTCCGGGATACGGAAAGCATGTTTTTCGGCTTTTCTTTTATCTGAGTGGAACAAAGCGAATGTGATGAGGTTCATCAGGAAAAAGAATATGCCAAAGAAAAGAATATACTCGTAGATAAACCGTAAAATAATCATTGCACGCGCCTCCTGCCCCAACTGCCATATCTGATTATACCGCGGATATATAGATTATTCCTTGACAAAAGAACTTCCCTCGAATACAATACACACATGATGTTTTATCGCTTTAACAAGATAAAGCGATAAAGTGTCGCCGGGAACGGTGCTTTTACATTGGGATAATCCGATAGCATCTAACCTATTATATATGAAAAAGACAGGGAGGACTACCTCATGGGAAATTATCGGTTTCATACTCCGGATGGCGTGATCGACATTCTGCCACAGGAAGCCAGCGTGAAGAGAAAGATGGAGACGGATCTGCGGGAGCTTTTTTCAGCTCACGGCTACAGTGAAGTGGAAACCCCGGGGATCGAGTATTATGACGTCTATTCAAGCGGCGACTTCGTGGCAACGGAAGATATGTATAAGATGACCGACAAGGACGGACGCATTATCGCGATGCGATATGACGGAACGATCCCGGTGGCCAGACTTGCGGCAACACTTCTGAAGGATGAGAAACCGCCGCTTAGGTTGTCCTACATTGAGAACATGTTCCGCTTCAAGGAGTCCGGCGGCGGAAAGCTCCGGGAGTTCTCACAGGCGGGCGTGGAGCTTCTGGGTCTGGATGATGCGGAAGCCGACGCAGAGGTCATCGCGCTGGGCATCAAGTCCGCACTGATGACGGGACTTACCGATCTTCAGATCTCGATCGGTCAGGTCGAGTTCTTCCGCGGTCTTGTGGAAGAATGGGGGATCTCGCCGGAGGATGCTTCAGAGCTGTCCACCGCCATTGATCAGAAAGATATCGTCCGCATTGAGAAAACGGCAGAAAGACTAGGACTTTCCGAAGATGCCAAAGAGCTTCTGGACATGATCAGCAACCGCTTCGGCACGTACGATGTACTGGATGCTTTCGAAAAGAAAGTCGGAAATGAAGTTTCCCGTGCGGCACTAAAGAATCTCAGAGAGATCCTGGATACGCTTTCCGACTATGAGCTTCTGCAGTATGTGAGCATCGACCTCGGTATGCTTCGGAGCCTTGATTACTATACCGGCATGATTTTCAAGGGATTCACCTATGAAGTGGGATTCCCGATCCTAGGCGGCGGCCGCTATAACAAGGTCGTCTCCACGTTTGGAAGAGACCTTTCCGCTGTCGGTTTTTCGCTCGGAATCAATCTGTGCCTGACCGCACTTCGCCGTCAGGACAAACTGCCGGAGTTCGTAAAAGTCGATGCCATCGTCGGATATAAGGACGGCGAGGGCATGAGGAAGGCTGCTTTTGCCACGGCAAAAGCACTTCGTGAAACGGGCTTGAAGGTAATTGTAGACACCCGGCATCTTTCGGAAGAAGAACTGGATGCCTACGCAGAATTGCACGGTATCGATCAGGCCGTATTTGTGGAAGAAGAGGAAGACACGGAGGAGGAAAATACATGATTACAATTGCTTTGTCCAAAGGCCGCCTGGCGCAAAAAGCGCTGGATCTTCTGGAGGCTGCGGGATACGATGTTTCTGCAGGAAGAGAAGAATCCAGAAAACTGATATTGCAGGATGAGAAGACGGGACTGAGATTCATCATGGCTAAGCCTGCCGATGTTCCGACCTATGTGGAATACGGAGCCGCGGATATCGGCGTGGTCGGTAAAGATACGCTTCTTGAAGAAGGAAGGAATCTCTACGAGGTGATCGACCTTGGTTTCGGCGCCTGCCGCATGTGTGTCTGCGGACCGGTTTCCCTGAAAGGCAAACTGGACCAGATCCCGAATAAGCGTGTTGCCTCCAAGTATCCGAACATCACGCGGGCTTACTTCGAAGGCACAAAGAAGGAGAGCGTTGAGATCATCAAACTTAATGGTTCCGTGGAACTGGCGCCTTTGATCGGGCTTGCCGAGGTCATCGTGGATATCGTTGAATCCGGACGTACCCTGAAGGAGAACGGTCTGGATGTGCTGGAGGTCGTTGCAGACATCAGTGCCCGCGTGGTGGTCAACCGCGTGTCCATGAAGATGAAGGAAGCGGAGATCGTACCGATGCTTGACGCCCTCCGTAAGCAGGTGGCGATCAAGAATGCCGAGAAGGCAGCTGAAGAAAAATAAAAAGCAGGTAAGCGGCAAGTAAACAGCCGAAGAATAGAACCGGCACAAAAGTGCCGTCAGAAAGGGAAAGCATATGAAATGCAAGAAGATCAATGCCCCGAAGGGGGAACTGAAAAAGATATGTGAGGAATTGGGCATGCGCGGCAAGATGGAGCTGGGCCCCATCATCGATACCGTGAACGCCGTGCTGGATGATATCCGCAAGAACGGAGACAAGGCGGTGTTTGCGTACACGAAGAAGTTCGATAAGGCCGATATTGACAGTTCCAATGTACGTGTCACCGATCAGGAGATCGCTGATGCCATTGCCTCGTTGGATCCGAATCTTGTCGAGGTGATCCGGAAAGCGGCCGCCAATATCCTGGCTTTCCACGAGAAACAGGTGGAGACCGGCTTTAAGATGGATGTAGCCAAGGGTTCTGAGATCGGCATGCGCGTACGCCCGATCTCCGTAGCGGGGATCTATGTCCCGGGAGGAACGGCGCCGCTCCCGTCCACCGTTCTTATGAATGTTATCCCGGCCCGTGCGGCAGGATGCCCGCGGATCGTACTTTGTACCCCGCCTCGTGCAGATGGATCTATCGCTCCGGTCATTCTGGCGGCAGCGAGTATTGCCGGTGCGACGGAGATCTACAAGGTCGGAGGTTCGCAGGCGATCGGCGCCATGGCATATGGCACGGAATCGATCCCGCGCGTGGATAAGATCTGCGGCCCGGGTAACATCTATGTGAATACAGCCAAGCGTCTGGTATTCGGACAGGTCGATATCGATATGTTCGCAGGTCCCAGTGAGATCCTGATCATTGCCGATGACACTGCCGTGCCGGAATTCGTAGCTGCGGATTTTCTGTCTCAGGCAGAGCACGATGTACTGGCTTCCGCCATCCTTCTGACGACAAGTGAGAAACTGGCCGATGCCGTGTACGAGGCTGTTGACCGCAGATCCGAGAAGAGCCTTAGAAAGGAGATCCTCGCCAAGTCCCTGCCGACCTACTGCGCGATCCTGGTGGTGGATGATATGGAAGCGGCGCTGGCCTTTAGTGAAGAACTGGCACCTGAGCACCTGGAGCTCTGCGTGGCGGATCCGGACAATTACATCGACCGTATCAACAACGCCGGTGCGATTTTTGTCGGAAATTACACACCGGAGCCGCTGGGCGACTATTTCGCCGGTCCGAATCACACATTGCCGACTTCCGGTACGGCAAGATTCTTCTCGCCGCTGAACACAGGTGACTTTTTTAAGAAAATCAGTGTGCTGCGCTATAACGAGGAATCGCTCCGCGACTGCTACAAGGACGTGGCTGCCTTTGCAGATGCCGAGGGACTTGAGTGTCACGCCAGCGCGGTGAGAGTCAGATTTGAAGAATAAGCAAGTTTAGAAATGAGGAAAAGAAACCATGAGCCGTTTCTGGAATGAGAAAACGAGAAACATTGAACCCTATGTGGCCGGTGAACAGCCGAAACCGGGGCAGAGAGTCATTAAACTGAACACAAATGAGAATCCGTACCCGGCCTCGCCGAAGGTGCGGGACATATTGGAGAATGTGGATGTAGGAAGCCTTGCCAGATATCCGGAGACCAGTTCTCTGATCGTTCGTCAGGAGCTGGCCAAAGTACTGGGAGTAAATCCCGAACAGGTCTTCTGCGGGAATGGTTCCGATGAAGTACTGGCCTTTTCTTTCCAGGCCTTCTTTGAAGCCGGAGAGGAGGCGGCTCCGCTTCTTGTGCCGGATATCTCCTACAGTTTCTATCCGGTATATGCAGAGCTGTATAACATCAGATTAAAGAAGATCCCCTTACTGGACGACTTCCGTATCGACGTCAGTGCTTTTTGCAGCGAAAAAGGAGGAGGCGTGGCTTTCGCCAACCCCAATGCGCCGACCTCGATCCTGATGGATCTTGCGGATGTGGAGAAGATCCTTCAGGCACACCCGGATCATGTGGTGCTCGTGGATGAAGCGTATGCGGCATTCTCGGGAGTGACGGCAAGGAGCCTTCTCCCGAAGTATAAGAACCTGCTTGTCACCGGCACCCTCAGTAAATCCCATTCCCTTGCCGGTCTGCGTTTGGGTTTTGCGGTAGGAGATGAGGAACTGATCGAAGGATTGTGCCGTATCCGGGATTCTTTCAATTCCTATCCGGTAGACCGGATCGCACAGAGTGTGGCCTCTGTGGCCATCGAAGAGAATGACTGGGTGATGGAAAACGTCAGAAAGATCTGTGCGACACGTGATCGTATAGCCGAGGCACTTCGAGCCAGAGGCTGGACCGTTCCGGAGTCGAAGACGAATTTCCTGTTCGCATCGCCTTCTTTACAGTCTGCAGAATGTGTCTACACAAAACTTCGCGAGAAAGGTATACTGGTAAGGTATTTTAATAAGCCCAGAATCAAGGATTATCTCCGCATTACGATCGGAACGGATGAGGAGATGGATACATTGCTTGCAGCGGTCGATGAGATCGCGGAAGAGGAGAAAGCATGAGTAGAAGTGCGTCAACGGAAAGAAATACGAAAGAGACGAAGATCAAGGGCTCGCTTGATCTGGATGGAAACGGCCTGAGTAATATCGATACCGGCATAGGATTTCTGGATCACATGCTGGATCTGCTGGCACGTCACAGCGGCATGGATCTGTCGATCTGCTGCGAGGGCGATCTGAACGTGGATGGACATCACACCACGGAGGATATCGGAATCGTCATCGGCAAGATGCTCGCAGAGACTCTCGGTGAAAAGCGCGGCATCAACCGCTATGGTTTTTCCTCCATCCCGATGGACGAGGCGCTGGCCCAGTGTTCACTGGATATTTCCGGCCGTCCGTTCCTGGTACTTCAGGTGGAGTTCGGCGGCGAGTATGTCGGTGAGTTTGCAACGGAACTGGTCGAGGAATTCTTCCGCGCAGTATCCTTTAACGCAGGATTGACCTTGCACCTCAAGTGCGATTACGGCGCCAACGATCACCACAAGATCGAGGCGATGTTCAAAGCATTTGCCCGCGCATTGCGGACGGCGGTCTCCATCGATGAGAAGTTCAAAGATCAGATCCCGTCGACCAAGGGAGTACTCTGAGCATGCTGGAACAGTATCCGTTTAACGAGGAATTCGATGCCTGGGAGATGAAACTTCCCATCTTGGAGGAAGAGGTCACGGTACTCGTTCAGGCGAAGGACGAAGAGGAATTCATCCGCCGGTCCGCAGATCTGCGGGAGCGGATCGCCTGGCTTAACAATCACGGCCAGGAGATATGTGACATTCTCGTATCTTCCGATATGACCGTCGATGGAGAGGCACGGATCGAGCTTCGGCCTGCGGAGATCGCGATATTCCGCTGCTATGCGGAGATGACCGTAGACGGTATAGCGCTGGATCTGGTGGTCGGAATCGTCGCTACGGGAATCGAGAAAGAAGTCAGCATGTTCGTAGACGAATTCGATAACTTCGAGCTGATCGGCGAGGTCAAAGGCGAGTACAGCGAATAAACGAAAGCTCGAGCCCGGATCTTAAATCAAGAGAACGGCTCCGGTATATAAAGTAAAGTGAGGATTGAGCACATGGCAACATTACGTGACACAGATTTTATTGATTTACCGATCTTCGTCAAAGGTAAGGTCAGAAATGTCTACGACCTGGGAGACAGCCTCCTGATGGTCGTTACCGACAGGATCTCTGCTTTTGATGTCGTATTCAACGAATGCATCCCGGACAAGGGCAAGGTGTTAAGCTCCATATCCGCATTCTGGTTTGATTTCACGAAGGACATCATTCCGAACCATGTGATCACGACCGATCCGAAGGAATACCCGATGGGTCTTGATAAATATGAAGAAGAGCTTCGCGGCCGCTCCATGCTGGTCAAGAAGGTCAATATGCTTCCGGCCGAGTGCATCGTCAGAGGCTACCTCGAGGGTTCCGCACTCAAAGAGTACAAGGCGAACGGCACCGTCGGCGGCATGAAGATGCCGGAGGGCCTCCGCCAGGGTGATAAGCTTCCCGAGCCTCTCTTTACTCCGTCTACAAAGGCGGACGAAGGCCACGATATCAACATCACATACGAGCAGCTGGTCGAGCTTCTCGGTGAGTCCGATGCAAAAGCACTGAAGGACGCTGCTCTTGCTCTCTATACGAAGGTTTCCGAGTATGCCCTGACACGTGGTCTGATCCTGGCGGATACGAAGTTCGAATTCGGAAAGATCGACGGACAGCTGGTAGTGGCCGATGAAATGTTTACTCCGGACTCCTCCCGTTTCTGGGATCTGGCCGATTACGAACCGGGCCGTGCCCAGAAGAGCTTCGATAAGCAGTATCTGCGTGAATGGCTGGAGACGCTGGATTGGGATAAGACTTATCCGGCTCCGACACTTCCCGACGAGATCATCGAAAAGACCGCCGAGAAGTACAGAGAATGCTACCGTCTTCTGACCGGTAAGGAGCTTGCATGATCGCCATTATCGATTATGGAATGGGAAACCTGGGCTCCGTAGAGAAAGCACTTGCTTTCCTCGGATACGAAAGCGAGATCACGGATGATCCCTCGAAGGTCATGTGCGCAGATGGCGTGATCCTGCCGGGCGTCGGTGCAATCGGCGCGGCGATGGAAGCCCTCAGTTCGAAAGGCCTCGACAAGGTCGTTCGCGAGTATATCGCCACGGGAAAGCCGTTCCTGGGAATCTGTCTCGGGATGCAGATGCTTTTCGACACGTCGGAGGAATCCTTCGGCGGCGAGCCGGTTAAGGGCCTTTCTGTTCTTCCGGGCAAGGTCGTCAGGTTCTCATCCGATATGGGACTGAAGATCCCCCAGATCGGCTGGAATGCACTCAGATCCCGAAACAGCATCCTTCCGGATAAGGAATATGTGTATTTCGTACACTCCTATTACTGTGTGCCGGAACAAGAAGAGGACATCGCAGCCACCGTGGATTACGGCATCGAGTATTGCTGCAGTGTCAAAAGAGACAATGTATTTGCCTGCCAGTTCCACCCCGAAAAGAGCGGCGAGGCCGGACTTCGGATATTGAACCGCTGGGCAAAGCAGACAAGAGCATAACCGTACGTTTCTGCGCTAAAGTCTAGTAAGCGAAGCGCGGATCCGTGTAATTGAGAGAAAGGATGGTAAGCCATGCTGAGTAAGAGAATCATTCCATGTCTGGATGTCAAGAACGGTCGTGTCGTGAAAGGCACGAACTTTATCGCGCTTCGTGACGCCGGTGATCCGGTCGAGTGCGCCAAGGCTTATAACGAAGCCGGCGCCGATGAACTGGTTTTCCTGGACATTTCCGCAACCGTTGAAGGACGCGGCACCGTGGTGGATATGGTCAAACGTGTTGCCGAGCAGGTGTTCATCCCGTTTACCGTCGGCGGAGGCATCCGAAGCCTCGAAGATATCCGGGAGATCCTCAACGCCGGTGCAGATAAGATCTCTCTGAATTCTTCCGCGGTAAAAGAACCGGACCTGGTACGCTGTGCCAGTGAGAAATTCGGTTCCCAGTGCGTGGTCGTAGCGATCGATGTCAGAGAAAGAAAAGGCGGCAAGATCCGTATAGCGGGAGTTGACGCGGATTTCTCGGGCATTGACGAGAATGCCAGTGAAGAAGATAACAGCAAGTTTCCGAGCGGCTATGAAGTGGTCGTAGCCGGCGGTACGAAAGCCACTGGTCTTGATGCCGTAGAGTGGGCCAAGAAAGTCGAGTCTCTGGGTGCAGGTGAGATCCTTCTGACGAGCCTTGACCGTGACGGCACAAAGTCCGGATTTGACAATGTCATCACACGTGCGGTGGCGAATGCGGTTTCGATCCCGGTCATCGCTTCCGGCGGAGCCGGAAAAATGGAAGACTTCTATGACGGCATCGTGGACGGCGGCGCAGACGCGGTCCTCGCGGCAAGTCTTTTTCACTTTGGAGAAATTAAAATCGAAGATCTCAAGACATATCTTGCCGGACGTGGCATTCCGGTACGCACGATGACTCCGGCGCTGAAACTCTGGCAGTCCCTCAAGAAGGATAAGCTCGGGCTGGTTCCCGTGATCGTTGTAGAGGATTCTACCAAAGATGTCCTGATGCTGGCGTATATGGACTACGAATCCCTCGAAAAGACGATGGAAACGAAGCTGATGCATTATCACTCCCGTTCCAGAAATTCCCTCTGGCTCAAGGGAGAAACATCGGGGCACTTCCAGCATGTGAAGAAAGCCTTCCTTGACTGCGACCGTGATACCCTGTTATTCTACTGTGACCAGGATGGAGCAGCGTGCCATACGGGAAATCACACCTGCTTCTTTACTCAGCTGGATATCTGAGAAGGGCATCCTGTGGGGAGAAGTAAATAACCAAGAGAAGCGTAAATAGAAAAAAGGAGAATAGAAATGGATCCGAACAGCAAAAATGTAAGTCATGATCTTTATAACATCATCGTAGACAGAAGAGAGAATCCGGTAGACGGTTCCTATACCAATTACCTTTTCGACAAGGGAATTGAGAAGATCGGCAAGAAGGTCGGCGAAGAGGCGATCGAGGCGATCATTTCCGCTTCCAAGGGCGACAAGGAGAACACGATCCAGGAACTGGCTGATCTTTATTACCACACCCTGGTCATGATGGTTCAGATGGGGATCACGCTCGAAGAAGTGGAAGAAGAACTCCGCAAGAGATAAATTCCACGAACGAAAAAGATGAGCGGATGTGCAATATTTCGTTGACACAGACTTGACCCTGTGGTATCATATCCGTTGCTATCGCCGTTTAGGTCTATTTTTTATGCGCGGATTTTGCATCGGAAGATGCAGGCAAGCACGATATATTTTGGAGGTGTTCGAACATGGCAACCAAAGCAGGAGTACGTGATAAGCTGACACTGGCTTGTGAAGAGTGCAAGCAGAGAAATTATCAGACATATAAGAACAAGAAGAACGATCCTGATCGTTTGGAAGTGAAGAAGTACTGTAAGTTCTGCCGTAAGCATACTGTACATAAGGAAACGAAGTAATTCATTCCTATTAAGGGAAATAGAGGTATGACCAATGGCTGACAAGAAGAAACCGAACATCTTCAAACGTATAGCGCAGAAATTCAAAGAGGTCCGTCAGGAACTGAAGCGAGTGATCTGGCCGACGAAAGAGAAGCTGATCCAGAATTCTGCGGTGGTTTTAGTAGTTATTGCCGTATGCGCGATTTTGCTGACGGCAATCGGCAAGGGTGCAGGCTGGATCTTGGAGAAGGTCGGATTCTATAAGCAGAATATCGAGACGACCGTGACAACGACAGTCCCTTCCGATTTGTCCGATGCGAGCATCACGGATGCTTCTACTGAGGCTCCGTCCGAATCAACAACGGAAGCGGCACCGTCTGAAACATAAGAGCAGGATCGATTACGAAGCATGTCTTTTAGACGGGATATGCTTCTTACGGTATATACGAGGAGCAAGAAATGGCTGAAGAACAGGCATATGAGGCGAAATGGTATGTCGTACATACCTATTCGGGATACGAGAACAAGGTTCAGAATACGCTGAAGTCGGTGATCGAGAACCGTGGACTTCAGGAGATGATCCAGGAAGTCTACATCCCGATGGATGAGAGCGTCGAGGTCAAGGATGGCAAGAAGAAGGTTACGCAGAAGAAGCGTTTTCCGGGCTATGTTCTGATCAAGATGGTCTATACCGAGGAGATCTGGTACATCGTTCGTAATACTCGTGGTGTGACCGGATTTGTAGGTCCGAATGCGAATAAGCCGCAGCCGCTTTCTGATGAAGAACTTGCCCTCATGGGACTGGAATCCAACTGGGTACCGTCTGTGGATTACGAAGTGGGCGATGTTGTTCGCATCATCTCCGGACCGTTTGCAGACTGCACCGGTAAGGTTGAGGAGATGAACCTGGAGAAGCATATGGTTCGTGTCCGCATCTCGATGTTCGGAAGAGAGACTCCGGTCGAGATCGAGTTCGCACAGGTAGTGAGAGTTTAATAGAACTCGAACCCTGAGAGTTTGAAGAAAGGCGCGCAAGCGCTTTTCAAGAAGAAATGCTTATCACATCTCGAAATGAGATGAAGAAATATATCGGTTCGGGATAAGACGGGCCGGCAAAGAAATTATTTGGGAGGTGGCCGAAAATGGCTAAAAAAGTTGTAGGGTACGTTAAACTCCAGATCCCTGCAGGCAAAGCAACACCAGCGCCGCCGGTTGGACCAGCTCTTGGACAGCATGGACTTAATATTGCCCAGTTTGTTAAAGAGTTTAATGAAAGAACAGCAAAGGATGCAGGTCTCATCATCCCTGTTATCATTACAGTGTATGCGGACCGTTCTTATTCTTTCATTACAAAGACTCCGCCGGTACCGGTACTGCTTAAGAAAGCTTGCAACATTGAGAAGGCTTCGGGTAAGCCGAACAAGGACAAGGTCGCAAAGATTTCTTTCTCCGAGTGCAAGAAGATTGCGGAGATCAAGATCGTTGACACCAATGCCGCAGACATCGAGGCTTGTGCACGTATGGTAGCTGGTACTGCCAGAAGCATGGGTATCGTTGTGACTGAGGACTGATTTGAAGGAGAGTTACTATGAAAAGAGGAAAGAGATATCAAGAGCTTGCTAAGCTCGTAGACAGATCTGTTTCTTACGATCCTTCCGAAGCAGTTCGTCTGGTCGTTGAAACAGGTAAAGCAAAGTTTGATGAGATGGTAGAACTTCACGTTCGTCTGGGTGTTGACTCCCGTCACGCTGACCAGCAGGTTCGTGGTGCTGTAGTTCTGCCGCATGGTACAGGTCGTACAAAGCGCGTACTCGTTATCGCTAAGGGCCCGAAGGCTGATGAAGCTCAGGCTGCAGGCGCAGAGTATGTAGGTGCAGAAGAGTACATCGACAAGATCTCCAATGAGAACTGGTTCGATTTCGATGCCCTCATCGCTACTCCAGACATGATGCCGAAGCTCGGCCGTCTTGGTAAGGTCCTCGGCCCGAAGGGCTTAATGCCTACACCGAAGGCCGGTACAGTTACTATGGACGTAGCTAAGGCTGTTACGGACATCAAAGCCGGTAAGATCGAGTACCGTCTCGATAAGACAAACATCATCCACTGCCCGATCGGTAAGGTTTCCTTTGGTCAGGAGAAGCTCGAAGAGAACTTCAAGACCATCATGGATGCGATCATCAAGGCGAAGCCGTCCGCTGCTAAGGGTCAGTATCTGAAGAACGTTTCCATCTGCTCCACCATGG
>JAFZQI010000032.1 GCA_017620475.1 Clostridiales bacterium | reverse complement strand
CCTGCGCCTTGACATCCTTGGCCACGATGTTCGTGAGACTGATATACCGTCTGTTGATGGACTCCATGACATCTGCAAGGTTATTGACCACACAGTAGGTGCCGTTTCCGTGTTTTGCCAGGGCTTCCAGGTTGTCATCCTTATAGTTATAGAGACCGGTCCCGATCACCGACAGGAACAGATTAGATTTCTTCTTTTCCTCGATCAGGCCGATCAATCCGTCCTTTGCTGTGATCCCGAAGTTCAGATCTCCGTCGGTGATCAGAATGACCTGATTGTTTTTATCGGCATCATAGTGCTTTTCTCCGATCCGGTATGCCGTCTCGATACCGGCCGAACCATTGGTGCATCCATCGATCACGATGGAAAGGATCTTCGCCATGATCTGTTCCTTATCGTGCTCGTCTTTAATCTTATGACCCTTAAAGACTTTCTCATCTTTGTCGCTGTAAGTGATCAGGCTGAATCGATCGCCGGGATGCAGTTTGCTGACGATCGTCGCAATAGCCAGCTGCGTCACTTCCGTCTGGCTTGACATGCTTCCCGAGACATCCAAAAGCAGGACGATGTTCTGACCGTCTTTTGTTTCTTCCTTTGCACCGACGTGCACATAGAGCAGTTCCTTCTCATCGCTCTTTTTCATTTGTTCTGTGCTGATCCTGAATTTTTTCTTCTTCGGCGGCTTCACCTGATATCTGAAGTAATTCATAAGTTCCTCCATACGAACCTGGGAGATGTCGATTCCGCGGTTTTCCCGTATCTGATTCAGTATGATGCCTACCGATGCAGTGTTTGTCGTCATGCGGAAGGTGGATGTCGGAGCGGAGAGAGGATCCTGCGCTCCCTTTTCTTCGATCGTTTCATACTGATCTGTTGCGATATTTTCCATAAAGGATGCCATATTCATGCTCGCAGGGATTGCGCTGCCGACAAACGCGGACCGATTCATGGTCGGCTCCTGCATCGCGCAGCAAACCTGTCCGACGGAATTATCATCATCCATCATATCTTCGGCGGAATCGTAGTAACAATCATCGTCTTCGCATTCATAAGATACACCATCAGGCGACATGCCTTTAGAGCCGCTTCCCGAGAAGAACATGGCACTTCCGGCTCCTCCGAATCCGCCTCCAAAACCCGCGGAATACGGGATGTTTCTGCGTCTTTTATCCATGGTATTGTATAATGCTTCTTCCGGCGTTCTTTCCTTTCTCTTTGACAGCCATGCATGAAGCTTTTCCATAGCATCGGGGGATTCCATTTTCTTCATAAGCCGATGCAGGAGTTCATCCCCATAGGTAACAGTAGAGAGGATTTCGCTTGCTTTTTCCGAGTATCCCAGAGAATGGTAGTATTCATATTTTGCTTTGCAATTCAGGTCTGTGTTGATGATAGCTTTGAAGTTCATGCCGGCCTCCTTTTCTGAAACGATTTTTGTGTTATAGAGGATCTTATTGGTTCTTACTTTGTTTTACGGTGCTTGTTCATTCCCTGCATAGTTGATCATATCAGTCATCACGAATTGGAAGGTCGCTTTTCAGGCGACTTATTCATCGTGCTTTCCGGACATATCTCCTGTAATACGCCAGCACATGCGCTCGCGGGAACAGGTACTTCACTTTTTCACAGGACCGGATATACCATTCCGGGATACCTGCCGCCCGCATGGTCTCAAGCATGCCGTCCTTCCAACGGTTCCTGCAGGGAGGCATCCCCTGGGGTCTGCCTCTGCGGACATATTCGGTGATCTCAAACGCTTTTTCACGATCAACACCATGATCCATGAGGAATTCGTACACATCCTCCCGATCGGCGATCAGATCCTTCAGAGGAGCTGTACCGTCACGCAGAAGTTCTTCCGCGTTATCCGTCCAGGTCCCTGTGCTCAGTGACATGCCGAAGCATTTCACATATTCCGCATCCGTTTTTGGATCGCATGCATCCAGGATCTCTTTTTCGATGAGCTCGTCTGCACTGGCAAACCCGTTTCTTCCTTCGGCCACCGTGATGCGAAAGGAGTCATGTGGATCCTTTTCACCCACCTCACCGATGTATACGCCAATAACCGTACCAAACTCATCAACTCTTTTTGTGATCTTTTCCGGCCCCGAGTAGTTTTCGAAGTAGCTGACCAGCCGGTCATGATGCTCCTTCGTGACACGCAGCTCGAATGCCGGCGGATACTCTCCGTGCAGACCGAAGTGGAACTCCGAGTATAATTTTGGATCGGCCGTCAACGGATCGATGCAGGAAAGTCCCGCCGCATAGGAGAGTACCGACGAAGCCATGCAGCCACAGAAGAAGATCTCCTCCGCCTCGGCATCGGCTGCCCGCAGCGCATTGATAACGGTCAGATACCCGGAAGCAGATCCCTGCCTTTCCACGATCGCAAGCTCCTGATCCAGTCGAAGGCGGGCCGTATTCTTCAGATCGCCTTTATACTTCGTGTTGATCCCTTCCGTGCAGATCTCCCTCAGCTTCTCATCTGCGTTTTCGATCATCGGATAATTCATCTTCTTCCTCCTTGCTCGCGGCGGAAATGCCGGATTTTTGCTGCTTTTATGGGCTTTTCTGGCCCGTTTTCCTCAACCCTTGAGACCCTTGAGACCCTTAAGGCTTTCTACCTCCATCATAAGATTTT
>JAFZQI010000031.1 GCA_017620475.1 Clostridiales bacterium | reverse complement strand
GCCAATAAGGAATATTCCGAAGCACAGTGAAAACTACGATCGTTCCCGCCAAAGCAAGCACGCCCCATGTCGGAAGACTCTGCGGGATCCACATCACTCTTTTTCGGAAAAGAAGCGTAGTCAGTCCCACAAGATAGTACCAGCCCAGGATCAGCACAACGAACGGAAAAAGCAGATTATAATCGAAAGCCTCGAGTATATGGCCATGCACCAAAGCATGAAGGGCCCGGGTATCCCCGCATCCCGGACAGTAGATCCCGAAATGCGTATAGGTAAAGCACGGAAGTGTTGCGCCCGAAGATTTCACGGGATCAATAAAAAAGATATAAAGAAGGCCGACCGCCACGACCATCACCATGATGATCATCAGCGGCCAGCGCACATAATTCCGATATATCCATGGAGTCTTCATGCAATCAGAACCCGAACTCCTGAGCCCAGTAGTATGTTCCGTTGCAGATATAGCAAGCTACACCAAGTGTCGAATAATCGCCGAGAATATTCGCCTTATGTCCCGACGAATTCATCCAGGCCTCTACCGCTTCCGAAGAAGAAGTCTGTCCATAAGCCAGATTCTCGCCATAAGTCAGGTCACTGACCGTATACCAGTCACTGCCATCCGGACGGGTATGCGACCACTTCACCACGATCTCCGTTGCCCGGATCTTCGCCGCCTTCGCAAGCGAGCCGCTCCAGGACAGCGGTTCCAGGCCATTGGCTTCTCGTTCCTGATTCACCAGTTCAAGCACTGCCCTGGCCGCATCATCATCATAATAGCCGCTGGTATCGCCCAAAGACACGGCTTCCGTCGTAGTCGTCGGAGCCTCCGTCGTAGGTGCTTCCGTCTCCGCCTCGGTCGTCGTCTCCGGTTCCTCTGACGTCTCCGGAGCTTCCGTCTCTATATCCTGCGGCGCCTCCGTTGTACTATCCTGAGGAGCCTCTGTCGTCTGCTCGGTATCCTCGGTCACCTTTTCAGTGGTCGTTGATTCCGTATCCTCCGGTTCTCTCGTCGTCTCCGAAGTCTTCGAGTCAGCTGTCTCGGACGCCGTGGTATCCGGAACCGTCGTATCTTCCGTTGCAGAAGGATCAGCCGAAGTATCCGAAGAACTCTCCTCCGAAGAAGATCCTTCCGGAATCGTCGTATCCGATGTCAGGGACGAAGGATCCGCCGACACATTTCCGCTTTGTTCAACCTGATTGGGATCAACTGAAGACTCACTGTCCGAAGCCTCGGTTCCGCTCTGCTGCGTCTGATTCCCGCTTCCGTTATCCAGTTGGGCCTGGGAAACGATACGCAATCCGGAATCTCCGGCTTCCAGTGATGTCTCTTCTTTGAACCAAAGGGAAGTATTGAAAAGGCTCGCCTGCACATCGGACATACCAATAAATCCCAGCACAAAAGCTGCTGCGATCGAAATGATCGTCAGATTCTTGGTAAACAACTTAGCAATCCGCTGCAGTTTCACTGATTCTCCCCCCTGCTTTTACAGTCATCCCCATGGCTCAAGTCGCAGTTTCTTACTTAAATATATTATAACTATTTTGCCCAAAAAGCACTACTTTTTTGCTGAATTGTAAACTCTCGGGTTTTTTCGCAGGAAAAAGGAGCGGCCCAGGGAAGGCCGCTCCAGAGCAAGGAAAACTTATGATACGCCTGATGTCTTTTCTCAATTGTCACTATCTGTCATAGTGGATCTTCATAAGTAGTGGTATCTGATGTACCGGATCAGTTGAAGCTCTCGATCACGAAGTATGTCTGGTTATCCACGTGGAACGGAATCTCTTTCGCTTTTTTGCCCCAGCCCTGTGCCTGGAATTTCACTTTATAGCGTCCGCCACCAAGATCTTCCACACCATACTGGCCATTAAGGTTGACGGCGAATCCTGTTCCGTCTGTTCTGATGATCGCTTCATTCATATTCTTGTTAAACTTCAGTTTGCTTCCCCAGTGATCACTTGCGTAGGTGACGCTGCTTCCTGCCGCATTCTCGGTCGGGCCGTTATTTCCGGGCTGATTGTTGTCTGCCGGCGGCGGAGGAGGTGCGGGTGTCGGAGTAGGAGCCTGGGTCGGTTCCGGTGTCGGAGTCGGAGCCTGAGTCGGTTCCGGTGTCGGATCAGGAGCCTGAGTCGGCGCCGGTGTCGGTGTCGGGTCACTCTGCGGAGGTGTATATGTTCCGCCGTTATTGGATCCACCGCCACCGTTGTTATTGTTGTTGGTGTTATTGTTATCATCGTCGTCATTCGGATTGCCCGGGGTATATTCATTATGTGTCAGAAGCTTATCCACTTCTTCCTTCTGCTCACCCATCATACCCATATATCCGATTTCCTGAGCCTGCATATCGCGGGATCTCTTAATATAATCTGATACATTCGACAATGTAACTGCCGTCAGCAATACGATCATTGCGATAACACAAATCATTTCAATAAGTGTGAAACCTTTTCTCGTTTTCATCGTTGTCCCCTCCCAACTATATCCTCAAGTCATTCTTTGATGTCACGACTAAGTTGTCTCGTTGTTTATGCTCTTATTCTAGCAATGGGAACGTTCAAATTCTTGTGGATTTTGTCACATTTCTGTCACATTTTGTATCTAATCTGTTACGTTTTTTTGTACGGCGATTTTGGTTTGTGCATTATGCATAAATACGAAAACGGTTTCGTGTGTTTCGCATGTGTTATTGTGCATAAGAATGTGAAAAATTGTGAAATCAGCTACACATTTGTCAACATGTGTACTTATCGGCGAGTTCTTTGGCGCGCCGAAGCAGGGCTTCCCGCTCGTTAGGCAATGCCCCGTCCATGATCTCATCAAGAAGCTGTTTCTTGATCCGCCCCACTAATTTTCCCGGAGCGATCCCCAGTTCGATCAAGTCATTACCATTGACAGCCATCGCTGAAAAGGAGCAGCACAGATCTTCGCGGATCGTACGGTCCAGGAGCTCCTCAAAATCCGCAATCTCTTTAAGACGGTAAGCGCTTTTGACAGAGTGGGCGGCAATATCGGCCCTCTTGACCTCAAGCAGCATCCGGAGCGTCTCCTCCCCATACTGGGCCAGTCTTCGGCGCACGATGCGAAGTCTTGGTTCCAGAGTAATATCGTGGGCCTTAATCAGCATCACGACCGTCTCTCTCATCTTCGTATCCACCTTGAGGCGCCGGAGGATTCCGTCTGCCATATCGGCACCCATTTTCTGATGTCCCAGAAAATGACCGACACCGTCTTCATCCATGGAAAAGCACTCAGGCTTGGCCACATCGTGGAGAAGGATCGCCGTGCGAAGGATCGGCTCGTTACGGACATACATGACTGCCGCCAGCGTGTGCTCCCATACATCATATATGTGATGGGGATTATGCTGTTCAAAACCACGCATCGGAGCGATCTCCGGAATGAACACCGTGAACACATCGAAATACTTTCGAAGGATCGGCACACAGTACATGCCGCAAAGGAGTTTGGAGAATTCTTTCCAGATCCTCTCTGAAGAAAGCTTTGCCAGAAGCCCGCGTTTGGCCATGATCTCTCTGGCCGTAGAGGCTTCTATGGCAAAGCCGTGCTCAGAAGCAAAACGCAGCGCCCGAAGGATACGGAGCGCATCTTCCTCGAACCGAACTCCCGGATCCCCTACTGCACGCAGCTTGCGGTTACGGAGATCTTCGATCCCCCCGCAATAATCCATAATGGTTCCGTCCGTCTTCATCGCCAGCGCGTTGATGGTAAAATCCCGCCGCTTCACATCTTCCTCCAAAGAGCGTGTGAACGTCACTTCGTCCGGATGACGGGAATCCGCGTAGTCACCATCGACGCGGAAAGTCGTCACTTCAACAGGGAATTTATCTTCAACGACCGTAACGGTCCCATGTGCGATCCCGGTCGGGTGGCAGGCCTTCTTTCCGAAAACAGCCATTACCTCCTCCGGCGTCGCCGATGTCGCCACATCGTAATCCTCGGGTCTTTTGCCAAGGAGAATATCCCGGACCGCGCCGCCTACCACATAGGCCTCATGTCCGTGCCATTCCAGTGCAGAAATAACAGAGATCACCTGTCCGGGGAAGTCATATGGAACCTGGATCGTCTGTCTGCACATAATCTCACCGTTCCTTATTCTTCAGCTTACGTAACAGCGTATATGCGGTCTTCGCATTCAGTTTCTTGGGATGAGGCCACTTGGAAGCATCGTAGAGGGCCATCTCGATGATCGCACCCGCATCATCCATCTTGATCTCCGGAATATCCTCCGGCATATCCACCCTTCTGCAGAGTCTCCGGAATCCGTCTATAAAAGCTCTGGCCGCCTCTTCCTCCGATGCTCTGGCCGAACAAAGATGTGCCACTCTCGCAAGGTCTGCCAATCCGTGCTTCACCTCATCAAACTCGTGCTCCAGAATGATCGGAAGCATTGCCGCACAGATCCGTCCCGGCGGCATCTTGTACTTCTCGGAAAGATAAAGCGCAAAGCTGTGCGCGTAGCCGAAACCGATACGCCGGGAAGCGATGCCGGAATAGTAAGGAGCCATCATGAGCTGAAGATACATGTCGTTACTCACGCCGTGTTTATAGCACTTCTCCAGAAAAGAGAAAAAGATCGGGATCGCAATCGGAACATTTGCCTTGTCCGCCGGGAACTCATCCGAGAGCGGACTGACATATGCTTCGATAGCATGTGTCAGCGCAAGAATAGCCGCGCTGGCCATGTTTTCCATCGGAAGACGCAGCACCAGTTCCGGATCCAGAACGACCGTCCTCGGAATCAGATTCTCACTATAGAAGATATATACCTGCTTATCCTGAAGGATCAGCGAACAGGCCGAACTCTCCGCTCCGCTTCCAGTCGTCGACACTACATAGAGAGGCAAGGGAGGATTCGGGATCCGCCCCGCTCCACGCATCTGATAAAGGGACATCGTCGGGTTGGTCATCCTGGCGGCCACCAGTTTGGCCACATCGATCACCTTTCCTCCGCCAAAAGCAACGATCGCTTCGCAGTTATAGGTACGGCACTGCGCCGTGCATTCCTCGATGGCGATCCGATCGGAGTTCTGTCCGACATTCGGCCACACGAAGCAGCGCGCACCCGCCGCCTGCAGTTTCTCCACAAAACCGTCATACAGTTTCAATTTGTTAGTCTGCGGACCGGAGATCAGAAACACCCTCTTGATATTGTTGGCCAGCAGTTTCTGTGCCAGCGCATCAAATGCACCTATATCCGCATGAAGGACCTGACGGCGGTCCTGCATCTTGCGTGCATACCGAAGCATTCTTCTGGGGGAACTCATGAAGTTTCTATCTCCTTTGGCTTATGCCATATTTCATATATGTAAGTATATCATCATCTCCGCTTTTTACCAAAATGAAATAATCCAGTAGGAATTCTGTCCATTTCCTTGCAAAGTCCTTTGCTATACTTTATTTGGAGAATCGTTACTTTTCCGTTCAAGCAAGGGATCTTAAAGAATCAAGGAGAGTGCAGATCATGAAGTTTACGGATGGACTTTGGGCAGTAAAAGAAGGATACTCGGTCGACTATCCGAAGGAGATATCAGATATTGACTATGCTGATTCCGGCATTACGCTTTTCGCGCCATATCGGGAGCAGAACAAAATCACCGATTCAATCGGCTGCGGTCTTCTTAGCGTACGTATCCGCGCCGTCGGTGCGAACATGTTCAGCATAAAGATCACCAATCACCGTGGAAGCCGCGCCGCCAAGGCCACGCTGGATCTGAACCGGTCCATCATCAAACCGGTCAGCAGCGAAAACGAGACACACTATATCTATTCCTCCAGCCTTCTCGAAGTCCGCTTCAGCAAGAGCGGTGACTGGGGCATCTCGTTCTACTATTCCGGAAGATTCCTGACCTCCACCGAACTGGGCGGCATGGCTCACATCACCGCCGCAGACGGGACGACATATATTAGAGAGCAGCTTACGCTTAGTGAAGGTGAATATATTTACGGTCTGGGTGAATTCCCCGGAAGCATCGTCCGTAACGGCGGATCCTACAACATCTGGAACGAAGACGCCGGGATCAAGGAAGGCCGTTCGGCCAAGTGCGTCCCCTTCTTCGTCTCCTCCCGCGGATACGGCGTGCTCGTCAACAGCACCGAATGTGTCTCTTACGAGATCGGCAACGACGCCACATCCGAGGCAGGTCCCGACGGGATCTCGGCACGCACCCAGTTCTCCCTGGCCGGAGAGACAATGGAGTACATTCTTATCGGCGGCGCTTCCATGAAGCATGTGCTGGATATCTATTCCGAGATGATCGGCCGCGCCTCCATGCCGCCGGCCTGGTCGTTCGGAAGCTGGCTTTCCGCCCCGCACCTGGAGCAGTGCAACGAAGATACGATCCTGGATCTTGTAGAGAAGGTCAAGTCCATGAATATGCCTTTCTCCGTGATTCATATCGGTCCCTTCTGGATGAAAGGCTTCGAGTGGACGAGTTTTCTTTGGGATAAAGAGAGATTCCCGAATCCCCAGCAGATGATCAAGACGATCCACGAGAGCGGCATCCGTATCTGTTTGTGGATCAGTCCGTACATCTCCCAGAAATCGCCCCTTTTCCAGGAAGGCTTCGACGGGAATTACTTCATCAACCTCGGCAACGGCGATCTCTGGCAGACCGATGTCAACCAGCCCGGCGCCGCCCTTCTTGACTTTACCAATCTGGTTGCGCGAGCCTGGTATCAGAAATTCCTTGATGATCTGGTCCGAATGGGAGTGGACGCATTCCATCTGGATTTCGGTGCCGACGCACCGGTCGCCGCACCGCAGTTCGGACATGGGGCAATGGTTTCGAATGTCTCATATAAGAATGAACTGGATCCGGTCAGCATGCACAACGTATATTCCCAGCTTTATGCCGATGCCGTATTCGAACTGCTGCAGAGACGGGGCGGTCAGAATAACGCCTGCATCCTGGCGCACTCCGGTTTTATCGGTTCACATAAGCTGCCGTTTATGTCACTGGATAATGTCGAGACCTCATACGAAAGCATGCGGGCCACACTGCAAAGCGGTCTCTCCCTCTCTCTGAGCGGTTTTCCGTATTGGAGCGAGAACATCGGCGGGCTTTCGGACGAATGCACACCGGATCTCTATATGCGCTGGCATCAGGCCGCCATGTTCCTTCCTCACGCGATGCTCGGCGGCACGAACACCTTCCGGGTCCCGTGGCAGTATGGCACCGACGCCATGAACGAGACGCTTCTTTTCTCGAAGTTTAAGCTGGGGCTCATGCCCTATATCTTCTCCAGCGCCGTAGAATCCAGCACCCTCGGCGTTCCGATGACACGTCCCATGGTACTGGAGTTCCCTGATGATCCCAATACCGCTACGCTGGATCAGCAGTATATGTTCGGTCCTTCACTGCTGGTTGCTCCGATCACCTCCGAAGACGGCGTCGTCCGTTATTACGTGCCGTCCGGCACCTGGACGAACCTGATGACCAGAGAACGTATCGAAGGTCCGATCTGGAAGAACGAGCAGCACAATTACGACACCATGCCGATCCTGGCACGGCCGGGCACGATCCTGGTGGCCGGAGCCACTGACGAAAAGCCCGTCTATAACTTCATGGAGAATGTCACGGTCACGCTTTTCGAGATCCCCGAGGATAAAGAACTGAGCATGGATATTTATTCCGCCGATTTGAAAAATATCGGTCTTGTAAAAGTGTATCGCAAGAACAATAAAATCACCGTCCGCACTCAGGGGCTCATCGGCCAGACGCGTCTCGTCCTTTCGGGCATTTTCCGCATCGCTTCTTCCAGCGTCGGTATCCCGGAATTAAACGAATGGGGAACCATGGTCGTATTCGAAGGAGACGAAATCGAGATCGGGATCCTTTAATCTTCGCTGATGGAATCCTTTAATCTCTGCCCCGGACTTTCCCGACCAGAATGACCGCGAACGTCACCAATGCCACGATCACCAGAACGCCGCCAAGGATCATTCTGGGCGTCATGATGAATCCGTCCTCAGCCGGAGGCACAGGTGTCGGAGTCGGAGACGGCGGAATGGGGGTCGGTGTCGGCGTCGGAGTCGGCGTCGGAGCCACACCCGGCAAGATATGCACTTCCTTAGCGACACCCGTTTCCGATGTCACCGTCACCATCGCCGAGACCTGACGGATCACGGCTTCTTCCGGAACCGCCACGTAGGCATCGTTAATGATGATCAGTTCACCGGCCATCGCCGCACCTTCCGACTTGACTTTCAATTCCGAGGTCGTCACATGAATGTCGCCCTCCGGACAGTAAAGCGCCGTACTTTCCGCATTTTTGCTCTCGATATGCACGGTCGTACCGGCCTCCTGAACATAGCTCAGTTTGGCGTAGACCGCACTTTCCTCACATACCAGATCCAGAGAAGTCCCCTGATCGAGAATATGAACCTCTTTCTCCAGCGCAGTAAGTCCTTTTGAAGCGGACGAAACAGAAATGTCCGTTCCACCGCAGACCGTAAGGTTTCCGGACATCGCACCGATTGCCCCGCCCGGACCCTCGATCTCATCTTCGATCTGAATCTTCGTCCCGGAGATCTCCACCCCGCCATCCGCCATAAGCAGATACGCCGAATCCTCTACGACACCGCTTGCCTTGATCTGCACCGAGGTATCGCGGACCGTCAGATCTCCGTTCTTGGCATAGACCGCGCAATGGCACGCCGATACCTCCGCCGTAAGACTTCCTTCTCCCTCAATGGTAAGAGATCCGTCGACAAGGATTGCCGGCACATTCAGATGTGAAGCCACGGTATTTTTTCCGGAAAGGGAGATCACCGCATTCTCCTGTGTACTCAGATCAATGTACATTCCGTTATATCCATCCAGAAACAGCGTGTGCTGATCGGCATCGTAATTCCAGTTCTCGCCCTTGCAGTCCCGGCCCACGGTGAACGTCATTCCGTCCACCACGATGATCCCCGTATCCGGAAGACAAACGGCCGCCAAAACAGGTTTTATGAAGAAAGCGCTCATTACACAAATACTCATAAGCAGCGCCGCTATGCCGCCTATTCCCATTGTAAAAGCACTGTTGCCCGGTCTTGTATCCTTCATGTGAAACTGCCTTCCTCCTCTTACGGATCTTCTCCCACTATATCACATCCGCTTGCAAATTTCGCCTTGACAATTACCGCCTCTGCCACCATAATAGTGAAGTGATTCGGGGCATTAGCTCAGCTGGGAGAGCGCCAGGTTCGCAATCTGGAGGTCGTGAGTTCGATCCTCATATGCTCCACCAATACGGCTTCGTCATAGGCATGACGGGGCCGTTATTCTTTTCCTTTCAAGTTCTTATCATAAAATTCATATTGCCTTAACTTTTTCACGGTATCATAATGAAGATAAACGGGAACCGGAAGTTGGAGAGCAGGTATGATCGATGCATTAGCCACACAGGTAGCTTTTCTCCTTTTTGAAGCAGTATTCTGTTTCATTGCGTCTATACTTGCGCTCTCAAACGAAAGCCACCAGAAACGCGTCCGTTTTCCCATCATGGCGCTCAATCTACTGGCCGGTCTTCTGCTGGCCGCCGATTCACTGGCCTATATCTACCGCGGACGAGACACGCAGATGGTCTACGTCATGAATCACCTTTCCAACTTCGTTGTATTCGCCGTCAGTGTTTTGATCCTCCCCGTATACGCCGTCTATGTCACAGTACGGGTCTACGGCGACTTTTCCCTGCGGCGCAAAGCGCCGGCCAGAAAACGGCTGATTGCCTGCATGCTCCTCTCAGCCATCGGATTCGCCCTGGTCATCCTTTCCCAGTTCTACGACTTCTACTACATCATCGACGACATGAACAACTACCACAGAGGCCCGTGGTTCCTGCTTTCGCTGGTTTTCCCCGCCGCGGTCTCCATCCTTGTTGTGACCATACTGATCGAGAACCGCCGTAAACTCGGTATCCACCAGTTTCTCGTGCTGGCTTCCTACCTGATCTTCCCGGCGATCGGCCTTCTTCTGCAGGTATTCTTCTACGGGCTGTCCTACATGAATATGGGAATCGGTATTTCCGCCATTCTGATGTTCATCGAAGGAACGATCTCTAAGAACAACGAGCTCCGCCATGTGGCACGTACCGAGATGCGCACCGGCATTGCCAACGAGCACGGCTGCGTCGAGTGGCTGAACAACATGCGCGGCCAGCCCAGGCTTCTGGATTATACCGCGGTATTCTTCGACCTTTGCAAATTCTCCGACATCAACCGCAAGTACGGCATGGAAAACGGAAATGTCGTTCTGGCCAACTACGCTTTGACTTTGACCGAGCACCTCGACAAAGATGAGCTTCTGGCCAGACAGTACGGCAACCAGTTCGTGGCTGTCATTAAGAACGGACATGTTCCAGATTTCCTGTCGCTTCTGTCCGGATTATCGGTTTCCTTCTACGATAAGCGGGAAGGCGATGTCATGAATGTATCGGTCTCCGCGCGAGCCGGTGTTTTTCGCGTCGACCGAAAAGATCTGGACGGTGAAGAAATCATTTCCTGCGCCGCCATCGGGCTTGCCATGGCCAAGGCCCAAGCGGACGGTTCCGTCATTTATATCACCAGAGAGATCCTGGACGAACTGGAGAAAAGAAAGAAACTGGAGAAAGACATCAATCACGGCCTGAAGACCGGTGCTTTTGTCGCCTACTATCAGCCGAAGGTCGATGCCCGGACCCATAAGCTTTGCGGTGCCGAAGCTCTAGCCAGATGGTCCCGCGAAGGACTGGTTCTTTCTCCCGGGCAGTTTATCCCGCTGATGGAAGAGAACCGCACCATTTGCACTTTGGATCTTCTGATCCTGTCCGAGGTATGTAAGGACATCGCCTCCTGGATCGAACAGGGTCTCGAGCCGATCACGGTCTCCGTGAACTTCTCCCGTAGAAATCTGGCAGACCCCGATATCGTTGACCGGATCCATGAGATCATTAAGAAAAGCGGGATCCCGAAGCACCTGATCGAGATCGAAGTGACAGAGACCGCGGACGAATTTCCCATCCACGTCCTGAAGCGTTTCGTGGATTCGCTCCACCAGTACGGCTATCTGGTCTCCATCGACGATTTCGGATGCGCCAGTTCCTCGCTGACGCTGCTTCGCGAGATCACGTTCGACACCATTAAGATCGACAAAGGATTTATCGACAAAGACTATCCCAAGGACCTGACGATCCTCGAACACATCGTAAAAATGGCTAAGTCGCTGGAACTGACGATCGTGGCCGAGGGGATCGAACACGAAGAACAGGTCAGAACTCTCCTGAATATGGGCGTTTCCATTATCCAGGGCTACTATTTCGACCGGCCTATGCCGATCGACGAAATGACCAGACGCCTCGTTTCTCCGCAATACGCCTGATCACGCATTCATTGTTTCCTCATTACTGCTCTTACTTTAAGAAGCCGTTGATGATCTGCTCTTCCGCCTCGGCTTCGGTCAATCCCAAAGTCATCAACTTGATCAGCTGGTCGCCGGCGATCTTGCCGATGGCCGCCTCGTGAACGAGCGCCGCATCAACATTGTTTGCTTCCAGGCCCGGCACCGCCAGGATCCGTCCGTTGTCCATGATGATGGCGTCGCACTCCGTATGCCCGGAGCAGGCAGCGTTTCCGGTCAGGACCGCATCGAATTTCTGATACGAATCGTCACGTGCTACCGAACGGGAAACCACATCACAGGAAGAGCCTTCACCGTTTAAGTCGACACGGTAATTGCTGACCGCATTCTGTGAACCATGCGTCATAAGACGCTCACGGACCACCAGTTTCGCACCGGAGGCAAGTTCCGCCTTGGTGTCTCTGACTGTATCGTCCACACCCTTGATCTGGACCATCTCCATCTCCATGTAGCTTCCGTCCTCCATGTAGACTTCCGTGCCCGGATTCAGGATACGCTTTCCGGTTCCCTCACCGGAACCGTAATGCTTCTCCACATATTTGACCTTCGCGTCTTTTCCCACGAAGAAACGGTGAATACCATCGTGCTCGGAGTCCTTCGGTCCGCAGTTATCGATACCGCATCCGGCAACGATCACGACATCCGAACCCTCTCCGATATAGAAATCATTGTAGACGATCTCCTTAATGCCGCTGGCCGTCATGACCACCGGGATATGGACACTCTCATTTTTTGTACCCGGCTTGATCCGGATATCGATACCCGAACCATTCTCCTTCGGGATGATCTCGATATTCGCCGTAGAGTTTCTCGCTACCGCTTTACCATTGGATCGGATATTGAATGCTCCGACAGGAACCTTGTGAAGGTCAGCGACTTCTTCAAGCAGGCGGTCGGAAACCGCATCTAAATTCAACATTACGCTTCCACCTCCTTCTTGATGATGCCCTTGCCGCAGCCCGGTACCGAGGAATCGGTACCCGTCAGTTTCGGCATCACTTCGTCCTTCGGCCCGATATACTGGAGCTGACCGTCTTTAAGAACGACGATCTCATCGGCAATATTGAGGATCCTCTCCTGGTGGGAGATGATCATGATGGAACTGTCGGAAATATTCTTCCGCATATCTTCGAAGACCTCGATGAGGTTCTGGAAGCTCCAAAGGTCGATCCCCGCTTCCGGCTCGTCAAAGACCGAGAGCTTCGAGGCCTTGGCAAGAACGGTGGCGATCTCGATACGCTTCAGTTCTCCGCCGGAAAGGCTGCTGTTCACTTCGCGGTTGATGTAATCTCTGGCACAAAGGCCGACCGCCGACAGATATTTACACGCATCCACCGTGCTGAGTTTCGTACCCGTGGCCAGGCGGATCAGGTCAAAGACCTGAATGCCCTTGAAACGCACCGGCTGCTGGAAGGCAAATCCGATACCCTTCTTCGCGCGGTCCGTGATGGACATCTCCGTGATGTCTTCGCCGTCAAAAAGGATCTTACCCGACGTAGGTCTGATGATGCCCGCGATCAGCTTGGCTAGGGTAGACTTACCGCCGCCGTTCGGGCCTGTGATAACCGTGAGGTTTCCTGTGGGGATCACAAAGGAGATATCTCGGATGATCTCTTTTCCGGTTCCTTCCTCATTCACCTCATATGAGACATGTTGTAATTCAAGCATATTTGCTCCTTCTAATGTCTAGAAATGTATATTTTCCAGTGCTTTTCTCGCGGTCGAGCCATGTCCGGGCACCGGTTACGATTCGACTATGGGATATTGTACCACGATTTCGAAGCCTTTTCCTGCTTCCGAGGCAACATTTAGCTTGAAATTCATATCGTCTGCGATCCTGCTGGCTAGATAAAGCCCCATTCCCGTTGCTTTCTTTCTTGCACTTCCGGTATTTCCCGTAAAACCGCGCTCGAAAATATACGGCAGGTCGCTCTTTTTGACCCCGATGCCGTTATCCGAAATGACCAGTTTATCCGGTTTTTCGATCCGGAAGCTAAGGCGCGGGCTGTCGCCGGAAGAGTACTTAATGGAGTTGCTGACAAACTGGCCGAGCATATAAAGAAGCGCCCTTTTATCCGCGTAGATCCGCTCGGAAACAACATCATTGACCACCGTAAAGTTCTTTTCGAGAAGAAGGGGCCGGTACTCCTCCACGACCTCATCGAGGATCTCCCGGATGTCCAGATTTTCAAAAAGATAGTCTTTGCGGCCGCCCTTAAGCCTTGCATACTGAAGCATCTGATCGACGCTCCCCGAAAGGCGGCTGCGGATGTATTCGAGTTTGTACACCGTTTCCGGATCCATGACCTCACGGTTGTTATCAAGAAGCAGCGACAGAAGAGCGATCGGCGTTTTGGCCTCGTGCGCCCACGCCTCCACATACTCCTCGTAGTCCTCATTTTGCGTCAGAAGGTCCGCCCGCTGCTTTTCTTTCTCATCCAAAAGGCCGCACAGCACCTCGGCCCTTTTTTTCGTGTTTTTCGGAAGATGCGAGATGAGAAGCCGGGTGTGGGTGTCATCCGGAGATTCCAGATAGTCGGAAAACGCCCGTTCGATCCGTCCTTCACGCATAGCCAGAAGGGCGCATACCAAAAGAAAAGTCAGTACGGAGAACAGGGCAATAAGAAGCGATACTTTGCCAAAAGCACTGCTGTCGGTGACCCACAGCAAAAAAGCAAAGAATACATCGCATCCGAGCACATAGATGAGGAAGTGGATATGGGCGCGAAGGATCGTCAGGTACCGCTTCATGGCTTTTCCTCCAAGCGGTATCCCACGCCGCGCTCGGAAGTGATCGCGATCTTCATCGGAAGGGAGGTCATCGTTTTCTTAAGCCGCGTCAGATTGACCTGAAGCGCATTCTCATCGATAAATTCGCTTGTGCCCCACACCGCTTCGCACAATTTCTCTTTGGGCACGACAGTGCCGAAGTCGAGCAACAGCGTCTCAAGGATCCTGCCCTGATTTTTCGGAAGCAGGACCGATGTCCCGTCAATAAAAAGCGTGTAGGTTCCGCGGTCCAAAAGAAATCCCGGACCTTCCAGCATATTGTTTCTACCTTCGTAACGCTTCAGCACATTGGCGATTCGAAGCAGGAGCCTCTCTTTTCTATACGGTTTCGTGATGAACTCATCCGCGCCCAGCTCCAGTGCGGCGATCTCGTCTTTGAGCTGGTCTCTGGAAGTCAATATCAGGACCGGAACGGAGCTTCGGTTCTTGATCTCGCGGCAGATCACAAAGCCGCTCTTTTCGGGAAGATTAATATCGAGAAGCAGAAGGTCCGGCAAAATGGCCAGGACTTCTTCCGTCACCCGGGAGAAGTCCTCAATACAGGTCACCTGATACCCTTCTTTTTGAAGCATGGCGGAAAGCTCTGCCGCCACCATTTCTTCATCTTCAACAATTGCGATATGCTTCATTCTACTCCTCACGTTCCGGCGTCATCAGCGTCTCGAGGAACCGGGAACTGCTGCGCTTAACGATATGCATATACACACATTCTACCAAACAAAAGACAACTACCACAATCAGAACAATGGGAATTATGTCACTGAGATTCGTTTTGGTCCGGGAACTTAGAATACCGGTAAAGAGTGCCCGTGCCGCGAAGTAAGTACTGGCTGCCGTCACGGCGATCGGAAGGCCGAAATACCAGTTGATCTGCTTCTTCGAACTTTTGTAAAGCGTCTTGTGGTCGGCACCGAGTTTGACCAGTGTCTTGTATCTTCTCGAACTTCTCTTCTGTCCCATGAGGAACTGCACGCCCAGGATCGTGTTCGCCACCACCAGGAAGATCAGTGCCAGATAGATCGTGATGTAGCTTGCGGCCACCAGATAAAACAGCTGGCGCCCCATGTTCTGAAGATAACTCTCGTAGTCCATCACTTTTCCAAAATCGCTCCGGTCGAGGGTCTCGTTGATCTTCGTGTAGGTTTCCACCATGCTGCTTCTTGTGTATTTCGTCCGGTCCAAAATGCCGTTGATATAGACTTCCGAGTCTCCACACGTAAAGGCATCATAGTCCGCATCCGGCACGATCAAGGCGCCCGAAAGTGTGATGAAGCTGTCTGTTACGATCGGCGCACTCTGCATCGTTCCGGTCATGACAAATTCCTTGCCCGCCAGCGTCACATGCGGTTTTTGTGCCAGGACCTGATTGTCCAGATCTTCACTTGCGGCAAAATCACTGCTTCTGTATAGGCCCAATTCCCCATCCCGGAGAAGGAGCGGTTCTTCTCCCATCGCCGTCATAAGAGAATTGAAATCGGAAAGACGGATCAGGAACGGATAGCCGCCCATGAACTGATACTGCATGTGCTTTTCGAACTTCGGATCCAGCGCATCTAAAAGTTCCTCATATTCTTTTCCGTCAAAAGCACTGTCAAAATCATCTCCTACGATCTTCGGATGACCGAGGCGGAGTTCCCCCAGGTAGGAGAATTTATCGGAAAGGCCGATTTCCCCGATTTTCGCGATCAGATCCTCTTCTGTTCCGAGGAAGATATTGGTAAACGTGTAGTCGACTCTTTTCGTATCGTAAAGATCATACGAAGCAAAGGTACCGATACCGGCCGCAAGGCAGGCACTTGCCGTCAGGATCAGAAGTGAGCAGATCGCCATGGTTCCCGATTTGAAAATGACTGTGTCCTCGATCTGGCGGAAGGTAAATACCGAAAGCTTCCCGGACGGTGCTTTTCGAGCGATAAGATCGATCACAAAGCGCATCCCGCGGAACAGAAGGATCGTACCCAGAAGTCCCAGAATGACGGTATCGCGCATGGCTTGTATCTGCTCCCACGCCGAGCCGGAAATACCTCTTTTATAAGCAAATACGAGGCACACGACACCGAGGACGAGCATGACCGCCTGTACCACCGGATACCCTTTCTTTCTCACATTATCCGGCGCATCTGTAAGCAGTGTCCCCACCTCTTTGCGAAGGAGCTTGAAAGAAAGGATCAGAAATGACGCGAGTTTTACTGCCGTGAATCCTGCGGCGGTAAGGAGCACCGCATTCCAGGAAAGCGTCGTCTGGTGTCCCATAAATCCGATTCCCACCATCTTTACCGTCACAAGCGAGATGACTTCCGTGATTAGAACAGAGACCGGAAGGCCGATGACCAAAGCTAGCGCGGAGCTGCTGATATCTTCCAGAAGGAGCAAAAGAAGGAGTTTGGTCCTCTTCATGCCCATCATGATGTAGACACCGAATTCGTGCGAGCGCCGTTCGATCTGATATTTGCTGGCGAAGTACACCAGCGCGAAAATGATAAACAGAGTAAATCCGTAGAGTACGCCGATCATGGCAAAGAGTTTCCTGATCGCATCACTCTCCAGAGATTGCAGATATCTCATCACGTCCTGACTTTTCAGTGACAGAACAACGTAAAATGCGATGATGGAGATCACAAGGGAGCTCATAAAGAGGGCATTCTCTTTGTGGCTGCGCAGGCTATTTCGGAAAACGAGTTTAAAGAACATTTGCCGTTCCTCCCCCCAGCTGGGCCAGCACCTTGAGGATGCGGTCGTAGAATGCTTCCCGGTTCTCACCGTCTTCCTTGCGCAGCTCGTGGAAAAGCGTACCGTCCTGGATGAACATGATGCGGCTGCAGAAAGAAGCGGCATTGGAATCGTGCGTCACCATGAGGATGGTCGCCTCTTCGTCCTGATTCAGACCCGAAAGTTTCGTCATCAGTGCTTTTGCATTCTTGGAATCCAGCGCACCTGTCGGCTCATCGCAGAGGATGAGTCCGGGATTCAGGATCAGCGCACGTGCCGCTGCGATCCGCTGCTTCTCGCCTCCGGACATCTGGGTCGGAAACTTGTTGAGGATCTCCTTGATCTCCAGATATTCCGTCAATCTTTCGAACCGCTCCGTGCCTTCTTTTTCAGAACCGCCATGGAGCGATACCGGAAGAAGGATATTCTCTTTTCCGGTCAGATTATCGATCAGTTCGAAGTTCTGAAAGAGGTAACCCATCTCCCTGCCACGGTAGTTCGCAATCTTACTGCCCGAGAGCTTGCCGATATCCTTGCCGTTCATCTCGATCGATCCGGATGTGGGCTTGATGACTGCCGCGATGCAGTTCAGAAGCGTGGACTTCCCCGAGCCCGACGCACCCATGATACCGAGGAATTCGCCCGGCATGACTTCAAAGCTGATACCGTCGATCGCCTTCGTCTGGCTGTCGCCTTTTCCGTAATACTTCTTCAGAGACTCAATTCTCAAAACAGGATCCATAACGAAACCTCCCTTTCTTGTTGACTCCATCGTAAAACAAGAAAGGGAGAAAGACCACTTACAGTGCGTGTAAGGATTTTATTCCAATATTGTTCCTCCGCCCAAAACCTCGTCGCCATCGTAGAAGACGGCCGCCTGCCCGGGGGTAATCGCCCGGAGCGGTTCGTCGAACACCAGTCTGACGCGGTTTCTCTTTACCCGGGTTCCGGAATCGTCTGTTACCGGATCTTCATCTTCGGGAAGCGGATATACCGTCGCCCACTGCTCTTTCTGTCTGTAGCGGACTTTCGCCTGGACACGCAGAGGTTCCGCCGGCACGACTCCCGAGATCCAGTTGACGTCATCAACGATCGTCTCATTCGCCTTGAGATCTTCTTCGTAAACCAGGATCACGCGGTTGTTCTCCACATCCAGACGGGAGACATACATCGGTGCCGGAAGCGCCAGCCCCAGGCCTCTTCTCTGCCCGGGCGTATATGCAACGATACCCTTATGTGTTCCCAGCACGTGCCCTTCTTTATCCACAAAATCCCCGGAAGGATACTCATGTCCGGTATACCTTCGAAGGAAGGAAACATAATCTCCATCGGGGACGAAACAGATATCCTGGCTTTCTCTTTTCGACGCATTGATCATGCCGGCATCTTTTGCCTGTTCCCTCACTTCTGTCTTCTTAAGATCCCCGAGCGGGAACACCGTATGCGCCAGCTGTTCCTGCGTTAACGCATACAGCACATAGCTCTGATCCTTGCTCTCATCCAGTGCTTTTCGCAAATGAAAAACGCCGTCACGTTCCTCGATCCGCGCATAATGACCGGTCACGATCACATCACAGCCGAGGATCTGCGCGCGCTCGTAGAGCTTACCGAATTTAAGATAACGGTTACAGTCGATACAGGGATTCGGGGTCCGCCCGTGTTCATAACAGTCGACGAACTTGCCGATCACTTTCTCCCGGAATTCATCTTTGAAATTGAAAACATGATACGGGATACCCAGGTGCATACACACCGACCGCGCATCTTCCACATCATCCAGAGAACAGCATGTGCGCGGCTCCTTAACCGCGCCGCTGATACTGTCGGAAGCCCGGTCCGTGCCGGACGTATCCGATGGTTCTTCTTTGCCCTCAATATCCTCGTTGCTGAAAAGTTTCATGGTGCAGCCGACGCAATCATAGCCCCTCTCGGACATGATCTTTGCCGCCAGCGAAGAATCCACTCCGCCACTCATAGCGATCAGCGCACGCGTCATCCGAATACTCCGTCACCCTTCGATGAACATCGGGAAATAACTCTCGATATCGTCGAAGAACTTCTTCAGATGGATCAGGTCCGTCGCCGCCTTATGTACCGTAATCGAGATCGGCAGGAACTTTCTGCCGTTCTCCTCCACCACCTTACACATATCCACCGTTGGGAAGAAATAATCCTTCATCTCGTGAAGATCCACGGAGAATCCGTCAAACGAGAACCAGGGATTAAATGTCACATTATAGCTGTTCGTCGGAGGCATGCCCTTCATGGCGAATACCCCCTTGCTGTTTCCGTACTTCTCCAGATCCGCCAGGAATTTCTCGTTAAAGATCGCGAAATCCTCATCATACTCGGTCCAAAGGATCGTACTTGTCTCATCGTCCTCATGGAAGACAGGATATGCAGGATTGAGGTAGTTCCACCAGCCGATCTGACCGTCCTTATATGCAACACTGAGTTCACCCTGGTTATTGATCGCACGGGTGACCATGTAATAGAAGACCACATCCTGCCGGTATCCCTTCTTCTCCAAAGCAGGCAGAAGCTCCGTCACATCGATCCGGCGGTTCAAAGAGATATTCGTCGGGAACATCTTCGCATAGTAATGGAAATGCTGCGCCCTCGGCCAAGTCTGATCATAGGTGAAAAACTGTGATTTCATAAGCACTCCTCAATGTGATCGATCGACATCACCTGTGCATACCGGTGATTCCAGATTTCGTAACTGTAGTAATGGTAGAGCTCCTCGCCGGAGAGATACCGGTTATCGAAAGTCGTATGTCCGCCACGCGGAACAATGACATCGTAGCCTAATTCGTATGCCACTTTGACCGTAGCATCTACGCAGAAATCCGTCTGCATGCCGGTAATGATCAGGCGCGTCACGCCCTGTTCCTTAAGATATTCGTGTAATTTCGTCTGTCGAAAAGCACTGTTAAATGTCTTGTTGATGATCTTCTCACCCTGTTTCGGTCCGACCTGGGAATAGATCTCGAATCCGCTCTCGCCGGGAACCAGCGTATTGTCTTCGTGGCGGATAAAGATCACTTCGATCCCCTTATCTCTACAGATCTTCTCCATCTGGGAAATCGTCTTGACCAGACGCTTCTCATCGTAAGGATGCTCCAGAACCAGAGCATTCTGCATATCGATCACAAGCATAGCCGTCTTCGGCATGAGAAACACTTCCTTCACAGGTAAAATCGCACATCCCGCGCCCAAACCTCCGCACGCCGATGTACCTTATTACTATACCACAATTTGCAATAAAAGGGCGAGGCTGCCACGACGGGAATCGCGACAGCCTCAGGAAACAAGGAAGTAGAGGTATATATTTAGGGAGGTTCCTGCAATTTCAATGTGCCATCCGGCACGCCCGGAAGTCAGCCGTTACTGGCCTTCTTCGCTGATCCTTTAGAAGGATCTCCCGTTTCTTCTTTTTCTGCGGGCGGGTTCTTCTCCACCCAGTCCACCGTATCCTCCAGAGAAGCTCTCATGTCTCTCGGAGAGTAATGCAGATCCGCACTGGCACGTTCACTCCGGTAAAGCGGTTCCGGTGACAGGAACGGTCCATACTTATCTTTCGGATTGGACTTGCGCGTGATCTTATAGTAGAGCTGCGCAATACCCTTTCCGTTCAGAAGCCAGTTCGGAACTGTCTTCGTTACTTCATCCCTTCCCGTGATCTCATGCAGATGATGCAGGAAATCCTGTGTGCTCATATACGTATTGGAAAGGATGTAGCAAGTGCCCTTCTCACTATGCTCCGCGGCCTCCAGCACACCGGCTGCCACATCGCGTACATCGGTAAAATCCACGCCGCCCGGAATTGTGACCTTCAGGTCTCCGGAGAGATAATCCCGGATCAAACTGATGATATCGGAATTACCGTATTCATAAGGTCCCAGCACCAAAGACGGGAGCAGGATCACTGCATTCAAGCCATTGAGGGAAACCTTGTCCAGGATGTACTGCGTCGCTTCCGCCTTGGACTTGGCATAATCGCCCACGACCTTATTGCGGTCGAAATACTTCACATCCCGAACCGGTTCCTTGGAAGCATTATCGAGCGGGATCGCCCTGGCCGAGCCGATATAGATCAGCTTGCCTATCTTCTTCTTTACACATGTATCGGTAATATTCATCGTACCGTGAATATTGACTCTTCTGACCATCAGATCCGTCTTATCGGAGATCACGTTTCTCTCCTGTGCATGGATCACGACGGCATCACGAGGTTCCTTAAGATTAAAGAAATCCTTCAAAGAATCCTTCACCAGGATATCGCCATACCTTACTTCCACCGGAAGTCCGGCAAGCGGGGTCGTATCCTCTTCCGGGTGTACAAGCACCCGAACCTGCTTCCCGTTATCAAGAAGCATACGAACTATGGTATTACCTATCTGTCCGGTTGCACCGGTAACTAAATACTGAGTCATCCTCTTGCCCTCCCTTCGTCGGGTAATAGCGGTCTTCCTTGTTTTCTTTAGGACCTCTACACCTTCATTATGGAGGTATTATTTGAACAATTTACTATGAAAAAAGAAACAAACGGACCTTTTTACGTCTTTTCTATGTCCGTTTTGTAAACATCCGAATCAAGCCAGTCCTCGATCCACCGTCTCGATGATCTTGCCGCACTTTGCTTCCGTAAATACAGGCACTTCCGACACTTCGCAGTTTTTAGAAAGCCATTGACCGAGAACATCAGGATGGATCCGCACGGCTTCCTTAATATCCGTATAGAGCACGCTCGAACCTACGGGACGCCGATCCGCGCTCATTTCCGATTCTTCCTCATCGATCAGCACCGGCACGATATACTTCACATCTTTCCCCGCGATGGCCCGGTTCACCGTAAGCCAGTCTGCCAGAACGCACGCCGCTTCTTCCGCCGACAGCGTATCCACCGCACCGGGAAGTTTCGCAAACCGGGTATCGTAACGGCCCCACTCGATATGCTCCTTCTTCTTACAAAGGATGACAACGATCATATCCGATGCAATCAGAAGGAAATCCGCACTTGCCGAAGACATATCCGTATTCAGCGTAATATCGTAATACACCTTAAAAGGGAGACCGCTCTTAAGCACCTGGGACGCGACCCGCTGATGAAGCTTCACCGTTGCCGCCAGTTCTCCCCAGGCAGAAAGAAAGACCTTCTTCATCTCCTTGGGACAGGTCTCCGATTTCTTCTGGAGCCGCACGATCTCCTCCATCCGGTTATCGAATGGCTTGATCCATGTAAGCTCCCGCTCGATCGGTTCCTGTGCCCGATGAAAAAGGTCCATCGTATCGCTCCTTATTTCCGGGGCGACTTTCCGCGTCCGGCATCAGCCGTTCAGCGATTCATATTTTCTCACCCCGTAGTGAGTAATTATAGCATAAGCACCCGCACAAAGTCCTACAAGAAGCAGAACTTCTCCGCCGAGGATCCCATAGGTCACCGCTTCGTCACCAATGATCAGAGCCGTAATGCTTCCCGCGGCAAAAGGACCGATCAGCAGGAAGCTGATGATCATGGTCAGTATGATCGCAAATCCGTTCTTGATGACCTGTGCCTCGTTTGTCCAGTCAAGGCGGACATAGATCAGGCCGAAGATCAATCCAATCAGTGAAGTCAGAAGCTGGAATCCGGACGAAATCAGGATCGACAGGATGCACGGCAGGATCCCGCACTTTGTCGCGATCGAAAGGGCGATGCAGCAGGCAATGGAAACCGGCTGGAAGATCAGCACGCTTACCAGGATCTTGGCATTGAGGATATCCTTTGTCGGGATCGGCAGGGTCTTCGAGATCCAGATGCGCTTACCTTCTACGGAAACAGAAGGCGGCGTCGTATAGGTCATTGCCGCAAAGAAGAGAATGAGAAGAGACGTGATCGCCGCCCATGCCGGGCCCGCAAACTTCTCCAGCAGGTTGACCGGTTCGCCGTTGACCGTAATATCTTCAAGCATCGGGAAATGATTGATGCCTTTGACACAGATCACGATGACCGCCACCAGCAGGATCACGGTACCGAACAACGTGTTCATAACATAGTTTGAAGAGGAGAAATATCTCCGAAGTTCCATCTGCAGCGCCGCCTTACGGACCGAGGCGGTCTTGAAGGAACGTGCCTTCTTGGAATTATCCGCCTGATAGTTCACGCCGTTAAGACCGCGGGTATGGATATAGACTGCCAGCACCATCGGGATCAGGGTGACCAGAATGGTCAGGATCATACAGAGGAGGTCACCGCTGTAGATCGCTTCCGTAAACCAGTAGAAAGGCAGGATCTTCTTCATCTTATCCACGGATTCCGCCGGCGAGATATTCATGCTTTCCGCATAGCTGCTGATATTCGGTACAACGATCATGTAAAGAAGGACTGCGCCCATAGACACGATGGTCGATGCGATCTGACCGAATTTCGTGGCTTTCTTCAGATACGAGATCAACGCACTGAAAAGAAGCGAGATAAACAGTGGCAAGGCCGGAAGAAGGAACGCAATCACCATGCCTCTTCCGAAGAGGGCAAACGAATGGTCTCCCACAAAGCAGACTATAAGGAAGGTCGGAACCAGCATCACCAGGGAGCAAAGTACATCCAGAAGATACATACCCAGGAGCTTCGAAAGAACGATGCAGCTCTTCGGGATCGGCATCGCCAGGAGCATGTCCGTATCATTTCCTCTTGCATCTCTTGTGGAATTAGTCACGCCGAACATCAGGGCAATGATGAGGCTTAACGAGATAGACAGATAGATCGCGAATTCATCGAGATCCTTCTCCACCAGAATGAAGGTGGTCGATCCGCCGATAATGGCGAACATGCCGATCATAAACAGCGCCAGGACCACAAGTCCGATCGCCGCAGCAATGACACTCACGGTGCCTTTCTTACGGAAACTTCCCACCAGAGAAAGAAAGTTGGTGCGAAGCAGGATCAGAAGCGTACGCATATTAGTGGGCCTCCTCGGTAATATCCAGGAATACCTCTTCCAGAGAAGCGTCTCCCTTAACTTCTTCCATCGTGCCGGATGCAATCAGACGGCCGCCCTTGATGATGGCGATCTTATCGCAGAGTTTCTCCGCCACTTCCAATACGTGGGTGGAGAAGAAAATGGCATTTCCTTTATCACAGAACTCTCTCATCATCTTCTTAACGGAGAAAGCCGCCTTCGGATCGAGACCTACGAAAGGCTCATCCATGACCAGAAGCTTCGGCTCGTGAATAAACGCCGCGATGATCGCCAGTTTCTGTTTCATACCGTGAGAATAGGAAGAGACCTGATTATTCAGGGCATCCAGGATCTCCAGCTCGGCTGCGTATCTTTCGATACGCTCCTTCCTTTCCTTCTTCGGAACACGGAAAACATCCGCCACGAAGTTGAGGAACTGAAGTCCCGTAAGGTTATCGTAGAGTTCCGGATTATCCGGAATATAGGCTGTTACGCTCTTGGCCTTGAGCGGATCTGCGGAAACAGAGATCCCGTCGATCGTGATCGTACCCTGATCGTATTTATGAAGGCCGACTACCGCTTTGATCGTCGTCGTTTTTCCGGCGCCGTTATGACCGATGAATCCGTAGATCTCGCCGGGTTTTACTTCCAAACTCAGATCGGCCACGCCAACCTTGCCTCCCGGGTATGTTTTCGTCAGATGCTCGATTTTTAACATAATCATTCCTCCCAATTCACATCATCTTCACCCATTTTAGGAATGTTTTGCCAAACATTCGCTAAGCAAATATAAAGAAATGTTAAATTCCGCGGATCTTTCGATCCGGTCTGCTTCCTTATCCGGTGGCTATTTTATCATATCCGGTTCCCCGAAAATGTTGATAATCAGTCATTTTTGTCGATTTGTCATCTCCTTCTTCCCTCCGGTCACAGTGCTTTTCCATGTGATAAACAAATTTTGAACACTTTGCACAAATTCGCACTTGATTTCTCCCATTTCCTATGTGAAAATAGGAACAATGATTTATATGTGGAAATTTGGGTTTTCGGAAAGGAATCATGTATGGCATCAGAACAGGTGAATCGTATCCTGGAAACGGAAAAGAAGGCCGCCGGGATCGAGCAGGACGCAAGAATTAAAGCAGACGAGATCCTCGCAAAAGCACAGAAACAAGCCCAGACCGAATACCAGGAAGCCCTGTCTTCCGCCCGCAAGAAAGTAGCCGCCCTCTATGAGAAACACAAAACAGACGGCTCCGATGAGAATTCCGTAAGCGATTCCGCCGCCGAGAAAGCGGCAGAGACACTCCGTGATGAGGCCGAGCCGAACCGCGAGGCTGCCATCACTGCAGCAATGAATATTCTGATGGGAAGGGATTAACGACCGATGGCTATACTTCCCATGAAGCACATAGAGATCATCGCTATGCAGAAGGACGCGAAGAAGATCGTCGAACTTCTGCAGCGCCTCGGCACCGTGGATGTCACGGAGAGGGACGTAGATGACGTAACCGAAGAGCTCAGTCTCTTCCCCACCCGCACCAGTCTCAACCAGCTGGAGAAGACTTCACAGTCGATCTCCCACGCCATTTCCCTGGTCGAGGAGTTCTCGACGGTGAAGAAGCCTTTCCTTTCCGGATTTGCCGGACGCGAGGAATTGTCTATGGACGAGTTTTCTTCCCGCGCTTCCCGAAATGACGAAACCATGAAGATCGTCTACGATATCGAGGCCCTCGACCGTAAGATCGCTTCCGAGACTACGGTAAGAACGCATACGCGTCATCAGCTGGACGCCATTCTTCCCTGGGAGAAACTGGATATCCCGATGCAGTATCAGGGATCACAGAAGACCGCCTGCATCGTCGGACAATTCTCCGAAAGCTATGATGAGAAGACTTTCTATGAAGCATTCTGCGAGCAGTACCGGGCCATGAAGGAATCCGAGGCGGTTCTTAAGGGCATCTCCGCAGATGAAGGCGAACTGAAGATCCCCGACATCTATACCGAGATCGTGTACACCGCCGCAGATCAGACCTGCGCGACCTTTATTGTACATAAGAAAGATTATGAGGAAGTCATGGCGACGCTGCGCCGTATGTCTTTCACCGCGCCGTCGGATCCGACCAAACATCCGCCGGAGGTACGTATCGGAAGACTGAAGAACCGCATCGATGAAGCCAGCAAAAACATCGAGGATTCCAGAGAGAAGCTCCGCAGTTATGCGGACAAACTGGATGACCTCTATTTCCTTTCTGACTATATGATCATGCGTCAGGACAAATACGACATGCTGGGAAGGATCCTCTTCTCCAGCAAGACCTTCGTACTGGACGGTTTTGTCGCCGCCGAGGATTGTGCCAAGGTCGAAGAGGCGCTCACTTCTAAATTCGAACTTGTATTCGAAAGCCGCGATCCGCTTCCGGACGAAGAAGTACCGGCCAAGTTCAAAAACGGTTCATTCGTCTCCCCTGTCGAGGACATTGTGGAATCGTACAGTGCCCCGGCCAGAGACGATATCGATCCGAATCCGGTCATGGCTTTCTTCTACTATTTCTTCTTCGGCATGATGCTCTCCGATGCCGGCTACGGTATCCTGCTGATGCTCGGCACGCTGTTCGTTCTTTTGAAGAGGAAACCCGAAGGCAACAACAAGAAGAACATGATGAAGTTCTTTTACTGCGGAATCGCGACAACATTCTGGGGCCTGATGTACGGAAGCTTCTTCGGCGATCTCGTCGGGACCATCTCCACGACCTTCGGATCCGGTAAGTACTGGCTCCCGCCGATCTGGTTCGATCCGAGTAACGACCCGATGCGGCTTCTTATTCTCAGTTTCGTTCTGGGCTTTGTCCACATTCTTCTCGGTCTCGGGGCCAAGTTCTACAGAATGTGTAAGAACAAAGATGTGACCGGTGCGATCTGCGAGGTCGGCTTCTGGTTCGTGACTTTCGCCGGCATCGTCATGGTGCTCCTTCCTATGATCCTCGGCTTCTTCACACCGAAGAAGATCCCCGAGAACATTCCGATCACCGAGATCGGCAAATGGGTCGCCATCGCCGGCGCAATCGGCGTATTTATCGGCGGCGGACACGGCAAGAAGGGCTTCGGCGGCAAGTTCGTCGGCGGCTTTGCCAGCGTCTATGGCGTCACCGGATATTTCAGTGACCTTCTGTCTTATTCCCGTCTCATGGCACTGGGCCTTGTAACGGGTATCGTCGGATCAGTTGCCAACTCCATCGGCACGCTGTTCCTGTCGGGATACTGGAGACTTCTCGTTTTCATTCCGGTATTCCTCTTCTTCCATTCGATTAATTTGGGCATAAGCGCTCTGGGTGCCTATGTTCATGTTAATAGATTACAGTACGTAGAATTTCTCTCGAAGTTCTACGACGGCGGCGGAACGATGTTCACGCCGTTTACGGGTAACACCAAACACTTCAAAATTAAGGAGGACAATTAAATGAACTGGGGTATGTTACTTGCATTATTTGGAGCTGGACTTGCCGTTACGACAAACTGTTTCGGATCGTCCAAAGGCGTAGGCATGGTGGCGGAGGCTGCATCTCCCGTTATCGCAGAAGATTCGAGCAAATTCGGTAAGCTTCTCGTTCTGATGCTTCTTCCGGGTTCCCAGGGTCTCTACGGACTGGTTATCAGCATCATCTCTCTCACACAGATCGGCGTTCTGGGCGGAACTCCTATTCCGAACAATGCGCAGGGTGTCGCACGTGGCGCGCTCTATCTGATCGCCTGCCTCCCGATGGCACTGGGTGGTCTTGCTTCTGCTTTGCTGCAGGCCCGCGTTGCTCTTACAGGTGTACAGCTCATCTCCAAGCGTCCGCAGGATTCCGGTAAAGCCGTTACCTCTGCATCCCTGGTTGAGCTCTATGCTCTCTTAAGCCTCGTAACCTCCCTTCTCATGGTTGTTAGCATCGGCAGTATCAATCTCTGATAAAGAATGAAGGAGCAGATATGGCAGGAATAGATTCCATCATCGACCGGATCCTGAAAGATGCACGTGAAAGTGCAGATGCCCGTGTGTCCAGGGCCGAAGAAGATGCCGGCAAACTGATTGCGAAGAAGGCGGAACAGGCCAAAGAAGAAGAGGCCAAGATGCTATCTGACGCGCAGACGGTCATTGAAGCGCAGTCCAAGCAGAACCGTGCGACGCAGAATACCAAGTCGCAGCGGCGCCTGCTTCAGGAACGCGTTGCCATGATCGATGAGATCGTCGAAGAAGCCAAAAAGCGCATCGGCAATCTTCCGAAAGAAGAGCGCCTTTCCATGATACGTGACTTCGTGATCAGAAACAGCGAAGGCGAAGATGGCGAACTGATCTTGAGTGCGAAGGATAAAGAAGGCCTTCCGGCGTCTTTCCTTTCGGAACTGTCAGAGAAGACCGGTTCTACGATCACGCTGTCAGATAAGCCCGGAGATTTCGATACCGGGTGCATCCTGATCTGCGGAGACTGCGAATATAACGGCACACTGGAAGCCCTGATCAACGATCGCGGAAGTGATATGCGCGACGAGATCAACCGGGTGCTTTTCGCGAAGAAATAAGAAGAAAGGACTATTGAAGGTTCATGGGACCAAGTATTTCGAAATACGCATACGCCGTTTCCGGTGCACATGTCTATGAGAAGAATTTCTTCCGGAAATCCGATCTGGACAAGATGCTGGCGGCCCCCTCTTATGAGGCGGTCGTAGCGGTGCTACAGGAACACGGCTGGACCATGCCCGATGATACGAGAGACAGTGGGAAGATCCTGGATCTGGAACTGTCACGTGCCTGGGCCTGGGTACTTGCTTCCGCACCGGATCCCAGGATCTTCCGTGCTTTGATCCTTCGTAATGACTTCCACAATCTCAAGGCCGGCATCAAGTGTCTGCTTTCGGATTTTGAAGTCGATCAGGAATTCATTAAGCCTTCTTCTATCGATATCCCGCTCATGAAGGATGCCATCGAAAACCACGCATTCGACCGGCTCCCCAAGCCTTTTTCCTCTCTCGGTCAGGAGGTCTACGATCTTCTGGTACGGACAGGAGACGGACAGATGGCAGACGTTCTGGTCGACCGGAAATGTCTCGAAGACATCACCTCCGAGGCGGAGTCTTCCGGTGTGGAACTTCTTATCAACGAGATGGAGATCTATACCGCAACCTGCAATATCAAGACCGCATTCCGTGCAATCAAGACCGGTAAGGACAGTTCTTTCTTGGTAAAAGCACTGTCCGACGGCAATAAGACGATCAGTAAAGAAAAACTCGTCGCCTGTGCGGAAGCGGAAAAACCTATGGAAGAACTGATGGGCTACCTGTCCACGACGTCCTATAGTTCGGGGACGAAATATTTGTCCTCCTCCCCGGCGGAATTCGAAAAATGGGTAGATGACCAGATGCTCTCCCTGCTTCTTCCGACGAAGAACAGTCCTCTCGGACCGGAACCGCTTATCGGTTTCTATCTCGGAAAAGAAGCGGAAATCAGAAATATTCGTATTATCCTGGCGGCCAAGCAGAACAACCTGCCGCTGGACGCCGTCGCAGGAAGATTAAGGAGGCTGTATGAATAAAATTGCCGCCATGGGCGACCGGGACAGCATTTACGGCTTCGCTTCCATCGGTCTGGATATTTTCCCTCTCGACCGTATGGATAATCCGGCGACCACATTACATAATCTGGCAGAAGGCGACTACGCCGTGATCCTGATCACCGAGTCCCTGGCCAAGAAACTGGAAGATGAAATCGATAAATACAGCGACCGTCCGCTTCCTGTCATCCTTCCGATCCCGGGTGTTACCGGCAACGAAGGCATGGGCATGAAGGCGATCTCCAAATCCGTGGAGCGCGCAGTCGGAAGCGATATTTTGAAAGAACAGTAACACATTAAAGGAGCGTAATCAAAATGAGCAATGGATCCATCGTGAAGGTCTCCGGACCACTGGTAATTGCAGAAGGAATGCGTGATGCGAACCTCTTTGACGTGGTGCGTGTAAGTAACGAGCGTCTCATCGGCGAGATCATCGAGATGCACGGCGACCGTGCTTCGATCCAGGTCTACGAGGAGACGGCCGGACTTAAGGCCGGCGAGCCGGTCGAATCTACCGGTGCTCCGCTTTCCGTTGAACTGGGGCCGGGTTTGATCGGCGGTATCTTCGATGGTATCCAGCGTCCTTTGGAATCCATCATGGAGAAGATCGGTAATAACCTCTCCCGTGGTATCGAAGTGCCTTCCCTTTCGCGTGAAGCGGTCTGGAAGTTTGAAGCCGTCAAGAAGGATGGCGATACTGTGGTGGAAGGCGACACGATCGGTATCGTTCAGGAGACCGAGACCGTTAAGCATAAGATCCTGGTACCTCCGGGAGTAAACGGCACGATCGTTTCCATCAAGAGCGGCGAATATAAACTCGAGCAGCCCGTCGGAAAACTCAAGACCGATAAGGGTGAAGAGATCGACCTGATGCTCTATCAGCGCTGGCCGGTCCGTAAGGGTCGTCCGTATGTAAAGAAGCATGCACCGACCATGCCGCTGGTTACCGGCCAGCGAGTGATCGACTGTATGTTCCCGATCGCCAAGGGCGGTGTGGCCGCGATCCCGGGTCCTTTCGGATCAGGAAAAACCGTCACCCAGCACCAGCTCGCGAAGTGGGCTCAGGCAGATATCGTTGTTTATATCGGCTGCGGTGAGCGTGGTAACGAGATGACCGACGTTCTTAACGAGTTCCCGGAACTCATCGACCCGTATACCGGCGAGAGCTTGATGAAGCGTACCGTGCTCATCGCGAATACCTCGGATATGCCGGTTGCCGCCCGTGAGGCTTCCATTTATACCGGTATCACCATTGCCGAATATTTCCGTGACATGGGTTACTCCGTAGCCCTCATGGCTGACTCCACCTCCCGTTGGGCGGAGGCTCTCCGTGAGATGTCCGGACGTCTCGAAGAGATGCCCGGTGAAGAAGGTTACCCGGCATACCTCGGTTCCCGTCTGGCGCAGTTCTATGAGCGTGCCGGCCGCGTGACCGTACTGGGCAGCGAGGGCCTCGAAGGTTCCCTCTCCGCCATCGGTGCCGTATCTCCTCCGGGTGGTGATATTTCCGAACCGGTCTCTCAGGCGACACTTCGTATCGTAAAGGTATTCTGGGGACTTGATGCCGGTCTTGCTTATAAGCGTCACTTCCCGGCTATCAACTGGCTGACCAGTTATTCGCTTTATACCGATTCTCTGGCTTCCTGGTTTGACGAGAACGTCTCTCCAGAATGGAACAATAACCGTGCCAGAATGATGCTGATCCTTCAGGAAGAAGCCGAGCTCGAAGAAATCGTGAAGCTCGTCGGTATGGATGCCCTGTCCGCGACTGACCGTCTGAAGATGGAAGTGGCCAGATCGATCCGTGAGGACTTCCTGCATCAGCTGGCTTTCCACGAAGTCGATACACATACATCGCTTAAGAAGCAGGATTACATGATGAAGCTGATCCTGGATTATTACGACAAAGCAGCAAGCTCCCTGGAGATGGGCGCGGACATCGAGGCGCTGGTCGCCCTTCCTGTCCGTGAGAAGATCGGACGTTTCAAGTACTGCACTGAGGAAGAAGCGGAGAATGAGTATGTCTCCGTTGGCGCCCAGCTGGCATTTGAACTTTCCGAGCTGCTGAACAAGGAGGACTAAGACATGGCTAAAGAATACCGCACCATATCGGAAGTAGCGGGCCCGCTTATGATGGTCCGTGGTGTCACGGATGTCAGCTATAACGAGCTCGGTGAGATCGAACTTGCGAACGGCGAGAAGCGCCGCTGCCGTGTTCTGGAGATCGATGGCAGCAATGCTCTGGTACAGCTCTTTGAGAGTGGCGCCGGCATCAACCTGGCGGACAGTAAGGTAAGATTCTCCGGAAAGCAGATGGAGCTTCCGGTAAGTAAGGACATGCTGGGCCGCGTATTTGACGGTCTGGGCCGCCCGATCGATGACGGTCCGGAGATCATCCCGGACAAGAGACTCGACGTAAACGGTCTTCCGATGAACCCGGCCGCCAGAAACTTCCCGAACGAGTTTATTCAGACCGGCGTTTCCGCCATCGATGGTCTTAACACTCTCGTACGTGGACAGAAGCTCCCTATCTTCTCCGCTTCCGGTCTTCCGCACGCGAACCTCGCTGCGCAGATCGCCCGTCAGGCAAAGGTCCGCGGCACCGATGAGAAGTTCGCCGTAGTATTTGCCGCTATCGGTATCACCTTCGAGGAAGCCAACTTTTTCATGGACAGCTTCAAAGAGACCGGCGCTATCGATCGTACCGTACTCTTTATCAACCTGGCCAACGACCCGGCCGTTGAGCGTATCGCAACTCCGCGTATGGCGCTGACTGCTGCCGAGTATCTGGCTTTTGACCTGGACATGCACGTTCTGGTTATCCTGACGGATATCACGAACTACGCGGACGCTCTCCGTGAGGTTTCCGCCGCACGTAAGGAAGTTCCGGGCCGCCGTGGTTATCCGGGTTACATGTACACCGACCTGGCCTCCCTGTACGAAAGAGCCGGCCGCCAGAAGGGCAAGAACGGATCCATCACCATGATCCCGATCCTGACCATGCCTGAGGACGATAAGACCCACCCGATCCCTGACCTTACCGGTTACATCACCGAGGGACAGATCATCCTCTCCCGTGAGCTTTACAGAAAAGGCATTATGCCGCCGGTAGACGTTCTGCCGTCTCTGTCCCGTCTTAAGGATAAGGGTATCGGTGAAGGCAAGACACGTGAAGACCACAGTAACACCATGAACCAGCTCTTCTCGGCTTATGCCCGTGGTAAGGAAGCCAAGGAACTCATGGTTATCCTGGGTGAAGCGGCTCTTACCGATATGGATAAGCTCTATGCGAAGTTCGCGGATGCATTCGAGAAAGAATATGTATCCCAGGGCTTCAATCAGGACCGTTCCGTAGAAGAGACACTTGACCTCGGCTGGAAACTCCTTAGGATCCTGCCGAGATCGGAGCATAAGCGTATCAGCGACAAGCTCCTCGATAAGTATTACGACGAGAAGAAGTAAGGACGTAAAGGATAATGGCAACTGCGAATGTAAATCCGACCAGAATGGAACTGACGCGCTTGAAGAAGCGTCTTGTTACTGCGCGTCGCGGACATAAGCTTCTGAAGGACAAGCGTGATGAACTCATGCGACAGTTCCTCGAAGCCGTACGTGAGAACAAGCGCATCCGCCGAGAGGTCGAAGCCAAACTCGAGGTTGCCAACCAGCACATGTCCATCGCCAGATCCCTTATGTCCAATCAGGCCATTTCCGTAGCCATGATGTATCACAAGCAGAGCATGTCTTTGGAAGTATCGGAGAAGAATGTCATGAGCGTCAAAGTGCCGGTATTTAAGGCCCAGTACAAGACGGCTGACGAAGGCGATATCTATTCCTACGGTTACTCTTTCACCCCGATCGACCTGGACGATGCGATCCTTGCTCTTTCGGACATTATGCCGGATCTTATCGCACTTGCTGAGATCGAGAAGAAGTGCCAGCTTATGGCTTCCGAGATCGAGAAGACACGCCGCCGTGTTAACGCCCTCGAGCATGTCATGATCCCGGACTACGAAGAGAAGATCCGCTACATCACCATGAAACTCGACGAGAGCGAGCGCTCTGCCACTACTCGCCTAATGAAGGTTAAAGACATGATGATCGAGAAGACCATCCGCGAACGCCAGGCAAGAGAGCGCGAACTCTGGGGCGAAGAAGACGGAGCCGGAGATACTGCAGGATAATTCCGCAATACGGTCCTTCAATTCGCGACTGTTTTTGGCCATTTTTGTGGCTATTCTCCCAATCCTTTTTTCGAAAGGAGCGGCGCGGATACGCGTGGAAGAATGCCCTGCATATGCGCCAGGATCACGCCATAATTCGTGATCGGAACACCGGCACTCTGGCAAACGCGGATGCGGTGCATCATCTCTCTCGGATTCAGCATGCAGCCGCCGCAATGAATCACCAGATCAAATGTGGAAAGATCATCCGGGAAAGAATCTCCGGAACTCCACTCGAAGTGGAAATCCTTCCCTGTTGTCTTCTCAATCATCTTCGGAAGTTTTACCGTTCCGATATCGTTACACTGACGGTGATGTGTACAGCCCTCGGAAATCAAGATCTTCGCTCCGTCAGGAAGTGTATCCAGATATTTGGCCGACAATATCGCCTCACCCAGATCGCCCTTATACCGCGCGAAAAGCAACGAGAACGAGGTCAGCGGGATCTCCTGCGGTACTAATGCATTGACTTCTTTAAAGGCCTGACTGTCCGTCACCACAAGCCTTGGCGCATCTTTCAGAGAAGCAAGCACAGAAGGGATCTGTGGCACCTGCGTCACGATACCCACTGCACCGGCATCAAGGATATCCCGCAGCGTCTGCTGCTGCGGAAGGATCAGTCGCCCTTTCGGTGCCGACTCATCGATCGGCGTAACCAGTACTACAATGTCGCCTTCATTGATCAGATCGGCAATGATCTTTCGTCCGCTGCTGGGATCCACCACCAGATGCGCCACCATTTCCTTCAGATCGTTAATGTTGATCTTATCCGAAGCCGACACCCAGATACTGTCCTGCGCGACTTCCCTGGTGCGGCCTTTACCGATGCGCTGCTGCACCAGATCGAGTTTGTTATATACCGTGATGTAAGGAAGATTTCTTTCTTCAAACATCTTCTTGAGGACACGGTCACCATCGGTCATGCCGATCGTTCCATCGACGACATGGATCGCGATATCCACCTTCGCCATGACTTCCTTACACTTCTCAATACGAAGGATACCTAGGTCCCCCTCATCGTCCATACCGGGCGTATCGACGATCATGACAGGGCCCAGAGGAAGGAGCTCCATTGCCTTATAGACCGGATCGGTAGTCGTTCCCTTCACATCGGAAACGATTGCGATGTTCTGATTGGTAAAAGCATTGACCACGCTGGATTTACCGGCATTTCTCATGCCGAAAAAACCGATGTAAATGCGTTCGCCTCTTGGTGTAGAAGAAAGATCCATGTTATCGTCCTCCCGATCAATATCCCAGATCCTCATTGACCAATATCACGGTGATGCGTCCTGCGTGGCGGGAGTATCTCGTAATCAGGAACTGGCAGCAGATCGTATCCGCTGACTTGCAGTTGAAACAGCTTCCGGTCTTGGTACAGGGAGTATTCAGCCCGAATCTCTGGGCGTTGATGGGCGCCGCCACATTCCGGGCTCTTTTCATGGCATGGTCGATGTCTTTACATACCTTATTCATGCCCACGATAAAGAGTACATGTTTCGGTCCCTGAGCGATGGCGGAAACACGGTTGGAATTCCCGTCGATATTGACCAGTACACCGTCTTCCGTCATAGAGTTCACACTGCTGAGAAAAAAGTCTGCATCGTAGGCAAGGAGCATCGCTTCCCGCTTATTCTCATATGCATCACGGTCGATAAAGTTGTAATTTCCTTCTTTGAGTGCCGAGGCCAATCCGATGGCGTGCACGCTCATGGATCCGCCCATGGAAATCGAACTGCCCTCCGGAATAAGGGACAGTGCTTTTGCCAAGGCATCTTCTTTACTTGCCGCTAAAATGCCTTCCATGTTCCGGGAGCGAAGTCCCTCGATCACCTTATTCGCCAGTAATTCATTGCGTTTATAAGTCATCTCTTCCATTAATCTATCCCTCATTCCTATATATTTCCCCTATAAAAGCATTATAACATGCCGTCTGCCCATTATTACGATTCACTCACCTTCCCGTCATTTCGAAGTCATTCTTCAAACATAAAATGATCTTAACAACAGTAGAAACCTAACCTGACATCATCGGAGGTCAACTATGAAGAAAACAGCAAGAACTTTACTCTCCCTTCTCCTTATTTCCGGAATGGTTTTATCTATGACCGCTTGCGGCAAGAAGAATGGGACACAGGAAACAGACAGCAACGGAAAAATCGCAAACGGAGCATCGAAGACATCGCAGACAATATCGGAAACCAAGTCCGGACAGGTCATCAAAGAAGACGATCCCTACTATAACGTGAAGGTCTCTGAGCTGAAGGTCCATATGCCCGAGGGAAAAGAGATCCAGTATAGTGATATTTCTTCCCGGTGCGTGGTAGGCGATCGGATCCTGGGTGAGGTATTCGTCAGTTACAAAATTCCGGATGAGGTGCAAAAGGAGATCGACCGCCTGAACCTCAATGACGATGCCCAGATGGACCGGTATATCGATATCTATAACCAGTACCAGGAGAGAAGCCTGCAGCTGTTCGATATGGATGGAAATGCCGTCAAGAGCATTCCGCTCGACCCGGATTGTGAGTTCCGTGAAGCCTACGACTACGGAAACGGAGAGATCCTGGTGGTAACCAGCAAATTCAGTCTGAAAGAGTGCGCATCTGTTCCGCAGCTTTTCATTCTTTCATCGGAAGGCGAGAAGGTACGCGATGTGGATCTGCAGATCAAGGAAAGCCTTACGGATATGCGGATCTATGTTCTCCAAAACGGAGGTTTCCTCCTAGCTTCCACCGGAAAATTCTACCTTCTCGATTCGGAAGGAAAACTGATCAATCAGGAGACTAACTCTGAACTCAACGGAACGCTTCTTTGCTGTGGCGGCAAATGGTATGCCCTGATGCCGAAATACACGGCAGATGGTGAAGAAGCATATCTCCAGGAGATCGACACCAAGGAAGGAAAACTTGTCGGGGATCCCATCAAGACCGATAATAAGATCTTCTTCGTCAGCCAGGGCGAGAATGACTGTTTCATGCTCAACGTCAACGGTATCGATAAATACGATCCGATCACAAACACATCCACGCAGGTCATGTCCTGGAAAGATACGGATGTCAACTCCTCGAATCTGAGCATGCTCGGCGGACGGATCAGTTCTGAAGACGAGATGGTCTTTTTCCAAATGAAGCTGATGGATACGGAAGACCGCACTTCCATGGACATGAAAGCCGGCGGAGCGACTTCCTGGTCCGTGGTGAAGCTGACCAAAGCCGACAAGAATCCGCATGCCGGAAAGACCGTTCTCAAGCTGGGCGTGACCGGGACGACGGATCCCGACTTCGTCGAGAAGGTCATCGCCTATAATCTGGATACGGAGAATACCGCAAGGATCGAGATCTGTGACTACTCGACCGAGACAGGGGTTTCCATGAGTGATGAAGACTACCGGAAAGTGCTAAACGATAGTGTGAACCGCCTGAATATGGATATGCTCAGTGGGAACGGACCGGACATTCTCGTGGGTTTCTCCGACATGTCCCAGTTCAATTACGACTCCATGCTTTTGGATCTGAATCCGATGCTTGACGCAGACACCCGTATCAATCGGGCAGACTACTTTGACAACATCTTCCGTTCCTTCGAAACCGACGGAAAACTGTACTCGATCCCGCTCACCTTTACCGTCGAAGGATACGCCGTGAACAGCAAGTACAGCGGTGCCAAGGAAAACTGGACTTTCTCCGACTTCGACCAGATGGCCTCTGCCCTTCCCGAGACCGTGCAGCTCCTCCATTCCGACAGCTGTGATGAGCTACTCCGCGCCTGGATGCTGTCCCTGTCGTCTCACTTCATTGACAACGAAAATAAGACGGTCAACTTCGAATCGGAAGAATTCAAAGCGTTACTGGAAACCGTCAAGAAGTATGGCAAAAGCAGCGGCTTGTCCAATGCCAACATGCCCGGGAGTATGGAAGGGTTCGCTCTGAACGACGACATTCTCTTCCTGGATGACATGGTTGCATCCTGTTCGGTATCCCTGTCCGATATGCAGTTCTATGCGATGTACCAGCACAATAACGATGACAAGATCATCTTCTCCGGTGTGCCTTCACTTTCCGGCACGAGCATGGCTGCCAGCGGGCAGCTGTCTATGTCGATCACGACCTCTTCACCGAATCCGGAACTGGCGTGGGACTTCATTTCCGATTTCCTTAGCGAGGAGACTCAGCACATCATTAGTTTCAACACCGGCACCTTCCCGGTCAACCGGAACGCCTTTATGAAAAACTGCGGTTTGGAGATCGAAATCAACAATCAGATGATTGAAGAACTCCGAAAAGACGCGGAGGCCTCTCCGGAAAAGGTCGGAGATCTGAGTCTCATACTCGAGTTGTCCCAGACTCAGGCGGACGAATTGGCTACTCTGATCTCGAGCGTTTCTTCCTCTCAATCCTACGACAAAGATGTACTTGATATCGTATTGGAAGAAGCCGCCGGATTCTTCGCCGGACAAAGGACTATCGAGGATGTCTGCAAGAACATCCAGAACCGCGCATCCATCATTGTGCAGGAGAGATGATCTCCTGCACCCCCGATGGGGGCTAAACCCGGGATTGAACATGGGACGGAACCTGGAACTTCACCCGGGATTGAACATGGGGATCATGTATCTTTACGCACGAGCGTCTATATCTTCTCTATTTTTGCGCACGGGAAAGTTTGGATAAAAGAACGCACGTCTCGACATGCGTCGTCTGCGGGAACATGTCGACGGGACAGATCTTCTTAATGCCGTACTGCACGCCCTTGTCCTGCTGCATCTTAAAGAGGGATTCCAGATCTCTTGCAAGAGTTGCCGGATTGCAGGAGACATAAACGATACGCATCGGTGCAAGTTCAAGGAGCTTTTCCAGAAGTTTCTCATCGCAGCCCTTCCTCGGCGGATCAATGATCACCGCATCAGGCATCATGGCACCGAAATCAAAATCTTCCGCCTTGCTGCAGAAGAAATCGGTATCCTCAATGAAATTCGCCCTTGCATTGTTTCTGGCATCGATCACGGCCGATTCGACGGACTCGACCCCGTACATGTGATGGCATGCGTCCGAGCAGAAGATTCCTATGCTCCCGGTGCCGCAATACAGATCCAGAAGCATCCTCGGAAGCACGCCGTCGAGCCGCAGATACTCCTTGACCTTGTTATAAAGAACCACTGTCTGCTTGGAATTGACCTGGAAGAAAGAATCCGGCGAAATGCGGAAAACACGGTTATCCAGGAATTCCCGGATGGTGGTTTCTCCCCAGATATTCGTCCAGGTGCCCTTCGGGTTCTTCCACTTCACACCCTCGGGGCGCTCTTCCGTCCAGATACTGATCAGACGTGTTCCGTTCTTGGCCGCCTTTAATGCTTCCTCACATTCCGCTACAAAAGCACTAGCGTCGATTCTGACCTGTTTCCTGATGACAAAGATCACCATCATCTCTTTAGAAAGAAGTCCCGAACGTACCACCACCTGGCGCAATGCTTTTGCCGCATCGATCCGGTCGAGATCACTGAAGAAAGTCTGAGCGACCTTTCTTACGATCTCGGCAGCCGGGTCCGCCAGATAGCACTTCTCATGTTCCACGATATGATGGGTATTCCGCTCATAAAGACCGATATTCACGCAGCGCTTCTCCCGGCTGTATTCCACCGGATACTGCATCTGATTTCGGTAATAGTACATCTCCTGGGCGCCTACGATCGGCTCCATGCAGTTCTTGATCTCTTCCTCGGGAAAATGACCGATCCGCACAAGGCAGGCCCGTACAAGGCCTTCCTTCATCCGAAGCTGGCACGGATAGGAAGCATGCTGGATCTGACAGCCCCCGCAGCGCAGGAACTCCGGGCAGATCGGTTTGACGCGGTTATCGGAAGAGGTCGTCGTTCCGAGTTTCTTCCCGTAGGTGGAATTTTTCTCCTTTCCGGTGATACGGATCTTGCCCTTCTCACCGGGAAGCATATCCTCCACGAAGACCTTCAAGCCGTCCTCTTTGGCATCCTTTTCCTCGATTCGAGCCACGCCGAAGCCCTCATTGGAAAGCCCCACACATCGGGCGTTGTAAGCTCTGCCACTGTCGAAAATACCCATTCCCATTCTCCCCCGGAAATCTCTTTTCCCATTATAGCGCACTTGGCTTTCTCTTTCCAATTATAGGGAATACTGGTATTATTAATATGGATTTTTATTTGGTCCCCTACAAAAGGACCTCCTGCGGAGGTCCCTGCAAGAAGGTATACTATGTCAGATTCGAATCCGAACGGAAGGAATTCCCGTCCGTCCGGCGGAAACAATAACAATAATCGGAACAGTTCCTCCGGAAGACCATCCGGCAGGCCCTCGGGTAATCCGGCCGGCGGAGCCGGTGCCGGCCGCAGCAGTGCCGGCCATGGTGAATCACGCCCTAACGGCGGAAGCAGCGCAGATCGTAGTGCTACGCGTCCGAATAGCGGAGTTAACGCAGCCCGCAGCAACACCCGCCCTGCATCCGCATCTTCCGATGCCACGATGCCACGTACCCCTGCACACAGTTCTTCTTCCGGATATACACGTGACCAGGTCTATGACCGTGACCGGGCCAAAGCAGCCGCCGCTGCTGCACAGAAACGGTCTACCGTGCCCTGTCCTCCGGAAAATTCCGCTCTTGCAGACGAGCTTCGGTCCCGTCTTCACGGAAAACCCACCCGTGCGGCACATAACCGCCACTGGTACCTCGAGGTATTCCATGCGTTTACGGACATCATAAAGACCGCCATGATCATTCTCCTTTGCTTCTGCTTCCTGGCAGGCGGTTTCGGCGGAGGTATGCTCATCGGATACATCTCCACGACCTCACCGCTTTCGATCGCGGATATTTCCATGACAGACTCGGTGGAAACTTCTTTCGTCTACGACAGCAACGGCACGATCATTGCCAAGCTCACGGGAAGTGAGAATGTTGACCGTATCTACGTTGCCTACACGGAAGTCAAGGACACCTACATTGACGAAGCCATCATGGCCATCGAAGATGAGCGTTTCCTGGAACACTCCGGTATCGACGTACAGAGAATCGGAAGTGCCATCCTCTCAGCGCTTTTCAATGGGGGAACGGCATCTCACGGCGGTTCTACCATCACACAGCAGACAGTAAAACTCATTACCGGTCAGGATCAGCGTTCCACCCAGCGTAAGGTCCAGGAATGGTTCTCCGCCATGACTCTGGAACAGCAGCTCAGTAAGGACGAGATCATGCAGCTCTACATCAACCTCGCGCCGATGGGGAACAACTATGTCGGTATCGAGGCCGGTGCGCAGAACTATTTCGGAAAGAACGCCAAGGAGCTTTCTCTGGCAGAATGTGCTTTTCTCGCCGGACTTCCGAAGAGCCCTTCCTACTACAATCCTCTCCGTGAATCCGGTCGAAGAAATGCGATGCGCCGTATGCGTATCGTTCTGACCAAGATGTACGAGCTCGGAGATATTACTCAGGAAGAATACGATAGCGCCCTGAATACGGAACTGGTTTTCAAGACGAAGACCACGTCTTCCGCTACGGCGATCAACTCGTATTTCGTCGAGTACGCCGTTTCCGAGGTGATTTCCGATATCCAGAAAGAGAGAAACATCAGCCGTTCTCTGGCAGCGACCACGGTGTACAACCGGGGTTACCACATCTATACGACGATGGAGGCTGATGTTCAGGCAGTCATGGACGAAGCCTTCAAGGACCAGTCCCTTTTCCAGACCGATCCGGAAGCGCTTGAGGACTATCCTGAAAAGCCGCAGGGAGGCATGGTTGTCATCAATGTCAAGACCGGTGCCATTGCCGGTATGCAGGGCGGATACGGAGAGAAGACCGTGAACCTGGGTACCAACCGTGCCGTGGACGCACACCGTCAGCCGGGTTCCTCCATCAAGCCGCTGATCGCCTACGGTCCTGCTTTGGAACTGCGTCTCATCACGCCTTCCATGATCTATGACGATAAGGAATCCCACCTTGACCCATCCAATCCGGATAAGGTCTGGCCGAAGAACTCCACCAACAGTTATCGCGGCCCGGTGACCATCCGCCGCGCGGTTGCCTCTTCTATCAACACGGTAGCGGTTATGGTCTGGAACGATGTCACGCCGGAAATGGCTCTGTGGTTCCTAAATGAGGTCGGCATCGACCGTCTTACGGAACAGTATCCTTCCACCGCCATCGGCGGTTTCAACGTCGGTATGTCCCCTCTGGAGATGGCCGCCGCTTATACCACATTTGCTACCGGTGGAATCTACACCAAACCCTACGCCTACACCAAGGTGCTGGACAGTGACGGAAATGTGGTTCTGGAGCATGTGACCGACTCTCACCGCGTTTATCGTGAGGATACTTCCTTCCTCATGACGGATATGCTCGAAGATGTTATCGAATACGGTACCGCCGCAGGGAAAGTCGAACCGATCTACAACGCGAATGGTGAAAGCATCGCGGTTGCCGGAAAGACCGGTACCACAGATGACAACGTAGATAAGTGGTTCTGCGGCTACACTCCTTACTACGCCGCTGCGGTGTGGTACGGATATGACAACCGTCTTCGTACTACAGAGATTCCGAAGGGCGACCGTAACAACGCCCAGCACATCTGGAATTACGTCATGCAGAGGATCCACACCGATTGTGATCCGGCTGAATTTGTCAAACCGGACAATATCATCCGCGTAGAAGTATGTACCTCTTCCGGCTGGAAAGCTACTCAGTACTGTGAAGAAGCCGATGCGGCCGTGACCGATTATTTCATCGAAGACAGTTACCTGACACCGAACAGGGATTGTACCTTCCATGTCTCCCCGACGCCGACCCCGGAACCGACACCGGAGCCAACCGGCCCGGATCCCAATGGTCCACCCCCGCCAACCGTCGGCCCGACTGGCTGATGCTGAACAAAGAAATGTTGATTCAATGACCATCGCCCCCACAGGCTAATACTGAACAAAGAAATGAAGTGCTCTCTAATTTGCTCACTTTTTGAGCGAAAAAGTGAGCATTTTAGAGAGCAGTTTAAGCGCAGTTTAGGATCAATCTCTCGCTCTCTCATTTTCACTCTTATTTTTCAATTTAAGAGAGCGAATGAGAGAGCATTCACACTTATTTCAGCAAAAACACCCGATTTGAGAGAGCAGGCCAAATTCCGTACCGGATCCCCCAGTCAGAACCGGGTTCTTGATCCACGCCGAATCCCCAATTCAAGCCAGCTTCAACTCCTCGATCAGAACTGAACCTTCACCTCGTGAATCTCTCCGTCAGAGAAGATTGGGACACGCACCCCGTCGATCTTCTCTCCGTCGACCGTGATCGATACACCATCCTTCGTTCTGGCAAATCCCGGGGCCTTGCTTACCGTGATGTGGTACTTCGCCTTACCGGAAGAAACCATGATATCCTCTGCCGTATCCTCCGGACGCAGGATCGGCTCAACGATCAGCGCATCGCTCGTGAAGTCCACACCAAAGCTCGTAAAGAGGCAGAGCAACAGCCATGTGGACGTACCCGAAAGTGTCGGTCCGATATTCTCGCCCGTATCCGAGTTATTGTACTGCGTACAAAGTCTCGGATTACCGCAAACGGTAAACGGAGATTTCAGCGTTCTATACGGCAGGATGCAATCGATGACCCAGAAAGCGGTCTTCGCCAATCTCTCCGCCAGCGCCTTATCGGAAACCGCCTTACTGGCCTTGAGCATCGCGGCAGCCGCCATCATGTTGGCGTGCTTGAAAATACCGCCGTTCTCACGGTCACCGGCATAATAGAGCGCCACATCGATCTTCGGCGCGATCTTCGAATAATCCACGCCGGTGCAGAGGCGGAAGCCGTAAGGCGTTCTGAGATTCTTATCAAGGCTGTCGAGCATAATGGAGATCTGCTCCTCCGAAGCCAGATCCGCCAGGACCGCCCAGCTGAAGGAATTGAGGAAGTATGTACCCTCTTTTCCTTCTTCCACCACAAGGCCGTCATCCTTGGCACCCAGATAGTGAAGTTCCGGCTTATCTTTCCGATTGAAAAGCACTCTGGCGAAGTAGTCGCCTTTCCATGCGTATTCATTAATGCGGGTCTTAAGATCCGCCGATGCTCCCTCAAGGAAAGTCACATACTCATCGTCACCGAAATGACGGAACATACCGATTGCCGCATCGACAGCCACCTTCAAAAGACATCCGTTCATGACAGACTCGCTGTATTCGGAATCCAGCGGAACCTCACCGTAGGATTTACCGCAGGCGGAAAGCTGCTCGTTATACATTTCGATTTTTGCCGGACCATTGACGCAATCCGGATCCACTCTCAGGCAGTCATTCCAGTCGGCACGGTCGATAAGCGGAATACCGTGAGATCCGACGGAGATCTTATAAGAGTAGGTAAATACGGCCTTGATGGTCTCAAGAACGGTCCTCTTCTCTCCTTCTTCACCTGCTATCGGAAGTTCTTCCTTCAGGAAATCGAAATCGCCGGTGAGGCTTAAGAAGCGGTCAAGAGCCTGCAGAAGCCAAAGCGCATCATCCGACCACCAGCCGGGCTCCTTACCCTTCCAGTAGAAGTTATGGTTCGCATATCCGTCTTTATAGATATTCGAGATCCACTCGCGGAGAAGTTTCTTCACGAACTCGACCTCGCCCATACCTGCGAAATAGTACATAGAGGCGAAGATATCCTGGATCTCACGGAAACCGATCTCACGGTAACCCTTCTGCGTCCAGTCCAAAGAACGGGAAACGAAAGTCTGGTAGAAGACCTGGAACGGGAGATTGTTATTGACGTAGGCTTCGAAATCCTTATCCTCGTGCTTGATCTGCATATAAGAGGAATACTTCTTCGTAAAAGAGATCACCTTATCCAGAGCAGAAGGAAGTGCCGATGCATCCGTAAAGCGTGCTATGAGCGCATCCAGTTCTTCCTTCATCGTGATGTCTTCCTTGTAATCCGGATTGACACAATCGGAAGTCAGGCAGGTGAAGTTATCGACCTGAACCTTCTCTCCTGCTGCCGCTGCAAAAGGCGCAGACAAAGCAAAGAAACCCGGTCCTTTTCGAGAATGAGCATTCGAAAGGACTGCCGCGAACTGCGGTTTCTCCAAGGTTCCGGCACCAACGAAATCCGCATAGCGTGCGCAGAACTGATCCGGGAAGATCGTCTTGCCGCCGGCGTGAACCATCAACGTGTTGTAACGGATATTGCCCTTAGTCCATTTCGGATTCGGGTTGAAAGAGATGGCGCGGATCTCATCGTTGTCGCCGTAGAACACTTCAGACTGGGCAACAACGGTGGAGAAGATGACGTCCTCGCGGAGAGCGTGAACTTCCTGCGTTCCGAACATACCTGTATATACGATACGGAGATCTCTGTTTGCCGCACCGCGGTTCTCGATCTCGATCAGCTGTGCCTCCGAGGCCACCGGAAGTCCGGCTTCCTGCGGAAGGATGAAGATCGTACGGCGGACGAAAAGACCGTCCGTCAGTTCATATTCGATTACCGTTCTATTCTGGGCATGCTTGCAGATGGCGCTCTTTACCGAATCCTGCTTCGCGGAACCGGAATAGAAGATCACCTGGCCTTTCTCCACCAGATAGAACTGGCGGTTGGCCGGGAAGCCGTTCTGTTCAGGCAGATAATCCCAGCGGGTAGCCAGAACCTGTGTATCCGCATGGGAACGGAAGCATCCGCCGCCGATACGGTCGATGGCACTCTTCGGAGTACTCTGCAGCGGATGATCAAATCCGATGCGGTTACCGATCAGAAGATTCGTGTAATAGTGCGGACCCGGTGCCGGAGATGCCAGATCACAGATCAGTTCTCCGCCTTCATCCAGTTTGCCGCCCCACTCTGTAGCGTATTCGATGATCGGGCCGGCCCAAGTAAGGACACGCTTGCCCTCTTCGGAATCGGAGATGTCTTCAACATTCCCCTTCTCTTCCACGAAAAGCCGGAGCTGATCCTCCTTCTTGGCAATCATCACGGACATTTTATTCCCGGCAGATGCATTGATATATCCGCAGATATCTTCATTGGCCAGAAGTGTGCTACAGACCGGTGCCGGGAAAGGAAGTCCCGCAACACCGAAGACGATGCCTCCATCCAGTGTAGAGATATATTGGGCGCTGATCGTCCCTTCTTCGGCATAACGGCCGAACTTCTCCTTGAGTACCTTGTCAGCAGGTGCAATTACTGATCTTGCTCTTTCGCTCTTCATAGCAGGAGACCTCCTCGTAAGATATTAAGTTTTCGTTTTGCTGTTTCTATTATCCCACACGTTGCCCGATTGTGTAATAGATAGTTCATCGATGCCTGCCTTGCATCTCCCTACCCAGATTCACGAAATGACCCACCCCAATACGAGATTTCGCGAACATTTCCACAATCGGGGCACACGAGACATCCGATGTAAAGCGTATAATCCGTCTTCTGCCTACTTCTTCCGATCAGACATTTGCCCGGTCACCTTCCGGAACTCCTTCCTGCGGAGCACCTACTTCCGGGGAAAATGCGATAGTACGGTTCGTTCCATGCACGCTCTTGCTTTTCGCTCTGCAGTCGGGAAATCAAATCCGGACGATTCTGTCTCCTCAAACAGAGATCCGAATTTAACCCATCCGCTGCCAGGTATGCACGGGTTCGGCATCAGTCCGCAAATATATCTCCACGAACGGAATCACCACAAGCTGTCCCCATGAATCACTAATAACACAGCATGTGATGAGGGATACCGATTGTTCGGTTTCGGCCTTCGTGCCCCTTGACTATGGCGGGGAGATTTCTCCGCCGCCATAGTGATCAGAAACACGTTATGCCGTTTAGGAAAAATATTTTGTTTATCAGCCCATTACGACTTCAACGTTATGTACGCCGCCGTCGAATACAGGGAGAATATTGCCTTCGATCGCATTGCCGTCTACTGTCACGCTCTTGATACCCTTGCAGACATGATCCGGGTTCTTGATCGTTACCGCATACTCGGCGCCACGATACTTTCTTGTGATGGTAAATCCATCCCATGCTGCCGGAATGGAAGGATCGATCTTAAGACCGTCGAAGTCCGGCTGCACGCCCAGGATATACTGGGAGATCGCCACCATGTTCCAGGCAGCCGTACCTGTGAGCCAGGAGTTCTTGCCCTGACCGAAGTGATTGCCTGTTCTTCCAATATCGGAACCGGCATCCTTACCACCGATCATCTGACCGTAAACATACGGTTCTGTCTTATGAATATCAGAGGTCTCTTCCGTAAATGCAGGAGCGATCTCGGAGTAGTACTTGAATGCCTGATCGCCCTGGCCGGCATAAGCTGCAGCGCAGATGATCCATGCATTGTTATGTGTGAAGATACCGGCGTTCTCCTTGTATCCGCCCGGATATGTGGAGATCTCACCGTACTGGATGTAGTACTTGGAGAAAGCAGGATTGTTAAGGACAAGACCGAACTTCGTATTCAGTCTCTCGTCGATCGCCGCGAGCGTCTTCAGATCCGCGCCCTGCTCCTTGCCGACATCAGACATGATCGCAAAGCCCTGAGGCTCGATGAAGATCTGTCCTTCTTCGCATTCCTTGGAACCCATCTTCTCGCCGTTTGCATCGTAAGCTCTGAGGAACCAGTCACCATCCCATGCGGACTCCATGATGTTCTTCTTCATCTTGTCGATCTCCGCCTGAGCAGCAGCCGCCTCATCGTCCTTACCGAGGTGCTTGAGGATCGCCACATAGTTCGGGCCTGTGTAGGTGAACAGGGTAGCAACCATGACGGACTCCGCTACCTTGGAGTAACCGCCCTCTGCCTTGAACTTCGGGTTGGTGTAGGTCTGGAAAGACTCACCCGGTGTATCGGAGTAGCAGGACAGGTTGATGCAGTCGTTCCAGTCTGCACGCATGGCCAGCGGGAGACCGTGAGGACCGAGGTTATTGACGATGTGATAGAAGGAAACCTTCAAGTGCTCAAGCATGGTCTGGGCAACGCTCATATCGTTGTCATAAGGAACCATCTCGTCAAGGATAGACCAGTCGCCTGTCTCCTTGATGTAAGCGGAAACGGAAAGGATCAGCCAGAGCGGGTCATCGGAGAAATCACCACCGATATCCGCATTACCCTTCTTGGTCAGCGGCTGATACTGGTGATAGCATCCGCCATCCGGGAACTGCGTGGAAGCGATGTCGATAATACGCTCCTTCGCACGGTCCGGGATCTGGTGTACGAAACCGAGGATATCCTGGTTGGAGTCACGGAAGCCCATACCACGGCCGATACCTGACTCAAAGTAAGAAGCCGAACGGGACAGGTTAAAGGTAACCATGCACTGGTACTGGTTCCAGATGTTGACCATACGGTCCACCTTATCGTCCGGTGTAGTAACGTTGAGAATACCGAGAAGCTTATCCCAGGAAGCCTTCAGGTCAGCAAGACCGGCAGCCACCTTCTCCGGTGTATCGAACTTCTCGATCATGGCCGTCGCCTTGACCTTGTTGATGGTCTTGCCGTCAGCTTCGAATTTCTGATCAACCGGCATCTCCACATAACCGAGAATGAAGATGAGCGTCTTGCTCTCGCCCGGAGCCAGAGAGATCTCTTTGTAGTGGGAAGCGATCGGCGACCAGCCGTCTGCGAAAGAATCTGTCGCCTTACCGGCCAGAACAGCCTCCGGATTATTGAATCCGTTATAAAGTCCGATGAATGCATCGCGGTCTGTATCGTAACCGTCGATCGCATCATTTACGGAATAGAAAGCATAGTGATTACGTCTGTCTCTGTACTCGGTCTTGTGGTAGATCACGGAACCGTCCACCTCAACACGGCCGGTAGAGAAGTTTCTCTGGAAGTTGGTGCAGTCATCCTGCGCATCCCACAGGCACCACTCCGCAAAAGAGAAAAGCTTGAAGGTCTTATTCTCGGAACCTTCGTTTGTCAGAACGACCTGCTGGACTTCTCCATCGTAACCATTCGGTACGAAGAAAGTCACCTCAGCTTTAATGCCGTTCTTCTTACCGGTAATGATGGTATAGCCCATACCATGACGGCACTCATACGCATCCAGCTCGGTCTTGACCGGCGACCATCCCGGGTTCCAAACAGTACCATTATCGTTGATATAGAAATAACGTCCGCCCATATCGATCGGAACATTGTTGTAGCGGTATCTGGTGATTCTTCTAAGTCTTGCATCCTTATAGAAGTTGTAACCGCCGGCGGTGTTGGAAATCAATCCGAAGAATGCCTCAGATCCAAGATAGTTGATCCACGGATACGGGGTCTTCGGGGTCTCAATTACATATTCACGGTTTAAATCATCGAAATGTCCGAACTGCATGATATGTGCCTCCTTAAATAGTGATTCTCAGGTGTTTATATCATACTATAAAAGAACTGGAAACGGAACGATTCGCGCTCGCTAAAAGCTTAGAAAAACCGCACTTTTTTCGGGCATTTGCGGTCAAACCCAAAGGAATCCGAACTCGAAAACGGTTTCGCGTTTCGGACATCAGAAAGATCAAAAGACGGTCATGTCAGACCCATGAGCTCCTCCATCCCCACGACGAACTGTTCCTTCAGTTCATCCGGGGTCTTGATCTCACCATCCAGGTACGCCTTGATCAGGCTGTCGATCTCCTTATCGGCGTATTTCTCCGTCTGCGGATCATTCGGAATACGGATCTTCAGAGCCTCGGGAACCAGGATCGCATACGGATTCTGTCCGCCGAGGAAATCGCTGATAAAATTCGGATCATCCGCACAGCTCTTCATGATGGAAATACTGTTGACGAATTTCCCGTTCACGGCCATGTCCGTCATTACCGTCTGCTCCATGGTCAACGCACGCAATATCAGAGCCGCGGTCGCTCGCTTATCCGAAGAAGAGGCCACCATCAGCCAGGAACCGCCATCATATGTAGCCGCCGGAGCAGGAATAATCGCCCATCCGGTCTCTTCCGGTTCTTCCACAGTCGTCTCCCCTGTCGTCTCCGTTCCGGCCGTCTGGCTATCCGAAGAAGTTGTCTCCGGTTCATCCTTTTCCTCGTGGCCCGGAACAAATCCGATCACATCCGCCGCGGTCTGAAGCGACCCGAAGAACATGATCGTCTTCTCCTGAAGGATATCATTCCTCCACTCCTTACTGCCGACCTCTTTCTCGCCGGTCAGGGACTCCACGAAAAGCGCTTCCTGAAGCAGGATATACTGATCCAGGTCGCTTCCGGTCACGACTTTACCATCCTTGATCCACTCCGCAGAATGTCCCGCCCAGAAAATATCATGGATCTGTTTTCTGTCTGCCAGAAGTTTAATCACACCTTCCGAATTTACATTCACTTCACGCGCATAATCCAGGATCGCATCCCAGTCCGCCATCGCCCCGGCCACGGTCGCCGGATCCCCTGTTTCAAGGGTCTGCGCCGCTAGTGCACGATTATAGAAGATCACCGACGGCGAAAGTTCATAAGACAGTGCTTTTACCGCATGATCCGCATCGCAAGCCGCTTCATACGTATACGCAAACTGATCGGAAAGCTCGTTTCTCTGGATCCCCAGCTGATCCATGCTCAGCGTCTTATCGCTATATGACCATTCCTGCAGATGGGAGGCATCCATCATGAACATATCCGGAACTTTCTCATCCCCCTGAAGCGCCTCATTGAGTTTCTTATAATACTCATCCGGCTCCACATAGATAAACTCATAATTCAATTCCGAAACGTAAGCGTCCAACAGCTTCTTGAGTTCTCTGTCGTAGCCGTAGATGATGATCGGATCTTCCGATTCATCCTCCAGCTCATAAGATGTCGTCGCTTTCGTAGCGGGCGTTGTATCAACAGTAGACTCGGATGTCTCTGTCGTGCTTGCCGTCATAACACGGCTCGTTGACGACGTCGGGGAAGTCTCTTCCGTCTCATCCGTGGGATCTTTCTTGCAGGCGCACATCGGCACCAGCATCGAAACCGCAAGTATCATCGCTCCCCATTTCTTCGTCTTCATCTTCGCCTCCGCTTTTTCTTCGGGCAGGTCGCTCCTTCTTTTGATCGGGCACTCCACGGCATTTCTGCCTGGTGCCCTCAAGGAAACCCATGAAGTAATTCTATTACAATCCTTCCATCCTTTCAACAAATGACCTGTTTTACAATTGACAAGAGGCGCAATTCATAATACAATTCCTCTTGTCTTACGAAAGACCAATTGGGGCATTAGCGCAGTTGGGAGCGCATCACACTGGCAGTGTGGGGGTCAGGGGTTCAAGTCCCCTATGCTCCACCACAAAAGAAAAGCCGTCACGATCGTGACGGCTTTTCTTTTGTGTTTATTCAACGGTAACCGATTTGGCGAGGTTCTTCGGCTTATCAATATCACAGCCGTTTTCTTTAGCAACATAGTACGCCAGCATCTGCATCGGCACGATCTCCACCACGGCGGAGAACAGTGTATCGATCTTCGGAATGAAGATGACATCGTCGGCCTGCGCCACGATCTCCTGATTGCCTTTCCAGGTCACCGCCAGGACCTCGGCACCACGTGCCTTGACCTCAACGATATTACTCAAAGTCTTCTCCATGATCGACTCATTACAGCAAAGCGCGATGACCGGCTGATGCTCTTCGATCAGCGCAATCGTACCATGCTTAAGCTCACCGGCCGCATAGGACTCGGCGTGAATGTAGGAGATCTCCTTCATCTTCAGCGCACCCTCAAGTGCGATCGCATAATCCGTATTTCTGCCGATAAAGAACATCGACTTCGTCGCGTGATACTTCTTCGCCATCTTCGGGATCTTCGGATTCATATCGAGTGCTTCCTGCACTCGTTTCGGAAGCATCAGCAAAGAGGACAGATGCAGATAATACTCGGCATCCTCGACTTTATCCAGCGTCCTGGCAATATAAAGCGCCACCAGATAGAGGACCGACACCTGCGTCGTATAGCCCTTCGTCGTCGCCACCGCGATCTCCGGACCTGCCCACGTATAGAGCGTATCGTCGGCAAGTTTGGCGATCGTACTTCCCACCACATTCACGATGGCCAGCGTTCTCGCCCCACGTGATTTACACTCCTTCATTGCCGCGATCGTATCCGCCGTCTCACCGGACTGCGAAAGCACGATCAGAAGCGTATGCTCATCGATCAGCGGATCACTGTAACGCAGCTCACTTGCCAGCTCCACATACACCGGGATACGGCAAAGCTTCTCGATCGTGTACTTGGACGCACAGCCCGCATAGTAGGCCGAACCGCACGCCGTGATCACGATCTTGTTGATCGACTCCAGATATTCCTTCGACCATTCGATCTCGTCCAGAATGATCTTCCCTTCCTTAATACGCGGCGTGATCGTCGCCTTGACCGCACGGGGCTGCTCGATGATCTCCTTGAGCATGAAGTGCTCGTAGCCGCCCTTTTCCGCCGCTTCGATATCCCACGTGATGCGGGAGATCTTCTTACTTACCGTCTGTCCTGCCGGGTCAAATACCGTCACGCCCTCCGGCGTGATCTCCGCAAACTCACCGTCGTCAAGGTAGATTGCATTTCTCGTATTCGCCACAAGCGCCGTCACGTCAGAAGCAAAATAATTCTCGCCAGCGCCGACACCCAGGATCAGCGGACTGGCCTCACGCGCCACACAGATGGTATCCGGCTTCTCGGTACAGATCACGCCAAGCGCATACGACCCTGAAAGACGCGACGAAGTCTTGATCACCGCACGGCGGAGGTTGCCCTTATAGTACATTTCGATCAGATGCACGATAACCTCGGTATCGGTCTCGCTCTCAAAGTGATAACCCTTCTCGATCAATTCCTCACGAAGGCTGATGTAATTCTCGATGATTCCATTGTGCACGACGGCGAAACGTCCGTCATTACTCAGATGCGGGTGAGCATTGGTATCCGTCGGCGCACCGTGGGTCGCCCATCTGGTGTGGCCGATGCCGGTCGTACCCGGGCAGGTGCTGCCTTCCTCCGTCTTCTCACAAAGATTCGCAATACGGCCGCTGACTTTCTCCACCTTGATCTCGCCGTCGTTAAGCACCGCAATACCGGCCGAATCATAGCCGCGGTATTCCAGTTTCTTCAGCCCGTCCAGAAGGATCGGCGCCGCCTGCTGCGTTCCGGTATATCCAACGATTCCACACATACTCAATATCCTCTCTTTCCTTGGGAAAAGAACTTGTTCCCGGGCTTTCTCCGTCACACGGTCCTTTTCCCGAAAGCTATACGAAAACGGGCCCTTCTGAAAGAAGAGCCCGCGCAATTATTTCCTGATAATGATGCTCTCTCTTTCCGCACCTACCGACACATACGTAATCGGGCAGCCGATCGCCTTCTCAATAAAGAGCACATACTCCTGCGCCGCTTTCGGAAGATCTTCCCAGATCCGCACGCCCGAGATATCCGTCTTCCATCCGTCGAAGTACTCGACGACCGGTTTACAGGAAGAAAGCGCGATCGGGAACGGGAAACGGTCGATCTTCTCGCCGTTGAGCTCGTACTGCGTGCAAACCGGGATCTTATCCATATAGCTCAGCACATCCAGTTTCGTCAGCGCGATCTCCGTCGCCGCCTGAACCTCCACACCATAGCGTGTCGCCACGATATCCAGCGGACCCACACGGCGCGGTCTACCGGTCTTGGCTCCATACTCGAAGCCTGCTTTTCTAAGTTCCTCGGCCTCGTCGCCGAACATCTCACATACAAAAGGACCTTCACCTACACAGGTGGAGTACGCCTTTACGACACCGACCACATCCTCGATCTTCGCTCCCGGGAATCCGGAGCCGATTGGCGCAAAAGCCGCCATGGTATTCGAGGAAGTCGTATACGGGTAGATACCGTAATCAAGGTCACGAAGAGATCCCAGCTGCGCCTCGAAGAGGATATTCTTTCCCTCCTCCTTCGCCTTCTGCAGGAACGCACCGGTATCACAGATATACGGCTTGATCTTCTCACATGCATCATCGAGCCACTCTTTGAGCATATCCATCGTGTAAGGGCGGGCGCCGTACACCTTCGTCAGAGTCAGATTCTTCCACTCCAGAAGATCCGCCAGATGCGCCATCAGCTCCTCCGGATAGAAAAGTTCACCCGCCAGAATGGTCTTCTTCTGGTACTTGTCAGAATAGAAAGGTGCGATACCCTGCTTGGTCGAACCGTATTTCTTATCCGCCAGACGCTGCTCTTCGAGAGCATCCAGTTCGCGGTGCCACGGCAGAAGCAGAGAAGCACGATCGCTGATCTTCAAAGTCTCCGGAGTGATCGACACGCCCTGTGCCATCACATCGTTCATCTCTTTCCAGAGGTTTTCCGGATCCAGCGCGACACCATTACCGAGGATGTTGACCACGCCGTCACGGAAAATACCCGACGGCAGAAGGTGAAGCGCGAACTTACCCTTTTCATTAATGACGGTATGGCCGGCATTTCCGCCGCCCTGAAAACGGATGACCACATCGTACTTCTCCGTCAGCAGATCGACCATACGGCCCTTGCCTTCATCGCCCCAGTTGATACCCACGATTGCGCAGTTTCTCATTTTTATCCTCCCATTCCGTTAGGTGCCACTCAAAAACAAAGGCGTCCTGATACTCCATCAAGACACCATTGTCAATACCGTCAAACTTTATACTCTATATATAAGGGCTTGTCAAGATTTCCCTGCTCCAAAAGAACTGTTTCTCGGTCATTTCGTTTGTTTTCGAAAAGGATTTCGTCTCATTCCGCGGGTTCTTCCGCCTGCGGCTCTTCCGGAACCGGACCCAGCACCAGATCGGCAAAGTTGATTGGAAGACCGATCGTCGGAACCCTTACGGTTCCGGCTTTCGCCTTACCCGGCATGACCGTGATCCCCTTCTTCGGAAGAAGGAACGATAACGTCAGATCCGCGCTGATCGCCCCCGGATCCACCTCACCTGTATCACAATCCACGCCTGTCGGAATATCGATGGCGATCACTCTTGCTCCACGCACATGTCCCTCTTCGATCTTTGACGTGATTTCAAGAAGATTCGGCGGAAGCGGTCTTGACGCCTCAAATCCCGTACCGATGATCCCGTCAACGAGAACACACGGCATCCCCGGTTCTTCTTCATGGATCATGCGGGAGATCCCCGCCTGCCAGATACTCGGATCAAACTCGGAAGCCGGGCGGATCGGCACACCGAACTTCTCGGCGGCTTCGCGGTTATTCTGCACGATCGGAGAATGCGTATCCCCGGGGAAGCAATCCCAGATCGTCACTTTATATCCCCAGGATTTCAGTATCCTTGCTGCTACATAGGAATCTCCGCCGTTCTTGCCCTTGCCTGCAAAAACATGGATCGGTGTTGTTGACGCCTTCGCCATCGATACACAGGCATTTGCCACAGCCAGTCCCGCATGTTCCATCAGGATCGGGATCGCTACCTGATAATCCTTAGCCGCGGCCCGGTCGACCAGCTTCTGTTCATCCCGGGTAAGCGTCATGCGGACACGGCGAACCGGTTCGTAAGGTTCCTTGGGTGGTGCCGGATTCAGTATGCTTTTCTGCGGCCAAAATGGACTCTCGTTTTTTCTCATCTTTCCTACCCGCCTTCACCTCAGATTCGAATCGGTCATCCCCTTATCCACCTCGGAGAAGACCGCTCTTTTCCTCATTGTATCATTTCATTTCCGATATGGTCGAGTGCTTTTACAATAGGGATCGTGAGATACGCGATAAGTCCTCCCGCCGCTGACCCGAGAAGCACCAGATACGGAAGATATCCGATCACATAAACGGTCCGCGTCAGAAGGAGCGCCGCCAGGATCTGCCCCAGGCCGTGAGCCGCCGCGCCTCCGATGCTGACGCCGTAGATGGAAACATGCGGCATATCCGAAAGCACGCACATCGTACTCCACGCCGCAATTCCGCCAAGAAGCGAGAAAACGAACCCGACGATATTCCCGCCGAAGGCAAGAAGAAGTAGCGATCGGAGGACCGCCACCAGGAGCGCTTCCTTCCTGCCCACGCAATAGAGCGTCACCAGGATCGCAATATTAGCAAAACCGAGTTTAAAGCCGGGGATCGGAAGGATCCCTTTCGGAACCAGCCAGGCCTCGAGAATACTTAACACTAATGCCAGAGCAAGCAGGATCGCCGTCCTAGTGATGTCATAAGCAAGTCTCCTTCTCATTTGGCCACCACATCCACTTCCCCGTTTGAACTTCCGGCATCACCGGAACCGGACACGATCTGCACGACTACGCGGTTGGGAAGGCAGACGGCGCCATCCCCGATCTTGGTCAGATCTCCGGCATGTACGCAGATCTTATCCGCACAGTCGCTTTCTTTGACATATACTTTTTCCGATGAAATCACGATCACCATGTGGCCGGCATCCGTCTCGATCCGGAATTCCACGGGATCCTGAAACTCTTGAAGGTCCCTTTCCATGAGGATCCGCCCGTTCTGCGTGATACGGACATACCGGGAACGCGAACGGGTCGCCTGTCCGTAAATCGCCAGACCGGCGATCATGATGGTGCAAAGAAGAACGATGGATCCGATGACCCAAAAATCCCCCTTCCGAAAACTAAAGTTCCGAGCAGGAAGCTTTGAGTTGTCAAGCTGCTTTTCACGGGCAGATCCGCTTCGCCCGGAATCAGAAATATCGGATTGTCCACCCCTCTTGCTCATGTACCTTCCCTTCAAGCGATGAAGATACCCATAATGTACCATTTTCCGCACATAAAATACAATCGATCTTCTCTTTCACGGCGAAGGCTTTCGCCTCCTCACATCCGAGCGCAAATAACGTGGTGGACAGGATATCACCGGATGTCCCATCCGAGCCGATGATCGTCGCGGAAAGAAGATCCGTCACGACCGGGCATCCGGTCCTCGTATCCATGATGTGGCCGTACTTCACGCCGTTTTCTTCAAAATACCTCTCGTACGCACCGCTGGTGATGACGAAGAGATTCTCATTCTCGGGTGAATCGCAGATACAGATCAGTTTGTCCGATTGAAGCGGAGAAATGACCCCTACGGAAAGAGAGGAAGATTTCGACCAGACACAGATATTCCCGCCCAGATCCAGTATGATCTTCGAAAGGGAGAAGCTTTGCATCTTCTCCATCAGAAGCTGTCCGATGAAGCCTTTGGCGGCACCGCCAAGATCGACCTGCGTTCCTTCCTCCACATACGCCTGGTTTTCCGAAAGAAGATGGATCCTCCGAAAGTCCACCCGGGCAAGTGTCTCCCCGATCTTCTTTTCATCAGGCACCGATGCTTTTTCTGTTCCGAATCCCCACAGATCCATCAAAGGAGCGATGGTCGGATCAAATCTCCCTTCCGTCTTCTCCGCATACTCGCATACCGAAGAAAGAAGCCGGTAGGTATCCTCCGAAAGCGTCACCGGCGAATCCTTCGAGGAGCGGTTCAGCGCAGACACCTCGCTTCCTTCCAAAGTCCGGGACAGTTTCTGTTCCAGTTCCGAAAGAAGGCTTGCCGCTGCCTTCACCGCATTATCCGCATCCTCACCTTCCGCCTGAAGCCTCACGTATGTATCCATAGCAAATAAAGACAGCTCCGCCTTCGGTTCCCTCCGCTTCGTGCAGCCGGAAAAAGGCAGAAGGAACATGCCGGCTAGGATCACCGCAAGCAGGCGGATGCAAGAAGGAAAACGGCAGGAAGACGAAAATGATCCGGACATAGCAAAAGCCCGGCTCCCCGTTTTTTCCGGGGAGTCGGGCCGAAAGAAGCTACTATATTCACTAACGCATGTCTTGATCAAAATAACTGATCTCCTGCTCTTCCTCATATTCATCCTGCCGTTCATGTTTCGTATGTGATCCGTGCAGGATCGCATATATATTACAGCTTCCGAGGATCAGGAACAATATCCCGACGATGAGGGCTTCCGCCCAGAAGACCACGTATTGCTCCGCAAGCCGTGCCGACCGTTCGTAATACGGAACATTCAAACCATTTCCGCCCACATAGGAATCCTTCAGCGGGAAATACTTCTTGTAAAGAGAGATGGCATTGAATCGGTCCGTGTTATTAATGATCAGAAGTTCGGACTTATCTTCCGAATAACCGATCGTATCCTGAAGTGCATCAACGAGATCATTGTACGCAATGTTATTGATGGGATCCGTAAGGAGCACCTCATAGCAGGTAACGGCCAGATCCGTATCTTTGACTGAATTTTCCATCTCTGATGACATGGACGGGAAAGCCGAACCATTGGCCAGATAGGCCAGCTGCTTAAACGGGATATAGGCACGGGGTTTGGTCACACCGGTCGTCTCACTGATGGCATCCGTTCCCTCATTGACGACGCCAACGATCTGATACATGGTCCCGTTGAATTCTACAAAAGCACCGAGGACCTGATAGGAGTGGAACAGATTCCATGCCAGCTGCGTATTGAGTACCACGGTATATCTGTCACCATCTTCTCCCGGAAGGAAACCGCCGCTCTCGTAACTGAACGGATGGACGACCTGATAATTCCCGGAAACACCTACCACTTCACAGCTCTCCACCATTCCGGTCGGGGTCTTATCCATGTAACCGGTCGCCGGATATCTGGCCACAGAAGAGTAGCAATCCTCCCACACATTGACGATACCGGAGTTTGCCGCGTCTGTACCGTTTTTCGAATTCTTGTTATTCCCGACCGTCGCCTTCTCCGTAAGATCCAAAGCGTCATGAATACTCTGGATCTTCTCCACATCCAGACCGGATTCCGCTTTTCTCGGCGCGGAACCGTCATTTTGTTCCAGACCCGGACCCAGGACCGTAAGCATGCGGTACGGCATTTTCTTCGATTCGAAACGCTCAGCAGCATACTGCAGATACTGTCCGTCGAGGACCTGATTGATACGCACGACCGAAGCAACGGACAGGACGATCGAACCGATCACCAGCACAAACGGAATGCCCATCAGGAAATAGTGGGAACGACGGCAGATGTCGCCCCATTTATTCGTTATGAAATTCTTCAGTTTTGAACGAATTTCCATTAGTTTGTCTCTCCTTGTGCAAGACGGACCTGCTCGCCGTTCTTGATCGGTTTACCTGTACGTACGATACAGTATGCGTAGTTGATACCGGCACCCTCGATGGCACACGATGTCGCATCTTCCGCCAGGACCTTGACCGATACCTTACGGGCGATATATCGCTCACCGAGCGGGCTGTTCTTGGTCACGAGGATGTAGATGAAATCACCTTCCGTATCCTGCTGTACCGCACCCTTCGGTACCACGTTTTCGTAGTTTCTGTTCGATGTCGAGATCGTGCAGTTGACCGTGGTCGCACCCGGTGTCAGCCAGCTGCCCCATACGGTGATCCTTACGATATTGGAGTCCATCGGGCTGCTCGGATCCGGACGGATCGACTCGACGACGGCACCGTCACACATATCCGTCTTGACTTCCGAACCGATATACATGCCTTCCGCATCTTTCTTCGGGATCGAGCATTCAATATAGAACTCGGAATCCATATCCGCGATCGTAAACATGACCTCATCTTTCATGCACTGTCCGCCGCGGTTCACGTTAACGGCAATGATCATGCCGGAGATCGGTGCCTTGACGTCCGTAACGGAATAGTATTCCTCAAGACGGGCGATCTCTTTTTCATAATCTTCTTTTTGCTTCAGTTTCGCGTTTTTTGCATCCTCCGCCTGGTCGTAGCTTACGCCGGCTCTGGCTCTGGTATCACTCAGCGTCTTTCTGGCCTGCGCGAGGTCATGCTCGGCATCACTTAAGGCACGCTTGGCATCTTCCACAGAGGAGATTGCCTCGTATCCTGTAATCTCGAGTTCTTTCTCTTCGATCAGATTCTGCTTATCAGAGATACTGTTTTCGATATCGATGATCTGCTCACCGTAACTGACGATCCTATCGTTTGCACGATCGAAAGCCGCCTGTACATCATCTACATCCTGCTGGGCCTCCTGCACATCAGCGGTGCACTTATCGAGCTTGGCCTGATCAAAAGCCGGATCGTTCGGATCGGTAATGCAGGCATCCAATGCCTCCTGGGCTTTTTCGAGCGCCCACTTGCAGGGATCGATCTTCTCTCGGAGTTCGTCTCTTCTGGTCTCTGATTCGGATTTGGAGTTCTCGACCTCTACCTTTTTCTTTTGAAGCTCTGTTATATCATCATTCAGCTGTGTGATCTCATTTCTTGTTCTCTCGATCGCACTGTCCTTATCATAGGCTGCATCGAGATTCTTCTGCGCCGTTTCGACGCCCTTCTCGGCATCCTGAACAGCCATCTCCAGGGGATAGTAGTCGTTGGACTCGGAAGGCGTACGCTCATCGTATTCCATTTCTTTTTCAAGGTCAGCCAGGTTCTTCTTTGCCGTCTCCAGATCCGTACGGTCTTCCGGAAGCTTAAAGGTCGCCAGAACATCGCCTTCCTCTACATATCCGTAAAGATATGTGTTAACGCCTTCCACGGTAAGTTCACCCGGCGCTTTGACTTCCTTTTGCGTCGCCGCCTGCACCACGCCGCTCGCTCTGGTGATGGAGCTTAATGTGGCACTGTAGATCTGCTGGGTACTGACCTGTGTCAGCGTCATATTCATGATGGTATTCGAGAAGAACGTCAGGATTCCCATCACGATCAGGAAAATCACCAGCGCCTTTACGATCCATTTCTTATTCTTTCTTTTTCTGTTCTCGTCTGACATTGTCAAAACCTCCTCCGAAACACCATCGAATAATTATTTAATACCCGAACGGGAAATACCTTCTACCAAATACTGTTCTCCGTAAAGGAAGATCAGAAGCGGCGGGATCATGAATATGAACGATGCAGCGAAAGCCACGCCGACCTCGGCTGCGTTGATCTGGGACAGGAATACCGACAAAGGCTGTTTACCGGCATCCTCCAGAAGGATCAAAGGCTGCTCGACCATGTTCCAGTAGTCGATAAACAGAAGGATCGCCATGGCGTAGATCGCGCTCTTACACATCGGAAGACATATCTTCGTAAATATGTTCCATTCGTTCGCGCCATCCAGTTTCGCCGCTTCGATATAGGAAGACGGGATCTGCCTCATGTATTTACTCAGAAGGAAAATACTGAAGGTCGAGAATATGCCCGGCAGAATGATCGCCCACCAGGTGTTATAGATCCCAAGCTTATTGGCGATCAGGTAGTTCGGAACGAGGGTTACCTGGAAGGGCATCAGCATGAGGATTACATAGGAGAAAAAGAGAACTTCTCTTCTCTTCTTTCTGTAGCGGGCAAAGCTATAGGAAGCCAGGCATCCGACCATGATCTGTCCCAGCACGATCGGAACGACCAGCGCCACCGAATTCCAGAACTTCAGCAGGTATGTCGGACTTAAGAAAAGAAGCGTCTTATACTGACTGAAGGAAACGAAATCCGGGATCATCTTCAGTTTCGGTGTGGAAGACAGATAAGTCTTCGTCTCGGCTGAAGCGGAAGAAAGGCTGTTATAGACGGCACTGTAGTTGGTCTTGATTTCGTCGGTGGACATAAAGGAATCCAGGATCGTCAGTACGATCGGCATCAGGGCAAAGATGGCCACTGCCACCGCCAGCAACACGCCTACGGTAGTCCAGAAGCGGTCCGCGATCGTGTGCAGGCGGATACGCCGCTTCGCATCGGCACGGCCCTTCTCGTGCATAGCCTCGATTTCTTCTTCGGAAAGCTGTACGATCTCGACCTCCTGAAGATCGCGGATCGAACCGTGATCGTGTACTTCTTCCGAAACACCGTTGATGGGGGTAAGAGGAGTAATGTCGTTCTTCTTCATAGGTTACTCCTCCGTATCTCTTCCCAGTCTGTTCTCTGCGATAAAGAGCACACCGACAATGATGATCATGGCAATACACATGATGATCGCGGCTGCGGTCAGCTTCGCATTATCCAGATGGGAGAACATGTTATTCATGAAGTTCTGAAGCATATACAGCGCATCGAAGGGGTAGTCTCCGGCAAGAAGATATACTTCACGGAAGATCTTAAAGGAGTTAATCAATGACATGATCCCGACAAAGAAGATCGTCGGCCACAAGTACGGAAGCTTGATGCTGAAGAATCTTCTTACGGCACCGGCACCATCCATCTTTGCCGACTCCAGCTGTTCCGACGGAACCGCGGAGATGGCGGAGATAAAAAGGACCATGTTGTAGCCGAGATTTTTCCACAGGAAAAGGATCAGGATAACCATTCGCGACCAGTTGGATTTCATCCAGTCGACCTTGTCGATACCAAACCATCCCATGTAGGTATTGAGTGCGCCGTTATAGGAAAACATAACCTGCCAGATCAGAACGATCGATGCAACCGGAACCATCATCGGGTTGAGCATGATGCTGCGGAATACACTCTTACCGGGGATCTTCGAGCTCAGAAGCAGAGCCAGAAGGAGAGAAAGAAGGACCGCCAGCGGAACGGCCAGACCGGCAAAGATCAAAGTATTAACTGAGGCGGTCTGGAACGCCTTATTGTTCCAAACATGAATATAGTTATCTACTCCGACGAACTCGCTATTAGTGGCGCTTCTTTGAAAAGACTGGACCAGCACGATCAGCATCGGTCCGAAGAAGAAAAGCAGCACGCCCAGAAGACTCGGAGTCAGATAACCGGTAAAGACGAACCATTCGCGAAGTGCTCTTTTTCTTCGTCCTTTGATTCGTCTCTTTCTAACTTCTTCCGGATTATATTCGTGTGTTGCCATCTGTTTTCCTTCGTTATATCGCATCACAGTGAAAGTACAAATTTATTCTACCATACTGTGTTATTTTCGTAATTGAATTCTCTTCTTTTGTGAGGAGGGGTGGGAGCGAGGGGGGTGGGCCTCGCTCCCGGGTATGAAAGTAAATAGAAGATAGTTAAAGGTTCTTCGCTACCTGTCTACAGGGAGTTGGGTTTGGAGGTTGCTCTCCCTTTCGACATCTTTATTGTCTCATCCTGGAATGACTTTCAAGTGACCTTTATGTGACACATACGTCACTTTCCGTCTTACCTCTCGTGCAGAAGTGTTGTCGCACGGTTCTGGATGTTTTTGCATACGTCGTCTACCGATCTCTGATTCTCGAAGAATGCCGGAGCTTCCTCGTTGATGATCATCAGAAGACCCGGGTCGACGCTGGAGATCGTCTTCACGCCTTCTACGATCTTGACCAGACCATCTACGGTCTCCTGTGTAAGATCATACTGGTAGTACCTATCGTCGCCGTATCCCCATTTCTTGGCTTCTTCCTTGTCACGGTTATACTCCTCGATCTGGTTTTCCGATCTCTTCTGGAGGGCTTCTCTGGAAAGAGGCAGCGACCAGAAGTCAGACGCATACTTCAGCTGCTGTTCTTCAGCGAACATGAACTTGATGAAATCCCATGCTTCTTCCTGATGAGAGGAGAACTGTGAGATCGCCAGCGTCAGCATCGGAGATGCGGACATACCGGAAGCTTCCGGAGCCGGAGCTCCCAGGAATACGGACTTCTCCTTGAGTGCACTGCAGTTTTCGGCATATCCTCTAAGATCGTAGAAGCTTACCGGCATCATAACGATCACGCCATCCTTGAGTTTAGAATACGGATCATACTCTTCGTACATCCCGTCGATCATCGCACTTGTTTCGTACATGCCCATATCCGAGTCCAGATCACGGGTCGTTCCGTAGTTCTTGGCGATCGTCAGAAGTTTCTTGAAATCCTCGCTGTCAAAGTGGACTTCTTTCTTTTCATAATCAACAAACGAATTCGTAGATACACTCATAAGTGACTGCAGAAGCGCACTGCACTGAGTCTCTTCCATCATGGACACATCTTCCGGCAAAGTCTTGGCGATACTCTCGAACTCATCGTATGTCCAGCCCGAACGGTCTCCGACGATATCCTTATTCGCCAGATACCCGGAAATATCTACACATACCGGAATCTGATACATCTTGCCACGAGTCTCAAAAGCACGGAAAACATTATCGAAATACTCATCTCTGGAGAATCCGTTTTCGCCATCGATAAGTTTATTGAGGTCGACCAGTACCTCATCGTTATTGAACTGACTGTAGGAAGAGAAGTTGACAAGGATATCCGGGCCTTCCCCGGAGAGCATCTCCAGGTAGACCTTATCGGCCATTTCCTTAAGCATCTTCTCGTATTCCTCATAGGTGGTTACATCACTTGTATAGTCCTTGGTAATAATTCTGGACTTGTTGTTCGCATCTTTATTGTAGGAAACGATATAATCCGTGAAGGTTTCACTGTACATGCCGGCCATGCCGATCTCAATAATGGTCTTTCCTACATGCGGATTCTTATCCGCCTTCTTCAGCTTTACGATGACGGTCTCGCTCCCGCTGTATTTCTCTGCCGGGTCATCGGATCGGATATAGTTGGTCTTGACAAAGTACATTTCTTCATCCGACTTGATGGACATTCCCTCTGACCAGAGGTTCGAACGGTTCAGATCTGTCCAGTTCCAATCCAGGATCATTTCGCTTTCGGCTTTCTTATCCAGGATGTTGATCTTCTCGATACCGTTGGAAGTAACAGTGTAATAACCGTCATCCCCTTCAACGGCACTCCAAAGCAGGGGGCTGCATTCCTTGCCATCCGAACTGATCTTACCGGTATTCGGATCGATCTCGTTCAGTGTATAGGATTCTTTTTCTGCTTTGTCGTCATACTTATAAAGGAATGCGTAATACTTGCCATCGACCTTATAAAGGTTGCCCTGCATATCGGAATTGCTGTCCTTGCCGATCAGTTTTCCGTTCGCATCTATAACATACACGCCGGAATAGGAGCCGATCAGGAAATTGCCGTTATCCATGGCATATACTTTTCCGCCCCATAAATCCTCGATGGAATCATCCAGCTTGATTTCTTTTTCAACTTCCATATCTTTGTTATACTTCACCAGTTTGACCGATTCCTTGCACTCGCCCGGTTCATAGTCGTACGAAGTCATCAGGAAACCGCCATCGTTGAGCGGAGTGATGTCTCCTAAACTGCCGGTCTCACCGAAACTGGTTTTCTTAACGACATTTCCATCCATGTCGAGGATCAGGACGCCGCTATCGTAGTATCCTTTGTAAAGATCGTTGATCTTGTTATAGAAGTCCTCGTCCGGGCACTCGTCCGGGCCGATGCTGTTATACATATCATCAATCTGATTCATCACTTCTTCCGGCATCTCATACGAAACCGTATAGGATGCAAAGATCTGGTCTCCTACGATCTTCGGATTACTCACATCGCTGTATTCCAGCTTCTTCGTCGTATCTACTTCAAGTTTGATCGGGATTTCTTCCGCCGTATAGTACGGATCATCCTCAGTTACAACAGAATGCTTGCTGCTTCCTCCGGCCTTCTTCTTTTTACATGCCGTAAGAGGGATCAGCATGGAAATAGACAGCGTAAAAGCCAGCACATTCCTTATATATTTTTTCATAGTTACACCTCCGTGGGGTTCTTGTCGATTCTATTATAGGAGTTCCCCCGGAAAGAAAATGAAAGATTTGTAATACAAGGAAGTTTTTCTTATCTTGTAGCAAAACTGAAATAATCGCGCTCGTCGAATAAATGCGTCTGAAATAATCGCGCTCGTCGAATCATCACGTTCGCAATGAATTATCGTTCGTTGACGATGATCGTGGTGCGTTTCTGGATATTTGCACACACCTCGTCGAGCTCGCGCTGTCCCGCAAAATATCCGGCCGTCTCTTCTTCAATGATGGCGATCACCGCCGGGTCAGATGACATGATCGTACTGACGCTCTCAACAAGCTTGAGGAAGCCTTCCTTATGGGCTTGTGTGATCGGAGTGATCATTTCTTCCGTATCCCATCCGTTTTCTATAAGATCACGGATCTGCTGCGCGTTTCTGCTGATCGCCTCATCATTGATCTTGTCAAAGGCCTTACGATTTAAAGGTATGGAACTGAAAGAATTGGTCAGATCGTACTGCGCATCCTCATCAAACATCTGTCGGATAAAGTTCCAGGCCTCATCTTTCTTTTTTGAAAAAGCAGAGATCGCCATCGTCAGCATCGGAGCGGCTGACATTCCCGTTCCTTCCGGCGAGGGCATGCCCACGTATATCACTTTGCCGTTACAGATCGAAGCATTCTCGGCATACTGTTCCAGACTGTAGATGTATGTATCCGTCAGTGCCAGTATTCCTTCGTCCATTTTCTCCCGCGGGCCGTAGAACGAATTGGGGAAATACTCGTAACTGTCTACATAGTCGTACGAGTCATGTACCGTCTCCACGCCGTACTCTTTCACGATCTGCAGGAGCTGCTTGAACTCATCCCCGTCAAAATACACTTCTTTACGGGAATAATCGATAAAGCTGTCCATCGCGTTTGACAGGAGCTCATAAAGGAGCTCGTTATATCGCATCTCCTCCATAACGGTCACATCCGGATCCAGCGTCTCCACGATCTGGAAAAATTCGGAATATGTCCATCCGGAGCGTTCGCCGATCAGGATCTCGTTGCCCATAAGTCCGCGGATATCAAAGCAAACCGGGATCTGGAACAGTTTGTCCTTTGTCTCAAAAGCCGATAGGACATTATCGAAATATTCATCCCTGTTCAGGCCAGACTCTCCATCCACGTAAGTATTCAGATCGACAAGGACTTCTTCGGAATTGAATTGGCTGTATCCGGAAAAATCCACCAGAATATCCGGTCCGTTTCCGCTCAGCATATCAAGATATACCTGCTCCGAAACGTCCGAAAGATATTGTGATGATCCCGTGACCATCGCCGAGCTGGCCGTGTAGTCGTGTACACGGACTCTGGCCGGATTTCCTTCGGCGTTGTTGTATCTGAGGATATACTCCTGTACTTCCTCTCCGAGTGTTCCGATCACGCCCATCTCAATATATGTCTTTCCGGCGTGCGGATTCTTCTCTGCCCTTGTCAGGACGGTTACATAGGTCTTCCCGATCCAGGTTTCATTCTCATTTGCCGCTTCCCAGGATGAACGGATAAACGCCACTTTGTCATCCGACAGGATGCGCAGGCTGTCTCGGTCGATATTCCCGTAATTGACATCCGTATTATCCCAGTTGAGGAACTCTTCGGATTTTCCGGAAAGGATATCCACTTTCTCGATTCCGTTTCCGGTAATCAGATAGCATTCTCCCTGAGAATTCGAGTAACTCTCACTTAAGCGAAGATCGACATCGATCCGATCACCGACCATAACGACCGAATCGGTGTCCAGTTCCTGAAGATAGGCTTTGACTTCCAAATTCGATTCATTGCTGAGGTACGACATGACGTAATACTTGTCTCCGGACCGGAACAGCGATTCCTGGAGCATCTCGTCCTGCAATCTCCCCTCTACATATCCATTGGATGTAAGAACAACAATATCTGCATATCCGACCAGAATATACTTCCCGTCCTCCGTAGCAAACACCGAAGAATACCAGCTGTCCAGGTTTTCCGAAACCGAAATGGAATCCAGAAGGGCCGCATTTTCATCGTAGGTACGGATATAATAATTCGCGCCATCGTATGAATAATCCAGCGTCTCCAGAAGCACGATGATCTCATTATCCAGTCCCTCATCGATCGTGACCACCTGCATCGAATCCGGGATCTCGATGATATTTTTCATATTGCCGTCGAAATCAAAAAAAGCCACCCCGGTCTGGTAATAGTCGTTCCACATATTTTCGATTTCTATGGCGATTTCGGAGTCGGGATCCACCTCCTCATCGAGCCACTTCATTACATCCGGCGGGTACTCGTAAAGCAATGTGTAATTGGCAACGATCGTATTGCCGACGATCCTGGCATTGTCAACATTCGACATGAGGATTTTCTTATCCGGATCAGAATTAATGACCAGTTCTTTTTCCGAAGCGGTAAAATACGTGTCCGATTCTTTGATCACTTCATCTTTGGGGCGTTTTTTCTTGCAAGCCGAAGCCGGCACAGCCAGTGCTAAAGCAAGCACCGTGGCAAGGATTCTTTTCCAATTGCGCCTCATACCGACTTGACCCTCCGAAATACACATTCAGGGTAATTATACTGGAAAAACAAAGACTTGACTAACTTTTCTTATCAATCAGTCGCGGGTCTCCAGGATCGTGCGTGCGCTGAAGAAGAAGATCAGCGAGGCAATGAGGTTGCAGATGGCCAGGATCAGAAAGTCCATCAGGAAGATGGAGGTGGAGGCCATATAAAGCGTGGATCCGACGGTCGTTCCGAAGGAAAGCTCGAAGAGGAATATCGCGGTGACAATAGCGAACGCCAGAAGCTTATACAGGAATCGGGAGCGGTTCAAGCCCAATGCTCTTACGGATGCCACATAGGCTGCGCAGAAGAGTATGGCGGCCGATCCGTAGAATAATGTGCCGTAGAACACGAACGCCGGACGAAGCCGTGCAAACACGGAAACGATCGTCGTGCAGAGCGCACCCTCAAGAAGCGCCTTGAGATAGGGCGTCGCGCAGAAATACAAAAGTTTCTTCACCGTACTTCCCGGCACGAGGAAGATATACGGCTTCTTTAATTCGTCGAGGAAAGTCTCGATTCGGACGGAGAACAGCATGGCATAACAAAGCGCGGAAAGTGAAATGATCTCCATGATGAACTCATACATGCCCTTGAGCATCAGTGCACGCATGATTGCGCCCAGGGCAACAGACAGTAGAAGCATCGCCAGCGTTCCCCAGTCCAGGAAGAAAAGCGGACGCTTCTTGCATTCCGTCATTTGCCTAAGCATAAGCGCGGCCTCTCCACGGCTGACTCCCATCAGATGGCTCTTCTTTACGGGAGCGGCTTTAGCACCGGCCTTGTCCTCTTCCTGGGAATCGCGAAGTGCGCCGCATCCGTGTTCCATCGAAATCAGGATATCCTCGTAGAATCCATGGTGGTTTCTAAATGAAAAGATGAATCCGATAAACGCGAAAAGAACCAGAAGTCCGCCGTAGACTGCGGCCAGTTCGTACCGGCGTTCGGTCACCGAAACCAGAAGCCCCATCGCCCAGCCTCCCAGAGGCAGTGCATGCATATGCGGATCGTCAAAATACTTAAGTGTCCCTGACAGCGGCGACTGACTTTTCCAGAGCGTGATCACCAGCCCCACGATCACGATGGCCGAGAAAATATACATGGATAACCGGATCACCATCCGGAATGCCGGGTGGATCGCAGTCAGAGAGTACACGCCCATCGAAAGAAGGATCAAGGTGATGCAAAGAAGGATCCATACTCCCAGAAGAAGTGCGAGCTCCCAGCCCTGCAGATTGAAATAGAAGTGCAGGTTTCCGAGCTGTACGGCCAGAAGAAGCGTAAAGAAAACATAGAGGCCGACCTGGCGGAACAATCCGTAGAACAGGATATTCCTCGGTTTTACGGGAGATACCAGAAGATGGCTGACATCCGCCTGCCGGAAGAAAGCGTTTCCGCGCAGAAGACCGACGCCCAAACCGACCAGGGTGGTTAGCATAAACAGCACCATCGCGCCGCCCTCATACATATATCGGGAATCGGCAAACCTTCCGGAACTTCCTTCATGAGTCAGTGCCTGGTAGATAAAGAATGCGACATACGCAACGACGACAAAAACACCGATCCAGAATGACGGGTGCTTCATCTTGTCCCGGAGAGTATGTCTCCATTGTCTGAAAATGATATACCGGCACGCATTCATAATGATTTACTTCTTCTTTTTCTTCGTGCTTTTCTTCTTGGAAGTATTCGGACGGCTCACCGAAGGATTCTTCTTCTGCGTCTGCTGTCCTTTTCGCCTCGGCTCCGGGCTTACCTGCCACGGTGAATCGTAAGACTCGGTCTCCGCGAAGAATATTCTCTCCAGGGATTCCGCCCAGACGCCCACCATCTCATCTTTGCGGTGCGTATAGAGGATCTGGCCGTTGCGCATGATATAGGCCTTCTGCCACATCCCTTCTACCGTCGAGATCAGGTGTGTCGATATCAGGATCGCCACGCCGTCTTCCGCAAGTTCCGTAAGTATCAATCGCAGTTCTTTGATTGCATGGGGATCCAAGCCCAGCATCGGCTCATCCAGAAGCAGGATCTTCGGTCTGGGAAGGAGTGCGCAGATAATTGAAACTTTCTGCTGCATGCCCTTGGAAAGGTCTTTACAGAACGAGTCAACGACTTCATTAAGACGGAGACGGTTAACCAGTTCCGACGCATATTCGCGAGTCTTTTCCGGATCGAGCTGGTAGGCACGGGTAATAAATTCAAAATGCTCCCGGACCGTCATCCTCTCGTAGAGGGCGGGGATCTCCGGGACATATCCCAGTATCTTTCTTCCTTCCGCAGATGTGGTGGAGAGTCCGTCGACCTTCACCTCACCGTCATACTGGAGCAGACCGAGGATACACTTGATCACCGTGGATTTACCTGCTCCGTTCGGTCCGAGGAGAACTCCGATCTCACCTTCATCGAGATTGAACGACACTTTCTCGACCGCATACTTCTTATTGTATTTCTTCGTCAACCCCTTGACCCGAAGCATACTTCCCTCCTTAGATCCCATCTGCAGTATAGGTCAAAAATAGTCTATCATTTTTTACTTTATTCCGCTATTCTTTTTTAATTATCCGAGCAATTCGGGAATAATTATTGATTTTCATTTGGCGGTGGTATTAAATGAATAATATGATTTTCATTTGAGAGAGCCGTCCGCCAGGCCGATGCGATCCGCACCGGGGAACGCCTGAGGTTCCTTCTCTCGGAAGGGTGGGGAGTATGTATAAGATCGTAACCAAAAGGCAGCTCAATGAAGCTGTCACCCTTATGGAAGTGGAGGCACCGTACATCGCCGCCAAAGCACGTGCGGGACAGTTCATCATCTTCCGTATCGATCAGTACGGAGAGCGTATCCCGTTGACGATCGCCGACCGGGACAAAGAGAAGGGCACGGTGACCATCATTTTCCAAGCGGTAGGTACATCCACCAAAGCCTTGGCTCAGTTGAACGAAGGCGACAGCATCCTGGATTTCGTCGGACCTCTCGGAAATGCCACTGAGATCGACGGGTATAAGAATGTCTGTGTCGTCGGAGGCGGCGTGGGCTGCGCGATTGCTTATCCTTCTGCAAAAGCACTGTTCAACGCGGGTGCTCACGTGGATATGATCGCCGGATTCCGAAACAAGGATATCGTGATCCTCGAAGACGAGATGCGTGCCGTTTGTCACAACCTCTATGTGACGACCGATGACGGATCCTACGGCGAGAAAGGATTCGTTACCAATAAGCTTCAGTCCCTGATCGATGCCGGGAATAAATACGATCTGGTCATTGCGATCGGACCGATCCCCATGATGAAATTCCTCTCCGAGGTGACCCGTCCTTACGGGATCAAGACGCTCGTCAGCCTCAACCCCATCATGATCGATGGTACCGGAATGTGCGGCGGATGCCGTGTAACCGTCGGCGGCAATATCCGCTTCGCCTGTGTCGACGGCCCGGATTTTGACGGACACGAAGTCGACTTTGACGAACTGATGCGCAGGAACTCCTACTACAAGGCACAGGAGCGCGAGAGTGCTTCTCACGAGTGCCGCATGCTGGCAGCCGGAGAGGCGGCCAGGGAAGCAGCTGCTGCGGATGGAGCTTCAGAAGCGAAAAAGGAGGAACAGTAAAATGGCAAACCTTTCTCTTACCAAAGTACCTATGCCGGAGCAGGATCCGAATGTCCGTAACCGGAATTTCGACGAGGTCGCCCTCGGTTATACTGAAGAGATGGCAAAAGAAGAAGCCACTCGGTGCCTTAACTGTAAGAACCGTCCCTGCGTAAGCGGGTGCCCGGTCAATGTCCGGATCCCGGACTTCATCGCCCAGGTCGCCGCAGGCAACTTCGAGGAAGCCTATAAGATCATCACGGCCACCAACTGCCTTCCGGCAGTCTGCGGACGTGTCTGCACACAGGAGACACAGTGCGAGAGCAAGTGTGTCCGCGGCATGAAGGGCGAGAGTGTCGGTATCGGCCGCCTCGAGCGTTTCGTTGCCGACTACCATATGGCACATGTAAACGAGAAACTCGAGAAAGTTGAGACAAACGGCCATCGCGTTGCTGTTATCGGTTCCGGTCCGTCGGGCCTGACATGTGCAGGCGATCTGGCAAGACTCGGCTATCAAGTCACCATCTTTGAAGCATTCCATAAGGCAGGCGGCGTTCTGGTATACGGTATTCCGGAGTTCCGTCTTCCGAAGGCCATCGTTCAGAAGGAAGTAGATAATCTCGAAGCCCTCGGCGTAGAGGTACGCACCAACTTCGTTATCGGCAAGACGCTTACGGTAGACGAGCTTTTTGCAGAAGGATACGAGGCCATCTTCATCGGATCCGGTGCCGGACTTCCCTCTTTCATGGGCATTGAGGGCGAATCCCTCATCGGCGTATACTCCGCCAATGAGTACCTGACCCGCGTGAACCTTATGAAGGCCTATAGTGATAAGTACGATACACCGATCCGCAAAAGCCATGCCGTGGCCGTTGTCGGCGGTGGTAACGTGGCCATGGACGCCGCCCGTACAGCGAAGCGTCTCGGCGCTGAGAAGGTCTACATCGTGTACCGCCGTTCCGAAGAGGAAATGCCGGCGCGTGCTGAAGAAGTCCATCACGCCAAGGAAGAGGGCATCGAGTTCATGTGCCTGAATAATCCTACCCGTATCCTCGGTTCTGAAAACGGTGAAGTCCGCGCGATCGAAGTGCTCTCCATGGAGCTCGGTGAGCCGGATGCTTCCGGCAGAAGAAAGCCCGTAGCGATCCCCGGATCGGAACACGAGATCGAAGTGGATACCGTCGTTATGTCCATCGGTACTTCGCCGAATCCTCTGATCCGCAGTACCACTGACGGCCTGGATGCCACATCCCGCGGCTGCCTGGTCACTGACGAGAGCATGGCCACTTCCCGTCCGGGCGTGTATGCCGGCGGCGACGCAGTCACTGGAGCTGCCACCGTTATTCTGGCGATGGGTGCCGGAAAGACAGCTGCCGCATCTATCGACAAATACATCCGGGAGAAAGGCTGAGGCCGGCCGGATCACCGGATCCATACGTCCATAGCCGCGAGGTGATTATGCATAGATCACGTTTGGGACATAAATGCGGGGCCGTTCTGCTTTCTGCGATCGTTCTTCTTTCCGCCTGCAAGCAGGCGGATAAGACAACATCCGAAGCGGAAAACTCCCTTCCCGCGCAGAATCCCTCCTCTACGATTACTGCAACGGCCGAAGACTCCCTCTCCCCTTCGGTCACGGATGAGGACTCTCTCTCCTCCCCGTCTGTTTCGGATGAGGATCCCTTCTCCCCGTCTGTCCCGGATATAGAAGATCCCGACGGTGATTTTGAATTTAGAGAGAATCCCGTATCCGACGCCCATGACGAACTGTCTGAAGAATTCAGAAATCTTCCGGGTGTTGTCAATGTGCAGAAGAGACTCCACTTCGATGACAGCCTGTATATCCTGATCTATGAAATGCCCATCGACCATAACGATCCGGCCAAAGGGACTTTCGAGCAGCGGGTGTATGTGAACTATAAGGGAAAAGATGCACCGAACCAGTTCACGATCGGAGGTTACAATCTCTACTACGGCATGTATGACGGGGATTTCTATGACGAAGCCGAATCTTTTTTTCGGAAACATACGGCTGTAACCTGATCGAACCGGAATACCGTTTTGACGGGGAATCCGTCCCGGAAGGTTTCCGTAACGACAAAGCCGACTACTGGGAATACCTGACTTGTGAGCAGGCCTCGGAAGATTTTCACATGATAATTGAAAGCCTGAAGACCCTGCTAAACGGCAAGTGGTGTATCGAGGGCTCAAGTAAGGGCGGCGAGTTTACGGCATATCAGCTATCCCGCCATCCGGAAGACGCCGATCTCTTCATTGCCGAATGCGCGATGCTGAAGCTCGGTCAGAATACCCCCGGGCTTTATGAATATATCTACACGACAGCCGGCGATGACCGTTACGGAAAAGAGAAAGCCAAGCAATACCGGGATCTTCTTTTGGAATTCCAGGTGGAAATGATCAAGCATCAGGACGATTTCCAGGATAAATACTGGAGTAACGCCACCGAAATGTATGGCCTTAAGTTCTCCTCCACCTTTACCAAGGAGATCCTTTATGAGTGTACCGTTATGGACCTTGTGCATATCTTCCAGTACGACAGTGAAGATATGCCTGACGGCAATCTGTTTCATGCTCTGGAGGAAGCCCTGGCCCTAAAGGATGCCACTACCGAAGCGGAGATGCGCCGGTTTGAAGAAAAGTCCATCGAGGTCATGGAGAACCTGTATGGTCCCTGGCATTACGCCTATCTCGACAGTATTGCGTCCGATTCGGAAAACATGAATCTATATAGCTTTATGTTTCAGTGTTATCACGAGGACGGTTACTACAATTATGATTTTTCCTATCTTCGGGAAGCCCTGGAGAAGGACGGAAGCGGCGCCTCCCTTTATATCACCGAAGAAATGGAACCGGAGGTGTACGGCTACCGGATCGCCGATTGCCATAAAGAGTTCTCCTATAGTCCGGATGTCCTGAATGCCAGAACCGCCGCAGTAGAAAATACGGAAAAACCTCTGATCCTGGTCAACGGACTGAGTGACATCTATCAGGCGGCGGAGATCAAGGAATCCGACAATCCGAACGTACATATCTTCAATATCCCGAGTTCTTTTCACGACGAAGTCTCACTTGATTATCTGGATGAAGAGCAATTTCGGGAATATGATCAAGTCGTTCGTGAAGCACTGGATATCTGATATATAATACCTCTTGAGGTGACAATTATGAGAATCGTAGTTTTAGACGGATATACACTGAATCCGGGAGATATCTCCTGGACTCCTTTTGAAAAACTCGGCGAACTTACCGTGTATGAATATACGAAACCGGAAGAGATATTCGAGCGCCTGGAAGGCGTTTCCATCTGTCTGACGAACAAGACCTGCTTTCCGAGGGAAGTCCTTGAGAAACTTCCGGATATCCGCTATATCGGCTGTCTTTCGACAGGCTTTAATGTTGTGGATGTGGACTACTGCAGAGCGCACGGCATAGTCGTGACAAACATTCCCGAATATGCGACTTTCGCCACCGCGCAGATGACCATCGCACTGCTTCTGGAGATCGCCAGCAAAGTCGGTCATCACAGTGATCTGGTCCATCAGGGAGTCTGGACAAAGGGCCGGGATTTCTGTTTCTGGGACGGTTCTCTTATGGAACTTTCCGGAAAGACACTGGGGCTTTTCGGTTTCGGAAAGATCGCTTCAAGAGTCAGTAAGATTGCTTCCGCCATGGGAATGAATGTCCTGGCATGCCGCCGTTCCGAAGTCACCGATGAAATGCGGGCAGCTGACCCGCAGGTCACCTTTGTCGATCCGGATACGCTTTGGAAAGAGTCTGACGTGATCTCTTTCCACTGCCCTTTGACCGCCGATACCACGGGCCTTGTCAACGTGCAGGTCATCGCGAAAATGAAAGACGGCGTGATCCTTCTGAATACTTCCCGCGGCCCGGTACTCAATGAAGCGGATGTCGCTTCCGCTCTTTCTTCCGGTAAGATTGCCGCTCTGGGTGCCGATGTCGTAAGCTCTGAACCGATCCGTCAAGAGAATCCTCTGCTTACCGCGCCGAACACATACTTAACGCCGCACATCGCCTGGGCGCCCCGTGAAACGCGTGTCCGCCTGATGGACGTCGCCTCTGGAAATCTCCGCGCCTTCTTAAGCGGCTCGCCTGTCAACGTCGTATCGTAAAGTGCAGGTTTCTGACCCATCGCAGATCGATTTGGCAGATACGTGGGAATGTGGTATTCTTATAGCCGTTTGCAGAAAAAACGTGGAAACCCCACAGAAACGATAAGAAAACACGCCGGAACCATGCCGGCAGTGCTTTTCGCAAGGAAAGAGGAGAAAACGTATGATTAGTAAGATCGTGTATATGTTCCTGATTTCGATGGTTCCGGTCGTGGAGCTTCGTGGCAGCATTCCGTACGCCGCCCTGCAGGACATCCCGTGGCACATCGCGCTGCCACTGGCCATCGTCGGCAATCTCCTCCCCGTTCCATTTATCCTGCTGTTTGTCAAAAAGGTCTTCGACTGGATGAGAAAATATCCCAAGCTCAAAAAGATCGTCGATTTCTGCGAGAATAAGTTCGCCAAGAAGGTGGAGAAGGCCGGGAATGTAGCCTTCTGGACACTGGTCGGTTTCATCGCCATCCCTCTTCCGGGAACCGGCGCATGGACCGGATCCGGCATCGCCGCCGTGTGCGAAGTCCCTTTTAAGAAAGCCATGCTGGCCGCAATTATCGGCGTATGCATCGCTGCAGTCGTCGTCACGCTGATCGCTTACGGTGCGCTCGCCGGCTTAAGCTTCCTTCTCTGAGAACAACTTATAACAGACATCAAAAAGAACTTACGCCTCAACCTTCGGGAGCGTGCTGCCGCCATACGGCATGACCACGATCTTCGCATCAGGTCCTTTTTCCGCGATGGCTGCATCGATGGCAGTCTGGATGTCGGAATACGGCTCGAGGAATACTCGTTTTACGAAATCATGATCCAGGTCGGAAACAAAGAAGATGCGGGCGCCCTCGAGAACCATCGCAATTGCGGCCGCCTTATGCCCGCCGAGGACGAAGTCGGTCTTAATGTGGGTGATCATGTCGGAGCTCTTCTCATGCCCCGTCAGCCACTGCTCGAAATGCTTCTCGCCGAGGCCTTCCTTGCAGGAAGCGATCCACACGATGATGCCCCCGTCCTTGACCGCATGCTTCGCATTGTCCAGAGCTTTTTGCGCCTGATACATATTGATATCCTTGGGGAATCCGCCGGCGCTGACGACAACGATGTCCGCCTGCTCGGGGATACTGACCTTATAGAAAGAATCGAGGAACTTACAGCCCTCGCGGTGTGCCAGGATCGGATCACCTGCAAAGCTTCGGATGATCTCCTTCTTGGCATCAAGTACCACGTTCACGATGTAGTCGACACCGAGGATCTTTCCTGCTTCTTCGATGTCCTCACGGACCGGGTTGCCCTCGAGATGTCCGGCACAGGCGGCCGGCTCGACCATTGCGCTGTGGTTCGCCTGAATCGCGTCCCATGTAGAAACACCCGGCATGATGGCCTTATATCCTCCGGAATACCCGGCAAAATAGTGATACTCGATATTCCCGAGGCAGATGCGGCGATCCGCTTCCACAACCGGACGGAAGATATCCACCGGTGTACCGCGGGATGTAGTTCCTACATGCACGGCATCGTTGACATCGGAATCGATGCAGCGGATACGGTCATAGACCGCGTCGCCGACCATATAGCGCATACGCTCTTCGGTATGTCCGCCATGGCTGCCGAGAGCAAAAACGATCGTAATATCGGAATCGGGGATCCCTGCCGCAGTGAGTTCGTCAAGAACAGCCGGAAGGACCTTATAGCTCGGAATCGGGCGGGTAATATCGGAGGTAATGATCGCGACGGTCTCGCCTTTCTTCACGACTTCCCGGAGCGGCGGAAGACCGATGGGCTCTCTCATGGAACGATAGACCTCATCGCTGCCGGTAAGGCCGATTTCCGCCTCATTCGGCGTTAACACGGCCATGACCTGCTCATCAGGAATCGAAACGGTGATCTTTTCTTTGCCGAAGCCCAGTGCTACATCCATAGTATCTTCCTCCCTGCGTATCTATGCGGTTACTAGTTTACGTGGCTTTGCGGTATACGTCAACGAAGAGCCTATGCTTCTTTTCCCGGTTCCGGCGGAAGCCTCAGGCCCGGATTTCTTCTGCCCGACATCTCGTGCGGTTTCTTGCTTCGTGTCAGCCACTTCTTGACCGTCACGTCCATGAGGATCGCACCCAGAGGTGCCGTGATCAGGATAGACAAAACCGCCGTTGTCAGAACCATCATACCGCAGGCCAGGCCCTGTGCCAGCGGAATCGCACCAACGGCTGCCTGAACAGTCGCTTTCGGGAAATACGCGACGTCACAATACAGGATCTCTTTGAGCGTTAATCCGGATCCCAGCAGGCTGACGATCACACCGATCGAGCGGAACAAAAGCGCACCAAGGATCAGAAGGACGGAGCCCAGACCTGCCGAAAGCAGAGCCTTGATCTCCACGGCCGAACCCAGCATGATGAACAGAAGAAGTTCCGCACCGACCCAGATCTTGGCGATCTTAGCCGACAAACGGCTTGCCACTTCACGGCGGCGGTTAAGGATCGTCCCCCCCAGTGCCATAACGGCCAGAAGACCTGAGAACGGGACAAATTTCGAGATATAACTTTCACATCCGACAAACAGGAAAGACATGCCGAACAGAAGAAGAATCTTGATGGTGTCGCGGAGGTGGATCCGCTTAAAGAGCTGGGACATGGCGATTCCGAATACGATACCGACGGCAAGGCCCGTGACGATGGAAATCGGAATCGAAATGATCGTCCAGGCCGAGATGCCCTCGCCCTTACTCATGCCGATGAAAGCCGTAAACATTACGATCGCGTAGATATCATCCGCCGAAGCACCGGCCATGATCAGCTGCGGAATATGTTTATCCGTACCGTAGCCTTCCTCCATGAGCCACAACATCTTCGGCACGATGATTGCCGGAGAAGCTGCGGCCAGCATTGCGCCGATGATCGCCGAATCAATACGCGTCAGGCCTAGGCAGGCCGGCCCGAGAATGATCGCACCGACGATCTCAAAAGACGCCGGCACGAAGCACAGCATGATCGCCGGACGGCCGATCTTCTTCATGTCACTGAGATCAAGATTCAGTCCCGCACGGAATAGGATAACGATCAGCGCGATCTCACGAAGCTCGGACGAGATCGACAGGATCTTCGGATCCAGAAGATTCAGGACCGCCGGTCCCAAAACAATACCTGTAATGATCAAGCCCAGCAGGGACGGTATATGCATTTTCTTAAAAATCCCGCTGATACAAAACCCGATCAGGAACATCAGCGCCAGACTCATAAGCATGTTATTCATGATAGTAAAACCCTTCTTACACTATTCTTCTCGCACAGATACGAATTATAGCACTGATATGCTACGTCTTCTTAGGAAAAAGCACTGGAAAATCAACGATTTTCTTCCCCGTAACTTCGCTTTTCTTGTGTATTTTGGGTCGAAAGAAAATTTGATAACAGCTACGCGGAATCAAGCCTGATCACTGACACGCTGCCGCACATGACACGCGGCTTTCGGAAAGCCATGATATAATGACTCCAGAGAAATACGAACGGCGGTCGCGGAAACGCGGTTTTTCCGCCTGTACAAATGAGGAGACACCTATGGAAAACCGGCGGCCGGATGTCATGTGGACGATCCGCTACACACTTCTCAACGCGACCTACTTCGTCGCCTTCTGCACGATACATGCCTGCGCCGCCGTATACCTTCTGGCCAACGGTTTCTCCAACACGGAAGTCGGCATCCTGCTGGCCATCGCCAACATTCTTTCCGCGGTATTCCAGCCCCTGGTCGCCGGCGTCATCGATAAGCCGGGTTTTCTCACCAACCGCCGCTTCATCCTTGTGAGCGTCCTTGTGATCCTCGCCGGATCCTGCATCCTCCTTCTCGTTCCCAATAACAAATGGGTGATCTTCCCCGTATTCGCCTTGATCTACATGATCCAGTTCGTTTATCAGCCGGTCATGACCGCTCTTTGCTTCGAGTATCAGAAGGCCGGCTGCCGGATCTTCTACGGATTAGCCCGGGGTCTGGGCTCCGCCAGTTTCGCCATCACCGCCGCCTTCATCGGAGGCCTGGTCGAAAGCCGCGGCGTCACGATCCTTCTTTTCGTAAACATCGCCGCCATGGCCCTCTCCGCCATCCTGATCTACACATTCAAAAAACCGGACCTCTCCGGATCCTCGTCCACCGATTCGAATCCCGTTTCCTCCCGGGGAAAAACCGGCACGTCCGCATCGTCGGAAACAGAGAATGACCCTCAAGTTCCGCAGGAAGCCCACAACAACATCCGCGACTTCATCCGGACCTATCCGTACTTCATGCTCTTCCTCGTCGGTACCATCTGCTTCTACTTCGCCCACAACATGATCAACGACTTCATGATCCAGATCATCCGTAATCTCGGCGGCGGCGAGCGGGAACTCGGGTATGCCAACTTCCTTCAGGCCATACTCGAACTCCCCGTAATGGCCATGATCGCCCTTGTCCTCAAGAAGATCTCCTCCCGGGCACTTCTCGTCTTTTCCGGCTTTGCTTTCTTTATCAAGATCCTGATCCTCGTCTTCGCCTCGAACATGGCCATGATGTACCTAAGCCAATCCGTCCAGCTTTTTGCATACGCCGTATTCATCCCTGCCGCCGCATACTATGTCAGCGAACACATGGGTGAACTCGATCAGGTCAAAGGCCAGGCTTACGTCACCTCCGCCATCACGATCGGAGGCGTCTTCTCCAACTTTATCAGCGGGGTGATCCTCGACAACCTCGGTATCCGCCCGATGCTCCTGACCGGCACCATCGTCTGCGCCATCGGCGTCATCATCGGATTTTTCGCCATGAAGAAAGACACCGCCTTCTCCGGGCAGAAGAATACATCATCGACCGGGAAAATCGAGTAAATTACGGCTTATACATCCGCTCCACAAATCTCGGGTTTTCTTCACGGATCATCGCCGCGGCGGCCTCATCGGCCAGGCGGATCGTCAGTTTCTCGTACTCACACTGAAGCGCAGACACCTCCGCCATACTTCCCGTATGCCCGTGATTGGCGCAGGCACAGGTATGCCGGCAGCGGAACCGCAGATCGCACGCCCGGCAGATCTCCGGCTCGACGCGCCGGGACTCCAGTGTCCGGATCTTCGCCTCATCCACATCGTCCTCCACCGAGCCGATGCAGAATCCGTCTCGTCCAATAAAATGACTGCAGGGATAGTACTTGCCGTCCGCATCCACCATGAGCTTATGGCAGCCGAAATGGCACATCGCGCTGTCCGCATCCTTCTGCCGGATGTAATTGCGGATCTTATTCTCGAAGGGGATCACACGGAAATACCCGTCTCCCTGATTCCACCGCTCATAAAGCACTTTGACCTTTTCCATCTGTTGTGAAAAACGCCGGAACTTCTCTTCCGTCCAGCTGACGCGCTCGCCATGGGCCGGAACAAGACTTACGGAGCGGATGCCCTTTTCATGGAAAAATGCGATCGAGTCCGCCACCTGATCCACATAGTCCGGGTGGATGGTCATCATGATGATCGTCTCCGGGAACGCCCTAAGAAGCATCTCCAGTTTCTGATCCACGATCTCCCGGGTCGGTTTTCCGCCCCGGGCAAGACGCACCTGATCCTGCGCAAGCCCGTCGTGGGACAGCGCCAGAAGGATACGGTTTTTCTTCGCAAAAGAAAGGAAAGATTCATCCAGAAGCAGGCCGTTTGTCGTGATCTCATATCGCACGCTGTATCCCGGCATGCCTCCGATACGTTCATTGGCGTATTTCACCAGATGCTCGATCCGGTCTCTGGCAAGAAGCGGTTCCCCACCATAGAAGGAGATCTGCACTTTCGTAGAAGAAGTTTCTTCCGGATCGTCAGAAGATCTGTCCGAAGAATCCTTCCGGGAAGATTCTGAAAGAAGCTCCTGGCGCATCCTTTCGATGGCCTTCTCTCCGAGTTCCACGGGCATAAAAACATCCTCATGCTTCTGCAGGCAGTACTTGCAGTCGAAATTGCATTGATGGGTCATCACCAGAGTCAATCGTCTCATGTTTCACTCGGTTCCGTATTGACCGCGACATCGCCGTCGATCATGTAATCGGTCTCTTCCGTATATGTATCCATACCGCCGGCCCAGTAGACCTCTTCCGTATCAACGGTCTCTTCGCCCATCAGGACTTCTTCTGTCGGATCGGTGGTCGGGTCTGTCGGTTCCGTATAGACCTCAACATAGCCCTCGAGAATCTCTTCTGTTGTCGCAAACGGATCCTTCCCGGCCATCATGTCCATAAGTATATTCGCTCCGCTTCCTTTGCTGCTCTTGTCATCCCCACAGCTGGCCGCCAGCGCGATCGTCGCCGTAATGGCCGTTACCGCAGCCAGTTTCGGGATGGACTTCATGCAGGAAATTTTACTGACCTGAGAAAGAGTCGGGTAGGAAGGGATAACTGGTTTTCTTACCGGTTCATGTTTCATGTTCGTATCTCCTTTGTCGTCTGACACTTGTTTCTGTTTCGCTTTCTATATATCAGACGACTCGGCGCGAAGTTTTGTTGCACAATTCAGGAAAAAGATTATTCGGTCTTATTACTCATCATTGGCCTTGAGCTGGACCGTAATGCCCGATCCGATCAATGCCGCCCATATGAAAAACGACACCCACCCGTTGTAAAGCCCCTGTTTCACGGCCGGAAGCAGGAAGGAAGGAAGTTTCTCCCACGCATAGAGCATCCCCATAGCTCCGAGGAAAACATCACGAAGGATATCCGCGCCGATGACCGCCGTGATGATCTTAATGGCCGGCGCCTGAAGAAGGCAGATAAGGATCCCGACCAGAATACCGATCAGAAGGGCAATCAGGCAGATCGCCAGAAGTTTCTCCCCGTCAGTATTTCCCGGGATCCGGGACATCACCTTGCTCATCTGTTCATCTGAAATCAGATTCTGCGCCCCGTCACTTCCATCAGTAAGTTTCGCAATCGAATCCGGAGAAAGAGAGATAAACAGCGCCAGATCGTTCTGTGTCTTGATGATATAAAGCAGTGAGATCTTCACGAGGGTATACCATGTAAAGAACATCGAAATAAAGAACAGTGCTTTTTTATAGATGGCATACGAAAGGACCGCCAGAAGAAGCCCTATCACGATCGGGAAGATAAACTCCCACATTTCCTGGTTCTTCTCGGGGATCTTCTCAAGAAGGAAGGTCGAGTCAAGGATATTGGCCAGCTGCATGCCCATGAAGAAGCCTGCGATCGCCATGGAGAAGCGGAACATCCGGAATCCGTAGAAACAAAGCAGGATCCCCATCGCTCCGAAGGTAATGAGTGTAACCGTATCTACCATATCCGGTCTTCTCCTTTCCAAAAAAACAGTCTCATCCATGCGCCGTTTTTTCGACTCTTTCTTTGATGAAAGCTGCGCATAAATCTCCGCCTATCATTATACTTCCCGTCAAAGGGAAAATATGTAACAAAACGTTTTCAATTATCCGACACTTTTACATAAAATTGCCTTGCGATTATCCTCCGTCTTTGCGAAAATAGATACAGTACTTCTAACTTAAGATAGGGAGGTTGAATTATGCTTTACGATAATAAGATTTGGGTAGGCGGTACCGCCAAGAAATGCTTCATTGAGCCTTCGAAGGCGAACCGCCATGGTTTGATCGCAGGTGCTACCGGTACAGGTAAATCCGTAACACTCAAGGTGCTGGCCGAGAGCTTCTCCGACATGGGTGTCCCGGTATTCCTCGCAGATGTTAAGGGCGATATGTCTGGTATTTGCGCTACAGGCGTCAGCAACGATAACATGGAAGAGCGTATCAGTAAGTTCGGTATCGAGAACTTCGAATACAAGGCTTATCCGACCACGTTCTACGATGTATTCGGTACGATGGGCATCCCGATGCGTACTACGATCTCCGAGCTCGGCCCGATCCTTCTGGGTCGTATGCTGGGACTTTCCGATGTACAGCGTGCCGTCATGTCTATGGTATTCCGCATCGCCGATGATCAGGGACTCCTGCTTCTTGACCTCAAGGATCTGCGTCTCCTTCTGACATACATCGGTGACCATGCAGATGAGTACAAGCTCACTTACGGAAATATCTCCACAGCTACCATCGGCGCGATCCAGAGAAATCTGGCTCTCCTTTCCGATGAAGGTGCGGACGCATTCTTCGCCGAGCCTGCATTTGATGTTCTGGACTTCATGAAGACCGCATCTGACGGACGCGGCATGATCAACGTCCTCAATGCCACCGAGCTCTTCAACAAGCCGCTTCTGTACTCGACATTCCTCCTCTGGCTCCTTTCCGAGATCTACGAGAATATGCCGGAAGTCGGCGATCCCGAAAAGCCGAAGATGGTCTTCTTCTTCGATGAGGCACACCTGCTCTTTAACGACGCACCGGCATTTCTCCTCGAGAAGATCGATCAGATCGTCCGTCTCATCCGCTCCAAGGGTATCGGCGTATACTTCATTTCCCAGAGCCCGAGCGATATCCCGGATAACATCCTGGCACAGCTTCAGAACCGTGTCCAGCATGCCCTCCGTGCTTATACACCTGCCGAGCAGAAGAAGCTCAAGGCGGCTGCGGATTCCTTCCGCGCCAATCCGGAATTCAATACCGAGACGGTTCTCTCCGAGCTGGCGGTAGGTGAAGCCCTTGTTTCCTTCCTCGATGAGAAGGGTACTCCGGGCGTAGTAGAGCGTGCGTTCATTCTCCCGCCGCAGAGCTTCATCGGTTCTGCCGGATTTGAGAAGATGCAGGAACTGACGCAGGCAAGTGATCTTTACGAGAAATATAGAACTGCCGTTGATCCGGAGTCGGCTTATGAGATTCTCATGGAGAAGTATGACAGCGCCGGTTCTGCCGCTGCTGCAGTAGAGAGAGACCGTGCTGCCCGCGAAGAAGAGAAGGCGGCTCTTGCTGAGGAGAAGGCTGCTGAGAAAGAGCGCATCGCTGCGGAGAAGGAAGAAGAGAAGGCCCGTCTTGCTGAAGAGAAAGCGGAGAAGGAAGCCCGTGCCGCCGAGATCCGTGAGCAGCGTGAAGCTGACCGTCAGGAAGACCGTGAGCGCCGCATCGAAGAGAAAGAGCGCGCCGCTGAACTCCGTGAACAGCGTGAACGCGAGCGTCAGGAAGACCGTGAGCGCCGTGAAGCCGAGCGTCAGGCCCGCGCAGAAGAAAGAGCCCGCAAGGAGCAGGAGCGTCAGGAAGAGAAAGCCAAGCGCGAAGCCGAGCGTGCCAAGAAGAACAGCCCGGTCACCAAGATGGTCAACTCGGCAACAACTGCCGCCGGCCGTCAGATCGGATCGTCACTTATCAGAGGAATCTTCGGAAGCCTGCTGAAGAAGTAATTGTCAGTTAAGAACACTAAGTAAAAGGATACCCTTTGCAACACCAAAAATCGTTGCTCAGGGTATCCTTTTTACTGATTTAATACATCTACTGTTTCGACACTGCGCAATACCTCATCCAAAAAACAGCGGTACCAGGAACGACGCCAAAAGGATAATCACCGCGCCTCCCAGCCGGGAAGAAATCTGGGCAAACGGCATAAGTTTCATTCTCTTGGACGCCATCAGCACCGCCACATCACCGGTACCGCCCATATTGGCCATGCAAAGTCCCGCCGTGATCGCCGCCTCGATCGGATAGAACCCGACAAGTTTCCCGACCAGAGCAGAACCCATAACCGCCCCCAGTACAGTAACGATCACAAGAACAATGTACTGAAGATTGAAAGCATCGATGATCTGTCCCATATCCGTATAAGCCATACCGATACCAAGCATCAGGGCTGCCGTCCAGTTCTTCGACACAAAAGAGTACCAAAGCGAAGCATTCTCCTCATATTCCTCAGGAATAAGATTGAGGCACTTTGCCACCGCCACGGCGATGATCATCCAGGCATAAGGATGGATATCCAGCCCGCATAGTTTAATAAGATGTGCCACCAGACATCCGAAGGCATAGAAGGATGTCGAGATGATCACGCCCTTCGCATAACTTGCCACACTCTTATCCTTCGGCTCTTTCTTCTCCTCTTTCAGCGCAGGATCATTGGAACGCATGAGATTTCCCTTCCCCGTAAGCGAAGGGCATGCCTCACCAAGACGATTAAGAAGCCCGCCGCATACGATGGCAAAAGCATTCCCGAGAGCCACCGCCGGAACCAGCCGGCTGAGGATCGTTTCAGAAGGGATGGAAAGCGCACTCTCAAAAACCTTCGCGATCGGAACGGCGCCGGCGCCCATGCCTCCACCCATGATCGGCATACCGATATATGCGATGGATTCTCCTGCATTCATGCTGAAAAGATATCCCACAGCCGCAACTCCCGCTAGAGCAAAGGCAACCGCTCCCACAATACATGGCAGATAACGGATCGCCGCACGCATAAGCAGTTTTCTGTTCATGCCGAGGATCGATCCCGTAATCAGCGCGGCAATATAGAAATCCAGAAATCCTGCCCCCTTCATAAAAGTGGAACAGTTCTCCACGATTCCATTGGGGACAACATGCCAATAGACGATGGCCGCACCCACGAAAATACATACGATCGCTCCCCCACCGAGGAAAGTCTTGACGAACGGAGTCACATTTCCCACTTCATTGAGAAGTTCTCCGAATACCATCAGGAAAAGAAAAGCGCCCACCATTCCCGTTGGAAAAGCACCGATGGCGCAGCCGCAGATGATCAGTGCGGCAATAATGGCAAACCACTTCAAATCAAATCCCGCAATACGAACTTTCTTGATTTTATCTGCCAACCCGGTATTACTCATATGTATCCCCCCAATCCCATATATTCCGCTAAGCAACCTATACTTAAATGATAGCATCTGCCGGACAGATAATGAAGAAGAAAAGAGCAAAAAGGATCCCGGATGTGATAAAGCTCACACCCGGGGTCCTTGATTTCAGGCTTTCATTGTACCTGCTTTATTAAGAACCGGTCCGTCTATTGGGTCAGACTATCCTATCCGACAACTTCGACAGGTTCAGATGCCTTACTTATGTAACCTGTCTCGCCAACGCCGAAACTCTTCGAAGAGACGATCTCATACCGATAAGTCTCACCGGTCTGCACATTTCTATCTACGAAACTGGTCTCAGTAATCTCTGCCGAGTAAAATTCCACTTCATTGTATTGGTTGTATCTGTAAATTATATAGCGATCCCCTCCGCTCACCTTCGTCCAGGTAAGCGCGATGCCTTCATCTGTTGATACTGCAGAAGTGAACTGCGGCGTGGCCAGCGGTACATTCTTCTTGATCTCGGATACCGCAAGAATATTGCCTGAGCTATCCTTAGCCACTATCTTATAGCTGTATCTCGTTCCTGCAGTAAGACCTGTATGCGAAGTGGATGTCTGAGTCCTGCCTGCTGTCTTAAGAAGCGTGAAATCCTCGCCATCCAACCTATACCAGATCTCATAGGAAGCCGCGCCGTCATAGGACTGCCAGCTGATCGTCATGGTCACGCCGCTCTTCGGAGTAGCGCTTGCCGAAAGCACAGGGTATTCCATTGTCCTCGTCACTTCGACCTGTTCAGAAGCAGGGCTTGAATAGGCCAGGTCACCGATACCGAATTCCTTACCGGATCGAATCTCATACCGATATGTTTCTCCAACCTGTACATATTTGTCCACGAAACTATTCTTGGAAATCTCAACCCGGTACGTCTGAAGTTCATCGTACTGGTTATACCTATAGATAACATAGTGATCTCCGCCACTCACCTTCGTCCAGGCAAGTGCGATACCTTCGTCTGTAGATTCTGCAGAAGTGAACTGCGGTGTAGCCAACGGAACATTCTTTTTGATCTCGGATACTGCAAGAATATTTCCGGAACTATCCTTAGCCACTACCTTATAGCTGTATCTCGTTCCTGCAGTAAGCCCAGTATGCGATGTGGATGTCTGAGTCCTGCCTGCCGTCTTAAGAAGCGTGAAATCCTCCTCTCCTTCCAGCCTATACCAGATCTCATAGGAAGCCGCGCCGTCATAGGACTGCCAGCTGATCGTCATGGTCACGCCGCTCTTTGGCGTAGCGCTTGCCGGAAGTACAGGGTATTCCATGGTTCGGGTCACTTCAACCGTCGAACGGTCTTTGTAATAGGTCGAATATGACTTATGGTCGTACTTTTTTACGGCGGCTATCTCATACCGATAGGTTTCACCGACTCGTGCATACTTATCCACATAGGTTTCTTCGTTATACACTTCATTTCCTTCCGACTCATTGTACTGGTTATATCTGATAACTTGATAATAATCCGCTCCGTCCACCTTCGTCCAGGATAGTTCGATCCCTTCGTATGTCGATTCGGCAGATATGAACTGTGGCGTTGCCAGTGGCACAGCCTGTACAACTTTAGATGTAGCAATCACTTTCCCATTCACATCCTTTACAAT
>JAFZQI010000030.1 GCA_017620475.1 Clostridiales bacterium | reverse complement strand
AGTGTAACCAGTGCTCCATCGTTTGCCCGCACGCAGCGATCCGTCCGTTCCTCCTCTCAGAAGAAGAAGCGGCCAATGCTCCGTTCGAGACAAAGGACGGCATGAAGGGTTACGAACAGTACAAGTTCCGTATTCAGGTCTCCGCTATGGACTGCCTCTCCTGCGGTATCTGCGTAGAGTCCTGTATCGCTAAGGAAAAGGCCATCACCATGGTTCCGCTCAAGGATAACCTTAAGGAAGCAGAGAACTGGGATTACTGTGTTGCTCTGTCTCATAAGGACAATCCGATGAACAAGGCCAGCGTGAAGGGTTCTCAGTTCGAGCAGCCGCTCCTTGAGTTCTCCGGCGCTTGCGCAGGCTGCGGTGAGACACCTTACGTGAAACTCCTTACCCAGCTCTTCGGTGACAGAATGCAGATCTCCAATGCTACAGGCTGTTCCTCTATCTGGGGTGGTTCTGCTCCGTCTATGCCGTACACGACCAACTACAGAGGTTTCGGTCCGGCTTGGGGTAACTCCCTCTTCGAAGATAACGCTGAGCACGGTCTCGGTATGTTCCTCGGTTACAAGCAGCTCAGATCCAGAGCGAAGGGTCTCGTAGAAGAGACAGTTGCGGCTACCGCTTCTGAAGACCTCAAGGCTGCAGCTTCGGCTTGGATCGACGGCTTCAACTCCGGCGACAACGCCCGTGAGAATGCAGAGAAGCTCGCTGAGGCTCTGAAGGCAGAAGGTTCCGATGCCGCTAAGAAGGCTCTCGAGTATGAAGACTTCTTCATGAAGAGATCCCAGTGGATCATCGGTGGTGACGGATGGGCTTATGATATCGGTTACGGCGGACTTGATCACGTTCTCGCGTCCGGTGAGGATGTCAACGTTCTCGTTCTCGATACAGAGGTTTACTCCAATACCGGTGGACAGGCTTCCAAGTCTACACCTCATTCTGCTGTTGCCCAGTTCGCTGCAGGCGGTAAGGCAATTAAGAAGAAGGATCTCGGCATGATGGCGATGAGCTACGGTTATGTATACGTTGCTCAGGTAGCTATGGGGGCTGACAAGAACCAGCTGATCAAGGCATTCACAGAGGCAGAGGCTTACCATGGTCCGTCCATCGTAATCTGCTACGCTCCTTGTATCAACCACGGTATCAAGGGCGGCCTGAAGGTTGCTCAGATCAAAGAGAAGCAGGCTGTTGAGTGCGGTTACTGGCATCTGTTCAGATTCAACCCGGCTCTGGCTGCTGATGGCAAGAACGCATTCACTCTCGACTCCAAGGAGCCGACAGGGGACTTCATCGCATTCCTTAAGAGCGAAGTTCGTTACAACTCCCTCTACAAGAAGTATCCGGAAGATGTCGTAGACGGCATGTTCGAGAAGACACATCAGGATGCGATCGAGCGTCTCGGAACGTACAAGAAGAAGGCTGCAGAGGGCTGATCCCGAAGCACTTCCGATTGAGAAGATCGACAAAAAGAGCTGTTTCCCGGAAACGGGGAACAGCTCTTTTGCTGTCGGGAGTTCTTTTCAAACCGGATCTGCTTTACAAAAATCTTTGACCATGCGACAATGGCAGTAATATGTGGGGATGAAGAGGCATTAGGAAATAGTTGGAAGAACAGGAGGTAAAGCGGAATGAACGAAAAAGTGAAGAAACGAGTAAGAAGACTCAGCGCCTGGGCTCTTAGTGCCGTTATGGGCGTGGCGCTGATCCCGAGCGTGACGGCACCAAAGAAGGTGCAGGCGGCATGGAAAAAGAGTGCAAATAATACGACCATAGGCGTATCCGGAATTAGTAATCCGAATCCGTCCGTTTTTACAAGTACATCCTGGAGTGGAGACTATGTATACTTTGGAAATTACGAAGGATCCCCCATGCGGTTCCGCGTATTAAATACGGATGAGACAAAATATGGCGGGCATACGCTGTTCCTCGATTCAGACACCGTGCTCTACAGCGCATATTTTGACTCGATCAGGAATGACTGGGCCAATTCAACGCTCAAAAGCGATCTGAATGGATCAGGTTTCCTGAATAAGTCCGGCGTATTCACTTCGTTGGAAAAAGCGGCGATAAAGGGAAGCACGGTGAGTGCGCATGATCTGGTAAACAACGCCAGCCTGCCCTCACTGGCCGGTCAGGTTACCCTCAGTGTAAAAGAAATGTTTAAGAGATCGACGGCTCTGACAGGCGAAAAAATATTCCTGCTGGATGTGGAAGAACTCTGCAATGTCGCTTACGGATATTTCTACTCAGATCTTTCGAATGCCCGAAGCAAAAAGATGATCGGCTCTTCCACAACGCATGATTATTGGACCCGCTCCCCGGATCCGGATTCAGCCAATTATATGAAGGAAGGATACATCGGCGGATCGGGAGGCATAAATATGTCTTATTACGTGGATTCGATCAAAGGTGTATCCCCTGCTATGAATCTGGATCGTAACAAGATCATTCTTTCGTCGGCGATCTCGACAAGAGAGTATAAGCTGACATTGAAAGATAAGGATATCGCGATCAAACCGTCGTCGTCTTCGGGAGTCGCGTTCAATGGAAATACCGTGACTATTCCGTATACGATCACCGGTACCAATGCCGGGAATGTAAATACCGTAAGTGTTCTCATTCTCGAGAAAACCAAAAGTAATACATCGGAAAATAATATTCTCTACTATGCCCCTCTGAGCGGCACAGTCGCCAGTGAAGGTTCCGGAACGTTTACCTTGCCGAGTTCCTTGGATGTATCAGGATGGGGAGAGGATTACTACGTGTATATTCTCGCGGAAGACGTTAACGGGGATAAGGAGACGGACTACGCGGGCGAACCGGCGGAGATCTGTCTTCCGAAGGATTATGTGGTCGATATTTCAAGCGGGGAGTTATATCCCAATATCACGTATGATACCTACCTGGCCATCTTCTATCACCTGGGTGATTTAAATCTCGTCCGATATGAATATGTAGAAGGAAACATCTATGAAGATATCGATCTGGATAAAGATGGAAATGTAGATATCCGCTTTACATTCGAAGGGTTCCTGAGTTATGTAAGACTGCCTTCGTGCAATATATTCGGAGACTATACTTACAAATCATCGGAACTTCTGGCACGCGGATACAAATCCATCACCATAAAACTTCCGAAATGCAAGACTTCGATCACCAAGGCAGAGCCCACAGACACGGGTGTGCAGGTAAAGTGGAGTCAGGTCAAAGAATACAGTGCGTATAATGTGTATCGTTCCGACAGCCAAAATGGTAGCTACAGTTATCTGGCAAGTGTTACAAACGGGTCCTGCAAGTATGTCGACAAGACAGCTAAAGGCGGAAAGACCTATTACTACAAGATCCGTCCATATACCAAGGTGAACGGAAAAACACACTATGCACCCTGGTCGGAAGCAAAGAAAGTCACGGTTCTTGCCGATACGAAGCTTACGGCGGAGCCGAAGAGCGGTGTGACCATGAAACTTTCGTGGACTGCAGTAAGCGGCGCGACATCCTATGAGATCTATCGCTCGACCTCCGCTTCCGGCCCGTACACCTATGTAAAAGCAACGACCGGAACCTCCACGTCTGACACGGGACTTACCGCCGGAACGAGATATTACTATATGGTCTGCGCCAAAAAGACCGTGAACGGTGAGGCTCAGTACAGTAAGTATTCCGCTGCGGTGGCCGTAGCACTGGCTACCCCGACGATGGAGAGCGCCACCTTCAAGTCCGGAAAAGGAGTAACGCTTACCTGGACCAAGGCCAGCGGGGCTGACCGGTACAATGTGTATAAGTACAACACGAGCACAGGCGGCTATGACTATGTGGCGAGCGTGCTTGGCGGTACGCTGACCTACACCGATGCATCCGGTAAGAAGGGCGATTACTATAAAGTCCGTGCCTATAAGCGTGTGGATGGTGTCGTTTACTACGGCGGATGGAGCAATGCCAAAGCCGGAAAATAAGCGCTGATATCAGATAATTAAAGACCGGGAATCACCCAAGTGACGGGTTTTAGAAAGCGGACCGTCCGGGATAAAAGGGATTCCCGGTCTTTTCGTTTCGTTTCCGATTTGCCTTTTTAGAAGGGGGGAAAGGTGCTATAATATTAACACTTATTTTCTTGGAGGAAAGACATGACCGCGGAAGACAGAGAGAAACTCTTGCTATCAGACACGCAGGTTCCGGACCTGTTCATCACGCAGTATATGTCTTCTCTGACCGGATCTTCGATTCAGATCTATCTGTTTATGCTGATGAACCGTTCTTCCTCTAAGGGGAAGATGAATGCGGAGAAGATCAGCAAGAAATTGAGCATGTCCCAGGCGGAAGTCGAAGAACAGCTTTTTTACCTGACCTCGGCGGGCCTTCTGGAGAGGGCAGAGGACGGATCTTTGGATCTTGTGGATATCAAGGCCAAAGAGGTTGACCGCTATATCGAATCCAGAAAGGATGCGGATCTGGAGATGCCGCCGCAGCACCGGTCCGATGAGATGCAGAGACTCTCGAGAAGTATCAGTGACACGTTCTTCATGAGCCGCATGAGTTTTATCTGGCAGCGGTTTATTGATGACTGTGCCTCCGTACATAAACTGGATCCCGTTGTGATCTATTCCCTTTTCGATGAACTGCAGAAGAGAGGCAAGCTTCTCAGCCGAAATACGCGCCCGGCCGAAGAACTTCGGGATGAGTGGTGCCGCCGCGGTGTACACACCTCTTCGGACCTGGAAAAAGTACTGGAGGAAGATCTGAAGATTCAAAAATGTAAGGACCTGATGGGCCGCAAGATGCGCAAATCACTGGACGGTGTGGATATCGAGTATATTACCACCTGGATGCTGACTTATAAGATGGATCCGGACGTGCCGGAATTCCTCTATTCTTATCTCCGTAAGGAGAAGAAAAAGGACAAAGTCACCTCTATCCAGATGGATGAGGTCCTTCAGGAATGGTTCTCCCACAATATCCACAATGTGAAGGCGGCAGAGGACTATGAGAAGAAGAAACTCGCCGCCGACAGAAGTGCTGCAATGAAGGCCATGTGCGGAGAACTTCTACGCAAACACTTTGACGACATGGATCTGAAGATTATCGACAGATGGGCCAATGAAGACCGCTGGGAAGAGCCGATCGTGCGGTATGCGTACGAGGTACTGCACCGTTTTATGGGTTCGATTACGCTTTCCCAGCTGGATGAGAGATTACAGCTTTGGAAAAAAAACGGGGTCGCCTCGGTTACGAAAGCCAGACAGTTTGAAGCAGAGAACAAGAAGAAAAATGCAGATGCCTATCAGGAGAGAAAGAATGCCGCACCTTCAAGTGCCCAGATCCCTTATATGGAAAATGATTATTCTAAAGAGCATCTGATGAAGAAGGAACAGGAATCGCTGGACGCGCTGGATGCGCTTCTGGATGACAAATAAGGAGCAGCCGATGGACAGTGTATATGAGGATGTGAAGAGCATCCTGGAAAACCGCAGGATCCGAAGCGAGATCCTTCTGAAACTGAAGAAAGATCAGATCCGTAAAGAGCATCCTGAAATCGAGAGTATCGAGCAGGAAATCGATAAGATGACGGAAGACACGCTTCTGGCTGCCTTGGAAGGAAAGTCCTGTGAAGACCTGGCAAGCCGCATTGCACCTCTGGAAAAGAAAAGAGATGATCTTCTTAAAGATCTCGGCGTAGATCCGCAGATCCTTCTTCCGGAGCCATTCTGTAAGCATTGTAATGATACCGGCTATATCCGAAAGCCCGGCAAAGACGGGACAGTAGAAACGGACCTTTGCGTTTGCGTTCGTGAGCTTCTCGCTCCGGTGATGCTTTCCCGCTCGGGTGTGGAGAATTACCCGAACTATTCCTTCGATAAAGCGGCTGATTCGTTCTACGAAGGAAATGCGACGATGCAGGAACTTTTCGAAAAGCTCCGTAAACTGGCGGAGAAAGAAAAACTCCCCAATGCCGTCTTCTACGGAAAGTCCGGTAAAGGGAAAACCTTTACGGCGGTTTCCTGCGCCCGTGCCTACGCAAAGCAAGGCCGTTCGGCGCTGGTGATCCGACAGGCGGAAGCGCAGGAACTGATGATGGAACACAGAAAAGCAATCCAGTCCTTCTATATGGCGCCTTCTAAAGAAAAGGAGATCGAAGAGCGTGTCGGGTACCTGACCCAATCGGATCTTCTTGTACTGGACGATCTGGGTGTGGAAGCCAGGACGCCGAATACCGAGGCGGATCTTTTGTATCTTCTGGATACCCGTATGCTCGCCGGAAAGACGACGATCATCACGACCAATTTCGATTTAGAATCGCTAAAAGAGCGCTACGGCGGACGGTTCTTCGACCGGATCGACCGTAGTTTCAAGATGCTCCGGTTTACCTGCGAGGGGTAATAACATGATCAGTTCCGGCATTGACATCGTATCGATCGAGCGTATCGGGAGAGCCCTTGAAAAAAACGGGGAGGCTTTTCTGCGCCGTATCTGCACAGAAAAAGAAATCGAGCTGTGCGGGAATGGTAACGAAGCACGGAAAGCGGAATTCTTCGCCGGAAGATTCGCAGCAAAAGAAGCCGTATCCAAGGCGCTCGGGACGGGTTTTGGCGGATCAGGTACGGCCGCCGCCGAAATCGAGATCTTGAAAAAAGACAGCGGCGAGCCCTATGTCAACCTTTTCGGCCGTGCGAAAGAAATCTATGAACAAAGAGGCGGAAAATGCCTTAGTATTTCCATATCTCATGACGGCGGCATGGCGGTGGCTTTCTGCTGTATCGAGTGGAAAGAAGAAAGACGGGAAGAACGATGAAGCAGGAGTCGCGCTGGTTTAAACAGGTAAAACTGAAGGTCACTTCGGTATTCCGCAAGAAGCCGAAGGATGACGGTGTTGCCGGCAATGCTCCTTTTATTGAGCCGGCAGGCGATTACGGCAAGGCGGAGGACCTGGCCAATGTCTGGTCGCTGGATAAGTCCGATTCTAATGTTTCCGATGATGCATCGAAGCGCTGGCCGAGACTGGTACTGGCCGGAAGCATCTTCGTAGTGATCATGCTGTTTGTATTCCTCGTTCTGCCGAGAGTTCTTCCCGGGTTCTTTAAGAACACGGATATCGCACTTTTTATCGAAAAGGCCCCGATCCTGATCTATGACGATTCATATCGTGTCGTCAAGGTCAGTGCCAGCAGTGTCATGTCTAAACCGGACATCTCCAGTTCACGCATTACCCAGCTTCTGATGAATGAACCCGTGCATTTCCTGGGTGACGGGTATGAGAACGGCTATGTTCTGATCCGCACGATGGATAATATCGTCGGCTATGTCAAGGAGTCGGATCTGAATGCGGATATGTCTTCCTGCGAACCGGAGCTCCACCGGTATAAACTGGTCGTTGCCGATATCAGTAAGCGCGTCATGTCCCACGCCAGCAACGGCACCCTGATATGCGAAGTCACCATGGACACAGTGCTTTTCGCGGATGTAAAGCGTGACGAAGTGTATCAGGTACAGCTCCCTAACGGACAGAACGGATGGATCAGCAGCAGCGGGGTGGTCGAGCTTGCTATCGATGAGAATCCGGAAGAGGTCGGCGTGCGGTATTTCGTCAGTTCCGCGCTGACTATGGTCAACTCCACTTATCTCGACGGAGGAATCACAAAACGCGGGATTTCAATGCAGGGACTGGTCTACGTGGCGGCCGGAGTAAACGGTATTACGATCCCCCGTGAATTGAAGGATCAGATGTCGGTGGGTACCATGGTCACGCTTGAGTATGATGCGGTCACTGAAGATCTTCTGATTGAGAGTATCCAGCCGGGAGATCTGGTATTCCTTTCGGATCCTTACCGGCCGGGCAGTAAAGATGCGTACGAACTGGCGCTATGTACGGATACGGGTGTGCTTCTGATGCGCGCCACCACCGGTACATCGATTAAGCTTTGTAAATTCGATGCGCACTCGGATCTGGTCAAGCGCATCATTGTGGTTCGCCGTCTGTTCTCGTAGTTTCAGAGAATTCCCGCGAAATATAGTATTCGTGCCGCAGGCTTTTATACCCCATCTCCTTGATTTGGTCATAGATGATGCGGTAATTGCCCTTGTAGTGGCGGCCTTTGTCCAGATAACGCACATACTCCAAAAGGTACATGTCCAGTTCATGCAGGCTTTTATCCGTCGTGATCACGGGGAAGAACCACCGGCTCCATGTGAAAAGGTCTTCGCTTTGTTCGTTATAGAGTTTCTTGTTGAACGTGCGGATCAAGGCACGTGCGGCGCGTTCATAGGAGGCACCGGTCCGGGTCTTCCAGCGAAGAAGAGCTCTGGCTTTCCTTCGGATCTTGCCCTTAAGCTTTTCCTGCGTGACACGTGAGATATCCACCTGACCGTCCCGGTAGCTGAACCCCAGAAATTCCCAGGATTCTCCCGGAAGCGAGATAGAGACTTTGGCGGGATTGATGGAAAGACCATGTTCTTTCGTGATCCTGTAAAAGTCGGAAATCAGTGCGTCGAGTTCTTCTTGTGAATGCGCGAAGATCAGGATGTCATCGGAGTAGCGGAAGTACGAGGCACCGAGATCTTCGAAATGCCGGTCCATGGAGAGAAGGTACACATTGGCAAAGAACGGTGAGACCGGGATCCCTGCCATGGCACCGCGGTGTTCGGTCACGATGGATCCGTCGGGAAGCCGGCTCTGCCCGCAAAGAAGAAGTTCCCGGAGAAACCACAGAAGATCCGGATCGTCATCGATCAGCTCTTCCAGAACACCGGTCAGAGATTTTTCGGGAATGGAATTAAAGTAGTTCGAGATATCTGCCTTAAAGCAGTAGAGGGAATCACGATCCTTCTGGGCAAGGATATCGTATATGGCATCTCTGGCCGAACGCGTCCGGCGGAAGGAATAACATCGGGGAGATAGCTTGCCGTCATAGCGGTAAAGCTGAAATGCCAGGCATTTCAGATAAAGATTCTCATCCTCGGAAAAGGTGTAGACGATCCGCTTTTTGGTGGAGCCGCTTTTATTGATCGTACGCCTTAGCGGAAGATCGAGACAGTATTCGCGGCGTGCCAGAGCGCGGGCGATCGGAAGATACCGCTGCTGCCCGATATACGCGGAAAGCTGCTCTTTCTCGCGGCGGGAAAGATAGTGATGTGTCAGTTTATACTCCAGAAATTCCTGCCAGGTCTGCGGAGAGAGAAGCTGCTCCAGAATCGAAGTCATACGGCGATCACTCGCGAAGTCCTTTCACAAAAAAGAAATAAAAAAGAAGAGAAACAGCTTTGAAACAAGCATTGCTTGTGTTACCGGATCTGTACCCGCACAGGCTGCCTGCAAAACCGGCCGCATCAAGAACGGCCGTGGTTGCACGGGCTTGATCCACCGCAGGCGCGAAATCGCATTTCTCTTCTTTTATATATCGCACATCAGAGGTACTGATGCAGACGACCGATGATGTAGCTCTCCTCATTCGGGGAATCGAGGAGGAAATTGATGAGCGTGATCCCCCGGGACTCGGCAAACGCCTTCGCAAAACGATAGGCTCTTGTAGAGCAGGTATTCTTGCCGGGAAGCATGATGATCAGCTTGGCCTGGCCGTTGGCGGAGATCACATATGCATACGGAATCAGATGGGTATCCGTTGCGCCCATGGATCTCGGGTCCACATTCTTCTGCACCTGATAGGAAGGAAATTCCGAGGTGAGGATCTTATCGAGCTTCTGGTCGACCGGGATCTCAACGGGATCCTGCGGGACCGGTTCGTAATTGCTTTGCGGCGTATAGGCCGGTGTGGACGGTGTGCTCGTGGTGTGGTGACCGGTCACATTGTCGATGGCCTCGTTGATGGCCTTCTTGGCGGCATTGCCCAGTAGTCTGTCAAATAAACCCATAAAAACCTCCTTCTTCTCCGATGAGGAACATTGTCATCTATACATCGAGAATATCATAAATCAAAGAAGATAGAAAGATATGGATATAAAAGCCGTCAGGAAAGACGCCCCGATCAGTTGTAAGATATTATTTCACACGCTTGGAAAAGAGTGGTTTGCTCAGATACAGCTTCGGGTTGAAGAGCATCAGCATCGGGAAGAGTTCGAGTCGTCCGGCGAGCATATCGAAGATCATGGTGATCTTACTGAGCACGGAGAAACTTGCATAGTTCTGTGTCGGACCCGCAAGTTCAAGACCCGGCCCGATGTTGTTGATCGTTGCCGCCACGGCGGTAAAAGAAGTGATCAGGCCCATGTTATCAAAGGACACGATGAAGACCGAGGCCGTGAAGCAGAGGAAGAAGGTGATGAAGTACACATTTACGGAACGTACGACCTCATGCTCGACCGGGCTTCCGTCGATCGTGATTTTGGAGACGGATTTCGGGTAAACATAGGAACGAAGTTCTTTTCGAATCGAGCGGATCAGGATCATGAAACGCGAGACCTTGATACCGCCGCCGGTACTTCCCGCACAGGCACCGATAAACATCAGGATGACGAGGATCACACGGCTCGGCTCCGGCCACAGGTCGAAGTCGTAGGAAGCAAAGCCTGTTGTGGTCATAATGGAGGCGACCTGGAAACTGGCATGACGGATCGCGCCGCTTACGCTTTCCATCTGGTGTAAAGTATTCAGCGTGATAAGCGCCGAACTTGCGAAAAGAACTGCGAAGTAGGCGCGGATCTCTGTCATTTTTACCGCTTTTTTGACATGCTTGTAAAGAAGGAAGAAGTAGAAATTGAAGTTGACGCCGAAGAGCACCATGAAGACCGTGGCGACCCACTGGATGTAGGCCGTCTGGCTGGCAAGGCTGTCTTTGTACACGCCGAAACCTCCTGTACCCGCGGTAGCGAAAGCCGTGCAGATACTATCGAATAACGGCATGCGTCCGATGACGAGGAATAGAACTTCCAAAGAGGTCAGGAAGAAGTAGATAAGATAAAGAAGAGCCGCGGTCTGGCGCATCTTCGGAACGAGTTTACCGACGGATGGTCCCGGGCTTTCGGCACGCATCAGGTTGATGTTGGAACCGCCGCTCATCGGGATGATGGCCAAAAGGAATACCAGAACGCCCATGCCGCCGATCCAGTGTGTGAAACAGCGCCAGAACTGGGATGCGTGACAGAGACTCTCTGCGTTGGCAAGGATACTGGCACCGGTCGTCGTGAATCCGGATACAGTTTCAAAGATGGCATCGATCAGAGAAGGGATCTCTTTTGAGATGAAGAAGGGAAGGGCCCCGAAAAAACTCATCCAGATCCAGGAAAGGGCGGTGATGACGCAGCCTTCCTTGAGGTAGATCGTGGTATTCTCCGGCCTCTTGAATGATAAGAGGAATCCGATAAAGAAAAGCGCGACGGCGAGGATCAGGAAGACCAGACCCTGTTTCTCGTTATAGATCAGCCCGGTCAGGGCAGGAAGCAGCATAAAGATGCCCTCGATGCGGAGTACATGACCAAGGATATAGAAGACCATGGGGGCATTCATGTGCAGTGTACTCCTTATCTCAAGATGTCACGGATCTCGTTGAGGCCGGTATGTGTGGTCACGATCATGACAGTATCGCCTACCTCGATGGTGTCGGAACCGGAAGGAATGATGATCTTTCCCTTACGGTTGATAAAGGCAATGAGCAGGTCTTTCTTAAGCGGAAGGGCTTTGAGCTCTTTGCCGACAACAGGAGAAGATTCCTTGATCCGGAATTCGATCGCTTCGGCGCGGGAATCGAAGAGATGATAAAGTGTCTCGATCTCACTGCTTCGAGAAGCGCGCAAGGCACGTGCATAGGCAATGATGGCCTCGGCGGTGATCAGTTTCGGATAGATGACCGAACCCAGATCGAGGTCGGTAATGACATCGGAGAAGTTGATGCGGTTCACTTTCGTGATCACCTTGGCTTTCGATACCTTCTTCGCGAAAAGCGTCAGCAGGATGTTCTCTTCATCGATGCCGGTCAGCGGAACGAAGGCTTCCATATCCTTAAGGCCGGCGCCTAGCAGTCCCTCCTGATTGGAGGCATCGGCGTTGATGACAACTGCCTCGGGAAGCAGTGTACTAAGTTCGTCGCAGCGGCTGGAGGAAGACTCCAGGATATGTACATCAATACCGGTATGCAGGAGCTCATTGGCCAGATAATAAGCGGAAAGACCGCCGCCAACGATCATGGCATTACGGACCTGCTTGGTAAAAACTCCGATATGCTTGAGGAACTTTCGGGCTTCTTCGCGCTTGGCGGCGATAAAGATCGTATCCTCTGCCTGCAGGCAGAAAGCACCGGAAGGGATATATACTTCACCCTTTCGTTCGATGCCGCAGATGAGAATGTTGTGATCGATGTGTTTACCGAGGTTGGCGATGGTCATCTGATCCAGAATGTTTCCGGCCGGAACTTTAAACTTGATCATCTCCGCCTGTCCGTGCGCAAATGTGTTGACCTGCAGGGCCGTAGGCAGATAGAGGATACGGGCCATCTCTTTAGCGGACTCGAGTTCCGGGTTTATGATCATGGCCAATCCCAGTTTATCACGAAGATATCCGACCTCCTGGCTGTATTCGGGAGTACGTACACGAGCAATGGCCGCGCATTTGCTGAATTGCTTGGAGATCGTGCAGCAAAGGAGATTCAGTTCATCAGAACCGGTCACGGCGATCACCAGATCCGCCTCCTCGACACCTGCTTCCCTAAGGGTATTATAACTTGCCCCGTTTCCCTTAATGGTGATGACATCATAAAGAGAGTCCAGATCGGAAATGACGGTCGGGTTCTTCTCGATGACCGTGATGTTATTGCCTTCTTTACTAAGCTGTTCGGTCAAAGTCAGTCCGACTTTGCCGCAGCCGACAATGATGATCTTCAGATTTTTGCTGGATGAATGAGTTAACCCTGAAAACATGTCGCCGCCCCCATCAAGTATCAGCATTACTATACTTCAAAAGAAAGCTTTTGTCATCCGCGTGTTGCCCAATCCGGGAACTCTTTAGAGAAGCCCACCTGAGGCAGACAGGAGAGGAAGGACATATCCTCGTCGTTGATGGTAAATCCGAAGATGTCCAGGTTCTCTTTCATCCGATCCACGTGCGAGCTTTTCGGGATGATCTGGATTCCGGACTGGTTGAGGAACCTAAGAAGAAGCTGGGATACAGGACGGCCGTATTGCGCCGCCATCTTCTGAAGGTACGGCTCTTCCGAGAAATACATTCTGCCGAGAGGACTCCATGCCTGAGGAACAATACCGTGGGCACGGCAGAAGTCCAGAGTATACTGCTGGATATATCCCGCGTGGAGCTCCAGCTGATCGACCATCGGAACGACTTTACAATCATCCAGGATCACCTGCAGATGGTGCGGCTGGAAGTTGCACACACCGATGGCGCGGCATTTGCCTGCTTCATAAAGTTCTTCCATGGCACGCCAGGTATCGCGGATCTTCTGACGCCACTGCAGATCCGAAGGGTTAAGCTTCGGCCAGTGGATCAGATACAGATCGATGTAATCCGTTCTAAGTTTTCGGCAGGAGCCGGCAAAGGCTTCCATCGTTTCCTCATAGCCCATCTCCGTTGGCCACATTTTGGTCGCCAGGAAGATCTCGCTTCTTTGGATCCCGCTCTGCTCCAGAGCCGCGCCGATATCTTCTTCGTTCTTGTAGAAAGAAGCCGTATCGATGTACCGGTAGCCGAGTTCCAGCGCCTGAAGGATCGGAGCGATGCCATCATTAAGCGTACTTCTATAGGAACCGAATCCGATCGGAGGGATCTCGATACCGTTATTGAGTATAAAGTTAGAAGGCGTTCCCGGTTTGCTCAGCCGGTACATGCTGACGGTCCTCTCCGCATGGTCTTCCAGCATATAATCGAGGCAATCCCGTTCATAGACGAAACCGCACTTTTTCATGACGTTTCCGGAGGCTTTATTCTCGATATTGTGACGACCGCGAAGCTGGGTCTGGTGAAGGGTAGTAAAAGCAAAATCGATCATTGCCCTGGCGGCTTCGGTAGCAAGTCCGCGTCCCCAGACCTTCTTGGCGAAGTTATATCCGATCTCAAACATTCCGTCTTCATCGTCGTAGTAGAGTCCGCCGGAGCCGACGAGTTCTCCGGATTCGCAAAGGACGAATCCCCAATCGAAGCTTGTGTCGCTGTTTTCATTGGCGACCACGCTTTTGAGCCATTCTTTCGTTGTATCGACGCTCTTGTGCGCATAGTAGCGCATATATTTCGCGACCTCCGGATCCGATGTCCAGCTGTCAAACGCCGTCTGCGCATCCTCTACTGTCAAAGGACGCAGTATCAATCGTTCAGTCTCAATAACCGGATTCTTCATAGAGAAAACCTCCCCGCTAACAGATACTACAATTATACCGAAAAAAGAAAAAACCCGCTCATCCGAGAAGGAAAAGCGGGATCATTCTCATTTCTCTTATTCGTCCGGAAAAGAACTTACGCTCTTTCAACAGCGCCGGAACGAAGACAACGCGTACAAACATGCATAGTCTTAGGGGTGCCATCAACAACGACCTTAACGTTACGAACGTTCGGCTGCTGCTGTGTCAACGCACGACGGGAAACCTGTGAACGCGTGATGCTGATCTTTCTGCCGAAATGAGTATCT
>JAFZQI010000029.1 GCA_017620475.1 Clostridiales bacterium | reverse complement strand
ACAGCCTGTTCTACAGGGAGAATACCGGAAAGCTTGAAGAATGCGGACTGGCAGATGGTGTTGATTCTTCCGCCGAGGCCGATTTCCTTAGCCTTAGCAACAGCATCCAGAGTATAGAACTTGATGTTGTTGTTTGCGATATATCTCTTCATGGAACCCGGGAGTCTCTCCTCGAGTTCTTCTCTTGTCCACTGAGTGTTGAGGAGGAACGTGCCGCCCGGCTTCAGGGAAGAGAGCATATCATACTCATAAACATAAGACTGGTTGTGGCAAGCTACGAAGTCAGCTTTGTTGATGAGGTATGTGGAACGGATCGGAGTAGTACCGAATCTCAGGTCAGAGATCGTGATACCACCGGACTTCTTAGAGTCATAGGAGAAGTATGCCTGAGCATACATGTCGGTATGGTCACCGATGATCTTGATGGAGTTCTTGTTCGCACCAACTGTACCGTCAGCACCGAGACCCCAGAATCTAGCCTGTACTGTACCCTCGCCTGCAACTTCGATCGACTCGGAGCAATCCAGAGAGAGGAAGGTAACGTCATCATCGATACCGATGGTGAATCTTTCCTTCGGCTGATCCTTCTTGAGTTCCTTATAAACTGCGAGGATCGTCTCAGGTGTGGTATCCTTGGAACCCATACCATAACGGCCGCCGATGAGCTTCGGAGCATTCTTGCCAACATAAGCAGCTGCAACGTCAAGGAACAGCGGCTCAGCGTAGGAACCGGGCTCCTTTGTTCTGTCGAGAACAGCGATTGCCTTAGCGGAAGCCGGGATCGCCTCAAGGAGCTTCTCAGCAGAGAACGGACGATAGAGGTGAACCTTAACAAGACCAACCTTCTCACCGTGAGCGTTGAGGAAATCGATAACTTCTTCAGCGGTCTCGCAGACAGAACCCATAGCGATGATTACGCGGTCAGCGTCCTCAGCACCATAGTAGTTGAAGAGCTTGTAGTTGGTGCCGCGGATCTCATTGATCTTATCCATGTAAGCCTGAACCTGATCCGGTACTGCCAGATAGAACGGGTTGGAAGCCTCTCTGCCCTGGAAGTAGATATCCGGGTTCTGAGCGGTACCACGAAGTGTCGGATGGTTCGGGGAAAGGGATCTCTTACGGAATTCCTTGATTGCATCGTAATCAACGAGGGAGCCGAGTGTATCGTAGTCGATAACCTCGATCTTCTGGATCTCGTGAGAAGTACGGAAACCATCGAAGAAGTGGATGAACGGAACTCTTGTCTTGATCGTAGCCAGATGAGCTACTGCAGCAAGGTCTGCAACTTCCTGAACAGAGTTGGAGCAGAGCATTGCAAAACCGGTCTGACGGCAAGCATATACGTCTGCGTGGTCACCGAAGATGTTCAGAGCGTGAGCAGCCAGTGCTCTAGCGGAAACATGGAATACGCAAGGAAGCAATTCACCTGCGATTTTGTACATGTTCGGGATCATCAGGAGAAGGCCCTGGGATGCGGTATAAGTCGTGGTCAGAGCACCTGTAGCCAGGGAGCCGTGAACAGCACCGGAAGCACCTCCCTCAGACTCCATCTCGACGATATTTACCGTCTGTCCGAAGATATTCTTTCTGCCCTGCTGTGCCCATTGGTCAGTGTGATCAGCCATAGGCGAGGACGGTGTGATCGGGTAGATTGCAGCGTTCTCAGTAAATGCATACGAAGTATACGCAGCAGCTTCGTTACCGTCCATGGTCTTTTTTGTAAGTTCGATTGCCATACACTTTCTCCTTTATATAAAGATTTAACTATAGTTTGTGGCTCCCTGTGTGCGAATGGGCACACATCAAGCCCATATATTATATCACATATATAAAGGGATTGCGCTTTTTCTTGCGACGAAAAATGAAACTATCTTCACTCCGCAGGAGCTTCTGAATTATCAGGAGTTTCTGTTTCCTCGGGCGCCGCCGTTGTCTCCGGAGGAGGCTCTGTCGCCTGTGTCGGCGGTACATAGCCTGCCGGTGCAGACACCTCGCCCGTATCCGGACCCATGTAGAAGATCGTCCCGTCTGAAGCAAGCGTGCCGACACGGTACTTGGCATTGATCATACGGTATTCGGTCTGGATCACCTCGCGGTCCAGTTCATTTCCATCGGCATCATAAGTGACCTTATAGGCCTCAGCCAGAATATGGTTATGCGCACTTCTTTCCTTGACGACCGTACCGACAGAAAGTGTCGAGTCCGCTACATATTCGGTCCTGGTCGGTGCCTCATCGATGAGCAGTTCTTTCGAGCCGAAGAAACGGATATACTGTCCGTCCGGAAGCAGCCGTCCGTATATCTCGACCGTCACCCACAAATCTCCGTAATAGGCATGGATGGCAACAGGATAGTCCGTATTATTTGTAAACTTAAAGTCCGGATACTCCCATGAAACGGTTGCGTCCGTTCCCGTATCAACATAGTCACTTGGCCAGGAATGGGCGACACGCTCATCGACCTGAAGTCCTGCCTCCATAACGCTATGGTAAAGCATGGTATTGGCCTGGCAGATGCCGCCGCCGTACTCCAGATTGGAGGCACCGTTGAGAATACCCGTTGCCTCTTTATAGCCCTTCTCCGGAGTTCTCTGGCCGACGACCCCATTAAAGTCGAACTGTTCACCCGGCTGAAGGATCAGGCCATCGATCGTTTTACAGACCAGATAAATATTGGTATTACGATTCGGCTTATCCGTCGTCTTCGAGCTGTTGGAGGAGACTCTTCCGAGTTTTGAACGAAGCCCATCTGCCGTTGTCAAAGGCTCGATCTCACTTACCGAGACCGGAATGACCGCAACATAGTTTTCCGTTTCAAAAGCACTTTTCACATCGGAGATCGCTTTATCGATGTCCACAGATTGTCCGGGTTTTGACTCTTCAATGATAAACGACAGTTCCGACACGTCAAAGCCGGTCGCTTTCGCTTCCGACGGACTGTAATTAAACCCATCCAGCGCTTCATGAGTCAGCGTATTTACATTGTCACTGCCCAGAGTAAACGAAGAAGAGTATTCCTTCGGGGTCCTCTTCAGTTCCGTAATCAGGTTATAGCGTTCGATCAGGCCATCGACACCTTCGAGTGTGCTTGCTTTTCCGTATTGATACGCTTCCAGAAGGATTTCATCGATATTTGAGGACAGACTCAGTCCTTCGGTATTCATCTTGACCTTTTCGCCATCCACATCAAACTGAATATCGACTAATTCGTGCACCTGCTTGCCACGGACATCCGAGAACAGGGCCTTGGCTTCTTCGAGGGTCTTACCTGAGAGATCTACGCCATTTACACGGATCCCCTCATAGAAGCGGTCGCTCGTTACCTCTTCCGCCAATTCTTCTTTCGTATACTTGTGCTGCGCGCCCAGGACATCCGTAACGCTGTACTTCTTTGCGAAGAAATGGTCTACTTCCGCTTTAAACACCTGTGTATAAAGGACCGTGATCAGAAGGCATGCCAACAGCACCGCGGTAACGACCGCCGTGATTTTCGTAAGTGCAGCATTTCTTCTTTTGATGTTTCTTTTCTTTTGACTTACCGGTCTCCGCGCCGCCGTGTTCTTCGTGGTTCTCCTTCCACGATTTGCACTGCTCTTCGTCTTTTTCTTTCCGTTTACCAAAGCATATAATGCGGATCTCCAGCCTTTTTTCGCCGCTCTTCGCTTCATTACTCTTCAGCCTCTTCTCGAATCTTTTTTCCTTACCATGTAAAATACTACGACGATACGGCTCATCATTCAACCCTGAAAATCAGAGATTTTTGTGCATAAAAATCTAGTTTTTTGCATGTCAGTCTTATCCGGATTGCGTGAAGACCGCATTCTTCGGGTAAGACCGACAGAATCTTTCCTAAGAAAAAATGTCTCGACGGTGAGTTTCCTCCCCTCGACGAAACGATATGATTGACTATAAACAGAAAACGCCGGCATCGGATTGTGCCGATGCATCTGCACGAGTTTAAAGAAATAGATATAGCGTCTCAACGACGAGTTTTGCGCTGGCGCAAACTGTTTGAGTCGGAGAGACGCTATATCTATTGTTTACAGTTATCGGATGAATTACTTCATCTTGATCATGGAAGTCTCCCAACAATCCGGCTTTTCTACTCCGAGCAGATCAGCAATAGTTGCTGCGATATTCGCAAGGCCGTAGGAATCGGAATCTACAACTTCGTACTTGTCCTTGTTCTCGGTGTTGTCATAGAAAATGCAGGGGACCTTATTGAGGGTATGGCTGGTCTTCGCCTTGATTCTTCCATCCTTATCCGCCTTCGGGGAACCATCCTTAGCGAGTTCGTACATTTCCTCGGCGTTACCGTGGTCAGCCGTGATAATCGCCATACCGCCGACTGCATCAATGGCCGGCAGGATTCTCTTAAGCGCGATGTCTACGGACTCGACACCGATCACAGCAGACTCGAAAACGCCTGTATGACCGACCATATCGCCGTTCGGGAAGTTGACTCTCATGAAGGGGTACTTATTCTCAGAGATGAGTTCAACGAGCTTATCGGTGATCTCTGCGGACTTCATCCACGGACGCTGCTCGAAAGGAACGATATCCGACGGGATCTCGATGTACTCTTCAAGATCATCGTTGAACTTGGAAGATCTGTTACCGTTGAAGAAGTAAGTAACGTGACCGTACTTCTGGGTCTCAGAGATCGCCAGCTGAGCGATGCCCTTGTTGGCCAGGAGTTCGCCAAGAGTATTTCTGATGACCGGTGGAGAAACGAGGAACTTCTTCGGGATGTGAAGGTCTCCGTCGTACTCGAGCATACCGGCATAATTTACATTCGGAACACGTACGCGGTCGAACTTGTCGAACTCCGCGCCGCTCTCGAAAGCAACGGTCAGTTCCTGGGCACGGTCGCCACGGAAATTATAAAGGATAACGCTGTCGCCGTCCTCGATGGTGCCGACCGGTGCGCCGTTCTCGGCAATAACAAATGCAGGAAGATCCTGGTCGATGACGTTCGGGATCTCGGCACGGTATGTCTCGATGGCTTCTTTCGCTGTCGCGAACTGTCTGCCTTCACCGAGCACGTGCGTCTTCCAGCCTGCTTCGACCATACCCCAGTTTGCGCCGTAACGGTCCATCGTGATGACCATACGTCCGCCACCGCTCGCGATTCTGTAATCGTGGGAATCATCAGAGAGCTCAGAAAGTTTCGCCTCGAGCTGGTCAACATACTGAAGAGCAGATGTCTCACCTACGTCACGTCCGTCGAGGAGAATGTGAATGCGGACCTTGGCTACGCCCTCTTCCTTTGCTTCATCGAGCATAGCGAGAAGGTGATCGATGTGGGAGTGTACATTACCATCGGAAAGGAGACCTACAAAGTGGAGGGTACCGCCCTTCTTGGCATCTGCTACGAGAGACTGCCATACTTCACTCTGATACATGGATTTGCTGGCCAGAGATTCGGAAACGAGTTTTGCGCCCTGGCTATAGACCTGACCTGCGCCGATTGCGTTATGGCCTACCTCGGAGTTACCCATATCGCCGTCGGACGGAAGTCCTACTGCTGTACCGTGTGCCTTAAGTTTCTGCATCGGATAGTTCTTCATGCAGTTGTCAAGGATCGGTTTCTTCGCGCCTGCAACAGCATTACCTGTTTCGATTTCCTTGATACCTACGCCGTCCATGATAATCAGAACGACAGGTCCTTTGTAAGATGTACTCATTTGTGTTCCTCCTATAAATAAGGCACAACTCCGAAATAAGACTTGTGCCTTTAGTTTACTCGACTATAAACATATCGATTGCATCCGCATCTTCGGATCGATTACTCAGCAGGGGCTTCTCCACCTTCACCCGGATTTTCCGGCTCCTGATTCGCTGGAGTTTCCTCAGGTGTTTCTGCAGGTGTCTCGGCAGGTGTCTCTGCCGGCGTCTCAACAGGTGTCTCGGCCGGGGGTTCTGCCGGCGTCTCGGCAGGTGTCTCAGCCGGCGTCTCTGCCGGGGTTTCCTGTGTATCTGCAGGAGTTTCCTTTGTCTCGTCGGAAGACTCCGGCGGTACATCGGTAGACTCCGGTGGTACATCGGAAGAGCTTTCCTCCGAGCTGGTCGGATTGAGCACATCGTCAGGAATATTGACGTGGCCGGTCGACGGATCCATATCATAAACCTTGCCATCCGGTCCGAGAGTTCCCACACGGATCTCATCGTTCGTCATCGGATAATCGCTCTGGAAGTACTCTACACGCTTCACTTCGTTGCCGTCCTGATCATAGTAGACCTTCCAGGATGTGTACTTATATCCTGTATGAGCAGACTTGACGGTCTCCGTCGTACCAACCGGCAGGCTGGAATCTGCAATATAAACCGTACCTGTCGGAGAAGTCTTGCTCAGCTGTTCGCCGATCAGCTTGATTGTGAGACCATCTTCTACCGGACGTCCGTAGATTGAAACCGTTACCCACTGGTCACCGTAGTAAGCATGGATCGCAACCGGGAACTCCGTATTATTCGTGAACTGGAAGTTCGGGCTGGTCCAGGTAACCGTAGCATCCGTACCGTAATCCACATAGGAGCTCGGATAGGTGTGGTTTCTGCGCTCATCGACCTGCAGGTCCGCTTTGGTAACACTGTGGTAAAGCATGGTATTTGCCTGGCAGATACCGCCGCCGTACTCCGGCTTATACGCGCCGCCAACAATACCGAGCGCTTCCTTATATCCCTTCTCCGGTGTTCTTTCACCGATGAAATCGTTGAAGTTGAAATGTTCACCCGGCTGGAGTACCAGACCGTCAATGGTCTTACAAACCAGATCGATGTTGGTGTTACGGTTCGAATTGCTGGTCGTCTCCGAAGATGTAGTAGAAACCAGACCCAGGTATCCTTCCAGGAATTCCTTCGTGTACTTCGGTTCGATGACCTCCGCCTCAACAGGGATCACTACTTCGTATTCCGAATTGCTGATGGCCTTCTTGGCATCCTCAGCCGCCTTATCGACATTTACCTTAAACCCTTCCTGGGAATCATCGATGACGAACTTCAGGTTTTCCACATCAAAGCTGGTTGCCTTCGCGTCTACGGCTTCCTTCTGAAGCGGATCCAGCGCACTGTGTGTCAGTGTATCCACTGCGGAAGTATCGATGCTGTATGTGGAAACAAAGTCCATCGGCGTCTTCTTAAGGGCGTTGATCGTGTTATAGCGGTCTTTCAGTCCGTCATTTCCTGCAAGAGTACTCGTACGGCCATAGTTATATGCCTTATCGATAACTTCATCGATATCCGAGGAGATCGTAAGACCGGTCGCGCCCATCGGGATCAGATCATCTCCGACCTGAAACTTCACGTTAACAAGCTGTTCTGCCGTCCTGTTTCTTTCCTCAGCGAAAAGGTTCAAAACTTCTTCTTTTGTCTTTCCGGATACATCGATCCCATTGATCGTAATACCCTGGTAGAAAGTCGTCGTATCCAGCTGCAGTGCCAGTTCTTCCGGAGCATACTCCACTTCACTGCCGTTCACATCCGTAACGACGATCTTCGTCTCTTTGGCTGAAAAAACATCTTTCAGCACGGTCGTATATAAGACGGTACCAATAACTCCGAGTGCCAAAACACCTGCTATTGCACCAAGAATCGCTGTGTTTCTTCTTTTCTGTCTTCTCTTCGCCGCATTCTTTTTCATTTCACAGACGCCTCTTTATCCTTTGTTCGTCAAATAAACTTATATACCATGTAAAGATTACTATATAGACGCCTCTGTTTCAAGAGACAAATCATGCAATTTACCCCACAAAATCTTTCTTTTTTTCAGCACTTTTTTTGGTATGGTCGCGATGCCCTGCACATATGTTTTAAATTGTCCGGCTTCATGGTACCATAGTGGCTGTAAATCAATGGAAAACCACGGTTTTCGTCCACGGATCTGGAGTCTTTGTGCATGAAACGTCTGATCATCTGCGATATCGACAATACGCTTCTTCCTGCGGGCGGGGAAATCTCCCCGGCCACACTCGACGCGATCCACAGCCTTGATGCGGATACGGGATTCTCCATTGCCACCGGAAGGTCTTATCATGTGGTTTATAAATTTGTGGAAGACTTCGGACTGAAGCTTCCCGTCATCACCAGTAACGGTGCGCAGGTTTACGACTATCAGGCACATCGGCCGATCTACGAGTCATGCATTGATGCCGATACCGCCATTTCTGTTATGAGCAAGCTGGAAAGAGATGGATTTGATTTTGTCGCTTATGGGCGGGACGGGATCTTCTACCGCCCGGGAAGCACACACATGGCCTTTTTCCAGAACTATAATCTTTCGGTAAGGCCGAATCTTCAGGCACCACTGATTCCGCTTTCGGAGATCCGTCCTGACCGTATCCCTTCCCATCTGACCAAGATCCTGGTATACGCACCTTCTGCCAGGTTGAAGGAAGATCTGGAAAAGGACCCGTTATTAGAGGTGACGGCTTCCATGCACTCTGTTATCGATATCATGGCCGCCGGCTCCACCAAAGGAAATGCCGTGATCGCGCTGGCTTCGCATCTTGATGTCCCGATTGGAAACGTATACTGTTTCGGGGATAACGAGAACGATATCAGTATGTTCACCTGCGGAGCCGTCGGGATCGCCATGGGAAATGCGTCCGAAGAGACGAAAGCCCGGGCGGCCATTATTACCCGTAATTGCAAAGATGACGGAGTCGCATATGCGATCCGTCATCTTCTCTGACTTATTAACTTTAATCTACGGTCACTCTCTGATGGATACATGCATCGACTTCGCGATGATGAAGAAGCGGCGGTCTTCCACCTTGAGTTTAAAAATGTGATATCCCTGACCAATGTGATATCTTTCGTTCATCTGATAGAACTCTTCCTGCGGAGCCAGACCGATGAAGTCTCCGCCCTCATATGTAAAACGCATCGGGCAAAAGACCATGAAAGGCTGCACGAAAACAAGTTCCAGAACCGGCTCTGCAAATTCATCCGGTTTGCCGACAAGCACGACCTGCTCACTGTCTGCGGATTGAATTTCGAAATACATCCACAGCACTTCGGAAAGGCATTCTTTGATCGAGTTAAACTTGACTAAACACTCATTTGCCGTCATTTCAGCGTACTCCTCCTAATTGAAATCACCCCGAGTATACACGCAAGAGGCGCTGAAAAAAAGGGCAGAACAGGGGTGAAATGCGAAGTTTTTGTGGACAATTACGAATTTCGTCACATTTATGTCACATTTTAAATTTATCAGGTGGAAATCGTCTAGATTTTGACGCATTTTACGGTTTTGTACAAAACGAAAAGCACTCGCAGATATGCCATCTGCGAGTGCTTTTGCATCCGAATTTGTAAATTTTCTGTTTCAGAGCTTCGCTTTTACCACAGAAGATACCTGTTCCTTGGTCTCGGCCAGTCTTGCCTGAGACGCCTCTTTGGTATTGGCGTAAATTCCGAAGTAGATCTTCAGCTTCGGCTCCGTGCCGGACGGACGCGCACATGCCCAATCGAGGCCCTTATCACCTCCAAGTTCGTAAAGGAGAACATTGGATACCGGCAGGTTGATGGGTTCTTCCGTCACGCCTTCTTCCGTGAAGATGTAGCGCTTGGAGTTCTTGTAGTCACGCACGGCCAATACCGGTGCTCCGCCGAGAAGCCTGGACGCATCTTCCTTATTCTTGCAGGCCAGGAGTTCTTCGCGAAGCGATACCATGGCTCCGGAGATCTTTTCGATTCCTTCTTTGCCTTCGAGCGTAAAGGAAACAGCTTCTTCATATCCATAACCGAAACGCTGGTAGATGCTCTCGAGGCGATCCAGCAGAGACTGTCCGCGTTCATGGGACTGAGCGAGCATACCGGCAATCAGCATGGCTGCCACTACCGCATCCTTATCACGAACGTCCAACCCGGCCAGATATCCGTAGCTCTCTTCGAACCCGAACTGGAAATGCTTGTTTCCGAATTCGTCATCCAGCTTGATGCGCTCACCGATAAACTTGAAGCCGGTCAGCACTTCCTGAAGCTCGACACCATAGTATTTGCAGATCGCTCCTGCCAGTTTGCTGGACACGATAGTCGTTACGGCGAAGGAATCCTGCGGCAGCTCGCCCGCCCGCTTCTTGGAATCCAGAATGTAATCCAGAAGCATCAGGCCAACCTGGTTTCCGGTGAAAGGCACATAGGTCTCGACACCGTCTCTGACGGCACGAACGGCGATACCGATACGGTCACTATCCGGGTCAGTGCCGATCACCAGATCCGCATCGACTTTCTTAGCCAGTTCGATTGCCATGGAGAGAGCCGCCGGATTCTCGGGATTAGGCACTTCCACAGTCGGGAAAGCACCGTCCGGAAGTTCCTGTTCGGCGACGACATGGACATTCTCCAGGCCGATTTTCTTGAGGATGCGGCGTACGGGCTTATTTCCGGAACCGTGAAGCGGAGTATACACGATCGACATATTCTTCTGATTGAGAATCGCCTGACGATCGATGACCAGTTTGTCCAGCATATCCGTATATGCCTCGTCCACTTCTTCGCCCCAATAGGTCAGAAGTCCCTTGGCTTTGGCTTCTTCGAGGCTGTCCGGATGGATCGTGCGGATATCCTCGACGCCCTCGATGAATCCCAGGATCTTCGATGCGGCCTCAGGCGGAACCTGTCCGCCATCTTCACCGTACACCTTGTAACCGTTGTACTTGGACGGGTTGTGGGAAGCGGTGATCATGACACCGGCGAATGCCTTGTGGTAACGGACTGCATATGAGAGCATCGGTACCGGACGAAGTTCATCTGAAAGGAAAACACGGATCCCCATAGATGTCAGGGTACGTGCTGTGATCTCCGCGAATTCCGGAGAGAAATGGCGGGAGTCATAAGAAATGACAACACCGCGCTTCATCGCGTCTTCCCCTTCTCCTACGATATACTGTCCCAAACCGGCCGAGGCCTTCGATACGATGTACATATTCATGCGGTTCGTACCGGCGCCGAGGATGCCGCGAAGTCCGGCTGTTCCAAATTCCAGATCACGGAAGAAGCGCTCTTCGATCTCCTTCTTATCATCACGGATCGCTGCGAGCTCCTCCCGTGTCGCTTCATCAAAATACGGATCCTCACTCCAAAACTTGTACAATTCTTCAACGTTCATACTTTCTCCTCCTCATTCTTCGTATTCGTATCGTCTGCCGCAGCAGTAACTGCGGTCTTCTCATCTTTTTTCTTTCTCAGCATCAGGATCGTGACAACTGCAAACAGCAGAATACCGGCTCCGCAGCTTGCCAATCCTGCCTTAAAGCCCGGTGGGGTAAACTTCAGCTCGACATTGTGCGTACCGGATGAAACCGGAATGCTCAGGAACGCATCCTGATAAGCCTGCAACTGTACTTTCTGACCATCAACATAGGCGGCCCAGCCGTCTTCGAACGGAATCGTTGTCAGGAGAAGTTTGTCCTGATCCGCATGGGCAACCAGTTTGATGTGTCCATCCTTGACATCCAGATCGCTGACCGTTGAAGCAAGTGCTTCCTTCTGTGCCAGCAGCTCCTGCGGATGACAATACGCCAGGATCGGTTCATAGCAGGCCAGAATGTCGTTTTTCGTGCGGATCTCGATTTGGATGGTCTCTCCCTTCCGGAATGTCCCGAGGGAAATGATCCTGCTGTAGAAAGAAGTTCCCTGTGTCGCGATCTTCCGGTCGTTGACATAGACAGTCGCATCATTTTGCAGATACGGGTACGGAACGACGAAGTACATAGGCAGGGCTTCCTCCACGGTCACCTTGGTCCGAAGGATCATTTCACTGGTCGTGTTGCTTCTTAAGTAGATCTGAAGCGCTTTAGGACGAGCCGAAGGCTTCTCGTGATTGAGAGAGTTGATTACTACTTCACCGGGATTGAGTTTTCCCTCCGGCGCCACATCCGTCTTCTGTCCGTTAAATACTTCCCATTCCGAAGTGAATGTGTCATAGAGAGCGGACGCATCGATGCCCGAAAGGGAGGTGATCCAGTTCTCCTGGAAGGTGAAATAGTTCTTCTCAACCTGATCTTTCTCCAATGCAAATCCGTCGAAGGAAGCGGCATCGCTCTTTACCAGATACGCGATCGGCAGATAGTAAGGATTCTCATACAGATAGTACTTGTCCACATTTGCCTTGTAGACCAGCCCGCTGAGATTGTGCTCATTCGTAACGATGTATCGCACGCCCATGAAAGCGTCTGCTGCGATGATTGCGCTGTCGTGGTCCACACTGAAGTAATTGTAATTCGTCTCGTAACCGAGCTGTTTGAGGAAGTGATTCGTTTTCTTATTCGCCATCGATGCAAAAGTACTGATTGCTTTTGTGTTGATGTAATACGGCAGGTTATTGCTGCCGACAAAACCTTTGCCCTTTGAATCGTTTTCGGTACGGCTCCATGTGGACCGGTCGATATTTTCCGCCAGTGTATCCAGATCATCCAGAAGGAGAACAAAACCCGGCGCATCCATATCTTTTCCGAGAATGTTCGGCAGATACTGCTGTGGAGTGAAGAACACCATTTCCACGAGGATCACGATAACCAGGAAAGGTGCGCCGATATTCTTGAGGTTTGCAATCTCCTCCGGCCACTGATCTACCGTTGTTCCGAAGAGAAGAGCGGTTTCCAGTGTAGCGAAGAACAGTATCGCGAAGAAGATGCTCTTTTCCTCCCCCATGGCGCCGGCACTCTGGGAGATCACACAAAGCAGAACAACTACCCCGTAAGACAGCAGGAAAGCCTTCTTCCCGGCTCCCTTCATATGAAGGTACGAGTAGAAAGCGACCATGATCATGATAAACGAGAAAATATAGGAGTACCGGTAATTGAACCAGTTCGGATCATCGAAGAGATGCCATACGCGGTTTAGGAAAGAGAGGTGGAACGATAGAAGTGAAACGACGCATACGATTCCGATCGCGACCTTTCTTCTCTTTTCGATCGACTTGTTAAAGAAGAACAGCCCGAAAAGCAGGAGCACGGGGACGCCGCAGAAGATAAACGGCAGGTTATTCGACAGCGTCGGTGCGCCATTGGGAAAGAACTGATCCACAAGATCGATCAGTTTGAAGTTCGGATCCAGCGTCAGCGCTTCGGCCTTCGTGTAGTCTCCGTTTTGAAGCGTGTTGATACCCGCAGGAATGAGTACCGCAGCACTGATCATACCGGCGGTTACGGCAGACAGGATGAAAAGCCCGATGGTCTTTCCGCTTTCTTTTCCCTTCTCCCCTTTCAATTCGCCATGGAAGCCAAGCATGCCCACCAGGTAGAGGAAGGAGAATATGCCGATCATATAGGCCATATAGTAGCCGGAAACAAAGAGAAGCAGAAGAAGCAGGGTAAGTCCCGGCCAGAGTCTTCTGTTTTTCACGAAGCGTTCGGTGGTAAGGATCAGAAGCGGCATCAGCGCAATTCCGTCCAGCCACATGATGTTGAAGAAGAATACCATGACGAAAGAACAGAACGGGTACATCATGCCGAAAACGATCGTCATCCTGGTCTTGGTATCAAACTTCCGATCCAAAAGCCAAGTCATAAAAGCACCGGCAAAGGCCAGTTTGACGCAGATCATGATGGTGATGGCTTCCTGAAGATTGTTCTTCGGCATCAGCAGAACAATGATATTCAGTGGGCTGGAAAGGTAATAGGCGAAGATGCCCATCGTATTCTGTCCGAGTCCCTGAGCCTGTGAATAAAGGAGTGACTCGCCGTTCTTAAGGGCATTGCGCAGCCCGATCAGATAAGGGCCATACTGGGCGGCAAGGTCAGAGGTGAGGATATTTCTTCCTCCGAAAGGCGTCACGGCAAGATTGCCGAACATCACTACCGCTCCGGCAAGTGTGACAAAGAATGCTATCAGCGGGCGCCAGTCGATATTACTCTTACTTTGTTTCTCAAGCGTCGTCTTCTCGATCATGTTTTACTCTTCCATTCTTTTCTTTCTCAGCGTGACTGCAGCCAGCACCAGATACGACACAAAGCCGACACCACTCATTATAACACCAAGACCAAGTCCGGGGGGCGTAAAGCGGAGATCCACTTCATGTGTGCCCTTCGGAACCGTTACGCAGATGAAGGCATCCTGGAAACTTCGGATATCCGCTTCCTGACCATCGATGTACGCCGTCCAGCCCTTTTCGAAAGGAATCGTGGTCAGAAGGAGGCTTTCGCTTTCCGCGTCGGCTCTGAAAGACACATGCCCGTCTTTGACCGAAACATTGCTGATTCCGTGACGGAGGATGTCCGTTTGTTTTTGCAGTTCGCCGACATGGCAGTAAGCCATGATCGGGCGGAAAGAGACGAAGACGTCCGTATTGGAGCGGATCTGTACTTCCACCTTGTCCCCGGAGGTGTAGTGTCCCAGATTCAGGATCGTGCTGTAGAATGAGTCCGAGTTTTCCTTATAGATTCTCTCACCGTTGACATATACCTGTATCGGGCAGGCCCGCATCAGGAACGGGACCACCATGTAAAGCGGTGCGTCTTCTTCTACATCGATGACGGTACTGAAGCATATCGCATCTCTTTGGTTGTTGCGGATGTAGTAGTGGAGGTTCTTGGATCGGGATGCGGGATTTTCATGGTTCAGGCGGTCCACACTTTTGTTCCCCGCCGGGAAGGTTCCTTCGACCCGTGCCGGTGTCTCCTGACCGTTAAAGACCTCCCATTCCGGGATGAATGTCTCGTATAATGCAGATGCGTCTTCTCCGGAAAGCGTAGTGAAGAACCGTTCCTGGTAGGCGAAATAGTCCTTATCGTTTTCGTCCTTTTCCAGCGTATAGCCGTCAAATGAGAATACACTCTCATCCGTCAGGAAAGCGATCGGCAGAGCATAGGGGTTTTCATAGAGAGAATAGCGGGAATTGCCTGATACGAGCGGAAGGCCTGAGTCTTTTTCGGAAAGACCGATATAGTAGCGCACGCCCATAAGCGCATCCGAAGGAAGGATCCCGCAGATATGTTCACTTCCGCAATAGTTGAAGCTTTCCTTATAACCCAGCTGTTTGAGGAAGTGGTGCATCTCCTTGTTGGCCATGGAACAGAAGGTCCCTGTCGACGTGAAATCTCCGTACGAAGGGCTGCTGAATCCATCGATATTTTTTCCCAGGGCAGAAAGGATCTCTGTCCTTTGTCCCTGCTCCGAGGGGATGCCTTTCGTAAGCGCGCGAAGATCGTCTACCTCAGAGGCGAATTCGGCCGCTTTTTGTGTGCCGCTTAACGTGATCCCGATCGTGTGTTTGGGACTGACGATCACCATTTCGAAAAGCATCACGAGGGCAAACATGGCCGTCCCGTATTTCTGAAGGCTCGCAACGCTCTCCGGCCATTTCTCTATATTCTGTGTCTTCAGGAAGAAGAGCGTGCAGACCGCCGTTATCAGCACCGGGAAAAAGATAGAGCCTACCGGGATTTTCTCGCTGAACCTTTCCGCCAGGACCAAAAGCACGAAAACGACGCCGAAAGCCGCCAGATAATTCCGGCCCCGAAGGGTCTTGGCGTTCAGGTAAGAGTAGTACGCCACCAGGATCATCAGGAAGGAAAGCAGGAAAGAGAACCGGTACAGGAACCAGTTCGGCATATTGAAAAAGTGCCATGCCAGATTAAGAGGCGGCAGAAGGAACGACAGGATGAAGAACACAAACGCGCAGGAGATAACCGTCTTGAGGCGTTTGGGGATATCCGGATTCAGATAGAAGAGGATCACCAGAAGAAGTGTAGAGGTTCCGCAGAAGATATAAGGGAGATTTCCGGAAACCGTGACCACATCCGCGCCGAAAAGCTGCGGGATCAGGTCGACCAGTCGGAAAGAGGTATCCAGCGAGATACCGAGAGTGGACGAATTGTCGCCGTTACGGATCGTGTCCAATCCTGCCGGGACCAGTATGCAGGCACTGATCAGCGCCGCGCACAAAGCCGCCACGATGAAAAGTCCCACCGTTTTTGCGGAAGCGTATTTGTCCTCGCTCTTCTTTCTGTCATAAACGAGTACCGTGATCAGGGTGAAGAAAGAAAATACACCGACGATATACGCCATGTAATATCCGGATAGAAACAGAACGGCCATCACGGGACACAGTTTCCACCATTGCCTCGGATCTTTTCTGAAACTGTCCGTCACCAGAAGCAGAAGCGGCAGTATTGCGAATCCGTCCAGCCACATGAAGTTGAATAAGAATACCATGGCAAAAGAACTGAGGCAGTACATCTGTGCGAACACGATGCTCATCCTGGACTCAGACGGGAAGATCCGATCCATCAGCCAGGTCATAAATGCTCCGGCGAGCGAAAGCTTCAGAAGGATCATCACTACGATGGCGTCTGAAATATGTGATGCCGGAAACAGAAGCGTAAGAAGATTCAGCGGACTGGAAAGATAATATGCCAGTATTCCCGTCATATTCTTCCCCATGCCGATCTGGAACGAATAAAGAAGCGGTTCTCCCCGTGAAAGCATATTGCGCATTGTAACAAGGAAAGGGGCATACTGCGCAGCCAGATCGTAGCAGAGTATGGATCGGTCACCAAAGGGCGAGATTCCGGTAAAGAAAAACACCAGGATCAAAAGCGCCATTGAAACAAAGAATGAAATGACGGGACGGAAATCGGATTTCTGTCTGGAGAACAGACGTTTTCCGTTTTTCTTTGGCGTACTGATCGTCGTCTTCTCTATCATGGAAAACCTCTTTCTGCTTGTTTCAACTTCATCCTATTATATCACCATTTCCCCGTCGAAGAAGAGACATGGACAATAGGAAGTGTTTCCAAAAGGTTTACGGTTACCGAGTTCTTTTCCAAAGGGAATGTAGTATACTGTAAATGTAGTATTTGGACTTATTTCGAGGTGAGAATATGTTAATCAGTCTGATGGTGCCCTGCTATAACGAAGAAGAAGCTCTGCCCTACCTTTACGAGGCATTGTGCAAGGTTATGGACGAGTGTTCGCAGTATGACTACGAGCTGATCTTCGTCAACGACGGCAGCAAAGACAAGACACTCTCCGTCCTCAAGGATATGGCTTCCAAAGACGAGCGCATCCGCTACATCTCGTTCTCCCGTAATTTCGGGAAAGAAGCCGCCATGTTCGCCGGGCTTTCTTCTGCCAAAGGAGATTGGATCGGACTTCTGGATGCCGACATGCAGGATCCGCCGTCGCTTCTTCCTGAGATGTTCTCCATTCTTCAGAGCGGAGAGGTCGACATTGTAGCTACACGACGTGTTTCCCGCAAAGGCGAACCGCCGATCCGCAGTTTCTTCGCCCGCCGTTTCTACCGGCTGATCAACAAGTTCACCGATGTTGAGATCGTCGACGGCGCCAGAGATTTTCGCGTAATGACCAGACCTGTCGTAGACGCGATCCTCTCTCTTTCCGAGCGCCAGCGTTTCAGTAAAGGTATTTTTGCATGGGTCGGATTCCGGACAAAGTGGCTGGAGTTCGAGAACGTGGAACGTGTCGCCGGCGAGACCAAATGGTCCTTCTGGAAACTCTTCCTCTACGCCATCGAAGGTATCGTTTCCTTCACCACGGCGCCCTTACGTATTGCCACTTTGGTGGGATTTTTGATCTCCTGCCTGTCGTTCGCCTATCTGGTCTACTACTTCATCCGGGCAATCATCCTCCGTATCTGGGACGATGTGCCTGGTTATCCGTCATTGCTCTCTTTCATGCTCTTCCTCGGCGGTATGGTCCTTATGGCTCTGGGAATCATTGGAGAGTATTTGGCCAAGACATATATCGAAGTCAAGCGGCGTCCGCTCTATATCATTTCGGAAGACAACAAGAAAGACGATTCCGCAGATTCCTGATAAGCTATCATTGTGAAGAATAAAAACCCCTTCGCTGATCCTCGGGCCTTGGCCTTTGGAATCGCTCCGGGGGTTTTTCTTGCGCTAAGTTATGAAGCATCCATGCAGCATGATCGCTTTTTCCTCGCGATAATGAAATCGGTCAGCGAATGACGGTAACCTTCTTCATCCTCTGCTCTTTGAGCGGACGGTCGCCACGATCTGTCGGTGTTGCCGCGATTTCATCGACCACTTCGATACCTTCGATCACCTTACCGAAGGCTGCATAGTTTCCATCGAGGAAAGGACCATCTTCATGCATGATGAAGAACTGGGAGCCAGCCGAGTTCGGATCTCCCGCACGTGCCATGGAAAGTACACCGCGCTCGTGGGACAGGTTATTCTCTACGCCGTTTGCACGGAATTCGCCCTTGATATGATGTCCCGGGCCACCCATACCGGTACCTGTCGGGTCACCGCCCTGGATCATGAAACCGGAAATTACACGGTGGAATATCAGTCCGTCATAGAAGCCTTTCTCCGCCAGATCAACAAAATTCTGAACACTGATCGGCGCCACATCCGGATACAGTTCCAGTTTGATCACGCCGCCGTTCTCCATCTCAATCGTAACAATAGGATTTGCCATTTTCATTTCTCCTTCAATGTCGTCTTTGATCTTTGCTGTATGGATCACTTCCTTGATAGTACGCGAAAAGAATCTCTTTGGCAAGAATCCCCTCACCGGGATTCTCCATCGGAGCATCCGTTTGCGCATGAAAAAAGTCCCGGAGCGATTCCGCAGGCCGAAGGCCGAGGACCAGCGACGGAGCTTTTATTCTGCGCAAATCTTTTACCAATGGAGATCCTCGTAGAAGACCTCTTCCAAAGTGAGTCCTTTCGCGGGCATCGTTTTCCCCGCTTCTTTGCGGACGCCTTCGCCGGTCAGGAGTTTCTCGATTTCGGACTTGGTCATTTTTCCCTGTCCGACATAGACAAGAGTTCCGGCCATGATTCGGACCATATTATAGAGGAAGGACTCTCCGATCACCGTGATCTCGATCAGATCCGGATCCCCTTCAGCACGGCGGACATACACATCCTTCATCGTACGGACCGGTGAAATATCCGGTCCTCCCTGTGCTCGAAAAGCACTGAAATCGTGGGTTCCCGTGAACGCCTTCGCCGCATCGTTCATCGCATCCACATCTAAAGGTCCCGGAACAAACGCCTCCGTCCTTCTGTCGATCGCCGACGGCACCTTGGCATTACGGACACGATAACAATACCGTTTCCCTTTACTGTTAAACCTCGCATGGAATTCCTTCGATACTTCTTTCGCCTCCAGCACCACCAGGTCATCGTCAAGAACGGCATTAAGTGCCAGCGGGATCTTTTCCTGTGGAATCGCAAAAGGCACATCTACATGGGACACATGTCCTCGGGCATGCACGCCGGAATCCGTCCGGCTGCAACCGTAAATACGACAGAAGCGCCCGTACACCTTCTCCACTGCTTCTTCCAGTGTCTGCTGTACGGAGCGCCCGTTATCCTGTCTTTGGAACCCGACAAAAGAGGTCCCGTCATATTCCGTGAGCAAAGCGATACGGATATCCGTATCCGCACATTTTCCGCCTTCCCCACACATTTTCTTATCCCTGAAGCTTATCGTCGAAGCAGGCCTTACCCATCATCGCCGCACCGACGATACCGGCATCGTTGCCCATCTTCGCCACGCGGATCTCGGTCTTTCTGACACCCGGGCCGAAGAACGGCTTGCTCATGGTCTTTTCGCGAAGCGGAACCATCAGCGGATCGCCCTCATTGCATACGCCTCCTCCGATCAGGAGCACTTCCGGCATGAAGGTGTTAATTGCATTGGCCAATCCCTCAGAGAGGTACTCAATATACGTGTCAACGACCTTCGCCGCCACTTCATCTCCGGCTCTCATGCCATCGAAAGCAATTCGAGCATTCGCACGACCTTCATTCTCCTCGATCAGTTTACCCAGAACAGAGGTCGGATTCTCCTTCGCCGCTTCCTCCGTCATACGAGCCAGTGCAGAAGCAGAACCATACGCCTCGAAGCATCCTTTACGTCCGCAGGAGCACTGCTGACCTCCGGCCACCATCACCGTATGTCCGAACTCCGATCCGGCCTGATTAAAACCGGAGAAAATACGGTTATTAATGATCACACCACAACCGATACCCGTTCCGATCGTAATCGTGACCGAATCGGAAACATCTGCCGCCGCCCCGGAAACACTCTCCGCCATCGCCGCGCAGTTCGCATCGTTATCAATATATACCGGAAGATCGATCACCGAACGGATAATGCTTCTCATCGGCGCATTTACAAAAGGAAGATTCGTCGCGTACACCAGCGTACCGGCCTTATTATCCGGAGTTCCCGGCGAGCCGATACCAATTGCCGATACATCCGATTCAAAGATCCCGGCCTCTTCGATCGCCTGCTTAGCGAGTTTTCCCATATCCGTGATGATCTCTTCCATCGCACGATCCGCATTCGTCTTGATGCTGACCTTGTTTACCAGTTCACCCTTGTCTGTTACTACTCCGGCCTTGATATTCGTTCCGCCAAGGTCGATTCCTACAAAATATGCCATTCCAAAACTCTCCTCATTTTTGAAATTCATCCGGTTCACACGCCTTTTTCCTAAGGCGTCCGCGACACGCGCGATACGCGCTATATTTTACTTTATTTTCGTCAAGAAATCTACCGCCAGAGGAACAAAAGCCAGTACGGAAAGGATCCCCATCCACATAAAATCCGAGCCTTTCATCCGAAGAGGATGAAGCTTCGTCTTTCCGACGCCGCCCTGATAGCACCGGGCATCCATAGCTACTGCCAATTCCTCCGCTCTTTTAAAAGCACTGACGAACAGCGGTACCAGTACGGCTACATATCCTTTGGCCCGCTGGAAGATATTCCCCGTGTCATACTCCGCACCTCGGGAAGACTGCGCCTTCATGATCTTATCCGTCTCCTCGACCAGGGTCGGAATAAAACGAAGCGCAATCGATATCGTCATGGCCATCTCATTGACCGGCACATGGATCACTTTCAGCGGCGACCCGAGAGATTCAAGCGCATCGGAAAGCTTCAACGGAGTTGTCGTCAGCGTCAGAAGAATACTTGTCGCCAGAATCAGAAGAAGAAGCCGGAACGTTAGAAGCACCGCTCTTTCCAATCCTCCGGAAGTGATCTTCAGCACCCACCAGCTCCACAGCACTTCCCCTGACCGCAATGTAAATATGTTAATCAGGAAGATAAAGATCATGATGAACACGATCGGCCTGACCGAGCGGAGGATCTCCATCGGCGGGATCTTTGAAAGAAGCGCCAGCACAAGTACCACAGCAAACGTGGCCATGACGGCAATCGGCCGGTTCGCAAGAAAGATCGTCACCATATAAAGGACAAAGAGGAATACCTTTACACGGGGATCCAGCCGGTGGATCACGGAGTTCCCGGGAACGAAACGGCCGATAGAGACATCTTTCATCATGGGGCGCTCACCTCCCCGTCTTTACCGAACACAAGCGACTCAGCCGCTTCACTCACGTCGAAGAGTCCCTCATCCGCATAAGGAAAATCCTTCTTCAGATCCAGCATCGTCTTCATCAGGCAAGGTCTGTCCAATCGCATACTGACGTAATCATTCGACCCGGCGAAAAGCTCTCTCGGCGTGCCGAAGAAGACTTGTCTTCCTTTCTTAAGGACCAGGATCCTATCGGCAATACGGGCCGCTTCATCCATATCATGGGACACCAGTACGATGGATCTGCCCTGATCACGGAGTTTCTCTATATATCCGAAGATCTCTTTCTGTCCCGCAGGATCCAGTCCGGCCGCAGGTTCATCCAGGATCAGAACATCCGGTCCCATGGCCAGAACGCCCGCAAACGCAACGCGTCTCTTCTGTCCTCCGGACAGTTCAAACGGCGATCTTTTCAGGACCTGCTCCGAAACGCCCACTAGAGGAAGCGCTTCCCTCATCAGTCGCTCACACTTCTCGTCGTCATACCCGAGTTTCTTCGGTCCGAACTTAATATCCTTCTCCACGGTCTCTTCAAAAAGCTGATACTCCGGATACTGAAACAGAAGACCCACATGTTTCCTGATCTTCTTGATATCCGTGTTTTTGTCTGTGGAGATAAAATGATTCTCATCGTCATCCCAGATCTCCACTTTTCCCTCAAGAGGACGCAGTATACCATTCAGATGCGAGATCACCGTAGTCTTCCCGCATCCGCTATGTCCGATGATTGCAAGGATCTCACCTTTTCTGACATCGAAATTGATCCCCGATACCGTCGGTTCTTCCTTCTTGGAATAGCTATAGGCCAGATCCGTGACTTTGAGGATGACTTTGTCGTCCGGTTCCTTCACATCCCGTACAGTTCGGGAAGCGTCTTCCGGTCTTTCCCCGCGCAATAGCTCCCGGATCTTCTCTTCCGCGCTTTTTTCAGATAGAAAAGCACTTTGTTCCGGAGAAATCTTGTAAAACTTCGCCACTTCACAAAGAAGATCTGCCCATTTCGGAAGCTCCAATCCCAGTTCACGGATCGTATCCACCTGGGAGAACACTTCCGGAGGGGTTCCCTGAAGCCGGATCTTTCCTTTATCCATTACCAGCACACGATCCGCAAGATACGCCTCATGCATATCGTGGGTAATATGGATCACGGAAATACCTTTATCCTGACGCATTCTCTGCACCAATCGAAGGAACTCGTCCCTGGCTTTCGGATCCAGCATCGACGTACTCTCATCCAGGATCAGCAGTTTCGGCTCCATTGCCAGAACTCCCGCGATCGCCAGTTTCTGTTTCTGTCCGCCGGACAGGGAAGCCGGCTGCTTATCCGCTTTTTCCGAAAGACCTACATAACCCAGTGCTTTTTCCACACGCTGAGCCAGTTCCGGAAGCGGAACCGAAAGATTTTCCGGTCCGAAAGCCACATCCTCTTCGACCGTCGTTCCGACAATCTGATTATCCGGATTCTGGAATACCATTCCGCAATGAGAGCGGATCTTCCAGAAATTCTCATCCAGATCGGCAGGAAGCTCAAAGATCTGAAGCTTACCGCCATCGGGGAATTCCAGAAGATCGATCATCTTCGCCAGTGTCGATTTGCCGGAGCCGTTTCTTCCCAGGATCGCGATATACTCGCCTTTTTGAACAGAAAAAGAAGCATGGTCCACAGCCAGAACATCGCTCCCGGAATTCGTCGCATAAGCAAACAGAATCTCTTCTGCCTTGACTGCCTGCTCATAATCCGCAATGTTTCTTTCGTTGGGATCCATGCTTACCTAGTTACTCCATGATTTGAATAATAGACAAAGTGACGGAAGGGAACCTTCCCATCCGTCACCCGCTGTACATCAATTATACCTGCTGCTTACTCAGCAAATGTGAGAAGAGCCATCTCCGAAGCATCACCGCGGCGAGCGCCGAGCTTCACGATCTTTGTATAACCACCCTTGTGGTTAATGAGAGCCGGCGCAATCTCATCGTAAAGAATGTTGACCGGATCAACCACCTTGCCCTCAGCATCGTGGCTCTTACGGAGCCAGTAAGCTGCGTTCTTACGGGCAGCCAAACGGGAAGGAGCGTCAACCTGAACCGTCTTCTTGGTTACTTCACGATCGACTACATCATACTTTCTACCGTTCTTGGAAGTCTTGGAAACCAGAACCTTCATGCCCTTCGCATCAAGTTTCGCAGCGGAAACCGTTACTTCCTTTGTTGTAAAGTTGTCTTTCTCACGGATAGCATCAGCAACGAGCTTGTCGATGATCTTGCTGACTTCCTTAGCACGTGCCAGTGTTGTTACGACATGCTTCTTATTCTCAGCCAGTGCCTTTCCGTCTTCTTTAACCGGGCAAACAACAAGCGATGTTGCCAGATTTCTCAAAATTGCGATGCGCTGATCGCTTACTCTTCCTAATTTTCTGTAACCTGCCATGGGTTCATACCTCCTGTAAATTTACTAAATCCTAGCTGACCCTCGAGCCGCTATTCAGTCCTCGACATCTGCGAGAGACAATCCCATATCCTCGAGTTTCTGAATCACTTCTTCCAGAGACTTCTTACCGAGGTTACGGACTTTCATCATTTCGTCTTCCGACTTCGCCACCAGATCACCGATCGTGTTGATTCCTGCACGCTTCAGACAGTTGTAAGTACGTACGGAGAAATCCAGATCCTCGATCACGATGTCATGTGTCGAATTCTTGCTGGCGCTGTCATCCGAATCACGGAAGCTCGGGCCGTTGGTCACGTCTGTAAGAGCCGTGAAGAGACCCAGGTGCTCACGCAGGATCGCAGCAGCAGAAGACAGAGCCTCATCAACTTTGATCGTAGCATCTGTCCACACTTCCAATGTCAGGCTGTCAAAGTCTGTACGCTCACCAACACGGGTGTTCTCGATTCTGTAGTTCGCCTTCTTTACCGGAGTAAAGATGGAATCGATCGCGATCACGCCGATGGTCTGTGTTGCCGGCTTGTTCTGATCGGCTGTGGAGTAGCCGCGGCCCTTGCTGATCGTCAGTTCGATGAAGAGACGTCCTGCACCGTTCATCGTCGCGATGACGTGATCCGGATTCATGATCTCAACTTCTTCATCATGAACGATATCGCCCGCAGTTACCACACCTGTCTTGCCTTCATCCATGCTGATGTAGACAGTCTTCGGTGTATCCACATGAAGCTTGGCGCGGATGCCCTTGACGTTAAGGATGATCTCTGTCATATCCTCGATTACGCCCGGGATAGTGGAGAACTCGTGATACACACCCTCTACACGGATGGATGTCACGGCCGCACCGGACAAGGAAGACAGAAGCACACGACGAAGGGAGTTACCCAGTGTCGTACCATAGCCACGCTCAAGAGGAGCGACTACGTACTTACCGTAGGAGCTATCTTCGTTAACTTCCACACACTCAATTGTTGGCTTCATAATTTCAATCATATATATCCTCCTAGCTTTCGTGCAAAGCGGAACGGTTGCGATTACTTCGAGTACAACTCGACGATCAGTGTCTCCTTAACCTCGAGATCCACATCTTCACGAGCCGGTTCTCTTACAACAGAGCCTGTGAGTGTCTCTTCATTGAAAGACAGCCAAGCCGGTACCGGACGGGAGTTGGAAAGTGTCTCGAACTTCGGAGACTTTCTGGAAGTCTCCTTCACAGCGATGGTATCGCCAACCTTCAGCGTCATAGAAGGGATATTAGCCTTCTTGCCATTTACGAGGAAATGACCATGTGTAACGAGCTGACGTGCTTCATTTCTGGAAGAAGCCAGACCGAGACGATATACGACATTGTCGAAACGGAGTTCGAGGAGCTCAAGGAGCTTCTCACCGGTCTTGCCCTGCTTACGCTCAGCGCGTGCATAGGTAAGTCTGAACTGTTTCTCAAGTACGCCGTAGAAACGCTTTGTCTTCTGCTTCTCACGAAGCTGTACGCCATATTCTGAAATCTTTTTTCTGCCCTGACCATGCTGACCCGGAGCGGCACTCTTCTTAGCAAGTGCACACTTCGCGGAATAGCATCTCTCACCCTTGAGGAAGAGCTTGTCTCCTTCTCTGCGGCAGAGACGGCAGGTTCCTTCTGTATATCTAGCCATTCTCTATACCTCCGAACTCAGACTCTTCTTCTCTTAGGCGGTCTGCAACCATTGT
>JAFZQI010000028.1 GCA_017620475.1 Clostridiales bacterium | reverse complement strand
GACCTTAACGTTACGAACGTTCGGCTGCTGCTGTGTCAACGCACGACGGGAAACCTGTGAACGCGTGATGCTGATCTTTCTGCCGAAATGAGTATCTTTCTGACAGATCTCACACTTTGCCATGTAAACACCTCCTATGTGGTCTAAATACGCGACCAAAATTACGCGCAGACAAGATGATAACACATTTATCCGTCATGTGCAATAGATTATGAAAGATATTCCTGTAATATTCTATACTCCCTTATTTATAGCGGATTTCCGTTGACGGAAGGAGGGGAACAACATACTATTGAATAAGACATCAGGTAATTTCCAAAATCAAAAAAATACACGCATCTGCGTTGTCTAATAGTTGAGATACCCGTGAAGGCGGGGAGCTCATATGCAGTGAGGCAATCGAGGTTTCGAATGAGGGATGAGGAGTTTTTCGATCGGATCGAGAAGATCCGAAAGAGAATGTATTCTATAGCATATTCTTACTTTTACAGTGAGAGTATGGCTGTTGATATGGTGGACGATGCCATCTATCGCGGTTACCTCAAGAAAGATACCTTGAAGGAGGAGGCGTATTTCGAGACGTGGATGACGCGGATCCTTCTGAACTGCTGTGCGACGCAGTACAAGAAGGAGAAACGGCACAGAAGCTTCGAAGAATACATCGTCGAGCATGAACCGTCTGACCAGCCGGATGTCCGGCACCTCGAATTAAAGGATGCCGTCTCTCATCTCCCGGAAGACCTTCGCACTATTATCTCACTGAAATATTTCGCGGATCTCACGACCCAGGAGATCGCCGATACACTCAAAATACCGATGGGCACGGTGGGGACCCGTGTCCGCAAAGCGCTCGATCTTCTTAAGACGGCACTTGGAGGGGATTAGATATGGATATAGAGAAAGAATTACGAAACCTTAGTCAGGAAGCCCGGGAGCTTCCGCCTCAGCTGAATATGGAGCGAATCGTCAGAAAGACCAAGCGCAGAAAGACGATCCATACGATCTCGTTTGCGGGAAGATCGGTTCTGTCTGTGGCTGCGGGATTATTCATCCTTCTGTTTATCGGCGTCAACAGCTCGGTATCTATTGCCAGGGCTTTCACAGAAATGCCGCTGATCGGCGGACTGAGCGAATCCCTTGTGATCAGAAGAGATATCCGGCAGGTGATCCGTAACCGCGAAGATATCGGAGAGGTGATCGGCGCGGGTGGACTTCACGAGGTCTCCATGACAAAAGAGGGGAAGAACAGCGATCTGTCATTTACCATAGATTCCTATCTTGCCGATGAGAGCTCCTTTTCTGCCTTTGTCAGACTCGATGGCGAACTTCCTTCTGATTTTGCCTACCTCGAAATCACAAATATCAGCATTAATGACACGGACAGAGTGAAACCGGTCGAGTATTACAATTCCGGCATGTACAAAGATATCCGTATAGGAGAACTTCAGTTCATGCAGTTCTTCTGGGAAAGACCTTCTACGGACTTTGTTATCGGCTTCGATATCATAGTCTACCGTTTTAATTCGGAGCCCTTGGAAGAGTCCTTCAATTTCAAGTTCGAAGATGTCGAGATCCCGGAAGCAAAGTATGTTCCGATCAACCAGATATTCAATCTGGAAGGATATGAGATCCTCTTTACGGAGATGATCATCGCCCAATCGTCTACGAAGATCATCTACGAAGATCCGAGCATTTACGGAATCGATTTTTACGGCTTCGATATCTATCTGACGGATAGTGACGGACACGTACTCTCCGATGCGACAGAATATAATTCCTACTCCTTTATGGAAGGAAGGAAGAACTATACATGTGTGATCCTTCCGACCGTTTACTATAAGGAAACAGAAGATATCCAGATCAATATCGCAGGAGCCTCCTTCAGCCGTTATGACGAACGGATCCTGTCGGTCAATATCCGGCATAAGATGGCCTCCTTTGACGGAAGGACCATACCGGTCGAAGTATATGAGAGAAGTACCTACGAAGATTTCGGACTTCCGGCTGATCCGGATCTGTACGGAATCGAAAGCATCGTCATCTTCGTTCCGTATGATGACAGCATGCCCTTCTTCAATGCTCCTTACGAGATCTTCGATGACATGAATATCTATAAGAACAAATACGATTATCCAATCACGACGATCGACGGTCAGGACTATATGGTCATCCAGTGCCCGGTATATTTTGAGTCCAACGATGTTTATCACTTTGTTGCGATAAGTGATTCGAAAAAGGCCCGGTACCGCACGACGATCGATGTGGATATCGAAGGATAAACCGCGCGGCGGAATGTTGGGGGAAATACGGATGAAGGGACTTAAAAAACATACTGTTTGTAAGGTGATGGCGATTTGTACCGTCCTGTCGCTGCTTGTGTCTTCCGGCTGCGGGAAAAGCAAGAAGACCCGCGCGCGGATCGGTGACGAAGTCACATTCGGCACGTATAAGGATGAGGAGATCCAATGGATCGTTCTGGATAAGAACGATGACGGAGTATTGCTTCTTTCCAAATATGTTCTGGATGGACATGAGATCGATTTTTATCGCGATGTGACATGGGAGGAATGTTCGATGCGGGCATGGCTGAATGATGAATTTCTGAATGAGGCCTTTTCTTCCGGCGAACAAAATCGCATCTTAACGACCCGCGTCGTGAATCAGGATAATCCGTATACGGGAACACCGGGTGGAAACGATACAGATGATAAAGTGTTCCTTCTGAGTGTGGACGAGGTTGAAAAGTACGTGCGGAGGATTCCGGACCGTCTTGGACAGACGACACGCTATGCCGAGACCGTGACCTATGCTACGATCACACATTGGTGGCTTCGGTCACGAGGAGACAACATCTTCTACTATTGTGTCATCGACCTCAATGGCACGGTAAGCTATCGCGATGGCACGGTGGATATTGGAAACTTCGGTGTCCGTCCGGCGATATGGGTAGATCTCTAGATAACAGAAGCCCTCTTCGTAAAGAGATGACGAAGAGGGCTTTTCACGTTTAGGTAAATGAGAATGGATCACTCCTGTTTTTGTGCCTCTTTGCGAAGGAAAGCAATCGCGTGAGTAGGACATCCGTTCACGCAGGCATCACAGTGGATGCACTTGCTCTGATCGATGACGGCCAGGGACTCTCTCATCGAAATTGCTCCCTGTGGACAAGATCTTACACACTTCTGGCAACCGATACATCCGATATTACAGTTCTTCCTTGTTCTGGCGCCCGGCCACTCATTCTGGCAGCGGACGGCGACCGTAGCAGTGATCGGCATGAGCTCCAGAAGCTTCTTCGGACAGACTTTCACGCATTGTCCGCAGCCATGGCACAGCGCGCGGTCGACAGATACGATGCCGTCTTTTAATTTCAATGCGCCAAAAGCACAGACTGCGGTGCAGTCGCCGAATCCGAGACATCCGAATGTACAGGAGTTCGGTCCGCCGAGAAGTCCTGCCGCTGCATGACAGCTGCTGGTGCCGAGATAGACATAACGCTTGCTGGTCTGCTCGCAGGTTCCCTGGCAGCGCAGCACGGCGATCTTCTTTTCGGGGATCGCCGCTTCTACACCGAGGATAGAAGCGATCTCACGGGCACAGTCACTGCCGCCTACGGCACAAAGCCCCGTATTGGTTCCGTTCTTGGAAAGGTAATCCGCATACCCTTCGCATCCCGCAAATCCGCATCCGCCGCAGTTCGCACCGGGAAGCGCTTCCAGGATCTTCTCTTTCGTTTCGTTTTTTTCTACGGCAAAAGCTCTGGATACGAGCACGATCAGTAATCCGAGAAGGAGGGCGATACCCAACATGATGCCGGTAGGAATAAGAATATCAACCATGAGTCATCAACCTCCAAACAGATTCTCGACTACGCCCTTGAACCCCAGGAACGAAACGGCCACAAGCGACGCGGAGATCAGGGTGATTGGAAGACCTTTGAGGGCTTCCGGTACATCCGCTTTATCGATCCGCGAGCGAACACCGGAGAACAGAAACAGTGAAAGCGTAAATCCAACACCTGTACCGAGCGCATTGACCATGGACTCGGCAAAGGTATAATTCGAGTTGATGTTCAATATCGTCACACCGAGAACGGCGCAGTTTGTGGTGATCAAAGGCAGATAGATACCCAGCGCCTTATGAAGCGGCGGCATGGATTTCTTCATAATCATCTCGATCATCTGTACGAGTGCGGCGATAACGAGAATGAATACCAGCGTCTGCAGATAGCCGAGGTTCAAAGGATTGAGCAGAAGATGCTGGATCGGCCAGGTGATGGCGGAGGCAACGAGCATGACGCACACTACCGCGCCGGACATACCCATCGCCGTCTTAAGATTCTTGGATACACCCAGGAATGAGCAGATGCCCATGAACTTAGAAAGTACGAAGTTGTCGACCAGTATGGCGGAGAAGATAATGATCAGGAATTCTTTGGTCATGTTTTACTCCTCCTTTCCCTTACAAAGATTGCAGCCTGCGCAGGACAGGCAGTCGTTAGCACTTGAAGTACCGCACGGAGAAGTGCCCTGACTGGAGGAGGAGTGTTTCTCCTGTTTCTTCATCAGGATCTGAACAAGACAGATGCAGATACCGAAAACGAAGAATCCTCCCGGAGGCATCATGAAGAACATCATCGGTTCGATCACGGAACCGAAAAGAGGAAGCTGCATATCAAAGAAGGTGCCGCATCCCAGGATCTCGCGGATCGATCCCATGAGAAGAAGAGCCAGTGTAAAGCCGGTCCCCATCGAAAGACCATCCAGGATACTCGGAAGGACCTTCTGCTTGCTGGCGAAAGTCTCGGCACGGGCCAGAAGGATACAGTTTACAACGATCAAAGGAATATAGATTCCCAGCGATTCGTTAAGGGCCGGGAAATACGCGGAGATGATCATCTGTACGATCGTAACGAATGTCGCGATGATCGTAATGAAGGCCGGAATACGGACTTTGTTCGGGATGACATTCCGAAGAAGTGAGATGATCGCCTCCGAGGCCGTCAGTACGAAGATGACCGCCAGACCCATAAACAGAGATGATTTCGCGGAAATCGTCACCGCCAGGAGCGGACAGGTTCCCAGTACAAGACGAAGCGCCGGATTCTCAAAGAGAACGCCATTGAGGAAGATGGACTTCGGCGTATATTTGCTCTTCTTTTCGGCAAGACGCTCATCCGGTGAACGATAGGTAACATCTTTCATCTTGTTTTCGCTCATATCAGATCAGCCCCCCTTCCTTTAACACCAGATAGGATTCTCTCGCGTGGTTGATACATCCGGTCGCCGCGCGGGAAGAGATCGTCGCGCCGGAAACGGCGGACACGTCTTTGTTCAGTACGATCTCGCTTTCTGTTGAAAGTCCGGTAAACCCGTCAAGGAAAGGCCGGCCTTCCACTTCTTTACCAAGCTTCGGGGTATCCGATGCGGCAGTGGCAATTACCATAACGATCTTGCCTTCCACGTCGATACCGGTCGTCGTGACGATGTTTCCGGCATAGCCGAATCCGGTATTTACGAAGATGTATCCCAGGATCGATCCGTCCGTCGCATATGCCTTATATACCTCATCCGGTTCAATACCACGGTTTTTCAGTTCATTGCCGATCGCTTCGGAATAGTGTACCGGCTCGAAGGATTTCGCTTCAGGGAAGATCGTGAGTTTTCTTTCCTGTGCACCGGCTTCCTCCTGCTTGGCGATCTCGCCTTTGGTGAGGGAATACGTGCCGGCCAGAAGGAAAACGCAAATGCCGCAGATCAGAGCCAGGATCAGGGCCGGAAGAAAATCTCGGAACTTAAGCTTTGACATTTTCTTTCACCTCCCCGAAAGGCTTACCCATCGTCCAGTCATCGATATGCGGAGTCAGGATATTCATAAGAAGGATCGAGAAAGACACGCCCTCGGCCATGTTGCTGTAGTAGCGGATCAGGAAAGTCAGGATGCCGCACCCCAGACCAAAGAGCAGCTTGCCCTTGACGGTCAGCGGGGAAGTGACATAGTCGGTTGCCATGAAGAATGCACCGAGCACAAGGCCTCCGGAAAGAAGCATGTAACAGCACTCGTGGAAAAGCACTTGCCATCCGTCCAATGTGGCGAGGTTTCCGCTGAAGTGGAAGACATTGGCTTTGCCGAAGAAGAATACCACGATCAGGAACGTTCCTAGATAAGCCAGCGGGATCCAGGGCTGGATCACATGACGGACGAACAGGTAAGCGGCGCCGATTAGAAGTGCCAGTATACACACCTCACCGATACATCCTGCCGTGTTTCCGATAAAGAGATCCCACATGGAAGGCGCATCTGCGCCCTGGAACTGGGTAAGAGGAGTAGCCGAAGAAACGGCATCCACCGACTTCAGGCTGTACCATGCACCGGCCCGTACGACCCAAGAGGTCATGGCCTTCGGGAAACAGATCACTAAGAAGATACGGGCCGCAATTGCCGGATTGACAAAGTTATTGCCGATGCCACCGAACATCTGCTTGACGACCACGATGGCAAAAGCCGCACCGACGACGACCATGTAAAGCGGAAGGGATACCGGAAGATTCATCGCAAGAAGAAGACCGGTCACCACCGCGGACAGATCCGAGATGGTATTGTTTCTTTTCATCACGCGGCGGCAGAGGTACTCGAAGCCGACACAGGAAACAACAGATACGAGTGTGATCAGGACCGCGCGGATCCCGAAATAATACCACCCGGCAAATGTCGCAGGCAGAAGAGCGATGACCACATCCCGCATGATGGATTGTGTGGTCGCTTTGTCCCGGACATGAGGAGAGTGGGAGACTTGCAGTTTCATGAGGGAGTATTACCTCCTTTTTGTTCAGATGAGGCCAGGAGCTCCTGCTCCTTCTTAATACGTGCCCGTTCAGCACGTACCATGACTTTGCCGTTCTTAATGCTCTGCGTCAGATAACGCTTGGAAGGACAGGCATAGGTGCAGCATCCGCACTCGATGCAATCCATGACGTGGTATTTCTCGAGCATTTCCGGATCACGCAGACGGGAGGCTTTGTCGATGCCGCAGGGGATAAGATCCATCGGGCAGGAAGCCACGCAGCGTCCGCATCGGATGCACGGAGACTCCGGAGGGAGTGTCGTTTCTTCCGATCCGAAGACGAGGATCGCGTTGTTGGCTTTGATGATGCCGTGATCGATACGGTCAAGCGCAACACCCATCATGGCACCACCCATAATGATCTTCTTCGGCTCTTCACGTGTACCGCCGGCCGCTTCAATAATATCCTGGATCCTCGCACCGATCGGCACGATGAAGTTGCCCGGTGTATTGAGGGCGGAACCGTCAAGTGTCATACGCTTTCTGGTAAGCGGAATGCCTTCCTTGAGGTACAATCCGATGAAACGCAGCGTACTGACATTCATAACGAGTGTGTGCACATCAATCGGAAGTTTTCCTGGAGGAACTTTCCTTCCGGTAAGGGTATAGATCAGCATCTTCTCCGCGCCTTGCGGATAGATGGTCTTAAGTGTCTTAACTTCAATATCCGGATGTTTGCCGGTCTTATATACGCGCTTCTTGATCTCGTGGGAGAAGATACGCGTAACGAGGGGTTTGTTGTCTTCAACGCCGATAATGGTCTTCGGGATCTCCAGCCACTTCATGACACAAAGGATGCCGTCGATAATATCATCCGGATGTTCACAGATCTGACGGTAGTCCGCCGTGATATACGGCTCGCACTCCGCGGCATTTACGATGAGCGTATCCGGCATTTTATTCTTTGGCGGATTGACCTTGATATAGGTAGGGAAAGCGGCACCGCCGAGACCCACGAGACCGGAGTCACGGATCATCTGTACGAAGTCCTCGAAGGACTCGACTTTCGGCGGACGGCAGAAGGGATTGATCGTGTGCTTGAAGTCCGACTCAATACGCACCGCTTCGACCGGGGCGCCATTGGCGGACACTACATAATGCACCTCTTTGACGGTTCCGGATATACTTGAGTGGATCGGGACGGACATCGGCTTTTCGGCCTTGCCCACAAGAGTGCCCACATCGACATGGTCGCCGGGCCGGACGACACAGGTGCATGGCGGACCGATATGCTGCTGCATAAGCAGTTCCACCTCAGAGAACCCGTGTAAATGAATAGAAGGTAAAACGTCGGTATTCTTGTTTCCGAGAGGATGCACGCCTCCCGCAAAAGCATGTATCGATCGTAGCGGCATGGGTTAGGTACCTGCTTTCTCCGATGGTCTTATAGAAATATAGTAACACATATATATTGAAAGTGATGAAATGATTTTCATTTCAAGAGAAGTTATTTTTTGCACCAATATAACAACTTGAAGAAAGAAGCCCTGACTAAAGTGACCCCCCGAAGTTTGTTCAACTTCAGGGGGCCATTTCAGAAAGAAGCCTTTCTTGCTTTTGTTTTACTCGTAGCGGTTAGTGTAGTTTCCTGAAGCATTCCACAGGATCCATTCACTATAGCCGGCATCGTAGATAGCCTGGATCTGTGCCTTGACCTCCGGCACTTTGTAGTTGAGGTGCTGGGAGACCCAGGTTGCGGTAAATGCCTGAACGTAAGGACGCACAGTCGCATAGCCTTCAGCGGAGGCGGCCTGCTTACCCGCAATCAAAGCGTTGTACATGACATCGTGCGGGTAGAGATCCGGATAATCAAAATTCGTTCCGTTGAGAACCGTATTGCTTGCATAGTGCGAAGGATAGAGCATCGGGCAGACCGCATCAACACCTGTAAGACCGACAGTACTCCAGCCCTGACCGATAAGCTTGCCGTCGAGTTCGCTGGAAAGAATAATACCGAACACGTCTGCGGTTACCGGGATACCTGTGGGATCCTGGATGCGGCGGCGTGCTGTCTGCAGGAAACGGTTGATCGCATCGATACGTGTCGGAGTCGAATCCTCCGGTCCGAAGTACGGGCTCTCACCGCTCTTGGTGCTGATGGTCGGGAAACGGACGTAGTCGAACTGGATCTCATCCACGCCGCGCTCGATGGCTTCAAGAGCGATGTCGATCAGGAAATCCCAAACCTCCGGTTTATACGGATTAACGAACATGTGATAGCCTTCCAGCTTGAAACGCATGGTATTTCCGTTGGCATCCTTTATGCTCCAGTCCGGCATGTTCTTCGCAAGAGAAATATCGTTAAAGCAGACGATTCGTCCGATGACCTTGATCCCGTTGTCGTGACACTTCTTGATCACGGCATCCAGATCGTAAGCTGCGGACACGTAGTTTCCTTTCTCCGTCCATGTCTCTGCTCCGGAATCCTTATCGCGGGAGTAGGAGTACAGCGTCATCGATTTCGCTAATTCATTATTACTATTGAAAAGAACTCCGTTGGCTTCGTCCTTCAGATCCAGTACGAAGGCGTTGACATCCGAACTGTTGGCCAATGCAATGTTGTCATCCATGTGTGCGGCAGCCGCAACATAGATTCCGTGTACTTCATTATGCTGTACGGGCTTGACTTCCGAAACGGCGGGAAGCGGTCCCCAGTAAGATTCAGCAAGATCATTGACCGGAAGGTATTCCTTAACTTCGATGCCGGGAGCCGGAGACGTATCCGCCGGTTCAGACGAATCGGAAGTGTCTGAACCGGACGGATCTACATCCGAGACAACAGAAACCTGAGCCGTTGTTTCTTTGTCAGTATCCTTAGACTTGCCACCGCCGGCGATCAGAATGATCGCGCAGACGATATCTGCAATAAGGGTAATTGCGCAAAGAAGGAACAGCACCGCGACTATCTTACGAAGCAGTCTGATGCGCGCTCTTTTCTGTTCGCGTGACATTGAATATCCCATACAAAAACCTTCTCGTTTCATTATGAAATGCAGGTTACAAAAACCCAATTCATTATATAAATAAATATCCGCAATGGCAAGAATCGATGAAAACCAATGTTTTGCGCGTCAAATCGTTGGTCGGGTATCATTGTCAACTGAAGAGAGGTAATGATAAAATAAAGAAAATCAGACAAAGAAGCGGGGGGATCGACCGATGCTGGAACGTAATTGTGCAGGTGGAATTGTTTTCTATGGAGATTCCGTGCTGCTGCTTCGAAATGAAAAGGCAGAATGGTGTTTCCCCAAGGGAGTGATCCGCACGGTGGAAAAACCGGAGGATGTGGCGCTGCAGAGAGTCTCCTATGAAGCGGGAGTCGAGGCGAAAGTGCTTTTCCCGGTGGGGCGGACGAATTATGAGTTCTATTCCATCACCCGCCAGAGACCGGTATGTAATAAGATCGTGTGGTATGTCATGCGGGCGGAAAACGATCAAGTGACACCGAACCCCGAACAGAATTTCTCGGAAGGTGAATTCTTCCCGGTTGAGGAAGCCCTCCAGAAAGTAACATACAGCCAGGACCGTTCACTTCTCATGATGGCCTATCAGAGATATAAGGAGATGGTCTGATTTGAGCCGCCAAAGCTGGAAAACGGTAAGCAAGCGGGCCCGGATCGAATATGAAGTAAAGAAGTCCGTCTTTATCGCCGATGTCTCTCCTTGTGCATCCGGCGAGGAAGCGACGGACTTTATTCGTTCTATCAAGAAAGAGTTTCCCGATGCCAGACACCATGTGTATGCATACCGCGCGGGAGATGTTCCCCTTGAACAAAGATACAGTGATGACGGCGAGCCCTCGGGAACGGCGGGCATGCCTGTGCTGGATGTGATCCTTCACCGGGAATTGGAGGATGTGGTCTGTGTCGTGACACGATACTTCGGCGGCATCCTTCTGGGAACGGGCGGATTGACCCGCGCCTATTCGACGGCCGCATCTCAAGGGATCGAGGCGGCAGAAGTCTGCAGTATGCAGATGCTGGAACAGTATATGGTGAAACTGGATTATTCTCTGTCTGAGAAGTTTCAGTATGCAGCCAAAAAGAGAGGCTTCGTCACGGGAGAAGTGATTTATGAAGACCGGCCGGCCGTCCCGGTTTTCTGCAGCAAAGATGAAAAGGATGCGCTCATTGCACTGATCAATGATACGACTTCCGGAAAAGCAGAGATCACATACATCGGCACCTCCTCGGCAAAACTTTCGGAATAATTTACAGTTTGTTTTCTTAAACCCCTTACGCTACTCGATTTTAGAATATAGTATGAAACATGGAGATACGGCTGCGTGATGTTTTCACGCATGTGAATCACAAGACAGAGGGAAGACTATGAAAAAGAAAATCGCTGCGTTTGCTAACGGATGGAGTGACGAATTTCTCCTTACCGCACTCAAAGGCATCAAGCGCTGTGCCGAAGAATATGATTACGATATCTATTTCTTCGTGGAGTACACCTCCTACGGGCGCTTGGATGACAATATGCAGGGAGAGTTCAACATCCTGAATCTGGCGGATCTGTCAGATTATGAAGGGGTCCTTCTTATGGGAAATACCCTGACGAATGCCGGGGAATTGGATATCCTGCGGGAAAGGATCTTAAAGAAAGGGATACCTGCGGTGTGCCTAGAATATCAGGTCGAGGGGATCGATTGCATCTGTACCGAAAACTACAGCGGCATGTATGAACTGGCGAAGCACCTAATCGAAGATCACGGTGCGAAAAGGATCGCGTATGTTTCCGGTATCCGGGATAACGCGGAGAATATGGAACGGAAAAGGGCGCTGGAAGACGCGCTCAAAGAACACGGACTTTCCCTTTCCGAAGACGATGTGGTCTATGGCGAATGGAGCTACTATACGATCCAGCAGAGGATCCCCGAATGGATGAAAGACCACGCGCTTCCGGATGTATTCGTGTGCGCAAATGATGTGATGGCGCTGGGAGCGATCACGGCGCTGGCGAATATGGGATACACGATGCCGGATGACGTGCTGGTGACCGGATTCGATAACATCAATTCCACGAAGATTTTCATGCCGTCGCTGACCACCATAGACCGTGGCTGGACAGAGGTCGGCTATGAAGGAATGAAGCATCTTCTTGATCTGATCGATGGCGGGGAGAAGAGGGGAACAACCTTCCGCCCGTCCCGGATGATCCCGAGAGAAAGCTGCGGATGTGAGGTTTCGGAAGAAACCAGAAAGATCCAGATGGCGTCGGTCAATAAAGTGTATAATGTCCCGATCGAACGTACGCTTTTCGACTGGCATCTTACCGGACTGGATGATTCCATGACGGGAAGATTGACGATGGAGGATATCCACGACGGGCTTCAGAAATTCTTCAAAGAAAGTCCGACCAATTACGAAGGGGATACGTTCTGCATCTGCCTGGACGATAGCTTCGTCCAGTCGATCTTCCATGATACGGAACCCAGGTGCCTCGGGTATGGCGAGCAGATGCATGTCCTCTATGCGGAAAGAGGCGGCAAATCCATGCCGTATCAGAAAATCAAGACATCGTACATCTTCCCGGTATTCTCGGATCCTTCCGAGAAAGGCAATATCTATTACATTGCACCGATGCACAGCCAAAGTGCCAATCTCGGTTATGTGGTATTTAAGAACCGTCCGGAGGTTCTGGAAACTTTCTTCCTCTATTCCTGGATACGTCATCTTCATACCGGTCTGATGCGGTGCCGTGAAAATATCATCATGGAGAACATGAACAAGAGACTTCATGAGATGTCGATCGTTGATGAACTGTCCGGACTTTATAACCGGAAAGGGTATGTGACCAAGGGCATCCCGCTCCTTGAAGAAATCAAGGAGAAAGGCAGTAAAGCCCTCATGATGGTCGTGGACATCAATAAGATGAAGATGATCAATGACCGTTACGGACATTTGCAGGGAGACCTGGCGATCCGGCTGGTGGCGAAGGCGATCAGGGAATCCCTGCCGGAAAACTGGTACGGCATCCGTTATGGAGGAGATGAATTCGTTATCATCGGAGAGAATGTCTTTGTCGATGACGGATCGATCCTCAAACGCCAGATCATTTCCACAGTCGAAGCGGAAGCCAAGGCGCTCATGATCCCGTTCCCGTTAAGTGTCAGCGTCGGATCCGTTCTTATGGATCCGAAAGCCAATGTCGGGTTAGACGAGTACTTCCAGATCGCCGATGCTGCGATGTATGATATGAAGAAGAAAGTACACGAGGAAAAGAAGGAATAATCACACACATGGATTGCCCTGTCTTTAAAAAATGCGGCGGCTGCGAATATGCGGGTCTTGATTATCCGCAACAGCTGAAAACCAAGGAGAAGAAGGTCAGAGACCTTCTTTCTTCTCTTTGCCGGGTGCACCCGATCGTCGGCGCGGATCCATGCTGCTTTTACAGGAACAAGGTGCACTGGGCCTATGGGTTTGACGGCAAGCGTGTCCTTGCCGGACGATATGCGGAAGGGTCTCACCGAATTATCGAAAACGATAACTGCCTTCTCGAAGATCAGGAGTGCCAGAAGATCCAGAAGACCATCCGAAGCCTCGCGGAATCGTTCAAGATCCAGGCGTATGATGAGCGAACAAAGCGTGGCCTTCTGCGGCGTGTGCTGGTTAGAAAAGGTATGGCCACCGGCGAAGTGATGGTGGTGCTGGTCCTCGTGTCCCCCGTTCTTCCCGGAAAGAAAGCGTTTATCAAGAACCTGCTCGAAAAGCACCCGTCGGTGAAGACGGTGCTGATCAATGTTAATACCCGCACCGACTCCATGATCCTTGGAGGAAAAACCATTAACGAATTCGGAAGAGGATTCATCTGGGATGAACTGTGCGGCGTGCGGTTCAAGATCTCGCCGGAATCCTTCTTCCAGATCAATCATGATCAAACGGAGAAACTCTATGCACTGGCGATTGAAGCGGCCGATCTTCATGATGGAGACAAGGTGCTGGACGCCTACTGCGGAATCGGGACGATCGGGCTTTGTGCGGCGGCATCTGCACATTCTTTTGGCGACGGATCGAAATGCACTGAAACTTCGGAAGCGGGCCGCGGGATCTTACTTACCGGTGTGGAAGTAAACCGCGCTGCGGTTTCAGATGCCAGGGAAAATGCCCGGGTGAATGAAGGAAAAGCAAAGTTTGTCGCGGCGGATGCTACCGAATACATGATGGACGCCGCGTCCCGCGGAGAGAAGTACGATGTGGTCTTTCTCGACCCGCCGAGAGCCGGAACGACGGAGGAATTTATCCGCGCGTGCGAGGCACTTGGCCCGAAAAGGATCGTCTATGTCTCCTGCGACCCGGTGACGCTGGCGCGGGACCTGCGGATCTTTACGAAACACGGCTATGCTCCGAAGTATGCGGTCCCTCTGGACATGATGCCGCTCACCGGACATATCGAGACGATGGTTCTTCTTTTGCCACAGGGCAGATGATATAATGAACCCACACACGAAAGTTTTCCGCACGAGGAAGATGTGCGGGACGCGCTGCCGTATGAGACGGTTTTTGAAAGGGGATACGGGTAATGGATTTTGAACGACTTCTTTCCGGATATATGAATAAGACCTGCATCATGTCGGTCGATAAGCTCCCGGACGATCATTACGGGAATATCCGCATCGCTGCGGGAAATAAAGCCCACTGTGACGATATGTTCAATGTGATGCACCGCCCCTTCGTTCCGGATTCTCCGTACGAAGAGTATTTCCCGCAGAACCGCAACTTCGAAGATTTCTGTTACCGCTGCGCGATCCTCGGACAGCCGCTGCATACGTATGTCGAGCTTCCGCAGATGGGGCTGTGGCTGAATATGTTCCTGCTTCCTTTGGAATCGGACAAAGAGAACACGGGATACTGTATCTATTCCTATGAGGTGACGCCACATGCGGATTCAGAACAGCGTGCCAGCCTTTCGGCAGATACTTCATCGGCGGTGCTTCAGACCTGTATCAAGCTTCGTGCCTCCGGAGATATTCACGATACTTTTCACGAAGTGGTAGAGGATATCCGGCAGATCTGCGAGTCGGATTACTGCTGTATCCTGCTCACGGATAATGAGAACTGTACCTGTAAGACTTTGGCGGAATCGATCGAACCCGGGAGCGGTCTTCTTCCGATGGATTCCTATCTGGATGAGAAGTTTTTCGATATCACGAGAACGTGGAACGCGACGCTTGGAGACAGCACCTGCCTGATCCTGAAAGATCAGCACGATATGGACTGGCTCAAGGCAGTAAATCCCGTGTGGCACAAGTCCCTGACCAAGGCTTCGGTGAGAAATATCGTACTGTTCCCGCTCAACCATAACGATGTGACACTCGGCTATATGTGGTCCATCAATTTCAACGTGGACAATACGGTGAAGATCAAGGAAACGCTCGAACTGACTACCTTCTTCATCGCTTCGGAGATCGCCAACTATCAGCTCCTGCAGAGACTGGAACTGATGAGTACGATGGATATGCTGACCGGTGTGAAGAACCGTAATGCGATGAATAATACCATCAGCGATGTGATCAAAGGAAAAATCCAAATCGTCAAACCGTATTCGGTGATTTTCGCGGATCTTAATGGATTGAAACGGGTCAATGATGAAAACGGCCACGATAAAGGAGATAATCTTCTCAGACGCGCGGCGACGATCTTGCGCGATGCTTTTCCGGGTGCGGAAGTGTACCGGGCAGGAGGCGATGAATTCATGATCATTTCTCCGGATACCAATGAAGCCAAACTCCAATTCTGCCTTCGTGACGTGGAGACTAAGGCGGTCGAAAAGAATGTACACTTTGCGATCGGAACGTTTATCGTATCCGGTGATGAAGATATCCGTACGGCAATGCGTGTGGCTGACGAGAGAATGTACGGCAGTAAAAAAGCTTACTACGAGGCTCATCCGGAAAGAAAATACAGATAATATGATAGGAGGGGGAAACCTTGTCGAAAGTATTTGTCGTACCGGACGTACACCTAAAGCCCCAAATGTTTGAAGAAGCGGAGAAACTCCTTTCGAAAGTGCCTTACGATCAGGTGTTGCTGCTCGGCGATCTGGTCGATGATTGGGATCAGCAGGATAACCTGATGCTTTACCGAAAGACTTTAGATGAGGCCGCACGGTTTATCCGGAAATATGATGCACTGTTCTGCTACGGAAATCATGATGTCAGTTACCGGTGGGGGATGCTGGAGTCCGGGTATTCATATACGGCCAGATATATCGTTGAAGACGGGCTCCGCGAGATTGAGCGCGTGGCGGACGGTGGACTATTCACCTATCTGGGCTCGTCCCCAGGGGGATAAATATATAAGGATGTTTCATGTGATAGAAGGAAAACCCAGTAATTGCAGCGGTGTAAAGACATCTTTACACCGCTATTTTTGTGAATGTAAAGGACATTCGATAGACGCCGGAAAGGGGTGGAGGCATAATCCGAGACGTAGGGCGGAACTCGAACGGATCGGGAATGAATCGTCAGGGAGAGACGCCGAAGAAAATTCTTAGGAGGACAGAAAAATGTTAAGAGAATTAGGAATCAGCATGGGAACTTTAATTTTTTGTTTGGTGACGGGTTACTTCGTAATTAAGTGGGCGGTAAAGAACGCAATCGTTGAAGCCCACTATGAGATCACCGGCGAGAAATCGGAATCCTGGATGGAAGTGGAACGGATGATGGATGAGGATGAGAAGAAGCGCCAGGAAGCAAGAGAGGATATCGAGGCAAGAAGACAGGCCCGCCGTGCAGCCCGCGCCGAAAGAAAAGCCGCGAAGGAAGCCTCGGAGCAATAAGGTGACGGTTTGAAAACTGCCTTTAAGTAGTGTTTAATAGATTTGTGCCCGGATATGGCCGGCGCCGGAACGTGTGAACGGTACGTCCCGGCCGCGGACGATCCGGTCGGCAAATCTTCATGCTCGAGGGATAGGAATGGAAATCGGGAAGCGGATCAAGGAGTTAAGAAGCAGCAAGGGCTGGAACCAGGAACTTTTCGCGGAGAAAATGTATGTTTCAAGACAGACCGTGAGTTCCTGGGAGAACGACAAGAGTTATCCCGATATCAAGAGTTTGCTTCTGATGAGCGAGCTTTTTGAGATGACCCTCGACGACCTGGTCAAAGGAGATATTGTCGAGATGAAAAAAGAAATCAGCAGTGAATCGGTACGGGAGTTCCGGATGTGGTCGAATATTTTTGCCGTGGGACTGATCATCGGGATATTGATCCCGTACCCGCTTGTTAAGTTTTTCAAGTGGTGGGGCATTCTGGTCTTCGGGCTTTGCTGGGTAGCGATCATGGTGCTGGCGTTTCACGTCGAGGGCCTGAAGAAGAAAAACGACATCCAGACGTACAAGGAGATCGTTGCTTTTACCGAGGGAAAAGAACTGGATAAGGAAGAGAAGGCGGCGGAGCTGGTGAAGCGTCCGTACCAGAAAGTGCTCTACGCGATCGGCGCGGGGGCGCTGGCGCTTGCGGTGTTCATTCTCATGAAACTGATCCTCGGGTGAGTTTTAGCGGGAGTCGGAAGGCTCCCGTTTTTGCTGTAAGTTGTCGGGGTTAATGCTTGAGTTCGAACCTACAAGAGATGGCGGGAATCATGGTATAGTAATTACATAAGCGTCTCGGAGTGGGGACCGGAAACTAAGGGAGGATCAGATTATGCCGATGATGGAACGCCCGGCCGTTATGGATGTGAACGGCGGTAAGTATTGGGAGAACGAGTTTTCCGTTTTTTACATGAAGGTTTTTGTGCCCGAGAATGACCTGGACGGGCAGACCAACAATTATTCATTCCGCGCGCCGCTGCTGCTGGTGTTCGAGGAAGAGAAAATGGAACGCGAGGCAGAGATCGCTTTTGCTAAAGACAGCGGGCTCGCATCGATTGCGGCGCGCGTCGACGGAAGTGTGATCTTTGTTTACCCGAAGGCCGAAGGCGGCTGGGCCGGTGCGGATGTGAGCTTTTATCAGGCAGTGATTAAAGAGATCAAAATGATCCCTACATACAAGGACGGCATCGTCGAGAATTTCAACTTCTTCACACAGAAATTCGAGGGATTCTTCGCGCGCGGGGCGATCTTCCGCACAGACATCTACAGTTTCGGAGCTTCTGCCGATTACGTGGCGAAGAATCTGCTTTCGACCATCCAGGGCGAGTACCTCTGGGGCCCGGGTGAGATCACTCCGGCGATGTGCTCCATGGAAGGCCTGAGCGTCGTTCCGGATGTAGCTCGTAAAGACATCGCGATCCTGAGTGTGGGGAACAGCGCGGAAGTGAACAGTGCTTTTGCCGAATGCGAAAACCTGCTCGTCAAAGATGCTGCCGAGTATGAGAAAGATTTCGATGCATTCGTATGGAAATTCAAGATGTGGTGCGGGAAGATTGAGCTCGAGCCGGATTTTGCGGCGCTGGGGATGACCGAGGATGTCGGATCCGTTGTGGTGAAGACCTCTGAGGATAATACTTTCCTTCCCGAAAAAACACCGGAGCACAAGGTGGGGTATTTTGCTTACTACAATAACGGTATCTTTGACAACGGACCGGTGCCGCTGGTGTTCGGCTGTCATGGCGGCGGAGACACATCGATGTACCTGACTTATGTCGCCGGATGGTGGGAGATCTGCCACAAGTACGGATTCCTTTTTGTCTCGGTGGAGAATCATCAGTTCGTGCCGGCGGCGGAGATCGTGCAGGTGATCGATGCACTGAAGGAGCGCTACGCCATTGACGAGAAGCGCATCTATGCAACGGGCTTTTCGATGGGGTCCGGTAAGACCTGGGATCTTTATCAGGAGTTCCCGGAAGTGTTTGCCGGCATGATGCCCTGCAGCGCGCTCTTCCCGGTATACACGACTTTCTTCGGCAAGCCATGCAAAGAGAACATCAATAAGACGGTGCCGGTTCCGGTGTTCTATTCGGGCGGCGAAAAGTCGCATCTGCCGGAACTTCCGTTCCATGCGGATTCTTCGCTCGAACGCGTGAAGTACCTGGCGGAGGTCAATCGTTTGAAGGCTGATTTCTCGGACGTGAAGTTCGAGGACAAGGATTCCTGGGCGGATCCGATCTGGGGTGTTCCGGGCGACCGCGTAGAAGTGGCGCACGATGACTCCCGTGATGCTGATCTGACCATTCACTACTACGACAGTGAGGACGGTGTCTGCAGAACGGCTTTGGCGAGCGTGAGCAACCAGATCCACGAATGCCGCCACCACAGCTGCGAAGAAGCGTGGAAATTCATCTCGAAGTTTACAAAGTAAGGAAGGTCAGTTCTTTTCAAAGAGCGGCAGTTCTTTTTGGGCTTTTTCCGTGATAGAATGTTATTGTCGGGGTGATGACCCGGCCGAAATGCTTTCAAAGGAGAGATTTTGAAGATGAAATACACCATGGAAATTGCGGGGCTGACAAGAAACCTGCCTCTATGTAAAATCGCAGACGATCTTTATATTGCGGCTTTTATCTGCTTCGGCGACGCGGAGATCTCCGCAGCCTGTGCGACGGAACTTCTGAAACTTGTACCGCGCGAGGATTACGACTACATCTTCACGGCGGAGGCCAAGGGTATCCCGCTGGCGCATGAGATGGCACGTCAGAGCGGCGCGGAGAAGTATTTTGTTGCGCGCAAAGGACCGAAGAATTACATGCCGGATCCGATTTCCGTGGAAGATAAGTCGATCACGACAAAAGGAGCACAGAAGCTTTACCTTGGTCGTGACGATGCTGACATGATCAATGGCAAGCGTATCCTTATCGTGGATGATGTGATTTCGACCGGCGGCTCTCTCCGCGCAATGGAAGAGATGATCCGGATCTGCGGCGGAACCGTAACGGGCCGTGTCTGCGTCCTTGCAGAAGGAGATGCGGCAAAGAGAGATGACATTAAGTTCCTGGGCACGATCCCGCTTTTCAACGGAAAGGGCGAGCCGATCGGCGAGTAAGGAACAGAAGCCGGCAGAGCTTTGTTAGAGGGACGCGTATGGAGATTACCTATCGGGTGGATGGAAAAGAATTCCGGACGGATTGTTCCAACGATTGCATCCGAATTGAAGATGAGATGCGTGGTGGAACCAGAAAGACCGTGGTCACTGCGCGCGTGGATATGGAACTCCGTAATGCGGAGATCCTCATGCCTTGGAAGTTCAATCTCACCGACATGTTTATGACCAACGGCTATCAGTCGTGGACGGAAACAAGAGAATTCATGGCAGGCGAATATCTGACGAACCTGGCAAAAAGACCGAAGCTCCTAAATGACAAATTCCATTACCGCGCCTACGGCTCCCAGGCATTCTGGGACATGCCGGCGGGCGTTTATCAGGGCTTCGATTTTTCCTATATCACGGGCAAGAACCCGATCTTCATCGGGAGCCATAATTTCAAGAACGCATACCTGATGATCCGGTTCGAACCCAACGCAGAACGGATCCGCTTGGTCTCCGATTGCGAAGGCCGGGAACTGAAAGAGGGCGAATCTTTTACCCTCTTCGACTTCGACATCGCCGAAGACGGAGAGAAATACTTCAGTGCTTTTGAACCGGTATCCAGACAAAAACTGGCAGGGTATACGACCTGGTACAACCACTATCAGGACATTAACGAAGAGAAGATCGAGAAGGCTATCCTATGGGCGGACTCGAGATTCCAGGTCTTCCAGATCGATGATGGATACGAATGTTTCGTCGGAGACTGGCTGGATGTGGACCGTGGCAAATTCCCGCGAGGCCTCGAGCCCATCGTTCAGGATATCCACAACAAACCCATGCTGGCCGGAATCTGGATCGCACCTTTTGTTGCGGAAGAAGAATCCAAACTGGTCAGTAAACATCCGGACTGGATCGCCAAGGACAAAAAGGGCGAGAATATCTACGCCGGAGGCAACTGGAGCGGCTGCTACGCACTCGATCTGAATCATCCCGAAGTTGTCGAGTACATCAGGAAAGTCCTGACGCACTATGCCGAGATGCAGTTCGACTTCTTCAAACTTGACTTCCTTTACGCGGCCAACCTCAAGCGTCTCAAAGGAAAGACACGTTGCGAGACATCGGAATTCGCCTACTCGCTTCTTCGCGAAACTCTCGGCAAAAAGACGATCCTGGGATGCGGAGCCACCCTTGCCAATGCATGCGGGCGCTTCGACTTCTGCCGGGTAGGTCCGGACGTATCCCTGATCTTCGATGACGCACCGCACAGGCGGCTGACGCACCCTGAGCGCATCTCCACCAAGGTCACCCTGATGAATACGATCTTCCGCAGTCCTTTGAACAAGCGCATGTTCCTCAACGACCCGGACGTCTTCATGCTCAGAAGTGAAAAGCTGCTGATGCCCTTCTACCAGAGATCGGCGCTGACAACGATCAATGCGCTTTTCGGGTCGCTCCTGATGACGCCCGATGACCTGTCCAAATACGATTCCAAGAAGCATGCCGTGCTCAATCAGGCACTGGATCTTTTCTTCGACGCCAAAGTGCTGTCGTATAAACGTGAAGACATGCTTGTTGAAATCCATTACGAATTCAAAGGCCAGGAAAAAACGGTCTTCTACGATATGCAGATGGGAGCGCTCCGCGACAGGAAACGCGCCGGCCCGCTGCGCAAAGAGGAGGACGAGACGGTGCTCTGACATGATGAACGCCGACTCATGAATCACTTGTTTTTCACAGGAGGTAATCGCCATGCCGATCCTTGCATCTTTTATGGTTCCCCATCCGCCCATGATCGTTCCTGCCGTGGGACGCGGAAGCGAGAAGCAGGTCATGGAGACGACTTCCGCCTATGAGCAGGTGGCACGTGAGATTGCGGCACTTCAGCCCGAAACGGTCATTGTGACCTCCCCGCATGCGACCATGTATTCCGATTATTTTCATATTTCTCCCGGTCGAAAAGCACTTGGCTCTTTTGGATATTTCCGTGCACCGGAAGTGAAGTTTACCGAAGCCTATGACGAGGATCTGGTCGACGCGATCTCCGGAATCGCCTACGACGAAGGCTTTCCTGCTGGAACGATGGGTGACCGTGAACCCGAACTGGATCACGGGACGATGGTGCCGCTTTACTTCATCGAGAAAGAATATAAAGACTTTAAGCTCGTGCGTATCGGACTTTCCGGACTTCCTCTTGTGGACCATTACCGGCTGGGCATATTCATCTCCCGGGCAGTAGAGCAGACAGGGCGGCGCGCCGTGATCGTGGCCAGCGGCGACCTATCACACAAACTGCAGGACTACGGTCCGTATGGATTTGCCAAAGAAGGCCCGGAATACGATGCAAAGATCATGGATGTCATGGGGCGCGCCGCCTTCGGAGAACTCCTGGATTTCGACGAGGTGTTCTGCGATCGCGCGGCGGAGTGCGGACACCGCTCCTTCGTCATCATGGCGGGCGCCTGGGACGGCCGGCGGGTCCGGGCAAAAACCTTGAGCCATCAGGATGTGACCGGCGTCGGTTACGGAATATGCACCTTCTATCCGGAGGGCGCGAATGAAGACGCAAATGCAATGGATCCGTCTTCTTCGCTCGGCGCGAAAAGCACTGTGTCAGATCCTTCCCGCCAATTTCTAAAACTTCATCTGGAGTCGAAAGAGAAGGAACTTAGGGCGCAGATCGAAGCATCAGATGCGTATGTGCGGCTGGCAAGGATGACGATCGAAAAATACATCCGGACGGGCGAGAAAGTGCGCGTGCCGGAGAATCTGGATGTGCTGAGAAATCCCGGTGATTCTGAGATCCCTGAAGAACTTCTTACAACGCGTGCAGGCGCTTTCGTATCGATCCATAAACAGGGGAAACTGCGAGGCTGCATCGGTACCATCGGACCAACGGCGAAGAATCTTGCCAAAGAGATAGTAAACAATGCCATCAGCGCGAGCACACGGGATCCGCGTTTTGATCCGATCCGCGAGGACGAACTTCAGTGGCTGGAGATCAATGTGGATGTTCTGATGGAACCGGAGATCATCGAATCCAGGGACCAGCTGGATGTGAAGCACTATGGCGTGATCGTCAGCACGAAGGACGGAAGAAGAGGCCTTCTGCTTCCGGATATTGACGGTGTCGACGATGTTGACGACCAGGTGGCCATCGCGATGAGTAAAGGCGGCATCCAGCCGCACGAGAAATATGAGCTTCAGAGATTTGAAGTGATCCGGCACAGATAGATGAAAAGACCGGGTATCCGGCGAAGATGAAGGCCCCGCTCGGTCGGCGAAAAACCATACCGTGCGGGGATAGGAAGACGAAAAAGAGGCATTCATGGCAAGGTGTGAAGTATGTTTCCGGCACTGTGAGATCAGGGAGGGCGCAAGAGGATTCTGCGGTGCCCGGATCTGCCGCGGCGGAAAGATCGTGGCGGATAACTACGGCCGGGTGACCTCGCTTGCGCTCGACCCGATCGAGAAGAAACCGCTGAACCGTTTCTTCCCGGGATCGATGATCCTTTCCGTCGGAAGCTACGGCTGTAACCTCAGGTGCCCTTTCTGTCAGAACAGCGAGATCTCCTGGGGCGAAGAAGCGATCGGGTTTGCCGAGACCGCTCAGGAAATCACGCCCGAGGAATTGGCGGATGCGGCCGTCCGGCTCAAAGCGAAAGGGAATATCGGGGTGGCGTTTACTTATAATGAACCGCTCATCGGTTATGAGTTTGTCCGCGACACCGCAAAACTCGTTCAGAAAGCCGGACTAAAGAACGTCATGGTTACAAACGGGACGGCGGAACTTGCTGTGCTCTCGGAGATCCTTCCTTTCATTGACGCCATGAATGTAGATCTCAAGTGCTTCTCGAAAGATACCTACAAAGATGTCCTCGGGGGAGATTTCGAGATGGTCAAGGCCTTTATTCGGGAAGCGGCGAAGTACTGCCATGTGGAACTGACCACGCTCATTGTACCCGGGATGAATGACTCGCCTGAAGAGATGCGGGAACTGACCGCCTGGATCAGGACGTTGGACGCGGACATTCCGCTTCACATTTCCAGATTCTTCCCGCGCTTTCATATGCAGGACCGCAAAGCCACGGATGTGGACCGGATCTACGAGCTGGCAGAACTGGCCCACGAAGACCTCAAGTACGTGTATACGGGCAATTGCTAACGAGCCGGAAAAGAGAAAAACAACCTGCTGTGGTGCGTGAATCTGCGGTAAGCGCCGTCTTTTTGTCCGAAATGTCCAACGCACAGTGCTTTTCGCGTAGAGTTTTTCGTGGGAAATCGGAATGACAATACTTGCAAGAGGTTATATACTAATAGCGTAACTAAAAGACGGCGATGGGGGTGCGTCTTGCGGCCGCAGGAGGAGGTATGCTGCGGCGGCGTAACTGACAACCCTTCCGAAGCCACTTTGAGGAGGGTAATTATGAAGAAGATTTTTTCCAAGATCGTTTCCGTCGGTCTGATCCTTTGCATGGGCCTTGCGATGGCAAGCTGCGCAAAGAAGAAGGATATGACCGTTCAGAAGGGCAAGCTCACAATGGCGACCAATGCGTATTTCCCGCCGTATGAGTACTACGACAACAACAAGATCGTAGGTATCGATGCGGAGATCGCCGAGGCAATCGCGAAGAAACTCGATCTCGAACTGGTGATCCAGGATGTAGAGTTCGATTCCATCATCGCAGGTGTACAGAGCAACAAGTACGATATCGGTATGGCCGGTATGACCGTAACTGACGAGCGTAAGCTGGCAGTTAATTTCTCCAGCACCTATGCAACAGGTATCCAGGCCGTTATCGTTGCTGAGGATTCCGAAATCACCGATGTTGATATGCTTCTCGACGGCGACTACAAGGTAGGCGTACAGCAGGGCACAACAGGTGATATCTACCTGACCGATGATGTCGGAGAAGATCGTGTAGTTCGTTTCTCCAAGGGCAATGACGCAGTTCTGGCTCTGTCCACAGGTAAGGTTGACGCAGTCGTTATCGACAACGAGCCGGCGAAGTCTTTCGTCGCTGCCAACGAAGGCCTGAAGATCCTGGAGACTTCCTACGCAGTTGAAGACTATGCTATGTGCATCAACAAGAACAACACCGAGCTTCTGGATGCGATCAACAAGGCGCTCAAGGAACTGACCGATGACGGTACGATCGCGGCCATCATCGAGAAGTACATCCCGAGCAACGGCTGATCGAGGGTTCCGTAACCGGCACGGCCTGGCGCGGATAAAGCGCCAGAGTACCTTTCCGGCATGAAAAAGCAATCGAAGAAGAGCTGTCCCGGAAGAAACGGGACAGCTCTTTCTTTTCCTTTCGGGAAGCACCGGAAGTTTGCATTCGGGGCGATCCTCGATTAAAATGAAGTATCTGGAAGAATATGGTTCATGGAGGGTAGAACCACTATGATAAACAGTGTAACCGCATATAAAGCGAGCCTGGCTATGCCGGCCTGGATCGCAAAACTCAAAGACGAATTCTACATCAACTTCATCGCGGAAGACCGCTATATGTATCTGGTCAAGGGCTTGTGGATGACCTTGAAGATCACTTTCTTCGCCGTCCTTCTGGGTATCGCGCTCGGCGTGATCGCCGCGATCATCCGAAGCACACACGATAAGACGGTCGCGGACATGCGCCCTGGATTCGGCAAATTCATCCTGAAGTTCTTAAACGCAATCGTGAAACTCTATCTGACGGTCATCCGCGGCACCCCGGTAGTCGTTCAGCTCATGATCACCTACTACATTATTTTCGCCTCTTCCACCAATTCACTTCTGGTGGCGGTGCTGGCATTCGGTATCAACTCCGGCGCCTACGTGGCTGAGATCATCCGCTCCGGCATCATGAGTATCGACAACGGTCAGTTCGAAGCCGGCCGTTCCCTGGGATTCAACTACATCCAGACCATGATCTACATCATCATCCCGCAGGCATTTAAGAATGTCCTTCCGGCTCTGGCCAACGAGTTCATCGTGCTCATCAAGGAGACCTCCGTTTCCGGTTATGTCGGCATCATGGACCTTACCCGTGGCGGCGACGTGATCCGCAGCCGCACCTTCGTAGCCTTCATGCCGCTTCTTGCGGTGGCCGGCATCTATCTGGTCATCGTTATCTTCTTCAGTAAACTGGTATCCATTCTGGAAAGGAGGCTGAGAAACAGTGAGCGATAATACTGCTGCAAAAGAACTGAATCAGGAGGTTTCGCTGTCCGGTGAAGAAGTCTCTTCCGGTGCCACGGGCGAAGTCCTTATCTCAGTCAAAGACCTTAAGAAACACTACAAAGGCGACATCCATGCTCTTGACGGCATCACCACCGATATCCGTAAGGGTGAGGTACTGGTCATCATCGGGCCTTCCGGATCCGGTAAGTCCACGTTCCTTAGGTCCCTCAATCTTCTGGAACGCCCCACAGACGGCACCATTACCTTCGAGGGAACCGACATCACGGCGCCCGAGACAGACATCAATAAACTCCGCATGAAGATGGGCATGGTATTCCAGCACTTCAATCTTTTCCCGCACCTGACGATCCTCGATAATATGACGCTGGCGCCGCGAAAACTTCTGAAGATGAGTAAGCCCGATGCCGAGGCGAAAGCCAGGGAGCTTCTGAAGAAGGTAGCCCTGGAGGATCGTGCCGAGGCCTATCCGAGCCAGCTTTCCGGCGGACAGAAACAGCGTATCGCCATCGTCCGTGCACTTTGCATGTCTCCGGATGTGCTGCTTTTCGATGAGCCGACATCAGCGCTTGACCCGGAGATGGTCGGAGAGGTCCTCGATGTTATGAAGGATCTGGCCAAGTCCGGTATGACCATGGCGGTCGTTACCCACGAGATGGGTTTTGCCAAAGAGGTAGGAACGAGAGTGATCTTCATGGACGAAGGAAAGATCGTTGAGGAAGGCACACCGAAAGAGATTTTCGACAGCCCGAAGAATGAAAGACTTCAGGCATTTCTGGCCAAAGTATTGTGATTTTTCGAAATCGGCCGGTATTTTTCCAAGGCGGGCATTATGAATAGAGAGCGTGTTGAAAGAACTGTGAAACGAGCCGGATCCGCTGTTCTTGCGGGTATTCTGAGCATGACCCTTCTGCCCCTGATTCGGGGAAACGGGGAGGTCCTGGCCGGAGGCAGTTCCAGCCGGGACGTAGATAACACCCGGCTGGGGACAACGGGGATCGCAAAACCGGCGCCCCCTGTAAGTAAAGATGATCCCTGGCAGGGAAGCTTTGTGTGGTTCGGTGCATATGACGGGGAACCGATCAGATACCGCGTTCTGGATCCCAATACCACAAGATTCGGAAGCGAGACTATGTTCCTGGACTGCGACACCGTACTGTATTACGATCTTTTCGATGCCGATTATCGGGCGAACACGGGAGCTTCCGCCGTAAACCAGTGGGAATTCAGCGATGTGAAGAACGGCCTGAACGGGGAGAAATTCCTTAATAGAGAAAACGGTTTTTCCGAACCGGAGAAAAAAGCGATCGCCTCCAGCTATCTTGAAGGAGGAAAAGCATACCCAGCGGGATCGGACAATGAGAAAAACTATGGAAAGACTGTCGGACTTACGGGAGAGAAAGTATTTCTCCTCGATGCGGAAGATGTGGCCAACCCGGACTACGGTTATTCCGTGAACTATGGATGGGTAACCAAGACCACTCCCGACGGCCAACCGTATACGGCGATGCAGACGGTCGTGAACCGCGAAAAAGATTATCCTGCCTGTGATAGCAACATCGATTACTTCTGGTGGCTGAGGACAGCCAGGAAGGATAGCGAATACAATGTGGGCGCTGTTGGAGAACTCGGTAATCAATACGGCATGCTGGTCAACAGCAAGAATTATCCCGGTGTATCTCCGGCGATGAACATCCTCCAGTCCGAAGTTCTTTTCTCGACGGCGGTGGAAGGCTATTACGGCGGATTGGGCACGGAATACAAACTGACCGTGATCGATGACGGGATCAAGACCTTCTGCGATATGCTCCCCGGCTGGAACGTTCAAGGAAACCAGCTGACTGTGCCGTTCCGGTATGATCAAGAGAAAGTCTACTGTTATGTGAAATTCGGTATATTCATTACGGACAAGCCATACACGGAAGATGGAGCCCAAATCTTCTACCTGCTCGAGGATTCCGACTTCGGTTTCGATGACGAAACCATGATTCAGTATTTCACACTGCCTTCAGATTTCGACTATACCCAATGGGGGAAAGATTACCACGTATATGTATACGCGGCAACCACCAATGGAGATAATGAAACCGACTATGCGACAAGACCCTATGAACTGACCATTCCAAAGGCCTCGATCACGAAAGCGGAACCCACGGATAACGGTGTGCAGATCAAGTGGGGAACGGTGCCGTTTTTCAGTAACTTCAATGTCTACCGGTCGGACAGCAAAAATGGTACCTACACGTATCTGGCCAGTGTGACAAACGGCTCTTACAAGTACGTTGATAAGACGGCGCAAGGCGGAAAGACGTATTATTACAAGGTCCGCCCGTACACGAAGTCCGGCGGGACGACTACCCACGGCTCCTGGTCGGACGCAAAGAAGGTCACTGTTCTTCAGGATACGAAACTTACCGCCGAACCGAAGAGCGGTGTGACCATGAAACTTTCATGGACGGCCGTAAGTGGTGCCGGATCCTATGAGATCTACCGGTCGACCTCTGCTTCCGGTCCTTACACCTATGTCAAAGCAACGACCGGTACTTCCACGTCCGATACGGGCCTTAAGGCGGGTACTCGCTATTACTACATGATCCGCGCCAAAAAGACTGCGAACGGGGAGACCTCGTATAGTAAATATGCTTCTGCTGTTGCCGTTGCCCTGGCGACGCCGACGATGGAGAGTGCAACATTCAAATCCGGCAAGGGCGTGACCTTAACCTGGACCAAGGCCAGCGGCGCCGACCGGTATAACGTGTATAAGTACAACACGAGTACCGGAAAATACGACTATGTGGCAAGTGCCCTTGGCGGCACGCTGACCTATACCGACCCGAACGGAAAGAAGGGTGACTACTACAAAGTCCGTGCCTACAAGCGCGTCGACGGCGTTGTATACTACGGCGGCTGGAGTAACGCCAAGGCCGGAAAGTGATGCGGTGAGTAAATACTAAGCGCAGGGGGAACGCGAAATGATAAATGATCTTCCGCAACAGGTATCGATGGATTCATCGGGTTTTGTCCTGCTGTCCGACTATGTGCCGGGGATCGTGCAGGAGATCCGTTATTTCTCGACCTACAACTTCGTCGGCGACCGGATCGACGGGTATGAGGAACCGTGCGCCATTATTTCCCGAGAGGCGGCCAGGGCCCTAAAGACGATCAGCAATCTGGCCAATGTTCAGGGGTACCGTCTGAAGATATTTGATGCATACCGCCCCGTAAATGCGGTCAAGCATTTTGTCCTTTGGGGAATCGAGGATCTCGATCAGCGGATGAAGCCGTTCTTCTATCCGGACCTCGAGAAACAGGACCTTTTTAAAGAAGGGTATATCGCCAGCCGTTCGAGCCACAGCCGCGGCAGTACCGTTGATCTGACACTTCTGGATATGTCTACGGGCAAAGAACTGGACATGGGAAGTCCCTTTGATTTCTTTAGTGAGAAGTCCCACCCGGACTATCGCGGAATTACGGAAGAACAGTATAGTAACCGCATGCTCCTCCGCGAACTGATGACGAAAAACGGCTTCCTGCCGATCGATTGCGAGTGGTGGCATTTTACCCTAAAAGATGAACCCTGCCCGGATACCTATTTCGGGTTTCCGGTGGCACTGAATTCCCTAAGGACATGAGTATTCCCGGCTGAACCGGAGTTCTGATTTTAATCCATAACTGAACCTGGAAAAGAATTCCATAATTGAAGAACCCCACAATTGAAGAAGAATTCCACAACAATGAAAAGAGGAGGTCGACCCATGAAGAGAGCATTGGCAAAGGAAAAGGCGAGAGAACTTCTCGCGAAAATGACGACGGAAGAAAAGGTGGCGCAGATGCTGCAGGTCACCTACACGGACGGCGGACGGGAGGAAGCACTGAAGTGGGCCAAACTGGGTGCCGGCTCCTTCCTCCACGTGCTGGGAGATGACGCAAGAGAACTCCAGCAGGCGGCGATGCAGACCCGTCTGGGGATCCCGGTGATCTTCGGTATCGATGCGATCCACGGACACGGTCTGAACAACCACGCGACAATCTTCCCGACGCAGCTGGGATGCGCCTGCAGCTGGAATCCGGAGGTGGCAAGAAAAATGGGCGAGGTGACGGCCCGGGAGGTAGCCACGGACGGACTGCACTGGACCTTCTCGCCGGTGCTTTGTTTAGGAAGAGATACAAGGTGGGGCCGGATCAATGAGACCTTCGGTGAAGACCCGTATCTGACGGGTGAAATGGCGGCGGCCATTATTGAAGGATATCAGGGCGATGACCTTTCGGATGACGAGCATATCCTGGCATGCGCGAAGCACTATCTGGGATACGGCGAGGCAACGGGTGCCCGTGACGCTTACGATACGGAGGTAGCGGAAAGAAAGGTAAGAGAACTTTTCCTGCCGCCCTTTAAACGTGCAGCGGATGTGGGCTGTGCAACCTTCATGACCGCTTACGGCTGCATTGATGGAACACCGCTTACCGTAAGCCGTAAATATCTGCACGATATCCTCCGTGATGAACTGAATTTTGACGGATTCGTGATCACCGATTGGAACAACGCCGAGAGCCTTGTGACACTTCAGCATGTCTGCGCGGATATGGAGGACGCATCGATCAAGGCGGCCGAAGCCGGAAATGACATGATCATGATGACCAAGGGCTTCTATGACGGGATGCTTTCGGCCCTTTCTTCCGGTAAAGTGGACATCTCGGTGGTGGATGAGTGCGTGCTTCATATCCTCACCATCAAGTACGAGATGGAGCTTTTCGAGAAGCCTGAAAAGAAAGGCGAGCCCGATTGTTTCGGAAAGAAAGAGCACCTGGATGCGGCACTGGATGCCGCCAGAAAAAGCGCCACGATGCTTCGCAATAACGGTATGCTTCCGCTTCAGTCTGCTGCTTCTACGGCTGGGTCAAACGCGAAGGGTACCACGGTCAGAAAAGTAGCCGTGATCGGAAGCAATGCAGATGATATCCGTGCGCAGTACGGTGACTGGACATACTTTTCGCATCCGCTTCCGGATCCGACCCGTGAGCCCATCCGTCCTTACGTGACACTTTGGGAAGGCGTACGCGATCTTTGTGCGCAGATGGGTATCGAGGCGGTCTATGCGAAGGGCTGTTCCGTGCTGCCGTCCGATCAGGACGATGCCGATATGGAGGAAGCGCTTAAGGCGGTATCGGATGCGGATGCGATCATCTATGCGGTGGGCGATGTGATTGACCAGTACGGCGAGTTCCATGACCGGGCGAACCTGGATCTTTCGGGTTGCCAGTATGCATTATTCTCCAAATTGAAAAGCACCGGAAAGCCGATCTGTACGGTTCTGATTGCCTCCAAACCTTTGTGCATGGGGGATACGGCCGAGAAGGCGGACGCGGTACTGTGCGGATTTAACGGCGGTATGTTCGGTGGTCAGGCGTTAGCCGAGGTGATCTTCGGCAAGCTTAATCCGAGCGGACGCCTTCCGATTTCTTTCCCGAGACATGTGGGCCAGCTTCCGGTGTATTACAACCAGCTCCCCGGATGGCACGGCAACAAATATGTGGATTATCCGGAGACACCATTATTCTCTTTCGGTGAAGGAATCGGGTACAGTGCTTTTGTATATGAAGGCTTATCCTATGAGAATGGAAAGCTTTCCGTCACGGTGAAAAATGCGGGTGATCAGGAAGGTACGGAGACCGTGCAGGTGTACCTTAAGGACTGTGTGTCCAGCGTGCTGACGCCAGTGAGAAAACTCATTGCATTTGCGCAGGTTACGCTTCTGCCGGGACAATCGCAAGAACTGGAGTTCCGGATCGATCCGGAAGATTTCAAGATCGTCAATGCGGATTGTAAGACCGTGCTTGAACCGGGAGAATTCATTCTTTACGCAGGTCACAGCAGTAGAGAAGAGGACTTGATCTCCGTAAAGTTTACCGTCGGCGCCGAGTAACCTGAGGGATTTCCGGAAAGAAGTCCGGCGAAAATGAGAATGGCTCCGGGAGGTCACGATGGGACATGCTTTGCTATTAAAGTCACGTCTTAGCGGTTGTTGTGTTTTCAGCAGGAGTTCGATAAAATCGTGTTATAAATTTATTTTGAAAAACGCTTCGAGCGGTTTGGGAGGAAAAAATGAATAAGATGAGCAAGCTGAGGAGACTTCTGGCCATCGCGATGGTATTTGCTATTATTCTTTGTTTCACTGGCTGTATCCGTTATAAGACGACGGCTTCCGTGCACAAGGATGGTACGGTGGATATCTTTATCGTTTACGCAACGATCGATTCGTCTGAACTGATGAGCGATAGCGAAGGAGACGGAGATGTCGTAGTCAATAACGATGACGAGAACGAGGAACTCAATGAGAAGATAGAGTTTGTTGAGGCCGCAGGATGGGACGTTGGGAAGTACACGGGGGAAGAGAATGACAAGCATAAGTACGTCGGCTTCTCTGCTTCGAAAGAGGGGATCGCTCTGGAGGATCTCGCTGAAGAACTGCAGGCACTTGAACTTGGCTACGAAGATTTCACTTTGGAAAAAGACGGCGATCTTTATATCCTTGACTGGGACGCAAGCAGCAATACGGAAGAGACGGAAGAGCAGGGCCTGGAGGCCGCTTCGATCCGTTCTTACGGCGGATACATGACCTTTGTTCTGCAGCTCCCGGCAAAGGCGAAAGACAATAACGCGACCAAGGTTGACGGAAAAACACTGGAATGGGACCTGTTTAAAATGAAAGAACCGATCCATTGCGAGTTTAAGCTGACTGGCGGCGGATTCCCGATGTGGATCATCGGTTTGATCATCGGCGGTGTTGTCATTGCTGCAGGTATCGTTGCCGCTATCCTGATCATGAACAAGAAAAAGAAGGAAACTCCGGCTCCGGCATATGCTTCGACCTTTGCATCTACGCCGGCAACTCCTTCTGAACCGGCAACTTCGGCCGGACAGGCTTTCAAACCGGCAGAACCGGCGGCTCCGGCTTTCAATGCGAACCAGAGCACGGGACTTCCGCAGGTCGGTCAGGTACCGGATGCAGGATTTGAGTCTCCGGAAGATCTTCTGAATTCTTCTGCTCCGATCTGGTCCAAGCCTTCTGAAGCGGCTTCGGTCGATTCTTTGGAAGAACTGGAAGCGCTGGAAGAAGAGCCGGGCGTGCCGATCGTTCCGGATGTGATCCCGCAGTCCACGGCACCGGTAATGGCACCGTTTGCTCCGCTTCCGACAGATGCGCCTGCTGCGGCAACACCAGTTGCCCCTGAAGTACCGGATCTTCCGGTGGCACCTGTTGCACCGTCTGTTCCTGAAGTTCCTGCTGCACCGGAAGTCCAGGATCTCCCGATCGCTCCTGTGGTTCCGGAAATACCTGCGGCTCCTGAAGATGACGCAGATCCTTCGGTGTAAGAGCGGTACGATCAAATCTTTGAAATGAAACTGCCCCTTGAGGTGTTCTTCCGAAAACGTGAAGATCCGAGCCTCCGGGGGCAGTTCTTTTCGAATTAGACGAGAGGTATAAGGAAAGAGCCTTGCCGTTTCTTCCGGTGCCGTGGTACTATAAACACATGGGTACGGCTTCGGCGGGTATCCTGCTGATTCTAAAGAAAGAGTGCGAAATGCGCGACGGGGTAGACCGATGAGAAAGTGATGATCGTTGAAGGAATACACGATTTAAAGATAAGACCTGCAGAGGGTCTTCTTGTGTACGCTTTCGACAGATCATCGCATGAGTGTCACCCGTATTTCCGGGCGGTTTTTAAGCACGCTTCGGAAAAATGTGAGATGGGTAGATTTGCGGGTCTGTTTTTGCGTGGGCAGGAACGGGCTTTTTGTTTGCAGGCAGAAAGAGGCAGACTATGGCACAAATCAAAGTAAATCATCTTACTTTTGCATATGAAAGCAGTTTCGATAATATCTTCGAAGATGTTTCGTTTACGATCGACACATCGTGGAAACTGGGTTTTATCGGACGAAACGGCAAAGGGAAGACGACCTTTCTCAATCTCCTCCTGGGTAAATATGAATATAGCGGAAGCATCAGCCTGGATTGGGCTTGCGACTATTTCCCGTATGCGATGGAACCTTCGGATCTTTCCAAAACGGCGGATGAACTGATGGAACAGTGGAAGCCGGGTGTGGAGAGCTGGCGCGTCATGTGCGAGCTCTCGGAACTTGCGGTGGATATGGAATTGCTTTATCGGCCGATTCGCACGCTGAGCTTCGGGGAACGGACGAAGGTCATGCTGGCAGTGCTTTTCTCCGGGGAGAATGATTTCCTTCTGATCGATGAACCGACCAATCATCTGGATCAGGAGGCACGGGAGATCGTCAAACGGTATCTGGCCGGGAAGAAGGGTTTTATTCTGGTGTCTCACGACCGTGACCTTCTGGATGCCTGTGTGGATCATGTGCTGGTCCTGAACCGTTCGACGATCGAGGTGCAGGCGGGGAATTTCAGTTCCTGGTGGGAGAATAAGACACGGGCAGATGCATTCGCGCAGGCGGAGAATGAAAAACATCTGCGCGAGATCGGACGGCTTCGCGGCGCTATGATGGAAAGCCAGCGATGGGCAACCAAAAGTGAGAATACGAAGATCGGGTACGACCCCATCAAAGAGCATGACCGCAGCAAAAATACCCGCGGGTACATCGGTGCAAAGACGAAGAAAATGGAAGCCCGCGTCAAGGTCTATGAGCAGAGAATGGAGAAGAATATCGCGGAGAAAGAGGGCCTTCTTCAGGATGTGGAACAGATCCGCGACCTCAAGCTCTCACCGATGGAACACTATAAGGACAGACTCGTGGAGGCGCGTGAGATGTCGCTGTGCTACGAGGATGGCGCTGCACCGGTGTTCTCGGGACTATCGTTTGAGATCATGAAAGGGGACAGGGTATTCCTGCAGGGCAGTAATGGCTGCGGAAAATCAAGCCTCATCAAGGCGATCCTTCGTCAAGCGGGCACGAAGGATGTCGGGACAGAGTCCTTCACAATCAGCGGTAAACTTGAAGTGGCGAGCAACCTTGTCATTTCGTATATCAACCAGGACACGTCGCACCTTCATGGGGATCTGAGGATGCATGCATTCGAACACGGTCTGGATTACAGTCTTTTTCTATCGGTACTGCGGCAGCTGGACTTAGAGCAGGTGCAGTTCGACAAGAAGATCGAGGAGTTTTCAGAGGGACAGAAGAAAAAGGTCCTGATCGCCACGAGTATCCTGACACCGGCACATCTTTATATCTGGGATGAACCCTTGAATTATGTGGATGTGTTTTCACGGATGCAGCTCGAAAAACTGATCAGCGAGTATCAGCCGACCATGCTTATCGTCGAGCATGATGTACGCTTCCGGGAGAAAATGGCGACAAAAACCGTAGAGATGTAAAAAGTGCGGAAAGCATCCTCACCACTTCGGACAGTTGCCTTCGGCAAAACTTGTGGCTCGGAATGTTTCCGCACTTTTTTCTCTCTCCGTTTCGGCTTGGAAATCGAAGGGAGACTTTCTGTATGTTATAATGTGCACATGTTTCCGTGATTATGCGCCGAAAGGAAGAGGAGTTTCGTTCATGAAGATTATAGATATCCTGAACAAGAAGAACATGTCGCTGTCGTTTGAGGTGTTTCCGCCGAAGAAGGAGACGTCCTTTGAGAGTGTGAAGGAGACGACAGAGAAGATTGCGGAGAGCAAGCCCGCCTTCATGAGCGTGACCTACGGTGCGGGTGGCGGAACATCCCGCTTTACGCTTGATATCGCACAGACGATCGAAAAGAAGCACGGCGTACCGACAATGGCACACCTGACCTGCGTGTCCAGTTCGAAGGACATGATCCATAGTAAGATCGAAGAGATCCACAGCATGGGGATCGAGAACATCATGGCTCTTCGGGGCGATCTGACTCCGGAGCTGGAGAACACCGATAGAAGCAAATGGGACTACCGTCATGCGGTGGAACTGATCCGTGAGATCAAGGAGAGTGGCTACGATTTTTGTATTGGCGGCGCATGCTATCCGGAGGTTCATCCCGAGAGCAGTAATCAGAGAGAAGACATCAAGTATTTAAAGGAGAAGGTCGACGCCGGCGCGGATTTCCTCGTCAGCCAGATGGTCTTCGATAACAATCTTTTCTATAACTTCCTCTACAAGATCCGTGAGGCCGGTATCACGGTGCCGGTGATCCCGGGCATCATGCCGATCACTAATGCGATCCAGGTAGAGAAGGCCATTAAGCTCAGCGGGTCCTTCATGCCCCAGCGTTTCAAGGCCATCGTGGATTATTTCGGAACGGATCCGGACTCCATGAAACAGGCCGGCATCGCCTATGCCACGGATCAGATCATTGACCTTTATGCCAACGGCGTGACCAATGTGCACGTCTATTCCATGAATAAGCCCGATGTGGCCGAAGCCATCATGCATAACCTTTCCAACATCCTATGGAAAGACTATGGCGTGAATTGATCCTGCGGAGACCCGGATATGCCTTCGGAAAAAGAACTGGATCATCTTCATCGGATCGTGGAGGCGCTGGAAGCTTCGGACCGCTTAGGAACGAAAACGATTCCCCAGTATCTCGACTATGAGGCGCCGCCCGTCAATGAAACGGAGTGGCTCCGATATTCCTGCATTCCGGTCTACAGCCAGGAAGAAGCGAAGAAGGATCCGGTTTTGTCCACTTCTATGGCAAAAGCACTGTCTCTTGTTTCGGATGTGCTTTCTTTCCGAGTGGGATTTCTTGTTGTACCGTTATCGTGGGATGAGGAAGGATACCCGGTCTTTCCCTTTGACCAAAAGTCGGAAAACCTCCGCCGTAATCTGGAAGGATGCGAGAAAACAGTGCTTTTCGCGGCGACGATTGGCTCCGGTATTGACCGATTGATCCGAAGATATGAGAAGGCTGACCCGCGGCTGGGACTTCTGCTTCAGGGGCTTGGCGCCGAAAGAGTCGAATCCCTGTGCGACTGCTTTAATGCGGAAGTGGAAAAAGCGGCGGCCGGCATGAGATCCGCGGCATCGGACCAAGTGGATCCCGCGACCAGACGGAGATATTCACCAGGATACGGTGATCTTCCCATCGAGGTACAAAGAGAGTTCCTTCCGCTTTTAGACGCAGAAAGACGGCTCGGAATCACGCTTTCCGATTCCTGTCTGATGGCGCCGAGCAAGAGCGTCACGGCGATCATCGGAATCGACAAAGAAGCGTAGACAGTCTTTTTTGTCCGTTTCGGGCGAGGGGACAGGATCACCCGGCTAATTCGATACGAAGCTGCAGTTCTTCCTCCATCTCGGCAAGGAAATCCTCCGGATGGCAGGCCGCATAATCCTCCATGTATTGATCCCAATCTTTTTCAAAATCATCGGACTTCACCAGAGCGGGAAGCGCTGTGTGCTTGAGTGTTTTTATATCCAGGAATGCCACTCCGCCCCGCGTGCCTGTCCCCATCATGTTGGAATACGTGTACATGGGGAACCAGGGCTCCCATTCGGACTGGGAAGAGTGCATAAAATCACAATAGGATTCGTAGCCGTATGCATTGAAGCAGCGGACAAGATCCTCAGGGAGAGTTGCAAAGAAGATGGAGGTCTGTTCCTCGGGGCGCATAGCATTGATCCCGTCCCGGGAAGTGCCGGAGTAAGAGGGCAGATACGGGAAACGGCATACATGGGAAGCCAGATACGCGGCGTTGTCCCATTTGTCTATCATTTCGGGAGTACGGCAGAAAAGGCCGCTGTCGTCCACATAAAAATCCTGGTCCTCCACGCCCCAGAAGCGGAGATCGTGGATGTCCTGGTCCAGACAGCGGTTGAGGAAATATAAAGCAAGATCCACATCCTTGCATTCAGAACAGATACAGATCCCATCACTTGTAGAAACTAATGGTGCGCTCCGGTAATAGTGGTTTTCCATACCGGGCTCGATCGTCAGAGGAAGCGGCACATAATTGGAAGTGATGTCAGAATACTGTATGACATATTGGAAATCCCATTGTGCGTCGTACATGCCCAGGACGGTTCCGGATGAAAGCTTGCTTAGGTAATCGTCGTAGGACTGCGTGTCGAAGTTCGGATCGACGATGCCCTTGTGGTAGTAAGTATTCAGAGTTTGGAAATATTTCTTTGCCGTGGGCGATGTGTTGTAGTCAATGATCGTCGGCTCGTCATAGTTTTCTGCATCCACGATGACAGATCCGTTGTTGGCATAGCCGTCAAGCATCTGGGGGGCCTCTTCCAGAGCATAGTCGCGCCAGCCTTCTGTATTCATCGTGTAGGGGATGATGGGGGTGCCGTCCGATTCGGTTTTATGCTCTGCATAATAACTTTCCAAAAGCTCGAAATACTGATCCAGTGTCTCGATTTTCGGATACCCGGCCCACTCCAGTACACGGGCCTGGATCCAGAAGGCTTTGAGCTCGGTATTGTTTTTCGTCCTGTCTTCTCCCCAAATGATCGGGTACTCCGAAGGGATCCAGTAAATATGGCCGTCGGCCTGTCGCAGCATCTCCCATTGCGCATCCGTGTAAAGATTCCGGATGTTGCTGAAAGCGGGATCGTCGAGATAGTCGTCCAGCGGGAGAAGAAGATCTTCATAAAGAAGCGTATCAAGATCCAGGCTCCAGCCGTAGAAATAATCGGCGTAATTGCCTGAGTTCTTCATTTTACTGATGGCATCACTTGTGGATGTGCCGTTATTATACATTTCGTGAAGATAGACACCGGTCTCCTCTGCGATGAGAGTGAGAATGTCATTATCGGCATTGATTTCGGTTCCGGGAAGCGCGATGAAAAGAGTCATTTCTGTCGCGGATGTTACCGGTGAGGTCTGGTTGGTCGACGTGGGATCGGAGGAGGAAGGCGAAGTGTCTGTCTCCGTTGGCTCGGATGAGAACGGTGTGGTGCCTGTCTCCGTGGGTTCGGGTTCGGAAGGCTCGGTCTCGTCAGGCGTGGTTTCCGTCTTTTCCGTCTTGCTCTTTTTTGCTTTCTTTTTCTTCTTTGTGGTTTCGGAACTGCCGGAACATGCCGCGCAGCTGATCAACAAGGACATGGCCAGGAAGGCCGCTACAAACTTTTTCATACAGACCTCTCTTTCACATCGCACGAAGTGCTTTCCGAAAAGAAGGATCATCCTTCTCTTTTTCCATCCCCACATTGAATTATAGAACCTTTTTGAATCGGTTACTATAGGGGAAAATGCAGAAAAACAGGAGACGGTCCCGGCTTCCGGTGAATAGCCGTGGCCGGTGAAATATGGTACAATTTGCGAAAAGACTTATGCCGCAGGAGCGCTAGAACATATGAATATTCTCGACTACATGAAAGACCATTTTCTGTTTCTCGATGGAGGAATGGGAACGCTTTTGCAGGAAGCCGGACTTCAGCCGGGCGAACTTCCGGAACGCTGGAATGTCACGCACCCGGAGGAGATCATCCGAATCCAGAAATCCTACTATGACGCAGGTTCCAATGTCGTTCTGAGTAATACTTTCGGCGCGAACGGATTGAAGTTTGATGATGCGGAGCTGGAGGAACTGGTCACTGCAGCGGTCAAAAATGCGCGCGAAGCGGCAGCAAGAAGCTCCGGAACGCAGGAAAAGTTCGTGGCTTTGGACATCGGTCCTTTGGGAAGACTTCTTAAACCCTACGGCGATTATGAGTTTGAAGATGCGGTCGCGATGTACAGTAAGACGATCCGCTTTGGTGTTTCTGCCGGCGTGGATCTGATCTTCATCGAGACCATGAACGACAGTTACGATACCAAGGCTGCACTTCTGGCGGCTAAGGAGAATTCGGATCTTCCGGTATTTGTTTCCAATGCCTACGGCAGCGACGGTAAGCTCATGACCGGTGCGTCGCCGGCAGCGATGGTGGCCATGCTCGAGGGCATGCACGCAGACGCCATCGGTGCGAACTGTTCCCTCGGTCCGGATCAGCTGATCGGCGTGGTGGAGGAGTATCTCGAATATGCTTCAGTTCCTGTTCTGTTGAAACCGAATGCGGGACTGCCGCGTAGTGAAAACGGCAAGACCGTTTACGACGTATATCCGGCGGAGTTTTCCGAGTCGGTCGGACGGCTCCTGGAAAAGGGCGTACGGATCGCAGGCGGATGCTGCGGTACGACGCCGGACTATATCTCCGCTGTGGTGGAGAAAGCAAAGAGCATCACGCCGGTACCGGTCGTCCCCAAGAACCGGTCGCTGGTGTCTTCCTATACCCATGCGGTGGAGTTCGGCGGAAGTCCGATCCTCATCGGTGAGCGGATCAACCCGACAGGCAAGAAGCGCTTCCAGCAGGCGCTCCGCGAGAACGATATCGATTATATCCTTGGTGAAGCCCTGAAACAGCAGGATGCGGGCGTCCAGCTTCTGGATGTGAATGTCGGCCTGCCCGAGATCGATGAGCCCGCTTTTCTTCTTCGTGCGGTAAAAGAACTGCAGGCGGTGACGGATCTGCCTCTGCAACTGGATACGACGGATCCCGTGGCTATGGAAGCAGGACTTCGCGCGTATAACGGCAAGGCGATGGTCAACTCCGTAAACGGAAAAGAAGAGGTCATGAATGCGATCTTCCCGCTGGTTGCGAAATACGGCGGTTTTGTTGTGGCGCTGACCCTTGACGAGGGAGGCATCCCCGATACCGCAGAGGAGCGTGTGGCGATCGCCGAGAAGATCATCCGCCGTGCTTCGGAATTCGGGATCGATAAGAAGGATCTGATCTTCGACCCGCTGGCCATGACGATTTCCGCGGATACACGTGCGGCGCTGGCGACGATGCAGGCAGTACAGAAGATCCGCTTCGGTCTGGGAGTCAATACGTCACTGGGTATTTCCAATGTATCCTTCGGAATTCCGAACCGGAACATCATCACATCCACATTCTTCGCCCTTTGTCTGCAGGACGGGCTTTCAGCGGCGATCATGAACCCCTATTCACAGGAAATGATGAACGTGTACCATGCTTTTCGTGCATTACATAACATGGACGAAAACTGCATGAGTTATATCGAGTACGCACAGAATCTGCCGGCTCCGACAGCGGCTCCGGCGGCAGGTCCGGCTGGTGGTGGAACCGGTACGGGCGGGGCATCCGGTGCAAACGGTGCTTCGGGCGCAGGAGCTGCGGATGGCGCTTCCGGCGGTCCCGCTTCGGAACTTCAGGCGGCCATTGTCCGCGGTCTTAAAGAGAAGACCGGTACGTTAACGAAGGCGATGCTTTCGGAGAAGAAGCCCCTTGAGATCATCCAATCGGAAGTCATCCCGGCGCTCAATATCGTCGGCGCGGATTTTGAAAAGAAGAAAGTATATCTGCCACAGCTGCTTATGGCGGCGGAAGCGGCGAAAAGTGCTTTTGAAGAGGTGAAGATCGCTATGGCGGCGGCTCCGGAAGAAAACGGGGGCGGCTCGGCCCGCTGCGCATTTGTCATCGCGACTGTGCACGGGGATATCCATGATATCGGCAAGAATATCGTGAAACTGATCCTGGAGAACTACGGGTTTGCGGTCAGTGACCTGGGAAAAGACGTGCCTGAGCAGACCGTGGTGGATGAGGTCGTGCGCCTGCATGCCCCGATCGTCGGACTTTCGGCACTTATGACCACGACGGTACCGGCAATGGAGGAGACGATCAAGCTCCTCCGCGAGCAGGCACCCTGGGCGAAGGTGTGTGTCGGAGGTGCGGTGCTGACGCAGGAATACGCAGATGCCATAGGTGCGGACAAATACTGCCGTGATGCGATGGAGACAGTGCGCTTCGCCGAGGAGATCGACGAGTCGTTGAAAGGATGAATCTGTTCGCACATATGATGCGGACAAAGAGAATAAGACAGCAAGTGTCTGGGATGAGATGGGGATAGGATCGATGGACTTGCATATAAAGAAACTTCAGGAGATGACGCCGGACGAGCTTTATGACATCATGAAGCTTCGTGTGGATGTTTTTGTCGTCGAACAGGAGTGCCTTGCGCCGGAACTTGACGGGCGGGACAAGGACGCGATCCATGTGTGGTTTACGGATGAAGAAGGTGTGCAGGCATATCTTCGCGTACTTGCCCCCGGCGTCGAGCACCCGGAATATCCGGCGATCGGCAGAGTCCTGACTTCGAAGAAGACCCGGGGAACCGGACTGGGCGGGCGGCTTCTTGCGGAGGGCGTATGCGTGACGGAAGAAGTGTATGGCAAAGTGCCGATCTATCTTGAGGCGCAGGTCTATGCCGCCGGGTATTATGGAAAACAGGGCTTTGAAATCGTCTCCGATGAGTTCATCCTCGACGGGATCCCGCATTACAAAATGGTCCGGCCGGCCGATGGAGGTGCCCATGCAGTATAGTGTTCTGATCGTAGATGACGAGCGTGAGCTCTCCGAATACACTTCCAAGTATTTCAATATGTCGGGAGTGCCGGCCACGTATGTGCTCGACAAAAAATCGGCTCTCGATTTTTTCAAAGAAAACACCTGCTCAATCGTGCTGCTGGATATCAACCTTGGCGAGGACTCGGGATTCGAGCTTTGCCAGGAGATCAGAAAATCCATGAATGTGCCGATCTTCTTTATCAGTGCAAGGCAGGCGGAGGATGACATGCTCCTGGCGCTGTCAATCGGCGGGGATGACTATATCTGTAAACCCTATTCTCTGAGTGTGCTCTTGGCCAAGGTCAAAGCGGTGCTGAAGCGTTATGAGGCCACATCTGACGGCACGCCCGGCGACAGTGCTTTTGCCGGGGAAGAAAAAACAAATCTTGTCCGGCTGGGCGATGTGTTGATCGATCTTTCCCGCGCCGTGGTGATCCGCGACGGCAAAGAGATCCCGCTCAAGGCCATGGAGTTCCGGCTTCTGGTGTATATGCTTAAGAACAAAAACCGCATCATTAAGAAGGAAGAGTTTTTCGAGAAGATATGGGAAACCGAGTTCGTGGGTGACGTGACGCTCAATGTGCATATCCGCCATTTGCGCGAGAAGATCGAGAAAGATCCGAGTAACCCGGCAATCATCAAGACCGTCTGGGGCACGGGATTCATCCTGGAGGATCAGCCGTGAAGATCCGTTCGTTCCTGATCTATTGTGCGTGTTTTCTGGTGACGATCGTCCTGGCCGGCTACTATATCGGCACGATGGAATCCCGTCAGATCGAGTCGTATCCGACGGAGATCAACCGCCTTTCTCTTTCTCTCGGCAGGAATTGGGATGAGGTGAGCGCGAAGTCGAAAACCAGGGTCGAGAGCGACCAGCCCTTCGACTACGCGGTCATCGACAATGACGGAAATCTTCTTGTATACACGCGCGAAGGCATTTCCACATCTGTCTCTTCGGCAACGACACACTACGATGTCATCCGCGATGTGGTGACGGAGGACGGGCAAATCGTCGGCAAGATACTTGTGCACAACACGTATCAGGAACAGCAGGTGAAGAGAAATCAGAGGATCGCCGTGATCGTGGGCGGATTCCTCCTTGCTATGCTGGCCGCGTCGGCGGGGTTCTATTTCTATCTGAAGAAACGGGTCGTGGATCCTTTTGACGAGATGAAGGGTTTCGCATCGAAGGTCGCATCCGGCAATCTTGATGTTCCCATAAAGATGGACAAAGGCAACGTATTCGGTGCTTTTACCGAGGCATTCGACATCATGCGCGACGAACTTCGGGCCAGTAAGCTCCGAGAGGCGGAGGCCGTGAAAGCGCGAAAAGAACTGGTCGCGCAGCTGTCTCACGATATTAAGACGCCGGTGACGTCCATCAAGGCGATGACGGACGTGATGGAACTTGAGGCGAAGTCGGAGGATGAAAAAACGACACTTCGGAGCATCAATGCCAAGGCCGATCAGATCGATACCCTCGTGTCGAACCTTTTCCACGCGACCCTCGAAGAACTGGAACATCTTGAAGTGAAGGACGGGGAAGTGACCTCACAGGACATCGCGCGATTTATCGAGGAAGCGGACTATCTGAAGAAGGTGAAGGGTGCCCCTGTTTCCATCGTCGACGCCGTTGTCAGCGCCGATCCGCTCCGCCTTAACCAGGTCATCGGCAACATCTTCGCCAATTCCTATAAGTACGCCAATACCGACATGACGGTCAATAGCCGAATCGAAAAAGGCGTTGACGGCAAGAGTTTTCTTGTGGTTGAAATCGGTGACCACGGCGGCGGGGTTCCGGAAGAGGAGATCAAGACCATCTTCGGAAAATTCAAGCGCGGCACCAATGCCGAGGGCAAAGACGGCGCGGGCCTGGGCCTATATATTTCCCGCTACCTCATGGAGAAAATGGGCGGCGAGATCACATGCCTGAACCGAGACGGCGGCCTCCGCGTAATCTTACGGTTGCTGCTCCTGTAATTACCTGATTCCGAAGAGCCCCTTTATCTGCCCTCGAAAAGTCTGTATGTTGAAGGGGAACTTCTCCGACTCCCAAGTAATCAGCAGATTTTTTCCGACCAATATCCCACTCTGCTCATAAAGCCGGAACTTTTTCATGTTTCGCTCCCGATATCTCTCGTCGTCAAGCTTGCCAAGGTGTTCGTGATAATACACAGTCCTTTGCGCCGCGTGGTAAAGTGTGAAATCCGGATACTTTACAATGCCGTTTTTCAATTTGACCTCACATTCATATCTGTAAGGAATCCCGAGTTCGAAGTACATATCCGCAATCATGAGTTCCGATTTCGACCGAACCATCTCGCCTCGCCGAGTCTGAAATACTTTCTCTTCAGGAAAGTCTGTCGAGATGTTGTAGGAGAGACCGTTCCAGAAGCGTATCCGCTCCTGTTCATCACGTAGAATCGGTGTCACCAGTTTCTTCCTGGTAGGATTCAATTTTGTGTACACGGTTTCTGCATCATGATTATTCATGGATCGAAGAAGGATTTCAATCGCTTTCAATTCGCACCTCGCCTCACGGAGAAACTTCTGTGCATACGACTTTTTTGCATGTCTTGAAATCAAATCTACTTCTTTTGTTGATATGTATTTTCCTGTGCTGTTTCCTTTTTCAGTGATGAGGTAGTGGCGGGTATGCTTTCCACAGGTACACATTTTCAGTGAACCAACAGGTGCATCTTCCATGATTTTTTCGGCTTCCATAATCGCTCTTTCTAATCGTTCTTTATGAGCAAGCAGTTCTCGTCGCAGTAAGTCCATGTTGCACCTCCTGATAAGCCGTGAAAGAGGATGTCTTTTCAACCGGGTATGGATATATTGAACGACAGAAAAGGAAAGAAAAGCAATATGATATATCCGAAATTTGGATTATTTATCACTTTTTCAATTTGCCACTTCAACACACTGCTGGGATTGATTTGAATTGATCGTATTTATGTATTTTGAATCAATAATCTGGTTGATGATTGAATCGTATTTTGTAATGAATGAATAAGAATCAATTCGCATACATTACGTTGATTCAAATTATACAAAAGAGAATTCTTGGATTATTGTTTGTGAAGAAAACGATAGAATTACTTTATTGAATTGATTCAAATGTCCGATTTGTTGTTATAGAATCAATGTTGTTTTTGGTCGTTTGACTCTAATTGCGGAATTTTACGTAATGAATCAATTAGCTTATGCAATTGGGACTATCCGCACGTTTCCCTTTGTTATGGTTAAAAAACGATTAAAACTCTCGCAAAGATTTAAAGAATGCTTCTGAACTATACTGATGCCGTACAGAAAAACTGTGCGGCATCTTTTCGTTCTATTCTTTTCGAAAAGCACTGGACCCGCACCAGCCGATGTTCAATCGGCAAACTGACAGCTGACCGGGGGAAAATCATGGAAAAGACGAAAGACAGAAAAACCATCATAAAGACAGACAAACTGAGTAAAAGCTTCTCCGTTTCAGGAAAACAGTACCACATCATCAAGAACCTCGACCTCGAGATATATGACGGCGACTTTACCGTGATCATGGGATCCAGCGGAGCCGGAAAGTCTACCCTCCTTTATGCTCTTTCCGGCATGGATAAGCCGTCTTTGGGACATATCGATTATTCGGGCAGAGAGATCACCGACATGAACAATGACCAGCTTGCTGTCTTCCGAAGGAAACACTGCGGATTTGTGTTCCAGCAGATCCACCTCGTGGACAGCATGAGCATTATGGATAATGCCATCAGTACGGGCATGCTCACCGGACAGAAGCAGAAAGACCTGAGGAAGAAGGCGGCCGGCCTTTTCGAGCGGGTCGGCATCAGTGAAGAAATGACGGATAAGTTTCCGGCCCAGGTCAGCGGAGGAGAAGCCCAGCGTGCCGCTATCGTCAGAGCAGTCATCAACGATCCGGATGTGGTTTTTGCCGACGAACCGACTGGCGCGCTGAATTCCGCCGGCGTCGAGGCCGTGCTCAATGTTCTCACCGATATCAATAACGCGGGACAGTCCGTCGTCATGGTCACCCATGATATCAAGTCTGCGCGCCGTGCCAACCGCATCCTTTATCTTGAGGACGGCGGCATCAAGGGCGAATGCCATCCCGGAAAATACGTCAGCGGGGATAAGAAAAGACATGAGATGATCCGGGGATTTCTGGAGGAAATGGGATGGTAAAGTTAATCAAAGCAAATATCCGCAAAGACAGGAACGTCCTTCTGGCTTTCCTCATGATCCTGATACTGTCTTCGCTTCTGCTTCACACCGGCCTTTTTACCGGACAGTACAGTTCGATCTATGACGAGAAATGCGAAAAGACGCATGAGGCAGAGGTTTTGGCGTATGTGAACGGATCGGATGAAGAGATCCGCCGGGCCCTTGACGGGGTCAGAGAAATCTCCGAATTCTCCATTCAGGATATGATCTCTCCCGGATCTCCCGAGGTCTTTATCAATGATTCCCCGGATGCCATCGAACTGGATGGCGTCACGATCACACGATACGGGGAATATGGTGCCGCTGAACCATACCGGATGATCGACCTGGATGCATCCGTCACAGAGCACGTGATCTACCTCAACTCGTATTACGCGAAAGTGAATCATATTCATGTAGGCGATCGGTTCCGCATCCGTTTCGAAGTGACGGGGGACGTAGACCTTACAGTTGGCGGCATCTTTGAGGCCTTGATCGGCGGAAACGCCTACGGCTGGATGGAGGTCATGGTAGACACGGACACGTTTGCCGATCTGCAGAATCGGGCCGACGAGATCTTCCGGATCACCAATATGAATGCGAATAAAAAGATGGTGAAACTGTACTGCGCAGCGGAGTGCACCCAGAAGGATACCGTGAAGGCGGCGACGGATGCAATGGCTTCCGAAGGCATCGACTACTACATCTATGAACGTGACCTGGCCAAAGAAGGGTATATTGCTGTTGCGGATATTCTTTCCGGACTGGTGACGGCGTTCGCGATCGTCGTCCTCGCGGTATGCCTGATCATGATCGTCTTTACGATCAATAACAACATCGATCGGGACATCAAGAATATCGGGGCGCTTCGCGCTGTCGGGCACACCGTCGGAGGGATCCGCGCCGCCATGGCCATCGAGTATGTGATCATCGGCCTGATTGGAGCGGTGATCGGATGCGCCATCTCCTACGTCACTATGCCTGTTCTGGATGACAAGGTCTTTCAGACGATCACCGGTGTTCAGTGGGTGCTCCGTTTCTGCCCGGGCACGACCATCCTTGTCCTCTCCGGCATCGCCGTGGCCATGACCGCCGTCGTATTCCTGTCTACGATCAAACTGAAGAATCTGCATCCGGCCACGGCGCTGCGGTTCGGTCTGAAAGAACATAGCTTTGCGAAGAACTATCTTCCGCTTAAAGACACAAAAGGCAGCCTGAATCTGCTACTGGCTCTGAAGAGTATGCTGCAGAGCCAGGGACAGAATATCATTCTTCTGGGAGTGATGAGCGTGGTCGCCTTTATGATCATGTTTTCGGGGGTCCTCTTTTATAACAGCAAAGTCGACCCGACCTCGTTCATGCACCTGATCAACGGGGATAATCCGGACGGATACTTTAACGTGAACACGGATACCGAAGAGACCCATCAAATCATGGAGCAGGTATCGCAAATTGACGGCATCAGCCAGGTATACGGCTATAACTTCACCAACATCAGCATCGAAGGCAACGAGACATTTACTTTCTATACTGACAAACCGGAATATCTGGACTGCGGCGTATATGAGGGAGCTGCTTTTCGGGAAGACAACGAATGCGTGATCGGGAAGGTGCTGGCAAAACGTCTGGGTGTCACCATCGGAGATGAGATCGAAGTCAAGAACGGGAACATATCCGCACGGTACATCATCACCGGGTTCCAGCAGGCCGTATATAACATGGGGGAGAGGATTTTCATGAGTGAAGAAGGTGTCAAGCGTCTCCATGTGGATCCCAATTACCAGATCATCCGCTTCCGGGTCTCTGATCCGAGTGTCGGAAGTGTCGACCGTGCGCTTTCGGATATCAAAGCCCTTCTCGGCAGCAAGTGTTCGGCCACGGGCAACTGGTACGATGAGGTCCACAGCGGCAGAGGCACGGAGATCTCCGCCGTCTCCCTGGTCGTCATGATTATGGTGGCGCTGAATGTGGCGATCATTCTTCTGGTCATCAAGATCCTTCTGAAGACGATCTTCATCAAGAAGGAAAAAGAATTCGGCATCAAGAAAGCGGTCGGCTTTACCAGCAAACAGCTGAAACTGCAGCTTTCTCTCTCTCTTCTTCCGGTCACGCTGGCTGCATCAGTGATCGGTGCCGCCGCCGGTTATGTTCTGGTCAATCCGCTTCTGGAAGTGATCCTTTCCGGGTTTGGTGTGGAAAAGGTAAGTTTTCTCATCTTCCCGGTACTGATCCTTATCACGGTTGCCGTGATCGGTATACTGATCTTCTCGATGACCTATGTGATGTCCGGCTCGATCCGGCGGGTCTCTGCATACGAACTGATCTCTGAATGATCCCTCCTCGCGAAAAGGACCCGGATGGATCCTTCCGCTCGAAAAGGACCCGGATGGATCTCCTCGCGAGAAAAGGACCTCGAATGATTTCTTCTGTTCGTCGAAGTCTGATATAATGAGCGTAGTATAGACAAAGAAGAGGAGAAGACGGTTCATGAAGACTTGGAAAGGGTACCAAAAAGGAGTCAATCTCGGGGGGTGGCTGTCCCAGTGCGACGATACGGAAGAAACATACAGTTCTTTTGTAGTAGAAGAAGACATCAAGACGATTCAAGGCTGGGGCATGGATCACGTCCGTCTTCCTTTTGATTACGAACTGATCGAGGATAAGGACGGAAATCCGGTCGAGAGCGGCTATGCTCACATTCAGGATGCGATCGACTGGTGCGGCAAGTACGGCCTCAACATGATACTCGACCTGCATAAGACCATGGGGTATTCCTTCGATCCGGCGTTCGGAGAAGAGGGATTCTTCGATAGCAAGAAACTGCAGGAGCGTTTCTACGCGCTCTGGGAACGGGTCGCGGAGCGGTTCGGGAAGTATGAAGACCGGCTGGCTTTCGAACTGCTGAACGAAGTGACCGACCAGTCCTATTGTGACCTTTGGAATTCGATTTCTTACGAGTGTATCCGCCGGATCCGCAAGATCGCCCCGACGATCAAGATCCTGGTCGGAGGATATTGGAACAACAGTGTCGATTCGGTCAAGGATCTGGCGATGCCGTATGATCAGAACATTATATACAATTTCCATTGCTATGAGCCGCTGATCTTTACCCATCAGGGTGCGCCGTGGATTCCGACCATGGATACGTCTTTCCGGATCCGTATCGATGCGCCGTACAAGGAAATGGAGGAAGCGGGCGTGCGGAATCTGTCACAGGTGACGACCGGCTTCCGCGGTTTCCCGGAGGAGGCTACGCTCAGCGCAGAGTATTTCGAGAAGATCTTCTCGGAAGCCTTGCAGGTGGCACAGGAACGGGACGTGGCGCTGTATTGCGGTGAGTATGGTGTGGTCGATCGTGTTGCACCGGAAGATACCGTCAAGTGGTATGCCATGATCAATCAGGTGTTCACCAAGTACGGGATCGGCCGGTCCGCCTGGAACTTTAAGAAGATGGACTTCGGCATTTCCGATTCCCGTATGGATGCCGTGCGCGAGGAACTTCTGCGTTATCTGTAAGATCATGAGAGACAGAAAGCTTGCCGATAAGTACGATATATTCTTTTTGGCGGGATTGTTCGTATCTTTTCTCCCGGGCGTCCTTTTCCGACGTCATAAAGAATATCCCCCAGATCCTGGAGGACCCGGAGCATCCGCAGCATAATCCGGTTATGATCCTGGTGCGGTATGTATGGAATGTTCTGAATGTTGCTCCGTTTTCCCTGTATGTCATCCTGATGGTCGCGGTGCTGGGGGTGATCTTCTATCTCCATCCGGAGCTTACGAAGAAGAGAGAGTGGTAGCTGTTCCTATCGGCGGTACCGGTGCTCGGCCTGATGATCGGGATCACGGTCATGGGGCTGACTCCGAAGGTCAATGATTACCCGCTGAACTATGTGATGTTCCCCCTCAATATTCTGGCGCCGGTGTGCCTTTTCGTGAAGAAAGAAGAGAAGACGTCCAGGATATTCCTGGAGGATTGGGACGTGGTCATGTGCGCCCCGTCCGAATGGCTGTCGGGACTACATAATTACTCGGAAGAAAACCTCAATTCTTTCGTGATCGGAAGACTGGAACTGTTCTATTCCCGCAATCCGGAACGTGTGCCGGATGCCGTGTTTGTCGGCTCCGGCTACGAAGATATCCGCGACTGGTATATCGCACAATACGGCCTGCAGATCCAAGACGAAGGTCAGTACGGAACGATCCTGGTCAGGAAAGAAGTTTGACAAAAACCGCCTTCGTGATACACTATCTCTAGCATGTTAAAGGAGGACTCACCGTATGAGAGTCAATCGGGGAAAATCTCGCTATAGCACAGGCGCAAGGCTTCTTGCCCTCATTCTGTCTATCATGATGCTCTCGTCCATACTGGTGCTGATCGCCATCATCATGCACATGGGCTGATTTCCGACATTAGTTTCGTCAAACCGGTTATCGTTACCTGCACTTCCGTTACGACGGAATGTCTTCAATGTACTTTAATCCCTCTTCGTGGAACGTGTAAGAGTAGTCTTTCAGATGTCCGCTTACAAACTGCTGATAGTTATCCATGCGGATAAAGCTGTTTACGCGGTCATACCATTCCGGATTCGGAGATGCTTCCACGTAGAACAGGATCAGCATCTGATTATCTCTTTCGAACATGATCTTATCGCCGCGCTGTCTTGTCGGATCGAAGATCCACTCATCCACATCTTCCGGGTTGTTGCCGGGATAGATCGCTGTCTGCTGAAGCGTTCTCATTGAACCGTCCATGAGTTCATCCGCATAAGTGGTCTCCAGCGTGATCATGCTGGCTTCATCCGTGATGCTGTCAAAGATCGTCTGCGAAAGCGGAATGATCTCGCTGGCAGGGATACCGGCACGTCCCGTTTCCTGATCCTCGAGGTTAATGTAGAAGAAGCGCACGTTACGCAGCGGTTCTTCCTGACGGACACGCTCCACGAAACAGAAGATGATCGGGAATCCGTACTCGTCATGGAAGATCTCACAATCGCCGGGCTGGCGCGAAGTGTCGAACAGCCAGGCTTTCCAGTCTTTCTCGTTGATCTCCGAGAAACGGACACGCTTATGAAGCGTAGAGTCCGGAACCAGCAGGCGCTGCTGGGCTTCTCCGGAGAAGTATTTCGCAGCTACGGATTCAAACTTGCTCTGGTCGTGATCGATCTCATCAACGATCTTCTGTGCGTGAATATTCGCTGTCGTGACATAGTTCTCTTCACGTGCCTCGAATGTCATACGAAGCACACGGTAGGAAACCAGATCGTAGGAGTTTCTGGAATCCTGATATGCTGCCTCCGCCTGTTCCGGCGTGGCCTTCAGCTCCTGCAGTTTCTGGTGACCGGCATAGTCTTCTGCGAAGTATACCTTCGGCAGGATCTGCAGGATCAGGCTCTTGGTAACGTAAGGTCCGAAAGTGCCTTTGATGTAGGTATCCAGATCCACGTGGATCGCATCCGCTTTCGTCTTCAGCCAATCCACATACGCCTGTGCACGTTCTCTGTGATCATCCGTGATCGAATACCCGTGTTCCAACGCATCATCGTACAGCATATAGGTCGTCTGGATCTCCTTGGCCGTAATATCCAGGAAGTAGTCGCGATAGGTGGGGAATCCGTTTTCGCCCGGAGCCTGAAGCATCTTTTCCGTGTTCTCTTTGAAAATATCTACGCCATTCTCCAGAAGCACGTAGTGATACATGAAACTGAATTCCGCATTAGAAACATCCCGGTTCCCGACGGTGAGGGGACTGGTCATGCGTTCGTTGAGATTTCCCAGAGAGATGACGGACCAGATCAAAATGAGTATCGCAATGATTCCCATGGCGATAAGGAACATCTTCGGCTTCCAGGTGACTTTCTTTCCCTTCGAGTTCAGTGTCGCATCAGAAGGCTTAGTCGAAGTCTCGGTAAAGATCGGCGCATCCGGATCCTCTTCGTTGATGAGAGTATGTACTTCATGCGCGCCCAGTTCCATAGGAGCCGGTTCGTCCGGGATCCATGCTTCCTGCTCAGGTAAAGAAGAAAGATCTTCATCAGATGCCGTAGCAAGACCTGCGTCCGAAACCGCATCGATGTCTTCTGCGTATTCCGCCGAAGGCTCATCAGCCACATCCGGAGAGCCTTGCCAATCGGAAGGCTGTTCCGCCTGAGTTTCAGACAGATTCTCCCCGGTTGGCACAGCTTCCGCCGGCATGTCCGGATCCGCTGCGGAAGACAGTGCTTTTGCATCGGTAATATTTTCATTCGACGGCATCAAATTCTCCGAAGAGCGGTCGTCTTTATTGTGCTTATTTTTCTTCATAGATCCTATCCATCTTTTCGCATAGAAGTTATACAACTACTCAACATCTACTCTAACATAAATGGTATGCAAAAACTATTTCCGTAAAGTTACAGAACTCTTAGAAAAGCGGTAGATCCGATAATTTTCTGCGCTTTTCGTTTCGAAAAGCACCGGGTCAGGATATTTTTGCCGTACCTTCCTCTATGTGATACAATTATGCGTACGGATTTTTATAATCCTATTAAAAGAAACTTTGGAAGTAATTACGAGGAACGAACATGCGACCATCAAACAAGCGCTTCCTGCGCAAGTTATCGGAACGCCAGTTTCACATATATGCCTTTTTCATCCCGTCATTCATCATGATGGTGATTTTTGCGATATTGCAGGTCCATCCTTTCGCTACCGGCGAGAACATGATCCTGACGGTCGACTGCTATCACCAGTACGCTCCTTTTCTCGTGGAAACCAGAAATAAGATCCTTTCCGGACAGAGCCTTTTCTTCTCCTGGAATGTCGGCCTCGGAACCAATTACTGGGCGGTCTTTGCCAACTATTCGGCCAGCCCGCTGAATATCCTGGCGATCTTTTTTCCGCCGAAATATGTCGGCGACTGTATTGCTTTCCTGGCGATACTCCGCTGCGGACTCACGGGCCTTTTCATGTCGTATCTTCTCAAAGAACTGGACAAGGGCAGACGCGATCTGTTCCTGACTTCATTCTCGTCGGCATATGCGCTTTGCGGATGGGCGATCTCCTATTTCTGGAATATCATGTGGCATGATGCGGTGGTGCTTCTGCCGCTGATCGTTCTCGGCCTGATCAAGATGTTCCGGGACAAGAAGCCTCTTCTTTACTGCATCTCCCTTGCCGTCTGCCTGATCTCCAACTTCTACTCCGGCTATTTTGTCTGCCTGTTCCTGGTGTTCTATGCGCCGATCCTCTATGTCTCCATTACGGAGAAGATCACGCTTAAGAACTTCTGGTCGGCGGTTTGGCGTTTCGCGGTGTATTCTCTCATCGGCGGAGGCCTTTCTGCATTCCTGACTTTATCAACGTATATCACGCTTCAGAAGTCTTCGGCTACCGGCGGAACCTTCCCGAAAGAGTTTACCGTCATGAACGACATGTTCGACTTCATCAGCCGTTTCCTGATCGCGCCGAATCCGAATATCCGCGATGGTATGGCCAATGTATACTGCGGCGTCTTCGTGGCGATGCTGATCCCGCTTTTCTTCCTTTGCAAGAAGATCCGTCTGCGTGAGAAGATCGCTTATGGCGTGGGACTGGCCATCATGTATGTAAGCCTGAGCAGCCGCATGATGACTTATATCTGGCACGGATTCCACTTCCCGAACCAGATCCCTTACCGACAGGCTTTCCTGATCTCTTTCCTTGTGGTCATCATGGGCTATAAGGTCTTAAGAAACCTCAAGAGTTTTACGAAGCGGGAACTGATGGTTCCCTGCATGTGCATGATCGGTTATCTGATCCTTTACGAGAAGATCGGAGAAGGGGAGGAAGGATATCTGGCTCTCGGGCTTTCGTTCCTTTTCCTGATCCTGTACACCGCGGCCATGCGGGTGATCGGCGAGGGGAAGAAAAGCGCCATGTTCCAGCAGATCCTTCTGTTCTCCATCTTAACGGCCGAACTTGCTACCTCGACGATTGCGACAGTAAGCCTTGTGGCGGCACACGAGAGCTTTACCGGATGGGAGTTCTACGCATCCCACTACGATGAAGTCCAGCAGATGATGGAGGAGTCCGAGGAGAAGTGCGAATACGGCTTTGAACGTTCGGAGATCTATCCGGCATATATCTGTAATCAGCCGGCACTCTACAACATGAAAGGAATCTCCATTTTCACCTCGACCGCCCGGGAGAGCTTTGTTAAGTTCATCAAGAATCTGGGTTTCCATAACAACGGCATCAACAGCATGCGAAACTTCGGTATGACCGAGGTGACAGGTACGCTTTTCGGCGTACGGAACATGTACGATATCTATAAGACCTCGCCGATCCCGTTCTGTTTTAAGGAAGTCGAGTCTGGTACGACACTTCGCAAGTGCGTCAATCCGGATGCCTTGGCTCTGGGTTATATGGTCGATCCGGCGGTGCTGGAATACCACATGAATCAGACCTCGGTTCCGTTTATCTCCACCAGTGCTTTTGTCAAGAGCCTTGGAATCAGCGGAGATGTTTTTACCGAAGTTGAACTTGAACTGAGTGATGCCGAAGGAATGAGCGAAGGTGGCGGAAATTCCCGCACCGGTTACAAGTACACCTTCACGGATAAGAAGAAAGCACAGGTCGTCATCAAGCCTTTGGACGTGGAGCCGGGTACACACCTTTATGTGTATGTGGTCGCCAACAAGGGTGCCCATGTGAAGATCAACGATAAGGATACGGTGACAGAAGAGACGAAAGAAACATCATACTCCGGCCGTTCCTACCAGATCCTCGACATCGGATATATGGATGAAAACTGTGAAAAGACGGTCACGATCTCGTTTAACGAAGACGGACTGAGCGGCAATCTTTGGATCCAGTGTGCCCGAGTCGTGGAACCGATGTACCGTGAAATGGTGGAGAAACTTTCCGATGAACAGATGAAGGTCGTCTCTTACGATTCCACCCATGTAGAAGGAATCGTCACAGCCCAAAATGACGGAGTCCTTTTTCTGACGATCCCGTATGATGAGAACTGGACGGCCATGGTGGATGGAATGTCTGCAGAAGTCCTTCCGATCGACGATGCATTTATGGGATTAAAACTCAGCTCCGGAACACACAATATTTCGCTCGAGTACTATCCTGCGAAGTTCAAACTCTGTGTGCTGATTTCGGTTGCGTCCGTTTTGGCACTGATCTTCCTTACCGTGATCCGCAGGATCCGCGAATCTCTTGCACTTCGAAAGAGAATGGAAGCCGTATCGGACGAGGATGCATTTGATGCCGAAGAACCGGAGGATGCATGAGAGAACTTCGCAAAGACAGCCGCATCTCTTTTTCCGAGATGAGAACGAAGGCGGGACTGCTCCTTTCGTTCTTTCTACCCATGATTCTTCTGCTTCTGGTGGCGTATAAGTTTAAGATCTATCCCTTCAGTAAGGACTGCCTGATTACGGATACTCTCCGTGATACGTATATTCCCGTCATTTCGGAATGGAGAAGAAAGGCCGTTAATCACGAGACCTTGTTCTATACCTGGAATGCCGGAGGCGGCGTGAACTTCTGGGCGTGGGTGTCGTCTTACGCCATGAGCCCGTTTGTCCTTCTATATCTTCTGTTTCCGGCCGAGAAGATCGCTCAGGCTACTCAGCTTATCTTTGCCATCAAAGTGTGCTTTGCCTCGCTTTCCTTGTTTGTACTTCTTTGGAAGAAAGAAAACGTTGTGTCGCCGGTTTCGGTGGCGCTATCCGTATCGTATAGCTTATGCAGCTATGTCCTGACATACTCGCAGGAACCGTGGATACTGGATACCGTTATCCTCCTTCCGCTTCTTGTACTCTCGATGTATTATCTGATCCGCGGCACCGCTCCCTGGATGTTCGCCATCCTCGTGGCGCTGACCGGAATCACCTGCGCCAAAGCAGGATCGTACATGCTCATGTTTGTTCTGCTCATGTTCCCGCTTCTGATCATGGAATCCTATCACGAAGGCCCCAAGCCCCGCAAACTCCTGCGGGTGATCCGAGATTTCTTCATATTCCTTTTCCTCGGAATCGGTATGTCCGCATTCGTCTGGCTTCCTTCCGCATTTGCTTTTGGCAAAACGGTCTACGGAGGACAGATGCTCCATGTTCCGGAAGACCTGACCATGGATCTCAAGGCCTGGGATATTCTCGAAAGAGCCTGCTTCGATCCGCTTCTGGTCTTCCCGGCAGATGAGACCCAGAGTCCTGCAATCTACTGCGGAATCTTTCCGATCATCCTTGTATTCCTTTACGGCTTTTCTCCCCGGATCCGTTTCTCAGAGAAGGTCTATCACTTCTCCGCCATCGTCTGCATTTATATTACGATGTCAAGTAAGATCATCCAGTTCGTTGCCCAGGGCTTTCATTTCCCGGTCAGCGGACAATTCCCCCATTCGATTCTGATTACTTTCCTGATCGTATATATGGCCGGCCGGATCCTTGCGAAACCATCCTGGTTCGATGACCGAAGTCATGTCTGGGGGACCTGCGGAATCATCATCACCTTTATGCTGATCCGCTCGGCAGTTTCCAAGACACTGGACTACGCCGACTTCGCCGTCTTTGTTGCCATCGCCTTTTTCATCTTCTATATCGCCATGGTCTTCTGCTTCAGTTCTTTTCGCGAAAAGCACCGTAACCTGATACTTTCTGCGCTTGCCGTGGTGATGCTTCTTGAAAGCGGTCTTTCTTTCTATCGTCCGATCAAGGAGAGATATTACCACGCCGTACTCAAAGCTCCCGTAGTAGAGAAGAATACCCTGGAAAGCCTTCGAATCTCCCCAAATGGAGTCGGGAAGGAAACGGAGGAGACGCAGAAAAAGAAGAAGGTCTATGCACTTGATTCAGCAGTTCTCTATCAGGGTGAAGATAAGGAAATGGTCACGCTCCTGAAAACGGGAGATTCCGGTATTTCCAAGGGAGGCCGCATCCTTGCACCGAATGAAAAAAAGAGTAACTACGGTCTTCTTTTCGGATATCCGACATTCTCCGCTGATAGTTATCTGCTTCCGAAATCCCTTCCCAAAATGCTCCGTGCTTTGGGTGTAAATACAGCTAAAGGAGACTCGGAGATCCGTCTCGGAACAGGAACCGAAGTCACGGATATTCTTTTGTCCTCGGATCTTCTCGTTTCGGAAGAGTTCGGGAAAAAGGATATCAAGGAGATTCCAAACACAAAGACCAACAGTTTCTTCTTTTCTTTTGAAGATGTGTACGACGATATCCTCACATCCGACTCTCCGTTTGAAAACCAGAATGCTCTTGCGCTGCGGTTTGCAAGAGTGGAACCTCTCAAGACGCTTCACATGGATGTAATTGAGTTTGAGAACATGAAGACGGATGATGAGGGAAATATGTCGGCGATGGAACAGGATGCACGCATGGAAGTCCTTCTTCAGTCACAGGAAATCCTTTCTTCCAATAATACTCCTATTTATATATACTATACGTGTGAGCAGGATGCGGCGGTAGAAGTATCCTTCTCTGACGATAACGGACAGACGAATCCTTATCGCCGGAGTGAATCTTCCTCGACGATGATTAAGATCGATGAGAAGGATACGGAAGGAATGAGAGTGAATGTGAAACTCACGCTGTATGCACCTCGAGATTCAAAACTGCAGCTTTATGTTGCCGCTCTTGATACGGATCTGATGACACGCTTCGAAGAGACGATCAGAGAAGGTGCGTGGAATCTGACATCGATAAGCGCCGGTGAGATGAGCGGAACCATCGATTCTTCATATCCCGGGAACCTGGCTTGGAATATTCCTTCCGATCCGGGATGGTCGGCGCAGATCGACGGACAGAAAACGGAAACATTTTCTGCTTACGGGTCTTTCTTAGCGATCCATGTTCCTTCGGGACAACATGATGTGACATTACGGTTTGTTCCACAGGGATACGATCCGGGGAAATGGATCTCCATAAGTTCACTTGCCATTACTGTTGCAGTTGCGGCCGGTATCGAGATCCTGCGGCGCACAAAGAGAAAAGAGGAGGTTGACGCATGAGTCCCAATCAGGAACTGTTCCCCATGACATTCGTAGTGTTCGATATGGAATGGAATCAGCCGATCCCCTATATTCCTGCACCCATCGATCCCAAGATCCTCCCCGGAGAAATCATTGAGATTGGTGCCGTCAAGGTCACTATGCGATCCGAGAACGATTACACGTTGTCCCGTCCTTTCTCGATCACTGTCCGTCCGGAATACTATAAGATCATGAACAGACAGGTTTCTCGGGTCATCAACAAAAGCACCAGCGATTTAAAGAGCGGTCTGCCTTTCCTGGAAGCATATCAGCTGTTCATGGAATTCTGCGGAGAAAACTATGTGCTCTGTGCCTGGGGAGATTCCGATATATCCATTCTCAAGGCAAACCTGAAGATCCACGGACAATCCTCGGAAATCAACGAGCGTTTCCTGGATATCCAGCCTTTGTTTGGACGGGTAGGGGAGAATACGGCGCAACAGAGAAGTGTTGCCTACGCGGTCGACTTCTACCGTATTCCTCAGACGGATGATTTTCACAGTGCGGACAAAGACGCATGGTACGAAGCGCGGATCCTCAAGGAAACCCTTATCGACTATTTTGCCATTATGGCCAAAACTCCGGATCGTGATTCTTCATTCCCGGATCTGATGACGTACATCTCTAATCCGAATCTCACTACGCAGTACAGATGGAGGAGCGCAGCGTTCCCTACAGAGAAGGAAGCATTGAAGGCAACGATCTCCGAAAAACTGGTTTGCCCGATCTGTGCAACGGAGCTTCAGCCGGAAATAGAATGGTTTTCTTCAGGACACACACATTTATCTTTATGGAAATGTTTGCAACATAATCTTCTCTCTGGTAAGATACGAGCGAAGAAAACTCCCAAACAGGAATTCTATGGAGCGGGACAGCTCCGGTTCGTGAATGGGAACGCGGCACGCTATGTCAGGGAAAAGTGGCAGGAAAAACTTGACGGAGTGAAAGAAAGAACAGAAATTGCCAACAAAAACGAAGAAAAATGTGAAGAAATGTGAACTTTCCAATAGAAACACTTTCTTTTTGCATTTATCTAAATATAATGATAATTAAGTATAACCAAAAAAATGTAACTTAACCGAATTGAAACATTAGACAGAAATTGGAGGCAAAAAAGATGAAGTACTTACAATTAGGTAAGCGTCTTCAGGCCAAGAGCAGACGTGGAAGTATGCTCATCATGGTTCTGATGATTTTTGCTATTACGCTTATCCTTATTTCATCTGCTTTAACAGTCACTCTTGCCGGCCGTTCACGTTACTATGTTGACATGGAGAAGAGCCAGGAGAGATTGACATTGAGTTGTGCCGCTGAGGCGATCCTTGATGCGATCAATGCACAGGAACTTACTGACGCTGAGCTTTTGACCATGGTGGATAATGGTGAGTATGAGATTACAGGTGCAAGCAGTTACGGAATTGGTAGCTATCTTTCAGGGGGAGATAGCGGCTTGAGTATTGCGCCTGGTTTGATGAAGGATTCTACTTCTGTAAGTAGAACATATTTTACGGTGACTACGGCTCCTACGACTCAGATAGAGGAGTTGAATCCTGACCATGTGCCTGATATCGTTCTTTCTTTCCATACGCTTATCAACGTAACCGGTGAAGATAGTAAAGCTGAAAGCTTGAGAGTACACCTTATGTACAAGAAGCCGGTAAAGCCGCCGAAGATCTGCAACAACATGGTTACTTGCGGTCAGGATGGTTCTGAGAACGAATTCTCCAGATTTGAGTTTTCATGTAATGACCCGAGTGCATACGCTGTATTCCACGGCACAACATATCTTGCTGCCGGCGGTGGTGGTGCAAATTACTACTGTAGAACGATCTTTACCGGTCGGCTTATCGGTGGTCAGGGTCAACAGTACTATAATGATGTTATCTTCTATGGCCCTGATGCCGGTTTGGCCGTATCAGGCAATTACTCGGTTCATTATTCCTATGGTGACTGGAATGGTAACGTTACTTGGGGTAATGGATTACAGACCACAGGTGATATCTATTTTATCGGTAATAATGATGGCGATTGCAAATGCTTCTATGATACCAGTGGAAACGTTGTTTCTATCGGTTCCGGCGGTTGGATGAATATGTCTGCTAACGGCATTTATATGTATAAAGCTTCTGGAAGTGCAACAAACGGCAACATGACGGTTGATACGATCGTTGTTGCAGATGGTGCAACCTATAGCGGTAGTGGTAATAATGTTGTTATCGATGGTGGTTCGGCAAGTGGTTCATTCACAACGAAGAGTCCAACAGATGCTGCTGTAAGTTCGGATTATAACAGAATGAAAGTTGTTGCAGATGCCTTTATTGATGAAGATGATGATAACACAACTGCGCTAGAAAAAGCAGCAGAAACGCAAGTAGCTGATGCTGCGGACTATCAGGCTGCATATGCCGATTTAACTACCGGATATACATCGTTAAAAATGGAAGATTATACAGGTCGCATCAAGCCGCTGAACGCCTCTGGTCAATATGAGATGCACGGTACCTATCAGAATGGACGCCTAGAGGTTAATCTTACAGATGATGCATCCATTTATATGTCCGATGATGTTACCTTTGCTTCGTATACCATTGTTGTATCGAATGCTACAGATTACAAACTGACGATCGTTTTGGCTCCTGGCGTACAGTTCTATGTACGTGCTAGACCTGGAGATGATTACGATGTTTGCCAGAACGTTGGTGGTCAAGCTACGACAGGTATTATCTCTTGCGATGACCGTAATGCCGATGGTTCTGCTGTAGCTGGTTCTCAGGAGCCTGCATGCAACATCGTAGGACTCGGAAGCAACTACTTCCATGCATCCGGTCAAGCAACGGTTGATGCATACATCTCCCTCGCAGGTAGAGGAACAGAAAAGAGCACTATCCGATTCTTGGATGCTCCTAAGTTCTATGGCCGAGTAGAGGCTGTTAACATTGCAACTACCTATGCTGGTCAGCCTGCACAGGGTAACGCGATCAAGATGGACTTTTGTCCTGCACCTGGTGAGGGTAGCGGAAGCAGCCTGAAACCGCTTTCATCTAACTATAGAAGAGGTTCCTTCGAGTATTACTACGAGTAATTCGTTAAACAAGGTATTAAGTCACATTTTAAGGGGGCTCGAAAGAGCCCCCCTTATTATGGGAAAAAGAGTGATCACACAATAACATCATGTGATCACTCTTTTTCTTTCCAGAAGACCATATAAACGCGAGAAAAAGGAAGAGCTGAGTAGAACTATATACACGATCAATAAAGAGCGTAGAGATATCATAAATTCGCTTTCAGCAGTAAACCTATAAAAGGCTGTGGAATACTGTATACGATCATGAGTTCTTTAGTTAAACAACAATATTGATATATGGTTCAACCAATTGAAGATACGTGGTATAGAGAAGAAGGGGAAAATTATAAGACCAAAGAAGAATAGAGAAGAGAGGATTTGATTGCCAGGATCGGAGATAATACCAAATGATGTAAAACAGCTTAGAAAGACTATACCAATCGTCAGAATACAAGGCTGTATAATCGTATGATATCGTCAAAAATGATCTCACAATGAGCCGGAGATAATAGATGGCTCCAGAAAGGCCTAGACGGCATATTAAACAGCTTATAGTTATAAACGATACAGAGATATAATCGTTTATATACAGACCTTAGAACTGTATTCAGAGGCGATATAAGACATATGGGTTATTAAATTATCATAAAGAAAATAGCTCTGGTAAGGAATAAGGAGATGATCTTGGGAATAAAAAAGGATACCTCAGATGAGGTATCCTTTTTTGATTGTTGACAACAAATAAATCTTAAGAAACGTAGATCGCGTTGCTGGTGAACTCCTCAAAGTTATCATCTGTAACGCCAGGGCAGTAGACAACCATAACGTCCGAGTAAGTAATATCCGAACTTGGAATAGCGTTATCATACATCTTCAGAGTAATTGTAACGGTCTTTGAAGCTTTGTCAGTCTTTACTTCCATCTCGAGTCTCCATTTCGCTTTGCCGGATCCTGTATGATACTGAGTCAAACCAGGCAATAGCTTAGTAGAGGTAGATCCATAGCAAACATAGTTATCATTTCCGCCAGCAATTCCAATGATTTTACCACTGGATTTTGAAATAGACTTAGCGTTCTGAATTACATTCTGCGCTGCCTGCAGGTTCAGGGAAGCATAGTCATGCATATTATTTACAGTAACTACTTTGAGATGACTATAATTGACAACTTTAAATGTCGAAACGACATATGTACACATGATTGCCATGATTGCAAGCGCAAGAACCATCTCGATAAGGGTAAAGCCTTTCTTCAGGGCACGATTGTTTTTATTTAATACTTTCATAAACATCAATCCCCCTCTTCTTCAGTGTCCGTTTCAGTGTCCGTAACATTACAAGTTTTATATGGAATATCTACACCATAATTTGTGCAATCCTTGTTAATACACTTACACGACAAAACATGAGTATCTTCATTGTAGAAGTATCCGAGTGCTGTTCCACATTCGGTACATAATCTTGGAACATACACAAAACAATGCCTGTCTGCAGTACTGGTAAAATTTGAAGAATCATATGAGGCAGCGCTTGAACCCGCGAAAACAGAATTACCTGCAGCAGCCTCCTGAGCATAGACTTGGAATGTATTAGTATAATTACTTCCAGCATCAGCTACTCTAATACCAGCAGTAACAGGATAGTAGATTGAATTACCATCATCATCAGTTCTTATTCTGGCTCCGAGAACCTTATAACATTCTCCGGTATTCTCATTGCTGACTCTTTCTGCAAGAGCAGTATCACCTGAATAGTTCAGGGTAGTCATAAAGCCTTCAAATGCCATCAAGGATACAATCAAGAGTATTGCAACAGCTAACAACGTCTCCAACAGCGTGAAACCACCACGCTTAGACGCTTTCTTGCATCGAAACATTTAACATCCTCCTTAATAACCCACTGAGACGAATTTATCATCTTTTTCAGCATTATTAGCACGGAAAGAAGATCTCTCAACACTGAGCTCTGAGGATGCACTGTCACCCTTGGTTATAAACTCGTGCACGGAAATGAAAACAACCGCAGCCAACAATACTATAATGGCGATGACAATCATGATCTCCATGAGTGTGAAGCCACGCCGTGACTTATAGATCTTGTTCATAATTTCCTCCAAGTATAACCTAATACATTATAACACATCTTAACCAATGTGCAAAGCCTAAATTGTTAACAAATAGTAAAAAGGGGGGACCTTGCAGCCCCCCCTCTTTAATTGTTTGCTTTCACTAACAGTAAGTAAGTAGCTAGTTAACCAGTTACATTACAGAGCAGCGTCGATGTCAGCTGTTACGGACTCAACGATGGACTTGTCTTCGTTCAGCTTAGATGTAGCACTTCTTGCCTTGTCAAGATAATCCTTAACAGAGAATACTACTACTGCAGCCAGGATAACGATGATAGCGATAACGAGTACCATCTCGATGAGTGTGAAACCTTTTCTGTTCTTCTGAATCTTCTTCATAATAAGTTCCTCCTAAATGTTTTATTGAGTTTGTAATTACATTATAACAGGTGATTTTGAAAATGCAATAGCAATTTTGAAATTTCTTCACAATTTTGTGAAAAAATTTGTTTAGACCATGAATCCGTATCTTTTTTGGGGGAGAATCCGGTCATGATCAAGCTCCTTTTTGATAACTTCCATCACATCGATTCATTGCCCAAATGGCTGAAATCAGGCGTTATTCAATAAGGATGAGCTCATTATATCATGTGACCCGGCCTGATGTGAATAATAAATATTGAGAAGTGTGAATTGTGAAGAAATGTGAAGAGGACCACACGAAAGTGTGGTCCTCTATCGTTCAACTTCTTATATATCTATATATAGATTACGAAGCCGGTGTCTGCTGAGGCTGCTCAAGGAGACTTGCATCAACCACACCACCATTGTCCTGGATCGTCTTGTTATAATCCGCTACAGCCTTGTTGTAATCTTCATAAGACATCATACCGAGCGAATACTTAAACTTGAGCGATGCGAGCTCAGGATCAAGATCAGCGATCTCAGACAAAGTAACATCAAGATTGATCCACTCATAACCCCAGTGATTCCAAGCTGCGAACGGACGTGTTACAGCAAAGTCAAACTGTGTGAAGGAAATGTAGTGTCCATACAGAGGAGAAGACGTAGGAACTTTGTAGTTCGGTGTATCGATCACGAAGTAGTTCGGAAGACCTACCAGACCGCCGGTTGCAATGTTCTGAGCGCCAACCCATGTCATGTAGTTCATATCTGTAGGTGCTGCGGAAATACGATCGATCAATTCATAAGCATATACATCTACACCAACTGTATAGTAGCAGAAACCCTGCTTCGTATCTTCGATCTGAATGTCAGCGATCTTAACGTAGTCCGGAGCATCAGACTGGATCTTCTTCAGAGCGGTTACAAACTGCTCATAACCAACATACGTTTCACTTCTGAATTCGTTTGCACTATCATGACCATATTCCTGAGCTTCCTTATTTACAGGGACATTAGCCTGGCTGGAAGGAATCTTAAGCTGTGTATAGAATACGGTATACGGAATATCGTCTCCTTCGTCATGTGTCAGAAGCCATCCATCAGTACCGGAAACCTGTACGATATATCTGGATGTCTTAACACGGTTCGGGCTAGGTGAACCTCCCGGAAGTGTAACGGTGTCGTAGGAAAGGGCAGTATTCGAAACTTCAACGATGAAGGGAATACCGGCATCCTCGAAATGCTTATAGAGTTTTCTCTGAATAGCACTTGTGTAGAGTTCCGGGGGAAGCTTCGTCTCGAGTGTCTGAATCTGGTTCTTCAGATTCTCACGCTGAGCATCGAGTTCCTGAGCTTGTTGGATGATGGCATCATTCTTAGCCTTCTCCTGTTCAACAACAGCAAGTTCATTTTTTACTTCGTGCAGCTTGTCTACATTCTTCTTAATAATGAAGATGTAGCATACGGCACCGAGAGCCAGAAGAAGAACGACAAACAGTAACAGTGTATCTTTACCGCCAGAGTTTTTCATCAGGACTCACCTCCTTCTTCAGCAACCTTGTACATAAATTCAATATTCATTGTGGAAGAAACCTTACCGGCATAAGCATTATTGTTAATTGCTTCCTGCAGCTGTTCCGGTGAAACGGCTGTTCCGTTAACCTTAATGTTAGTCAGGGTGTAGTTCACGCCATTCTCAGAATATGTGGCAATATCCGGAAGTTTGAAATCAGAACCGGCGCTGAAAGTCTGAGTGCGGAGGTTGGTAAGCGGTGTAGGAACCGTACCGTCAATGAACGAAGCCCAGGATAAGGTGTAGTGTCCCTTCAAGGTGCAGGTGAATGCGAAATTATACTGCATCGTACCAAACATAAGGGTTTCTTTCTTGTACTGAAGATCCGCAACAGGATCGATCGCCTTGATCTCTTCTTCGATGAAACTGAAGATGTCCTTCTCCTTCAGAAGGTTGAGATAATTGTAGGCGGATTCACGATTGAGGCACTGGCCCTGGATATCAACTGTTCCGTCTGTATCCTGGTAGAATGTCAAAATCGTATCGTCAGGAAGAACGCTTACGACTGTTGTGAGTGTTTCAACAGCGGAAGTATTCTTTCCGGAAACCTTAGCATCCAGGGAAGAAAGAACGTAGAAGTAAGACTTCAGTTCTTCAACCTCTGCCTGGGACTGATCTTTAGCAGCAAGACGTGCCTGATAGTCTGCAGAAGCCATGGTAGCTTTCAGGTCGTTGATCTTGTCCTGTGTCTTCATTACCTGAATACCGCAGATGATCCAAACAAGGAGTGTAATCACAAGGATCGCTACTGTCGCAATCAGGAAAATAGGGAATGCTGACGAAATCTGTTGAGATGCAGCAGAACTGAACTCTGAAAAGAAGTTCATGTCTTTTTTTGAAAAGTCATTTTTTGATTTTGCAAAACTCATAATCTCGCCTCCTTTCAGTTTTCACGAATGAGTGCGCCGCACGCATTCACATAGTCGCTAAGAATGAAGTCCTTCGGACCCTGAACCGTATTCAGAGAACCCAGAACCTCAACCTGTGTACCCAGCTGACGGGCAAGCTCTTTGTCCATCTTTCTGTATCTTGCACCGGATCCATAGAGGAAGCATGTGCTGATGGCGTCCAGATGATACTTGGAAATCGAGAACTGAGCTGTTCTTGAGATGGCATCAGTCAAGCTCTTGAAGTAAGCAGAAACTGCACCGTTCAGAGAAGGCTCATCCTTAACTGTCTCGTGCCATACATCGATATCAGCAACATCCACAGAGGAGATGCCTTCGCCCTTAACCACCTGAAGACGGCGGGTGAGGATGGAAGACTTATTCGCGGAGTTGCCCTGAACTTTCTTAACTGTCTCGGCAACCTGACGGATGTTAGAGTGACCGAACTGAAGTCTTCTGGTCAGTACCGGGAATCCCTTGTCAAGAACGGTGATGTTCGTTGTCTTCGAGGACAGTTCGATGAGAAGCAGGGTATTGGAATTGATGTTTGTTGTTCCGTTGATCGTACCACCCTTAAAGAGCTTACGGATCGCGTTCGGGTTAACATCCAGTGCTACCGGAACGAGGGAACTTGTCTTCATCAGTTCACGGAAGTCATTCGCAACATCCTTCGGAATAGCGGTTGCACGAACTTTGTACTTCTGCTGCTTGGTCTCTTCATCAAGAACCTTATCATAAATAATGTATTCTACGATCATGTCACGGTTGTTCGTGCCCTGACCGAGGATCTCATAGCGAACCATATCACGGAGCTGATCACCCTTTACTGCCGGGAGTTCAAGGTCTCTCGTATGAAGGTAGCTTCCTTCAACGGTGAGTACTGCACGCTTGTCCTGAATGTTACTCTTAGCAAGAGCATTCTTCAGCGCCATTACTACGCCGAACTGATCGGCAACTACGCCGTCAGAGATCGTGTCGGACTCGAGAGGGATCAGACCGAATTTCTCGATCGAAACTACCCCCGTCTTGCGGTTGTAGCCGCCGAGTACCATTTTCATGTTTGAGCTGGAGACGTCAATCGATATCTCTCTGCTGCTTCCAGTTACAAAAGCCATAATTTTTCTCCTTTCGAGTTATCGTCACATAATGCTCTTGGTCATTGTCAGGATCGGCAAGCCGCATGCACCAACGATGAGAAGTACGACACCTGCCATGACAACGATCATGAGAGGTTCCATAGCTGCTGTCATCTTGGCGGTTGCAGCATCGGCCTCATCTTCGAAGAAGTCAGCGGCCTTATCAAGGATACTATCCAGAGAACCGGACTCTTCACCAATGGCGGTCATTGCGTAGATCATAGGAGGGAACTCTTTGATTCCGCGGATAGAACGGGAAACGGAAGAACCCTTACGGATCTCATTTCTTGATTCGAAAAGCTGGGACTCAAGCCACTTGTTACCAAGTGTATGACTTGTGATCTCCATGGAATCCAATACGCTGATACCGCTTCGGAGCAATGTTGCCATCGTTCTTGTAAAGCGGGCGGCAGCGGTTGCCTTGTTCGCTTTACCAACTACAGGCACTTTGAGTGTGAACTTCGCCCAGGCCATTGATCCTTTCTCTGAATGAACGAAGAGTCGGAAGCCGACTACAACACCCAGAATAACGGCGATGTACACATACCAGTAATTTACGAGGCTATTACTGAAACTCATAACGGCTTTGGTCAGACCCGGGAGCTCACCACCGAGGTCATTCAGGGTCTGAGCAAAACGAGGAACGATCAATGTCATAAGTCCGACCGTAATACCCAAGGTAACTACTGCGAGGATGATCGGGTAAACCATGGCGGCTGCAACTTTGTTCTTCATTTTCTGCTCTTTTTCGAAGTGCATCGCGAGACGGTTCATAACCTCGTCCAGACGTCCGGATTCTTCACCGGCGGAGATCATGGAAACCATGATAGGCGGGAGAGCCTTGGCCTGATCGCGGAACGCTTCGGACAAAGTTTTACCTGCCTGGATGGACTCGTAAACCGAGCCGATGCACGCCTTAGCCTTCTTACTTTCCAACTGCTGATACAACATATCCAAAGAACGGATAACGGTAATACCGGCACTCAGAAGGGAAGAGAGCTGTCTGGTGATGATCATCAGATCCTTCGTCTTAAGCTTCGGGCTTCCAATGTTCATCGAGAGAATACTGGAACCAGAATCCTGCTCGAGTGAAGCGATGTAACGACCATCCGCACGCAACATCTTTGAAGCGTCACCGATTGTTGCCGCTTCAATAATGCCTTTGCTCGAACGACCAGCTGCATCGACTACTTCATATTTGAAATTTGGCATGAAGCAAACCTCCTTCTTTCTTTTCTATCTATTAGTATTCAAGTGAACTAAACAGCCCGCTTGAAACAGAGTTTGCAGTACCGGCTGCTGCCAGGTAACGACGATACTCGTCCGGGTCCTTGCATCTGGAGATTGCTGTCTCACGGGTGATGAGCCCTTTCTTGGTGAGCTCGGCGAGGTAGTAATCCAAAGAACACATTCCCATCTTCAGGTTCGTCGCGATGGTGTTATCAATCTGATATGTTTTTCCTTCACGGATCAGGTTACGGACAGCATCGTTGGCGATGAGGATCTCGAATGCCGCAATACGTCCGGAACCATCTGCACGAGGAAGAAGTGTCTGAGAAATAACGGCTACCAGAACGGTACCAAGCTGAACACGGATCTGATCCTGCTGATGCGGAGGGAATACGTCGATTACACGGTTGATGGTGTCAGCTGCGCCACTGGTGTGAAGGGTAGACATAACCAAGTGACCTGTTTCTGATGCGGTGATCGCGGTACTGATCGTATCCAGGTCACGCATCTCACCAACCATGATAACATCCGGATCTTCACGGAGGGCAGCACGGAGAGCATTGGCGAAGGAAAGGGTATCCTCATGAACTTCGCGCTGGTTGATCATGGACTCACCATGGCGATGCAGATACTCGATCGGCTCTTCCAGTGTGAGAACATGGCAACGGCGGTTCTGGTTGATGTGACCGACCATGGCGGCCAGTGTTGTGGACTTACCGGAACCCGTAGGACCGGTAACAAGGATCAATCCACGCGGCTTGAGTGCAAGATCTTTAAACAGTTCAGGAAGACCAAGACGCTCACAAGTCGGAATCTCCGTGGTGATAGTACGGGCAGCCAGCGTATAGCTTCCGCGCTGCTTAAATACGTTGCAGCGGAAACGGCTGTAATCCTTAACTACGTATGAGAAGTCGATCTCACCACGTTCGTTGAGGTACTGCTGTCTGGACTTGTCCAACATGGATTTGCACAGATACTCGGTATCGCTCTGTGTCAAGATGTTGGAATTCAAGGGCATGAGTTCACCGTGTACGCGGATCATCGGCGGGAGACCAACCGTGATGTGCGTATCGGACGCCTGGCGGCGAACAGCCTCTGTGAGAATGGCATCCATACTTAATGTAAATTCTTCCACTTTCTTTCCTCCTTAACCGTCAATGGAATATGTTACTTTACTCATCTCTGCCACAGTAGTAATACCCTCCAATACTAACTGCGCAGCAGAATCGGCTAGCATAAGTGTGCCTTCGGAGACGGCCAGAGCGCGCATCTCGTCTTCACCGGCACGACGCTCGAGCAATGCTCTCATCTTCTTTGTCATGATGACGACTTCGTGGATCGCGATACGACCCTTATAACCCTTCTCGTTACACTCGGAACAACCGGCACCACGGTACAGTTTCTGTCCCGGCTTAAGATGCAGAAGTTCAACCTCATCCGGTCCCGGTGTATATTCCTCACGGCAGTTGGTGCAGATACGGCGAACGAGACGCTGTGCAACAACACCGATCAACGCGGTGGAAACCATGAAGGGCTCGATACCCATATCGATCAAACGGTTGATGGAAGAAACAGCATCGTTGGTGTGGATGGTACTGAATACCAAGTGACCGGTAATAGCAGCACGCATTGCGATCTCAGCCGTCTCACCGTCACGGATCTCACCGACGAGGATGATATCCGGGTCCTGACGGAGGATAGAACGGAGGCCGCTTGCGAATGTCATACCGGCTTTAACATTTACCTGTACCTGGTTAAGTCCGGGAATCTGAATTTCTACCGGGTCCTCAACGGTTACGATGTTGGTTTCGGGACTGTTCTTTTCGGAAAGAAGAGTATAGAGCGTTGTGGTTTTACCGGAACCGGTAGGTCCGGAGATCAAGCACACGCCCTGAGGTACTTTGACGATCCTGTCGATCATCTCATTATTGTGTTCGCTGATACCGAGGTATTTACGGTTCAGGTTGGCATCGTTCTTAGCAAGGATACGGATAACGGTCTTCTCACCGTGTACCGTAGGGAGAATAGATACACGCATGTCAACCGGTTTTCCGTTGATCAATGTCTGAACACGACCGTCCTGAGGAATACGTTTCTCAGCAATGTTCATACCGGAAAGGATCTTAATACGGGTGATGATGGCGTCTTTCGCAGCAACCGGGTTGCTCATGATTTCCTGGAGAACACCATCGATACGGATACGGACTCGAACACGATCTTCCATCGGCTCGATGTGAATATCTGAAGAATTTGCACGGATAGCAAACTCGATCATAGAGTTAACGAGTTTAACTACAGGTGCGTTGTTGACTTCATCGGTGATCTCGTCGCCGAGTTTCTTCATATCCTCGATATCGAGGTCAGCAGCGAGATCGTCAGCAGCCTTCTTAGCTACCTCTCTACCATAGTTCATCTTAATGGCAGCGAGGATCTGCTGCTTAGGAGCAAGAAGGGTAACGATATCGTTTCCCGTACGGAAACGGAGGTCATCTGTAACAAGAATATTCAGCGGGTCATAAATCGCCACAACCAGCTTTCCTTCATCGAAAGCTACCGGGATGATCAGGTTCTCTTCGCAATACTGCTCGGTTACGACCTTGGTGGCCTCCTGATCGATATCAACCTGCTGAAGATCAATAATAGGGAGTTCGTACTGACTGGAAATCGCCCGAAGAATATCGAGTTCGGTAAGCAGACCTTTTTCTACGATGATTTCGCCGAGACGCTTCTTGGTTGTTGAAGCACGCTGAGCCTCCAGAGCCTCCTGTAGTTCTGCCTGTGACAGGAAGCCGCTGTCGATAAGAATATCTCCTAATCGTTTCATCATACCCTCCCAAATTGATGCACGTTTTAGTTAAAAATGCGAGGACGGAAAGACTCCCTCCTCAGCCTTATGTCGATAATAGTAATGTACACCCAAATGGCAGTGCTTGTATAGTATCTAGTGTAAACAAAAAATTACAATTTCGCTCATTTTTCGAGCGAAACTGTTATTATCCTGTAACCCTTTCCCTTACAAACACGATACAAAACTATCGTCTTTTTCTCAATAAATATACATGGAAAACTGCCATTTTGCAACTAAATCTGAACATTTTGTAAAAAATGTACAAAAAAGTTTGATAGAAAAACAATAAAAAAGAAGAGGTGATTTGCATTTCACGTGTGTTTATAATATTGTTATGAGGTGGATTGGAGGAAAGTGAAAGTATGGATCCCAATGTTGTTTTAGCAATACTCTATATCGTGTTTGCCGGTATGTTCGGAGCGGTCATCGGCAGTTTTACAAACGTTTGTATCTACCGTATTCCGGAGCATCGGACGATCGTCAAAGGACATTCTATGTGCATGACATGTTCTCATGAACTGGGTGCTCTGGATCTGGTTCCGATCTTCAGCTGGCTCTTCCTCGGCGGGAAATGCCGCTACTGCAAAACGCCGATATCATCGAGATACATCAAGATCGAGAGTCTTACAGCTTTAGCATATATGGTGATGGCGGCTACTCATTTGTCTATGTTCCTGGATCCGTCGGATCCGGCAAAAACCATTTTTCCGTTTATCGAATTGTGTGCCATGTTTATCATGATCAACATCGTCATTGTCGAGATGATGATCATGAAAGATACCGGTTCTTCCATGTATGTGCTTTCTTTGGCGCTGGGGATCGACATTCTGGTACAGATCGCAGCAGGTATTCCCCAGGGAAAAATCAAAGACTGGCTTATCAGTGTACCGGCTTCTTTAGCAATCGGAATCGTAGCGGTTCTTCTGGCGGTCATCATTACCAACAGCCCGAAAGATATGAGCCGCTATTTCAAAGACGATAAGCAAAAGACCTATCGCACATCGGATCTTTTTGCGGTTGTCCTTTGCGCGGCAATCGGCATCATTCCCTCTATTGTAGCGGCTCTTGTTTATCTTATAGCCAGGATCGCTATTGGGAACGGAAAGAAAACAAAGTATCTCGGGATCGCGCTTGCAGCGGGAGCGGCGGCAGGATATTTCGGATATGCGGCGTATACGGTTCTAGTCTGAAAAGCGGTGAAGTTAGAAGTCAGACTCATTCGATAGAAGCCGTGAAACCGGTTGGCGAGAAATCGCACTGAGTGATATAATACTATGTACATTTTTGAAGGTGGAGGTTTTCCTTATGTCCGGTCATTCCAAGTGGAATAATATCAAGAGAAAGAAAGAAGCTTCTGATGCAGCTAAGGGTGCGGTATTTACCAAAGTTGCGAAGGAGATCATGGTAGCAGTCAAGTCAGGCGGACCGGATCCGGAAAACAATTCGAAGCTTAAAGATGTCATTGCTAAAGCCAAGGCGGCAAATATGCCGAACGATAACATCAACCGCGCAATCAAGAAAGCTGCCGGTGCCGGTGAGGGCGATGAGTACGAGGAAATCGTATACGAAGGTTATGGCCCGGGCGGAATCGCCATTATGGTCAGAGCCCTGACAAATAACCGTAACCGTACAGCGGCGGATATCCGTCATATTTTCGATAAGTACGATGGAAACATGGGCGTATCCGGAAGCGTATCCTTCATGTTCCAGGATAAGGGTACGATCATGATCGATTCCGAGGAGTTCGATGATGAAGAACAGGTTATGATGGATGCTCTGGATTGCGGAGCTGAAGATTTCAGTGCAGAAGAGGGATACTATGAGATCCTGACGGATCCGGCATCTTATTACGAAGTGAAGGATGCACTGGAAGCCAAAGGATACACGTTCGTTGATTCCACACTGGGTCCGGTTCCGCTGAACTGGTCAAAGGTGGAAGACGAGGAAATTGCCACCAAGCTCGAAACCATGCTGGAGAAATTCGACGAGAACGATGACGTTCAGGAAGTCTTCAACAACTGGGACAACTGATCCGGCTTGGGTTCGTACGCAAGCTGCGATAAAAAGTGCTTTTATATAAAGAGGTAATAAAGAGTGGATCTGCCGAAGCAAAAAGGCAAGGAACAGAATGAACACCCGGAGGAGAGGCAGGGTGCTTCCCGCAGGGGCGTGTTTATTCCTGAACTTCGGGCCACTCTTCGCCGTTTAGAGAAGAATGTGGATACGCGAGCCCATCTTCGTACGGAACGGCAGATCGAGAGCGCAATCAATGATGAAAATGCGATGAGGGAACTTCTTTCCTCGATTGCAGTCGTTGCTTTTGTAGGACCTTCGGGCACGGGCAAAAGTACCCGGGCGATCCGCGTGGCAAAACAGAATGCGATCAAGTACATCATCGATGACGGACTTTTAATCAACGGCAGCCGTATCGTTGCCGGCAACTCCGCGAAAAAAGCACCGACCAAGCTTGAATCGGTCAGACAGGCACTCTTTGAGGATCCGAGCCGGTCTTCTACGATGCGGCGTGCGTTGGCCGAGAATCTTCCGCAGACTTTGATGATCCTCGGTACGTCGGATGCGATGCTTGAGAAGATCTGTACGAATCTTTGGCTCAATCAGCCGGCCATGCTGATCCGCATCGAGGATGTCAGTTCGGAAGAGGAGATCACCCAGGCAAAGAATACCCGTATTCGAGAGGGGATGCACACGATTCCGGTGCCGAGCATGGAAATCAAGCACGAGTTTTCAGGCTATTTCTCCGACCCGCTCAACCGCCTTCGCAGAAGATGGGATAAAGAACGCGGCGTACAGCCTGTGGCACCGGATACGGAGCGTACGGTCGTACGGCCGACCTTCTCGAGTTTGGGAAGTTATTCGATTTCGGATGACGCGCTTTTAGATCTGGTTAAGATCCTGCTTAAGAAAGTGCCCGGCGTGCACGACGTGGTCGGTTTTTCTTCGGAAAAACGTGTGTACGGTGTCGTACTGAGTATCGATCTGGAGCTTTATTATGGCTTTAATGCCCAGGAAGTGCTGCTCAATGCTCAGCAGCGCCTGGGTCGGTATATTGAGGAGTATTCCTCGATCAATATGGTGGCGGTAGACGTTCGGGCCAAGCGCCTGATTCACGACGATCCCGCGTGATGCCGCCGGGAAGGATAAACTATGAAGATTGAAAAGATCTACACCATACCGGTCAACGATGCGTATTCCTCGTCCTGCGCCTGTCCACTCTGTGCGCTTAAGGCGAAGGTCGAAGGCGATAGCCTGGATTACTATCTCGGTCCGTCCCTGATGGAGCCGGATAACCGTGAATTGACAAATAAGTCGGGATTCTGCGGAGATCATCTCAACAAGATGTTCGCAAGAGAGATCAACCGCCTCGGGATGGGCCTGATGCTTCACACGCATATTCAGGACGTCAAGAAAGAAACGGATCCGCTTTGGGAAAAAGCGGCACCTTCGAAACGATCTCTGCTTTCAGGAAAGGACGCGGACTACAAGAAGAGACTGACTACGCTTGCGGATAAGATCGATGCGAGATTGGACTCCTGCATCATCTGTGACAAGATCAACAAGACGATGGCCCGTTACATGGAGGTCATCATGTGGCTGTACTTTGAGGACAGTTCTTTTCGAGAGACATTCGCGACCAAGACATACCACTGTCTTCCGCATGTCGCAGAACTCCTTCGTGCGGCAGCAGATCAGTTGAACCAGAACCAGGCGGCGGACTTTGTCGCCGCACTGGCTAAGACACATAACCAGGGTCTTGAAGAATTGATCAAAGATGTGGAATGGTTCACATTGAAGTTTGACTACCGGAATAAGGATAAGCCGTGGGGAAACAGCAAAGACGCCGTTCCGCGCGCAATCTCCATGCTTGGGGGACAGACGGCGGATGCGCCTTCTTCGGCAAAGGAGAGCGATAAGTAATGGAAATGAATGAGTTTTTTACCGAGGTGCCGACGGAAACGGTTCCGCAGATAGCGCTGACTGCAAAAGAGGGCCGTCCGAGAAGAGTTGTGCTGCTGATTGAAGGAGAGATCGTCGGAGACAACAAGGGCGATGAGGTATCGCTGGAACACGGCAGTGACCTGATGAGGCATGCACTGTCCAGCCTGAAAACGGCCAAAACGGTGCCGGATGAGATCATTCTTCTTCATGACGGGGTCAAGCTCATCCTTCCCGAAAGCGAATGCTATTCATGCTGGAAAGATATCCTGGACCGGGAAATTGTGGTGAAAGCGTGTAATGAAACGCTTTTCTATCTTGGGAAGATTCCGGAGGATCCGAGGATCATCTGCGAGGATATGGCTGTGCTTTTGCAAAGCCTTCTTAATGCGGACAATGTGGTACGGCTTTAAACGATCTGCTTTTTGAAAAGAACCGGGCGGGGAAACATAGTGGCAACAGTGAAGAGATATAAAAAAGAAGACATGACGACATACTGCCTGGGCGCGACAGTCAGTATGGAGTATTTGAATATCCGGCCCCAAAATGTCACACGAGTATATCTGCACAGTGCTTTTTACGAATCCGAAACGAAAGAGAAGATCCTGAAGATCTGTAATGAACGGGGGATTCCCTGCGAGGTAAATGACAAGGTCTTTCAGATCCTGTCGCAGAAGGAGAACTGCTTCGTGATCGCCATGATCAATAAGTATTCCTGTGAACTGGACAAGGGAGCATCACATGTTGTGCTCGTGAATCCGAGTAATTCGGGGAATGCCGGCACGATCATCCGTTCGTGCGCAGGATTTGGGGTAAGAGATATCGCCATTATCCGTCCGGGAGTGGATTTTTTCGATCCGAAGGTGATCCGTGCATCGATGGGCGCGCTGAGCCGTGTCCGCTTCAAGTACTACGATTCGTGGGAAGAATATAAGGAAAGCGATGGCGCCGGAGAACGTCATTTCTATCCGTTCATGCTGGACGGAAGCCGCCTTCTACACGAGACGAAGATCGAGAAGCCGTTTTCGCTGATCATGGGAAATGAAGCAACCGGCCTGCCTGCGTTTTTTTCGCAGATCGGCCAGCCGGTTCGGATCGATCACACGGATAACATTGATAGCCTCAACCTGCCTATTGCCACCAGTATCGGGCTTTATGAGGCGACAAAAGGAGATTTTTTGACCGAATAGCAAAAAAACTCTTGCACCACTAAAATATGCATGGTACAATATCTCGGTGTCTGATTAAGATTAATACTGATGGAGGTGAAGGAAATGCCGAATATCAAGTCCGCATGTAAGCGCGTAAAAGTCGCAGAGAAGAAGACTTTGGCCAACAAGATGAAGAAGAGCGAGATGCGCACCATTGTCAAGAAGGCTACGGCTTCTATCGCCGCATCTGATGATAATTCCGCAGCGCTCGTTAAGGACGCACAGGTTGCACTCGATAAGGCTGCCGCTAAGGGATATATTCACAAGAATGCAGCGGCCAGAAAGAAGTCTAGAATGGCTAAGGCCGCTAACGCTGCGAAGGCGTAAGTTCTTTTCAAAAAGATTGATTAGAAAGATCCCGGTTCGAAAGAATCGGGATCTTTTTTTGCGTTTGTTTTAGTGTAATTATTTCTTTGATAAACCAAATAAAGAAACTGATTTTGTATGTCGAAATGGATTCAAATGTTAACAAAGTATTACCATTTCCTAAAAATATGGAGTTTTTGAGAAAATTCCAGTCATAAATGCTTGATTTTTGTTTTTTGCCCTCTATACTCTATTATAAGGATAGTATAGTCATGTACGCACATATGGCACTTTATCTACAGAACGCAGACATCATGGAATAGCTATGCTATGACATCTTAGAATCACGAAAAGGGGATCTCTATGAAAAATCTGTTCAGAAACAAAAAGTTTGTAGGAATCACAAGTCTGGTTCTTGCCACTTCGCTCGTGGTTGGAACGATCGCCGTAAGGAGGTCGAAGAACAATAAAGGACTTGAGGTAGGCGTACCTGTGGTGTACGCGGCGGATGGTAATCTTCTTGATTATGACTCGGCAAGTTTGGTGAACTTCAGTACGATCCTCGGAAGAAGCGTTGACTATGGTATTTTGAGTCAGACGCTTATTCAGGCCGGTCATATGGAGACGACATTCGCTACGAACAAATTCGTCAATCCGGGTGCGGACAATAACTGTGATGTGGACCTCGCCGGCAGCGCGACCGCACAGTTTATCATTACCTCTCTTGAACCGGGCTCCGTGGCAAGGTTTGGTAACACATATGCCAGTTCCACGATGAATTTCGTTATTGATACGACTTATGATATGGCGGCAAATGAGGATACAAATTTCCGCTACGATACAGCTTGCAAGGCCAGCGTTCTTTATCGAACATATGACGAGGATGTTCTTCGTAGCAACGTAGATTCCATGATCAACAAGGTGAAGAAACAATCCGGTATTCTGGCCGCTAAACCTGCGTTCGATGGCGACGAGATCTCTGAACCCCGTGGCGATAAGGGCGCTACGATCGATCTGAGCGATCCGTCTTTCCGTGACGCAACGATCTACATCAATGTCAAAGCGGGATCCCGTTTAGAGACCGCTATCGGTGTTGCAGACGGACTTCTCATTAAAAAGCATCCCTCCACGAATGTTGTGTTCAACATGCTCGGTGGTGGCGATATCACTCTTTCCCAGTACAGAATGCAGATCGTTGATGAGACATTCACGATCGATACGGAAAACGGAAAAGAGCACAGCGATTACTCCTTTGACTCCACTACAACATGTAGCGGTGAAGATTCTCTTCACAATAAGCATGTTGATGAATACATGACCAGAAGCATTATCTGGAACGTGAGAAATGCTTCTTCTGTAAAGTACAACATGACCGCAGGTTTGTTCCTGATCCCTAACGATATCCCGAGTAACGTAGTCGGATCCAGTGCAGGCTGGATCGCTTCCGCAGGTACGACAACGGTTTCCAGTGGTGAGTTCCATTACATTTATCACGATAGAGAAGATAAGGGAAATACGGTTGATGAGAGCGTGATTCACTTTGCTGCCAGAAAAGCGTTTACTGACGATTTTTCACAGATCAGTGAATTGACCAATGTAAAACTTCAGGCAAACCAGTATTCGTTCAGCTTTGTTGAAACCGAAAAGGATTTCAAGACAGAAAAACCGGGCGGAGTAAAGGATCTTGACTGCAGAAACGATCAGTACAGCAAGATCGTTTTCCCGAACATCACGGTTGATGTGGCGACAGTTGACCCGAATATCCCGCAGAGAAGATATTTCGTAGTTAAGGAAAATGATACACCTGCCCCGACAGATTCGAATGTATCACTGTCTTCCGGTGAAATCGATATTGAGATGGTCATCACCAATGTGGATGGTATCATCCATTATGTCATTAATACTTATAAGTATTATGAGGAGAAGAACGGACAGGCTGCGGATGAAATCGATTCAAATGTTCCTGCATCCGGTGCGGAATTCTCGCTTGGCGCTTTCTACAACAAGTATGACGCCGGAAAAGGAAAAATCACATTGAGAAAAACTCTTGATGGAGCGGTTCCTTCCGGCAAGAGCACATACCAGGTTGCCGTAAAGAAGGGTATGATGTATCTGCAGAATGATACAGGTCTTCTTGATTCAACAGAGCATTACTTTGATGTCCCGGCAGATGGTTCGGCAATTGAAATCAGCAATCTTCTCCCCGGTGAGTATACCGTAATCGAGAACGAAGGCAATCTGTTGGGTTATAACCTGACAGATACGAAAATCAGTGTCAATACTACGGTTGAGGGAAATACTTCCGGACCGGTGGATATTTCTTCTGACGGAAAAGTGACTCTCCCGAAGAAGGGTCAGGCTGATGTTACGGTCACCAATACCTACGAGGAAATGAGTATGATCGGTAAGGCCTCTATCACCGTGGAAAAGAAGATCAAGATCGGTGATACAGTATATACCGCTGATACGCTTCCGGATGAATTTGTAGGTAAAGAATATAAGTTCCAGCTTTGGAAGGTTGGCGATTATGAAGCCACACAGGGATATATCCAGGATTATAACGGAACTCTTGAGACGTCTCCGAAGAACCTGGTTGTAAAAGCCGGAGAAAAAGTGACCATCTATGGCCTTGAAGTAGGCGCAAACTATCGTCTGTTCGAGATCCTTGATTCCGGTGATATCGATATGAATTCGTATGCGCTGGTTACGGCAAATGGATTAAATTCCTCTCAGTATAACGATGCGTATAACTACAACACGCATATCGATAATCTTGCCGCCGGCGAACAGAGAAACCTTGAGATGGTCAATGAATATACTCCTCTCAAGGGAAGTATTACGGTTAGCAAAGTATTCGAAAGACCGGATAAAAATCCGTTGGATGCAAATCAGATTTCGGGATTGGATCTTTCCAATTTGACGATTACGATCAGCGGTCCTGCCGGATTTGAGCCGGTTACTCTGACAGGCGCTCAGCTTCAGGCGCGCAATTGGACATGGACACAAAATGATGTTCCGTTGGGTGACTACACAATTACGGAAACAGGAGCAGAAGGCTCGAGTTCCGAAGCATTCCAGTTTGTCGATTGTAGAATTTCCGGAACATCTGTACAGAAGTACAATCCCGGATCCTACACGATTACCAATGTATATAAGGAAATTAAATATGGCCGTTTGACCATCGAAAAAACTGTTTCGGGAGTTCCGGGTATCCGTGAGAAACTTCCGGATGGATTCAAGTTCTATATTCTCAATGAAGACGGTGAATATTACGATGATGCAACGGGAAAATTCACCACGACCAAGAAAGCTGTGACGATAGTCGGAGATGGCAATTTTGTTACACAGCCGATTCCGGAAGGAAAGTATACGGTTGTTGAGGATCTTGAAGCGGCAAAGATCAGTGGATATGAAATGTCTGTTGAGTATAAGATCGGCGACAAGATCGGAAATATCGTGGACCTGAAGCAGTCCGGCGGTACCTGTAAGATTAAGAATATATATGCGCAGAACTGGATCGAGGTCAGCAAGGTTGAGACCGGTGATCACATGTACGATAACTGGACATACTACTTCTCCATCCAGCGTGTTGAACCGAACGGTTCCGTAAAGTATGTGGATGCAAACGGAGATCTCGTTAATCTTGAATCCGGTGCTGAACCGTACTATTTCTCGGTCAAGGCCGGTCATTCGACAAAAGTCATGGTTACTCACCCCGGTGAATACAAGGTAGTTGAGAAGGATGAGGGAGTAGCAGCAAATAACGCATACTCTCTTGACACCACTTATAGTCCGGCCGATGGTGCGGTAAGACTTGATCCGCAGACTCAATCGGCGGCGGTAACCATCACGAACGACTATACTTACCTGAATAAAGGTGATCTGGTAATTACCAAGACGGTAACTGGAGATACGAATGCAACTGAATACAACGCAGGTACAGAGTTTGATGTACTTGTAACGTTGGATTATTCCGGAAATTATGTAGTGGAGTCTTCTGATGGAAGTTCGAATACGGTATCCTTTACTGCAGGAACTCCCGTGAGCCTGAAGATCAAGGCCGGCGAAACTCTGACGATTAAAGGCATTATTGCCGGAACCGGATATACGGTAGCAGAAGATACGACAGGGCTGACTTCTGGGTATACGCTTCCTGCGGATGGCATTCTGTATAGTAATACAAATAAAGAAATCTCCAAGGGGAATACCGATACAGTCGATATCACAAACAACTATGAGAAGCCTGCGCCGGATACAGGCAGCATCAAGCTGCAGAAGACGGTAGGCGGCGACGTAACCGAATCTGAAGTGAAGAATGGCACCCTGACCTTTACGGTAACCACCGTGAAGAACGGAACGACATACTATGTGAAG
>JAFZQI010000004.1 GCA_017620475.1 Clostridiales bacterium | reverse complement strand
GCCTGAGCCTGAGCCTGAGCCTGAGCCTCCGGAAAGGGCACGTTGCAGATCCGAAATAGCATTCGGCAGACCACCGATATACTCCGTTTCCTCCGTGACGGTATCCGCAGCCTTGTTGGTATTCTTCCGTTTTTCTTTGGCTTCCGCCTCATTATATCTATTGAAAAAATAGACCACACCATAGATGAGCGCACCCACCAAAAGAGCCGCAAAAACGTATACGATTATATTCTTCCAGAAATTCACCTGCTTGTAGAAAGGAAGATTCTCTTCTTCCCGTCCGGCCTCTTCTTGCTCCTTTGAAGGATCTTTCATGCCAAAAGAAGCCGGCGAAAGGATCGGAGACGTGTTCTGCGGAGTGAGTACATCCTCCGGCTGAGCCGAACTAACCTCGCGATTAGGCACGAACAATTTATTCTGAGGTGTGAGCACCTCCTCCGGCTGGATTGAAACCGCCTCCTGCGGCGCCAGTTCTTCCTCCGGTAAAGCGAAATCATCCGCCTGCGGAACAAGCTCTTCGCCGGGAATTACCGGGGTTTTATTCTCTTGAACATCTCCGGGTTCCATATTAACTCTCCCGTCCTGCCCGGACATATTTACGCACCCAGGTCTCGTCCGTATAACCATTATCCTTGCTCATCAGGCAGCCGTAGCAAAGATCATCCGCAATCTCGATGATCGTATCCCGAAGTTCCAGATCCTTCTTCCATTTCTCATCAATCGCTTCATAGCCCACAATGGCGCCGACGATGTTTCCGGTCAGTGCTCCGGTCGAGTCACTATCTCCACTGTGATTTACAGCCGCAACAATGGCAGACGAGAAGTCTCTCTTATGACGTAGCGCGCAATACACAGCAATGGCAATAGCTTCGTCACCGCACCAGCCGGCACCGATATACGGAATATTCTCTTCGTCGGGAAGCGTATTCCCCGAAAGCGCGATTGCCCGATCGATCAGGTCAATAAACGCACCAAGATGTTTTCTCTCCGCGAAAAGCACTTTGATCAGCTCGCGGCCTTCTTTTACAATATCCAGCAGATCCGTTTCGTCCTGACTGACGATGCGCTTGATGATGAATGAAAGAAATGCGGCAGGCATGAAACCGAGGGAATGAGAATGAGTCAATGCTGCGATCTCCGCACCCTCCATCGCTACGGTACGGTCATCCAGATCCCGTAGACAAAGGCCAACAGGTGCCACTCTCATGACGCCGCCACAGCCTTTACTGTGATTGATCCGGTTTTCCGTAGACCCCTGTTCTCCGCTTGAAAGCGCATCCAGGCAGGTCGCTCCGGGCGCACGGCAGTTCCAAAGCCGGTCTATAGCAAAAAGCCAGCTGATACGGTCACCGTGCTGGATCCCTCTTTGGGTCTCCAGCCAATCAAGATAGGCAAGATAGACATAATATCTGGGCTGCGAAGAGATGCCGGACAGCGCAGAACGCGTCTGCGCATACAGAAGTCCATTTGCCGTAAATAAACTCATCTGGGTATCATCGGAAACCAGGGCCAGATGTGAGACCGGTTCAGTCGTATAGGACGAGATACCATGAGGGCCATAATTGGCCTGGATACTCTCAAAACTCAGGAATTCAACAGGATAGCCTAAAGCATCTCCTGCCGCGCCGCCCAAAAGGCATCCGCGGATACGATCCAATGGCTTGCCACGTTTCTCGGCTTCAATACGGATATCCTCCGGAAGTTTCGATATATCCATACTCATTCCTCCCTCTTCACAAAACCATTATATCAAATGAACCATCTCTATAACACCATCGAAAATGATCCATTCGCGTGCCGGCATCAGGCATCTTCTTGATTTGTACCCTGCTTTTTCCCGGTAACCTGTCCCAGGATCTCTTCCCAGGAATAACGCACCCGTTCCACTCTCATCATCCAAATGAGTTTTAAGACATTGAATATCACGAACCAAATGACGGCACTGGCAAGAAAGGTCGTCGCAATACTCAGTACGGCACCGCAAAGACAGGCCAGAACGACCTTACCGAAATACTTATCTTTTGTGAAAAACATGGTCACCGCCGCCACCAGGCCGAGCTGAATAAAAGCGGATCCGAAACGCACCCAGGTAACCGAGACACCGTCTCTGGCTACAATCGGAGAGACGAGAAACAGCACACAGATCACGGTCTCTGCGATGCAGATCTTCTGGAGCTGTTTGCGGATACGATCCATCTCCTTCTGCTGAGCTTTACGCTTCTTTTCTTCTTCCTGAAGGCGGATCTTCTCCTCACGCTCTTTCTTCCACGCTTCTTCCGCGTCTCTTTGCGCCTGGATCCGGCCCATTTCTTTCTCATAGCCTTCACCGAACTCACCGCTATGTGAGATCAGCATCTGTTTCCCGCACACCGTACAGGTCGCTACCTTAACGGCTGCATCCACTCTCACATTGGCACCGCATCCGGTGCAAGTCATATCCACCAGTTTCATTATCCATCACGCTTTCGAGTCCTTGGTCCTTACGTTACCGTTCACTCCACGGAGATCGTAAGCGGGTCAGTAAGGGTCTTATCGGTATAATTCCCATCTTCCGATATCTTAAGTATCAAAGAAATATTCCTGATTCTATCAATATTATTCTCCTTCAGAGTGCTCTCATAGAAGTACATCGTCTCGATCGACTTACTATGGGCCTGCACCGTTCTGAATATAAAGAAGGGCGCGTCAACTCCGTTGACAAGCAGTTCTTCCTTTTGGAACATCATGGCCACATCCGTGTTATTCTCAATATAGAAAATCAGTTTAGCGTCGCCATAGTCCTCGATCTTATAATCGATTGCAATAACGCGGATCTTTCCGTCATCGTATAACGGAACTCCGTGAGAAAAATCGATATCGGCACTTTCGTTATATGTATTCTCGTCATACAGTGAAGTAAGAATAGGAAGCAGCTCCGTCACATATTGTTCCTGAGTATCTGTATACTCCACAGAGAATGACAATTCAATCTTCTCCGGATCCCACAAACCGATCTCATCACCAAGCGATATGTAGAATTCATACTCGAAATCCTCACTGGCCTGATCATCAAAATACTTGATAAACAAGTCCGCCTCTTCAAAGCCATTGATCCTAAGAAGCTGACTACTCAGTTTCACAGGATGACCGGTCTGGTTTTCGATATGCATCAGCAGATCACGCGTTGTTCCTATTCCAAGCTTATAGCCGTTAACGTGAATACTCAGGCCGTCTTTATTCAGGATCTCCTGATCTTCAATATCCACTTTCACATACTCATAAGGTGCAAACTCGTGCGGACCGATCTGCACGATCGGTCCTTCCATGGAACTTGTCACCTCTCCGTCTTTCGAGAAAGTCACCTCAGAACTCTCTGTCTTATCCGGAATAGAAACAGAAGGCTCAGTTTCCGTCAAAGATGTACCGGGCTCATCCGTGCTCGTAGGCACTTCAGAAGGCTCCGTATCCGGAACTTCTGTGGACGTGATCTCCGTAGTCGTCTTCTTCGTCTTCTTTTTCTTTTTCGTCGTTTCCTCGGTACTGCATGAAGTCATGAATACCGCAAAAACAAGCATCATCGCTATTACCGGTATGTTCCATATCCGTCTCTTCATTTTGAAAACCCATTCCTTTTTCTTTCCTTGCGAAAATTATAACACATTCTTCTGACCGATTGTGTTATGATTGAACGCGTATATACACTTGCTCTAAGGAGAAAACCATGAAACGAGTACTATCTCTGATCATCTGTCTTTCCATACTCATTAGTCTGACCGGATGCTCCAAGTCCCCACGCCTCGATCTTAAGAGTTTCGAGAAATATGCAACCGCTGATCTTCACATCGAGAAGAAAGATATCTCTGCACAGGATCCTAACGCCTACTATGATCTGGATAGTACCATCGACAACACCGATGCTTCTCCAATGAAACGGGATCACTACGCCCAGGTTTATTCCAAAGCGGAAGGAAATGTAATCAGCAACCTGTACATGATCTATACCGATTATCAGGTAGCGGAAGAAGCAAGAACGTATTTTGACGACCTCGTGACCCAGGAGAAAGACATGCTCGCCAAGTCAGAATCTCAAATAGTCACCGACTCCGGCGACGACCATCTTCTGGTTCTTACACAGCAGAATGAAATGACCTGGAAGTACGAATGCCTCTACATTCATGACGATGTGATCCTCTTTGCCGTAGTGATCCTCGCCGCCAGTGATATCAGCAGGCTGAATACTGATTGGCTGAAAATGGTCAAGACGCTTTTCAAGGATCTGCGCATCCCCCAGCCTTTCACTCTGAGCCCTCAGATCGATAAGTTAATTAAATAATTGATTTGAGAAATATCTGAGGAATTACGCTTTCCAGCCGATCCGTTCTCCGTAACGGAGCTTGACTTCCATTCCCTTCTGCGCATATTCCGCAATATCGGAATCTAGAATGAGCTTATCTTTTCGGATCAAAACGGTAATCGTTGACCCGCCTAAACGGAAAAACCCCTTTTCTTCACCTTTCCGGAAAGTTTTTACATCATGATTCACGATGCGTCCCACCATAAGTGCGCCGACTTCGATCATCACGATCCTTCCGAAAGATCCCGTATCCAGAACACTTACCACGCGGCTGTTCTCCTGATACACACGGTATTTCTCCGAAATATCACACACAGTATGCAGCCGTCCCTTGATCGGATAGGATTGGACCATAGATCCTTCGTCCGGATAACAATACCTGTGATAATCATCGACCGAAAGGCGGAAAACAAGACACAGGCCGTCCTTATATTCTTCTATATCCGCCTTATCCCCCACAAGCTGACGGACGGTATATTCATTCCCTTTTATGAGGATCCTCTCACCCTCTCCAATGGAATATGCACTCAGTTTACTGTCTGCAGGGGCGGCAAATGCCCCGTCTTCCGAAGCGATCGGGCGATGCCCTGCCTTCACCTTCCGCGTGAAAAAGTCGTTCAGGGACCGGTATTTACGATCCTCATACTCTGCCATATCGATCTTATTTTTCGCAATAAACTTCCGGATATGCACTCTGGAAAGAAAAGTATCCGTATATACTCCGCCGATCTTTGAGACAGGCTTGCTTAACACCACCGGCATCACCAGGCGTCCGAAAGCCGTCCCGTACAGTTTTTTAAGGAATCCTCCACCGTACTGGACATCGGTATAGCAGGTCTTTGTCCTGCGGTCATACACTTGCCGGCTGCTCTGCATCTTTCTTTCTCCGTTTGAAAAGCACTTTCTTGAGAAGGTCGGTCAGCCACTTTTCTACTAATCCAAGAAGGATCGTAAGTGCGAATGCCATAATGGCAAAGATCAGAAGATTATGCTTGCTGCCCATCTTGGTGATCGTAAAGGGGAATTTCCGCTTGTCCATCAGGAATCTCGTAATCTCCAGCGCCATCAGATTCATCAGGTATACGTGAAGCGAAACGTCTCCGAAGAAACGCGTAACAGGATTACTGACGTGATACTTCAACATAAAAAGGATCACAAGAAGTCCCAGAATCGCAAAGACCGGTAACTGGCAGAAATAAGTCTTCATCTTCGTCGAGATTCCGGGAAGTCCGTCGCCGAACTCCGTCCAGTATCCGAAGTGCGCCTGTCCGTACTCAGAAAGCTGATAAGCCAGATACGTAAGAAGCAGGAGAATATGGAACTTTAGCGCATAGAGTTTACGGAACCAGGCAACAATAGCTTTCTCATAGTTTGCGAAAATCAATCCGGTCAGGAAAGCGATCGAAGAATTGACCCACCACTCTCCGCTGAACCACAGAACCTTCTGTTCTCTCCACCAGATCGTATTCGGATGCATCCAGTCCATCCACCAGCCCTTCTCGCCGTGCCACCAGGCAAAGTGCCCGTTATAACAGAATCCGATACCCATCACGATGATCACGGCCGCCATCAGAATGAATGCTATGGGACGGACCTTCACAAAACGGAAGATCAGATAGAAGAACAGATAAAGGAACGCCAGAACGATCGGGAACCACGCATAGGCATTCATCATCGTAAGGCCCGAGAAATTGCAGATCCACTGCGCCGCCGGCCACTTGACACGAACCAGAAAATACTGATAAATCGCGTACAGGATCACATTCACATAGAACGGCAGCATCAAAGATTTCACGATACGGTTCTTTATGAACCCCTTCAGATAATTCTCCTTGGTATCCAGGCTTCGAAGCAGACCATAACCGGAGCAGAAGAAGAAAATCGCCACGAAGAAAGCACCGGCATTCACAAACGGCGTAAGCGCCTTGCGGCTCTGGAATGCCTGCTCCTGAGAGATATGATGCAAAATAACGCCGATGGCGGCAAATCCACGCAGTGACTTCATTACCTCGAGGTCATTATAATCTTCATGGAACTCCTTCTTACCGAATTTATTCGATCCGCCCCAGATCAAAAGCATAAAGAAGAAATAATAGAGCGCTTGTCGAAGGATCGACCAGACGCTGAAAAAGTCTTTTAGCTGATTCATCATATCGTCACTCCTGAAAGAAATCATACTCGTGTATTTTCTCATATAATGGGGAAGGAGAAAACAGAAAATTCATATTTTCATAAGATTTTGAACAATTTTATTTTCTAAAATAGAACCAGGTAGAGAAATCAAGTCATTTGTCTACATGTAGTTTCTATACCGAGGGACTGTCTTTGAGGAGAAGGGCAGTCCCTTCTCTTTTCTTTGTTTATCCAAGGTGGATCTTGGCTTCCGGATAAACGCTCTTGGTATTCTTTCTATCCTTCATGATCAGACCCATAGCAAAAGTCATAGGGCCGACACGGCCGAGGAACATCACCGGAATGATGAAAAGATGTCCCCAGAAAGAAAACTGCGGCGTAGATGCAGAAGAAACGCCTACCGTACCGAATGCCGAGGCCGACTCGAACAGAAGATCCAGGAATGTAAACCGCCCCTGTTCCAGCAGCGACTTCTCAGTGATCGAAAGAATGCACGTCAGGACCACAACAAGCGTGATTCCCATGGTAAAGATCGTAAGGGCCCTGCGAACGGTATCGCGGGAAACACGGTGATTACGGATCACGACTTCCGGATTGCCGCTGAGGTCGCTCTTAACAGAATAAAGAAGCAACGCGAAAACCTGCACTTTGATACCGCCACCGGTGGATCCTGCGCCGGCACCAATAAACATCAGCACCGCACATAAAATCTTGGTGCAGTCTCTCATCGCAAGAAGGTCTACGGAATTCATACCGGCCGTACGCATAGACATTGACTGGAAAAGCGCCGCCTTGATTTTCTCCCCTGTAGTAAAGGACCCGATTGAAAGTGCCGCATCATTCGTCCACTCCATCAGCAGGAAAAGCACTGCGCCCACGACAAGAAGGGCAACCATCAGAACGAAAGCCAGTCTGGTGTGCAGTTTCATATGGATATTGGTCCGTTCTTTCTTGTCATGACGTTTGATGGCACGGAACTTATTGGTACAGTAGTCGATAAGGTCTTTCCAAACATGGAAACCCAGGCTTCCCGAAAAGATCAGAAATACTATGGTCAGCATGACGACCGTGTTCCCGTTAAAGGCCGTGAAACTGGAATACGGTCCGGAGGCCGTATCTCCCAGGAGGTCAAACCCGGCATTACAGAATGCCGAAACCGAAAGGAACAGGGATTTAAAAAGTCCGTCCTTATACCCGAAGAGTGGAACGAGCTGTGTAGAAAGAAGTACAAAGCCTGTAAACTCAAAGAATAACGTCATGAGTATGATGGTACGCAAAAGCCCTTTGAGTTCAGAAAAAGAAAAACTGCCCGTACTCTCCTGCGCAAGAAGGCGTGTCTTCACGTTGACTTTCCTTCTCACCAGACTTACGCCGAAAGTGTAGATGGTAACGAGGCCCAATCCTCCGATCTGAATAAGGATCAGAAGGATCACCTGACCCAGCGTATTGAAAGTAGTTGCCGTATCCCGTACGATCAAACCCGTCACACAGGTCGCCGAAACCGTTGTAAACAGGGCATCGAAGAAACCGATACTGTCTCCTGATTTCGTTACAAAAGGCAGCATCAGGATAAACGTTCCGATTAGCATGATCAAGAGGAAACTGCTCATGATCACTCGTGCGGGACGATCCATCATCCATTCAAGAAGTCTTCTGGCTCGGGTGCGGCGTATCAGCATTTACATACCATCTCTTTCCAGATCTGCTCGATATCCTTTTCCGCGCATACCATCATGACCTGACATCCGGCATTCATCACGGAAGAGCCGATAGCCGGGAGTGTCTCCCCTTCCGGTGTCGCCATGACAACAACTCTCGAATCATGCACGAACTTATACTCCTGAAGCGCCTTGCCGCATGCATTGGATTTCTCGGACAAGGTAAACTCGATAATCACATGATCGGAATTCTTGATCCGGTGAACGATCCGGAGCCCTTCGTAATCGATCTCCTGTTCAATCATCTGTGCCAGGATCTGCGTTTCGGAGAATGCATAATCCACGCCAAAATGTTCCATTACTTCTTTGTTCTTCGGATTATTCACTCTAGCGATGGAATAGCGGACACCAAGATGATTCTCGGCGATCTGGCATGCGATCATATTGGTTTCATCCTTATCCGTCAGGGCTACGATAAGATCGGCCTTATCACAAGCCTCTTTGAGTATCGGGAAAGAGGATCCGTCACCATTGATGACTTCAGATACCGAGTTATCGGCAAACTTAAGGGCCGCCTGAGGATCTTTGTCGATGATAACGATCTCATGATCGCCTTCCAGTTCTCTTATCAGATAATAAGCAAGTTTCCCTGCTCCGACGATTACGATCTTCATAGTAAAACCATCCGGACTTATACCTTCTTCTCGGCAAGTACCAGCTTGTCCCCTTTCTCAAGTTTCATAGTCGGAAGCGATGTCACAAGGCTTTCGTGTCTGACGATTCCGAAGATATGCCGTCCTTCCGTATCCTCAATTTCCCGGATCCTTGCACCAATGAATTGATCCGGCAGTTCAAGGAGCGTGAAAACGATATTATTACCAAACATGTTTGTGACGACCTGGCCCACAAATTCTTCACGCTCAACATGTTCCTCAATCGCGTGGAGAAAAGCATCCGAAGTGAGGACCGTCGAGGAAATAGACAGAAATCCCTTATCGTCAAAAAGATGGTAATCTTCCGCCCCGAAAACGCGGGTGATTACGTTCTTAACCTGGAAGAAATCACGTGCCATCTGCGAAGCCATAAGATTCTGATTCTCACTGTCACTCATGGCGCACACGATATCCATAGATCCCATATCGGCTTCTTTGAGCACTTCTCTGTCAATGATCACTCCATTGACAGTCAATATTCCGAGATTCAGAGTATTCTCTACTTCCTGCGCTTTCGGGTCGACAAGCACACAAGTATGACCCTTCTCAATCAGGCGCTTCATCAGTGCCACACCTGCACGGGATGCCCCAAGAATCATGATCTGCATATTTGCTGCTCCTTCCGATAAAAGATACTTCCGGTTCTACCTTGCCAGAATGTATCCCAGGATCGATGCGGCCGAAGCGGCATTCAGCGATTCCGCTTTTCCGGGCATCTCTATCTTCACAAGTATATCACAATGAGATGATGTAGTATCCGTCAATCCGTTTGCTTCATTGCCGACCCACAGTGCTTTTCGATCAGGAAAAGAAGACACATCGCTTAGATTCCGGCCATGAAGATGTGCGCCGATGGAGAAGATGCGGTTCTCAACAAGTGTTTGAAAGATCGTTTCCGCGTCGGCAAAAGAAACGAGCGGGATATGAAAACAGGATCCCATGGAAGCGCGCAGGACTTTCTCATTATACGGGTCGACCGAATCTTCCGTATAAAGTACCGCATCATAGGCGAACGCATCAGCCATACGGATGATGGTACCCATGTTCCCCGGATCCTGAAGGTGTTCGAGAACGATATACCGGCACGGGCCCTGCTTGCCGAACACCTCCGAGCTATACACCGGAGTTTCAACGACCATGGCGATCCCCTGAGGATTGACCGTTTTGCAGAGTTTATCAAAAATATCCACGCTGAACATCAGCACCTCGGCTTCAGCGATCTTCGGATACTTCCCTTTCCAATCCTCCAAAACGGAGATTCTGTCCTGCCGAATGATCAGTGTTTGTAACGAAAGACCGCTGATCAGTGCGTCTTCGCATAAACGTAAACCCTCGATGAAGACCTTGCCTTGTGCCCGCGCGGCCTTACGGTCGTGCAGAGCGCAAAGGGATCTGTATCGAGGGTTTTCTTTGCTTTTGATAATAATATATCGGTCCACGCCGAGAAATCAGAGCGCTGCCTTGGCCTGATCGCAGAGCTTAGCAAAACCGTTCGGATCGGTGATCGCGATATCGGACAGAACCTTTCTGTCGAGAGCGATGTCAGCCTTCTTCAGGCCATTCATGAAACGGCTGTAGGAAAGACCGTTAGCACGGCAAGCTGCATTGATACGCTGGATCCACAGTTTGCGGAAATCTCTCTTCTTGGCCTTTCTGTCACGGTAAGCATAGGAACCGGACTTCATGACCTGCTGGTTAGCTACCTTGAAAAGCTTGCTCTTATGACCGAAATAGCCCTTAGCCTGCTTCAAAATCTTATGATGACGCGCTCTTGTACGCATACCTCTTTTTACTCTGGACATGGTATTAATCCTCCCTTAATCTTTGAATCTTCGTTACGAGTCCTTCGTGGTCCGATTACTTATACGGAACCATGGTCTTGATGATCTTCGCATTTGCAGCTGCGCAAACAGCGGTGTGACGAAGATGTCTCATTCTCTTACTGGGTCTCTTGCTCAAGATGTGGCGACGGAAAGCCTGGGAGTAAAGAACCTTACCGGTACCCGTTACCTTAAATCTTTTCTTAGATGAACTGTGTGTTTTCTGCTTAGGCATGTTTCTATTTCCTCCTTAATCACAATCAGTTTTTCTTGGGAGCCAGGAACATTACCATGTTTCTGCCCTCGATCTTGGCCGGCTTATCCACCTGACCGACTTCTGCACAAAGCTGTGCGAACTTTTCCATTACAGCGTAACCCTGATTCTGGTAAGCCATCTCACGGCCACGGAACTTCACGATCACCTTTACTCGGTTTCCGTCTTTGAGGAAACGGCATGCGTTCTTCGTCTTGACATTCAAATCGTGATCTTCGGTTGTCAGCTTCATGCCGATCTCCTTCGTCTCGATCACTTTCTGATTCTTACGGGCTTCCTTCTCACGTTTCGCCTGCTCGAAAAGATACTTGCCGTAATCCATTACTTTGCAGACCGGATTGTCCGGGTTGTTTGCGATGAGTACCAGATCCAGTCCCGCTAAGTCAGCCGCTTTTCTTGCCTGCTCGATCGGAACGATACCGACCATTGTACCATCTGCATCAATCAATCGAACCGTCTCAAAACGAATCTCTTCGTTGATAGGTTGCCCATTCGTTTGTCTGGCGATAAGAACACACCTCCTTCTTCATACAAAAACGGAGTGAAACATCCGCTTCACTCCGTCAAATACTTACTTGAAATAAGCCACGTTTGTGAACCTCTTCATCGAAACTTGAGGTGAGAAGCGGAAACTCCTACTTGCTGTAACTTCAACATAATAACCGTTGATGCCTGGCTTGTCAAGCATCTTTTTAATATGGGCTACCGAATCCGCTCGGCATCATGGCAATAATGAAAGCCAAAAGGTTTCCGATAACGGGTACGAGGAAAACCAAAGTATACCATTTCGTTAATCCGGCATCATTCATTCTTCTGCAGAAAGCCGAGATCTGTATGAAAGTGACGATCAGGTACACAAGCCCGTAAAGGAGGAAATAGGTAAGATTCCTGGTACCGTTGAGTTTTACACCGGCGAAAGAAAGGATGAATACACTCACTATGGAAATCGCATAGGAATAGATAAACATGCAGCCGAAATACTGCGTTCTGGTCAGTGTACCCTCTTTGATATTGATGATTTCATCCCAGAACTGCGAAAGGTCGTCTAAAGTGATGATCTGCGACGCCAACAGCAGTATACAAATAATCATATATACCTCCAACATACTTTTACAAAAGGTGATTTGTAATACAGAACTGATATTATCACATTCTCTTAGGCACGTAAATTATTTACACAGGGTAAATCCCCCTCTTTATTCTTCCGCTGTCCGCAAATTAGTAACATATATGCTATAATTCTTCTAAATGTACTCAAAGGAAGTGAAGAATATGATCGCAAAAGAAATAGAAAACAAGATCTCCGGCGGCTCACTGATCCGTAAGATGTTTGACGAAGGAACACGCTTAAAAGCCATCTACGGCGAAGATAAAGTCTTCGACTTCTCTATCGGCAATCCGGACCTTGAACCCCCGAAGGAGGTTAAGGATGCCCTGATCGAACTGGCTCATGCCGATATCCCGGGCATGCACGGATATATGGCCAACGCCGGATACCCTGAGACAAGAAAAGCGATCGCCGACAAACTTTCCGCCGAAAGCGGGCTTTCGATCGGAATCGAATCGATCTGTATGACATGCGGAGCAGCTTCGGGTATGAACAACATTCTTCGTGCCATCATGGAGCCCGGTGATGAGATCATCCTTCTGGCCCCGTTCTTCCTTGAATATCTGAATTACATCAGCAATGTCAAAGGAACGCCGGTCATCGTTAACACCGATCCGGATACCTTCCTTCCCGTCATGGCCGAAATCGAGAAAGCGATCACGCCCAAAACAAAGGCCATTATTATCAATTCCCCTAACAACCCGAGCGGAGCGATCTATCCGAAGGACGTTCTTGTGGAACTCAATGCGCTTCTCAAAAAGCAGGATCATGTGATCCACGTGATTTCCGATGAGCCGTACATCGATCTGGCTTATGACGGTATGACCGTTCCTTCTTCCCTTTCCTGCTTTGACAACCTGATCGTTTGCTTCTCATGGAGCAAATCCCTGTCTCTTCCGGGCGAACGTATCGGCTATACCTGTGTAAGTCCCAAACACGAAGACTTCGAGCTCCTTACACAGGCCCTGGTACTGTGCAACCGTATTCTCGGCGCCGTGAATGCCCCGGCACTGATGCAGCGTGTCGTGGCCAAGGCTCTTAACGCCAAAGTGGATGTTCCGAATTATGAAAGAAGAAGAAATCTTCTCTACAGCATCATCACGGAAGCCGGCTTCACCTGCACCAAACCTCAGGGCGCGCTTTATCTTTTCATGAAAACGCCGATTGAAGATACCGCGTTCTGCGAAGTCTGCGCCAAGTACAATGTTCTGGTGGTTCCGGGGTCCGCATTTAAGCGTGAAGGATACGTTCGTCTGGCTTTCTGTGTCTCCGAGAAAACGATCCTGGGAAGTAAAGAAGCTTTTGAGGCCATCGCCCGCGAGCTGCACCTGAAGGATTAATACAGATCTTACAAAGAAAAGAAGTCTTTCATTCGAACTTTCTAGACTTTCGGAGTAACGATCACAAGCATGGTTCCGTCTTTCATGTCGAAGCCATGCTCTTTTTCTGTCTGATCAAATTCGTTACTTATGGTAAAAGAACTGCCGGATGCAAGATCCCGATCCTGAAGAGGATACTTCATCCCCTTGGTCGATACTGCCCGCGCGCCCTCACCGAGAGGGATCAGAGAACAGGCGTAGCCTTTCTCGACCCAGGATGATTCGGCACGCCATTGGTTCTCTCCTGCCAGTGGGAATACAAAGGAAATGCCATCTGTCACCGTGATCTGATAGCCTTCTTCCACGAGCCGCGCACAAAGCAAAAGATTTCCCATAACATGGTCCGGCCGTCCGGTAAGCGAAGTAATAAACAGGATCGCTTTTTCCTTAGGTATCGAAGTTAGGCATATCTCGGAATCCGTCATATCTTTTTCGATCGGGAAAAGGACTTCCGGAACTTGCTTTTCCCTGAGCCACTGCCGCGTCTCTGGACGGATCGAGTCCATATCTCCCCATATTTTATCCGGAACGATATTATATGGAACCAGGTCATCCGCGCCGCTGTCAGCACAGATCACGCATTCGGCTCTCCGGAAATACGGAAGGAGGGGGTCAATATGTTTATTGGGACCGCCGGCAATTACGATAACGCACATGATAGAAGTTCCCTGACCGCCGCAGCATGATCATCCTTTGAGAACACAGCAGATCCGGCAACAAGATAATTCGCCCCGGCAGATACGACCCGCGGTGCCGTCTTATCACATATGCCCCCATCCACTGAGATGATCGTGTCACTAACGGCTTCATCGATGACTTTCCGAACCGCAGCGATACGGGCCAGCGCCTCCTCCATGAAGTGCTGTCCTCCGAAGCCCGGCCGAACAGACATGATCAGCACCAGATCACACATAGGCGCATAGGGAAGCACCTTCTCGATCGGTGTATCCGGATGGATCGATATACCGACGCGTTTTCCAAGTTTACGGACTTTCCCGATAGCTTCGACGGGATCATCTACGGTTTCCACATGAAAAGTAAGCATATCCGCGCCGGCTTTGGCAAAAGGCTCGAAGAAATCCATAGGATTAGTTACCATCAGATGTACATCGAATACCATATTCGTTCCCTTGCGGATCGACTCGACAACGGGTACTCCGAAGGTAATATTGGGCACATAGTGTCCGTCCATTACATCAATATGGAGAAAAGACGTGGCCGCTTCCACTTTCTTTATCTCCTCGTAAAGATGTCCGAAATCCGCGGCTAATATAGATGGTGCAATCACCACATCACTCATGTCATAACACTTCCTTCTATTTTCCGTATCTCTTCTCGCTCTCTACTATTATATCCAAGAATTCCCGATAGCGCGCAAGTCTTCCTTCTGAAATTCCACTTTCATCCACCTTACATCCGAGTTCTCCTTTATGCCGGCAATCCTGAAAACGGCATTTACCGGTAATGGCAAGGAGTTCCGGATATCCGAGGATCACATCCTCCCTTTCGATTCCGATCCTGTCGACCTCCAAAGAGGAAAAGCCGGGAGTATCGATCAGAAATCCCCCCTCAAAAGGAAAGAGTTCCACATGACGCGTTGTATGTTTTCCCCGGCGAAGACGTTCACTGATGTTACCGACCTCTATGTGTTCCATACCGGTGAGGCGATGGCAGAGCGTGGATTTTCCCACACCGGATTGACCGGCGATCCCTACGGTATGGTCCCTGAAGATCTTTCTGACTTGTTCTTCCGGCAGCATGCTTTCGGAGGAAGACTGAACGACATGAAACCCGGCGTTCGAATACTCCTGTCTGAGCGCTTCCGCTTTTTCTTTAGACAGGTCCGTCTTCGTCAGCCAGATCAGGGGTTCAATATCAAGCTTGGCGCATAAGATAAGGAGTTTATCCAAAAGCTTGAGATCCGGTAACGGGTCGGATATAGAAACCGCGATGATCAGCACATCTATGTTCGCAACACTGGGCCGGATAAGAAGATTCTTTCTATCCTTGATGGAAACAATGGTATAGGGTATATCCGGATCACCGGACGGCTCAAATGTACAATAATCCCCTACTGTCGGTACCAATTTCCGGTTACGGAAAACGCCTCTGGGTTTCGCGGTAACCGTCTCTCCGCTATCAGTAAGGATAGAGTAAGCTCCGCCTACTCCCTTGGTGATCCGTCCTGATCTGCTTTCACCCTCCATGAAAACCTGTTTCTCCTTTATTATCTTCCGTCATCCCGGAATATCGATCTCGTTGTTATCTCCCGGAATCTGCCCCTGATCCGGCGGATTCGGAGGAGTATCCTGATTCGATTCCGAAGATGCCTCCGGAGTCGGAACCGGCGTCGGTGTAGGCGTCGGAGGCGGCGTCGGTGTTGGTGTCGGCGTCGGAGGCGGCGTTGGCGTTGGCGTCGGTGTCGGAGGCGGCGTCGGTGTTGGTGTCGGCGTTGGAGGCGGCGTTGGCGTCGGAGTCGGAGATGGTGTCGGTGTCGGTTCAAAGACAGCCGTCAAAGCCACATCTCCGCCCGGCATAACGAACGTATACGAAGGCGAATAACTGATGATGTTATTGGATCCATCGACCCAGGCAACAAATTGATGACCGATATTCGGTACGGCAGTTATCGTGACAGCACTGTTCTCTCCGTAAAGGCCATCACCGGATACGGTTCCTTCGCCCTGAACAGAGAGCATAACATTATACCCGATCACTTCAGGAGTCGGCGTCGGCGTTCCGCCTCTTTCGACATCCTCGGCATTACCAACATAAATACGGATAGCCGACTTTCTCTGTACTTTCGTTCCAGGAGCAGGATCAGTCAGCATGACGAACAGCTCCGTATCACTTAATTCCTGCTCCTCAAGTTCCGGACTGATCTCGATTTCAGCCAGTACAAGATCCGCGCCATCGATCATCTCTTTGGCTGTCTTCAGATCCTTCTTAATGATGTACGGCACAGCGATTTCAGAAGACTGCTGGCTGAATACGATCGTGATCGCTCCATTGGGATTGACCGGTGTTCCGGCCGGAGGTTCCGTACGCAGAACGATGCCTTCATCCACATCATCATTGATTTCCGGGCGGATAGACACATCGTAGCCCTCCAACTTGAGTGCTTCGTATGCCTCAGGGTACTTCATTCCCGAATAATCCTTTAATTCCACGGCGTCGGGAGCTTTACTTACTGTAAGCACCAGAACATTGACGGAACTGTTGTTCTTCATCTCCATACCGGCTTGGATATTCTGTTTGACTACCACACCCGGCGCATAATCCGTCCGAACTTCATATTCCACCTTATACGTAGTGAATCCGTGTTCTTCGAAATTCTGCTGCACTTCAACAATGGTCTTGCCCACATAATCCTGAACGACAAAAACGCTCTGTGTCTCTTGATGAACGGATTTCTTAAGTGTATCCGTCACAAGATAGGTAAGGCCGATAAGCAGTCCGATGATCACAATGACTACCACGACAACGATTACATTATCCTTCCATCTCGATCTTCTTCTTGTCTTGATCGACCGTTCGATATCCTTCAGTTTGCCATAGTTCGGCTCCTGGCGGATCGCCGGAGACACGCCGGACACTTCCGGATTCTCGTTTGGTGTTTCGGAGGCGTTACTATCCACGATACCGTATGAACCATTCGGATCCACCATCAACGCATCCAGTTCCGTAACCATCTCACGAATAGACTTATAGCGAAGCTTCGGATCTTTCTGCATCGCCTTCTGAATGATCGCATCCAAGCCCTGCGGGATACCCGGGACAAAGGAAGACGCATACGGTACCGGCTCCTGAAGATGTTTCACCGCAATGGCAACAGAATTCTCCCCGTCAAAAGGAACACGTCCCGTAACCATTTCAAATAGCGTAACGCCCAAAGAGTAAATATCGGAACTCGGGCTGACAATACCGCCTCTGGCCTGTTCCGGCGAGAAATAGTGAACGGACCCCAAAGCACCTCCCGAAGTCAGGGTGATCGTATGATTGGTCGAAGCATGGGCAATACCAAAGTCGGTCACCTTGGCTATACGGTCACGGGTGATGAGAATATTGTGCGGTTTGATATCACGATGCACGATTCCGTTCTGATGAGCGGTATCCAATGCCATACCTACCTGGATCACGATCGGCACAGCCACTTTCCAGTCCAGATGCCCGTTCTGCAGGATCATCTCTTTGACCGTAATACCTTCGACATACTCCTGTACCATATAGCGGATATTGCCTTCCTGGCCGACTCCGAAAACATGAACGATGTTCGCATGGGACAGAGAGGAAGCCGCTTTGGCCTCTGTATCGAAACGCTTGATAAACTCGAGATTTGTCGCAAATTCCTGTTTGAGGATCTTGATTGCAACATTCATTCCGGAAGACAGGTCTGTCGCCAGATATACATCTGCCATGCCTCCGCTTCCGATCAGCTTTATAATACGGTATCTACCGCCTAATATCATGCCCTCAGGGCTCATTCCAGCACTCATTTCTTCTCCTTGTTTTTACGCACCTCGCACTCGGCAAGGATCATCGATATATTATCAGGGGCGCCGGCCGCATTGGCCAGATCCATCAGAAGCTGCGCACAGTAGTGCAGATCCTTGTGCTTACGAAGCACCGCCCGTATCGTCTTATCTTCCATACAGCCATAAAGACCATCTGAACACAAAAGTATAACATCTCCATTGCTAATTGCAACCGAGAAGGTATCCGGCATGACATATTCATTGACACCGAGAGAACGAAGAAGCACATGTCTTTTGGGATGGGTCCTCGCCTCTTCTTTCGTGATGGCGCCCTTATCCACCATGCGCTGGACCAGCGTGTGATCGTTGGTCAGCTGCTTCATTCTCTGACCATGCAGATGGTACAGCCGGCAATCGCCGATATGAGACACATAGAGTGTACCTTCACGGAGCACGGCCACAGTGAGGGTCGTACCCATACCGCGATACCGGAATCCTCCAAGAGAAGCAAGGTATACCTTCACGTTGGCTTTTTCCAGAGTAAACGCAAGAAGCTTGAGGAGTTTCTGGGCATCATCCGCTTCGAAAAGATAGTCATTTAGGGATTGTTCGACATATTCGACCGCAGTCTTGCTGGCCAGTTCTCCGGCCGCATGACCACCCATGCCGTCTGCGATGACGAAGCACTCGTCTTTACCTACGGAAAACACCGAAAGACAATCCTCATTGTTCGCGCGCACCAGACCTGTGTCGGATACACTCACTACTTTCATGTCTCTTTCTTCTCCTGCATTCCTCTACGCAATTGACCGCAGGCGGCCATAATATCCGTGCCCATCTCCCGCCGGAGCGTCACAGTCATGCCGTTTTTCTCAAGAAGATCCTGAAACGCCCGAACCGCGCCAGGTTTACTTCTTCGATAAGGACTGCCGTCAAATTCATTGGCAGCAATCAGATTGATATGGCAGTGTATCCCGTGGAGGACCCGGCAAAGCTCCCGGGCACATTCCGGAGTATCATTGACCCCGTCAAACAGTGAATACTCGAACGTGATACGCCGATTGGTATTCTTCTCGTATGTCCGGCAGGCGTCAAGAAGCTCCCGGAGTGAATACCTGTTGGCGATCGGCATGATGCTCTTCCGAAGTTCATCGTTTGGCGCGTGCAGCGAGACCGACAGATTCACCTGCATATCATTCTCCGAAAATTGTATCATTTGCGGCACAAGTCCGCAAGTTGACACCGTGATATGCCGAGCGCCGAGATTCAGCCCTTTTTCGTCATTAGCAAGGTGCAGAAAGCCGATGAGTTCTTCGTAATTGTCGAAGGGTTCACCGATGCCCATGACCACAACGCTGTGGATCCTTTCACCTGCAAAATTGCCGGCCAGAAGTACCTGTCCGAGCATCTCTCCTCTTGTCAGGGACCGGCCGAAGCCCGCATGTGCCGAAGCGCAGAAGCGGCAGCCCATCTTGCATCCTGCCTGAGAAGAGATACAGATCGAAAGACCGGTCTTATAGCGCATAAGGACCGTCTCCACGCAATGTCCGTCGTGAAGTATAAATACGAATTTCTGTGTTCCGTCGATCTGTGAAACAAGATGCTTCTCTATACTCATACTTTCACAAATGAAGTCTTCCTTGAGGGCATTCTTAATATTTTTCGGGATATTGGACATTCTTTCCATGTCCAGTATCCCCTTACTGTACCAGGAATAGATCTGGCTTGCCCGAAACTTCGGAAAGTTCTTCGTTTTTACATATTCTTCCCAGGAAGGCAGATCCATATCCAGTACGAAACACTTCTTGTTTTCGGTCATCACTGTCTCCTTATTCTCCATTGTATCGTCCATCAGGCGTTCCTCCGTAATTTCGCAATAAAGAAGCCGTCCATCCCCTCTTCATCCGGAAGGATCGTCATCATTCCCTCCCGGCTTTGATCCAGTAACCGTTCATTCTTTCTGATCGCCTCCGGAAGCAATCCGTCAAAGGCTGTCAATGTGAATTCAGGATGTGCATCTAGAAAAGCTGTGATACGGTTTTCGTTCTCGTCCGGATTGATCGTGCACGTGCTGTAGACCAGATATCCGCCCGGCTTCACCCGATGACAGCTGTTTTCCAGAATACTCTCCTGGATCGGCAAAAGTCCCTGAATCAAATCATAGCTCATTCGAAGACGAATATCAGGTTTTCTGTGAAGAAGCCCAAGTCCGCTGCAAGGCACATCGCAGAGTACCAGATCATAGGAAGGAAGCAACAGCTTATTCTCTTCCATCAGATAGGTTGCATCATAATGAATCGTAGAAATAATAGAAATCCCGAGGCGTTCCGCCGTTTCGTCGACCATTTTAAGACGTACTGCATTGGCATCGAGGGCATCGATATGGCCCTTATTCTGCATAAGTTCGGCCAGATGAGAAGTTTTTCCGCCCGGTGCACTGCATGTATCCAGGACATCCCATCCCGCTTTCGGATCGGAGACGATCCCGACAAGCATCGCCGGAAGGCTCTGTATGGAGAAACAGCCGTCTTTATAGCATTGGCTTCGTGTAACCGCCACAAGATTATCATTGGGCGAAAGAAGAAGCGCCATGGGAAGAAGCGTGTCTTTCGAAACCGTGATCTCCTCTTCTTTCAACCTGGACAACAGTTCTTCCCGATCATTGCGCAAAGAATTCGTCCGAAGCGTTACGCCGGGGGTCTGAAGATACGCTTTCATGATCTTCTCGGCTTTATCTTTGCCGTACCATTTTACGATACATCCGACGATTTCTTTTTTAAGCGAATAGCGAAGATCTAATCTCTTCTCCGGGAAATGCAGCACCGGTCCTTCTGAATTATCGGTATTCTCTGCCACTTCATTGTCCGCCACTCGGCGAAGGACAGCATTCACCAGTTTTTCCGCCCCTCTGGGACAGACTTCGGAAGCCAGGCTGACGATCTCATTGACCCTTCCGAAAATAAAGCGGCGCTGTTCACGATATGCAAAAATGACCTCCCAGGCGCCAAGTCGCAAACATGTCCGCACAGATCCGTCAAAACCCATCAGATCTTTCTTCAGATAAGGTTGAAGGATGGCATCAATCGTGATGCACCATGTGATGGTACCGTAAACACGTGCCGTAACGCGGGATCTCATCCACCGTTCCGCTAAGTTGCCATCGGCGTCCGGACGGTTTAATTCCTGTTTAAGAACAAGATTGGAATAACCCTGGTTTTCAAGGACTTCGTAGAGGCATCGATAGGTCACCAGCATCTCCTGATCCGGCATTAGTTATCTTCCTCCATCTTCGCCCCCACTTCGAAATTATGTGCACAATCGATTGCCTTCATTCTTTTACCGGATGCGGGCTGCACTTCCAGAAGAAGCAGCGGCGCATCAGCACACATTACCGCCAGGATCCCCTTCTTAGCACGAAGGACAGTACCCGGCTCGGCTTTTCCGTACTGTTCTTCATAAGATGAAAGGATATCGGGATCCTCGGAAGGGCAGGCGTCATAGATCTTCATCCTTCCGCCTTTCCATATCGTCGATGCTCCCGGCCAGGACGAGAGTGCCCTCACCTGCGCACATATTGCCAAACACGGACGGTTCCAGGATATTTTGCCCTGATCCTTATTGATGGGCGGGGACATGGTTGCATCATCCTCTTTCTGCGGGACAGGCTTGATCGTCCCATCGATATATCCCGGTAAAGTTTTGATTAGAAGATCCGCGCCGGCCTTCGCAATTTGATCCATCAGTTCAGGCGTATGCACGCGTGAGCCGATCGGCACTTCCGTCTGCGTAAGGATATCTCCCGTGTCCATACCCACATCCATTTTCATGATCGTCACTCCCGTGACCTGATCCTGATTCAGGATCGCCCACTGCACCGGAGCCGCGCCTCTGTATTTAGGGAGCAAAGATCCGTGAACATTCACGCAGCCGTATTTCGGAAGATCCAGCATGTCTTTAGGAAGGATCTTTCCGTACGCTGCCGTAATGATCACATCCGGTTCTGCCTGTTTAAGCCTGTCCAATGCCTCAGGACTGCGGAGCGTATCCGGCTGCCACACGGGAATACCGTATTCCAGCGCCTGTGTCTTTGCAGGTGGTGCTGTTAGGATCATCTTTCTTCCTACAGGCTTATCCGGCTGGGTCACGCATAAGACCACATCGTATTGATTCTTTACCAAAGCAGACAGCACAGTCGCCGCAAGCTCCGGTGTGCCCATAAAAACTACTCGCATGTTCAGGATTCTTCTCCGTCTTGTGTTTCTTCCTCTTCGACCTCGACAACTTTATCGATAAAGAGGATCCCGTCCAGATGATCATATTCATGACAGATACATACTGCCAGAAGCTCGGTGGCTTCCATATCGAACCACTTCCCGTGACGATCCTGTGCACGAACACGGATCCTGGTCGGTCTTTCAACATATCCGTTCTTTCCCGGGCAGGAAAGACAGCCCTCAAGGCCCAGTGCAGCGCCTTCGCGCTCATAGATCTCAGGATTAATGAACTCGATTTTTCCGTGATCATCTCCGACATCCACCACGAACACGCGTCTCAATATTCCGACCTGAACCGCCGCGATACCGATGCCGCGGTTGTCGTAATACATGGTCTCCGCCATATCATCAAGCAGGATTGCCAGTTTTTCATCAAATTTCTCTACGGGACGGGACTTCTTCCGAAGGATCGGATCACCATCCACTACGATCTCACGCAATGCCATATTGCCACACTCCTATACGCGTATGATTATCTATTTTACCACATCGCATCGATATCGACAGAAATCGAGAATCCATAGCCGGCATAAGATTGCTGGAGTTTCGTAAAACCGTCCGAAAGAAGGCCTTTATTCTGCGCTCTCACCACGATCTGATATCTGTATCTGTTCATAAGTCTCGGAATTCCGGCCGGGCATGGGCCGAGGATCATCATCCGATCTCCGAGATGGACGGACATTTGGTGAAGTGTATCCGCCACCATGTTGGCCTGCATCGCACAAACCGACTCATCTTCATGTGTGACCATGATTCCTCCGATAGCCCGGAATGGTGGATAGGCCAACTGTTCCCGGTATTGGATCTCACTTTCAAAAAACTTCTCATAGTCCTGTTTCGCCGCAAACGCATAGATCTCCGAGTCCGGACATACCGTCTGGATGAATACCCGTCCCGGAACATCGCCTCTTCCGGCTCGTCCGCTGATCTGTGCCAGCAATTGAAAAGCCCTTTCCCTCGCCCGGTAATCGCTCTGCCACAGGACGCTGTCCGCCCCGAGGATACCGACTACGGACACCTTCGGAAAATCATGTCCTTTGGCAATCATCTGTGTTCCAACGAGGATATCTGCTTCATGCTCTTTGAACTGCCGAAGAATCTTCTCATGGGCACCTCGATAAGAAGTCGTATCCTGATCCATCCGAAGCACCTTGGCCGCAGGAAAATCCTGACCGACCCACTCCTCTACCTTCTGCACACCATCACCGCGGACAGCGAGGTATTCGCTTGAACACGAAGGACAGACCGCCGGCTTGGGAATGACCTTGCCGCAGTAATGGCAGATCAGAAGTTTATGGTTACCTAACGTCTTTGTATGAAGCGTCATCGGCACATCGCAATCCGTGCATCGGATCATGTTGCGGCAGGATGTGCAGTACACATTCTGAGAAAAACCCCTCCGGTTCAGAAGGAGCATAATCTGCTCATTGCGGCCGAGCGCCTCTTTCATTGCCGTATAGAGTTTTCTGCTGAACAATGAGGTATTTCCGCTCTCATTTTCCTTTTGCATATCTACGATCGAAACCTCGGGAAGGACCGCCCCGCTGACCGCACGATGGTGCAGCTGCAGCATCTGGATATATCCGAGTTTAGCCGCATAGAAGGTCTCCACCGAGGGAGTTGCCGACCCCAGAAGAAGCTTTATCCCGGCTTTATTTGCGCGGAAGCGAGCCACATCTCTGGCCGAATAACGAAGAAGCGTATCCGCCTTATATGAAGAATCATGTTCTTCGTCTAATATGATCAGTTTGAGATTCTGCACAGGCGCAAAGACGGCAGACCTGGCGCCTACTACGATCTGAGCCTCCCCCTTCTGGATCATCTTCCAGGAATCGTATCTCTCTTTGGCGGTCATACGACTATGGAGTACTGCAATACGGTTCGGAAAATGAGCTTTGATCCTCCCCACCGTCTGCGGGGTAAGCGAAATCTCAGGTACCAGATACAGCACTGAACCGCCTTTTTGAAGGATTCTTTCGGTGATACGAAGATAGACCTCCGTCTTTCCGCTTCCGGTCACGCCGAAAAGCAGGAATTCTTTCTTTCCTTCGGTATTGACCACCGTATCCACGGCAGCCTGCTGCTCGGGATTCAGATCAATATCCGTTCTTATGTCCTGTCCCCGCTCCTCTTCCGGGATTTCCCCGGCATGTAATGCTTCTGCAGACAAATGGACCGACCGGATATTCACCAAGCCGTTTTTTGCTAAGGTATCTATAGGAGAACGCGAGATCGACAATTCCTGCATCAGATCGGCAAGGGTAATCTCTTCCACATCCAAAAGCCACTCTAATGCGCGGATCTGCTGGATCGACCCCACAGCTTCGCTCTCAAGGGACTCTCTTGCTTTTTCGGGATCCGAAAGTGAGACCACAAGTTGATTCCTTCCCGATCTCTTGGTCACCAGCGCCGGCACCATCTGATGCATTGCCGAACCGTACGTACAAGCATACCGTTTAACAACGAATTTCAGGATCTCAAGCTGTTCCTCGTTGAGGACCGGTTCCTCTTCCACCAGGGATTCGATACTTTTCAGTTTGACGGAAGACTGCGAAGACTCCTTCAGAAGCAGCACCAGCGCCACATTCGTACGGTTCCCCTTCCCGAAAGGCACTCGGACATACTGACCGATCCGGATCTTCGGAAGAAGATCCTCCGGAACGATGTAATCGAATACTTTATTGGTCTGCCATACGCATTCACGCAGGACCACTTCCGCAATCATAGCGTCTCCTTCTATTTCTTCTGCAAAATAACTGTCCGCACCTCATCTGCCGCATCATCCGGTTCTTTTTCCCATATTATCCGAAAAGATCGAAAAGGTCGATCTGTCTGGATCTCGGAAGATCCTTAAGAAGTCCCTCCTCTTCCAGTTTTTTCATGGCCACAGGACCGAGTTTTGCTCGGATCTGAAGATCTTCCTGCGTACTGAAAGGCCGCTCCTCTCTTGCCGCCACGATACCTTCCGCCATCGCCGTACTGATGGTTGCAATGACATTAAAAGGCGGAAGGATCTTGCCTTTTTCCACCTTGATAAACTTCTCGGAATGAGAGCGGTTCAAATCATATGGCACGAACTCGATGCCACGAAGGTACATCTCCTCTACCAGCTCACAAAGATAATACAGTGCTTTTTCATTCGGCTTTCTACGATTCAGGCCGTTGTCCAGTTCCAGACGTTTGGCAGTAACATACTGGATCCCCTTACAGAGCAGATCACCGTCAAACTCATCCGCTCGGATAGTGAAGAACGCGCAGTAATACTCCTCCGGATAGTTGACCTTAAACCAGGCAATACGCATGGCCGAGATCGCATATGCCGCAGCATGCGCCTTCGGGAACATATACTTGATCTTCTTACAGGACTCGATATACCAGTCCGGTACATTATTCTGACGCATCAGGGACTCATGCTCCGAAGTCAGTCCTTTACCTTTACGTACTTTCTCCATGATCTGAAAAGCGTCGGCAGAAGGCACATTCCAGTAGATCAGCTGTGTCATGATACTGTCACGGCATCCGATAACGGTATTCAGCGTACATGTGCCATTGCGGATCAGTTCCTGCGCGTTCCCGGTCCATACATCCGTACCATGCGAAAGGCCCATCAGCTGAACCAAATCGTAGAACTGGGAAGGCTTGGTTTCACGGATCATCTCTCTGGCCATTTTGGTACCGAGTTCCGGAAGACCGAGGGTTGCCGCCTCAGCCGGTGAAGTGCCGTCGGGAATGCCTAAGGCCTCCGTAGAAGTAAACAGAGACATGACCTTCGGATCCGGAATCGGGATCGTATGTACATCGATACCCGTAAGATCCGTAAGCATACGGATCATGGTAGGGTCATCATGGCCGAGGATATCCAGTTTAAGGATCGTATCGTGAAGAGCATTAAAGTCGTAGTGCGTCGTGACGATACCGCAGTCCAGCTTATTGGCCGGGTGCTGTACCGGTGTAAATTCATAGATGTCCATCTCCTTAGGCAGAACAACGATTCCACCCGGATGCTGGCCTGTGGTCCTCTTCACTCCGACGATCCCGCTTGCTCTTCTCGTCAATTCGGCCGCGGTGACCGTCTCCCCCTTGAGCTCACAGCAGTGCTGGATCAGCGCGATGGCGTTCTTATCCGCAAAGCACCCGATCGTTCCGGCACGGAAAGTATGGTGGCTTCCGAAAAGTTCTTCGACATATTTGTGTGCGCGAGGCTGATATTCGCCCGAGAAGTTCAGGTCGATATCCGGCTGCTTCTCACCCGTAAAACCGAGGAAAGTCTCAACAGGGATATCCTGCCCGTCGGAGATCATCATCGTGCCGCACTTGGGACACGGCTGAATCGGAAGATCGTAGCCGGAGCCGTATTTTCCCGTCAGGTCGAACTCAGAATACTTACACTTGGGGCATCTTCTGTGCGGAGCGAGGGGATTAACTTCCGAAATACCGGAGAAAGTGGCCACAAGAGAAGATCCAACCGATCCTCGCGATCCTACGACATAGCCGTCGGAATTGGATTTATGCACCAGTTTATAAGCAATGTAGTACATGATGGAATAGCCGTTACCGATGATACTTCCAAGCTCCTTCTCTACACGGTCCTTTACGATGCTCGGGATCTCTCCCTCATGTTCGTACATCTCATGCATGGTCTTCTCAACAATGGCACGCAGATCGTCCGGAGCCGATAGGATGACCGGAGGATAGGTACCATCCGGGAACGGTTTAATATCGTCACGGATCAGGTCCGCGATACGCTTCGGATTCTTTACAACTACCTCATTACAGCGTTCTTCGCCCAGATACGCGAACTCTTCAAGCATCTCATCCGTCGTACGGAAATAAAGATCACTCTGAAGCTCAGCATCCTTAAAGCCCATGTCCATGAGCATATACTTACGGTATTCGCCGTCCTCCTTGTCAAGGAAGTGCGCGTCCGTCGTTGCACAGCAGGGTTTCCCCGTTTTCTGCGCCATAATATCGATGATCCGGTTGATATTGATCAAGTCTTCTTTTGTCTTAAGACCGGAATTCTCATCTCTAAGATAGAATTCATTATTGCAGATCGGCTGGATCTCGAAATAATCGTAAAGGCGGATCATGCGGGCAAAGTCCTTATCTTCGCAGAGTGTCGCGACCGCTTTTTCCACATCATTGCCCTGTTCCACATACACCTTATGCACGTAACGGAATATCTGGCCGCGCTCACAAGCACCGCCCACGATCACGCCTCCGCTCAAGTAGCGCACCTCAGACTTCGGGATACGCGGACGAATATAAAAGTATTCCGTATGCCCTTCCGAAACCATGCGATAGAGGTTATAAAGCCCGAGTGTATCCCTTACCAGGAAAATGATGTGATATGAGGGCGTTTTGCGTTTCGTCACGTCTTCTGCCGGAAGCATATCGGCCTTCTGATTCATCTCGAAACAGGAAGTAAAATCGAAATCCCGGATACAGCGGATCAGTATCTGCGCACTGGCTCTGGCATCCCCCATGGCGCGGTGCGCATTTTCATTTTCAATGCCCAGGAATTCACACGCGTCAGCAAGACCGTGCCTGGGCATATCCGGATAAAGATATGTCACCGCCGAAACCGTGTCGATCTCCGACTGATAGAACTTCACGCGATAGGGGTGATGCTTATCCTCATCCAGTTGCTCGATATCGATCTGAAATCCCGCCTCGCGGATAAAACTCATATCAAAGAAGATGTTGTGTCCAACAAGAAGGTCATCATTCTTAAGGAAATCAGCCAGTTTCTTGACCGCATCGAAAGGCTTCGGTGCATCCTTGATCATATCTTCCGTTATTCCCGTCAGTTCACGGGCCTTCTCAGAGATCGGAACACCCGAATCGACCATTGTCGTAAATACATCTGTTTCCCGGTACTCACCGGACGCATCCTTCTCATAGCGGATCGCCGCAATCTCCAGAATACCATCTCTTGTGCAATCCAATCCTGTGGTCTCGACATCGATGGCGACGAAGGAATCCAGCGACCGGTCCTGATCCTTGACATGATAAGCAATGCAATTGCCATCATCCACAAGGTACCCTTCCATTCCGAAAATCACTTTAAATCCGGGCACTTCGCCTTTTTTCCTGCATTCTTTAAATGCGGAATACGCTTTATTAAATCCCTGAACCACGCCGTGATCCGTAATGGCACAGGCAGAATGTCCCATACGATAAGCGGTCTTGATAAGCACATCCGGTTCAATGATTGCATCTTTCTCACTCATCTGAGTATGCGCATGCAGCTCGACACGCTTCTCTTCTGCAAGATCCTGCCGTACCGGCGGCGGGACCGCCTTATACAAGCCATCTACCGTAGCGGAGATCTGACCATCAAAACGGTTATATGCCAGTTTGGCCACAACACCGACATATCCGCCTTTTTCATACTGCTTATTCAAAAGATCCGCGTCCTTCGGCATCGGGAAAGCCACACATTCCACACCGTAGCTCCGATCGAACAGATGGAACTTGAAAAGGATCTTATTCTTGTTCTTGCCCACAAGTTTCTGACCATCGAGAAGAAGGATCTTTCCCTCCATACGTACGTATTCTTCCGGGCTCAGAGATCCGCTTCCGGCCGCCGAAACGGCATCTACGACTTTATATTTCTTTACGTCTTTGGGAACATTTCCCCAGATCACATCACCTTTTTCACCGGCCTCCTTGAAATTCTGTCCGGGTTTAGTAAAGGTGGTTTTCTTCTCTTTCTTGGCATTTTCTTTCTCGATACGGGCTTTATACTCCCAAGAATTCTTATCCAGATCCGCAGGGATCTCGTCATTCTTTTTCGCCCCGTTCTCACCACGATTCCCGGCCTTCTCCGCACCTGCATCTTTTGATGAACCGGCGGACTCCATAGCCTTCTTCGCCTGCTTACTGGCACGCTCGCGCATCTGATTGAGAAAGAAGTCCGGATCCTCATAGGTTTTCGGAGCTTCGGAATCTATAACCAGATTCCACTTCGTCATGAGATAGGTTTGCGTAAATTCATTGATGAATGCACAGATACCCTCCCGGGTTTCTTCGGTCACTTCCGAATTCAGAAGGACATGAAGATCCGGTCCTTCCTTATCTAAGCGGCTGATGTATGCGCCATAGCCGGACTTACAGGACAGGACCCACTGCAGCCAGTTCATCACGACGGGCATAGACTGCTCGCCGATTTCACTTTCGATATTGTCAATATAGATACGTACATGCGTAAGATGGAGAACCTGTCTCAGGAGGAGTTCCAAAGCCTGTAATGCCTTATTCGGCTTGATCGGTCCGGTCAGGTGAAGTTTGATTTCTATTCCTTCAAACCGGTCATCAAGACGTATCTCCTGCACATCGCCGGGTATAGCTTGCGCAATCTTCATCAGATTCTCATCCGACGAAGTCTCTGTAAGAAACTCATATAACGTCATACAAATCGTATCCTTCCGAAAAGAGTGAGCGTCTCACTCTCTATTACCATTCAGTTCTTCAATCAATCGGATCAGTTCGTCCACTGCCTTATCACGGGATACTTTACATATCGGTTCTCCCTTTCTGAACAAGAGGAATTCATCGATCCCTCCGGCAATACCGACATCCGCCTCTCGTGCCTCACCCGGACCATTGACCGCGCATCCCATTACGGCCACCGTCATATCATAAGGAAGGTCACATATCCGGCTTTCCACCTCTTTGGCCACCTCGATCAACGGCACCTGTGTTCTTCCACAGGTCGGACAGGATACCAGTCTCATCCCCTGCGAACGGAGTTTCAGTGCACGAAGGATCGAGATCCCTGCTCTCACTTCTTCTCTCGGTTCATCCGTCAGGCTCACACGGATCGTATCACCGATACCCTCAGCCAGGAGCGTTCCGATTCCCACACTGCTGCGGATGATCCCTTCACGAAGCGTCCCCGCTTCTGTCACACCTACATGGAAAGGATAGGGAACCATACTGCGAAGAAGCCGGTAGCTCTCGATCGTAAGAAGCGGATCAGAAGACTTCATGCTGACAACGATATCGTCAAAATGGCACTTCTCCAAAATCCGGATCGATTCCAGCGCACTTTGGGAAAGAGAATCGGCATTCACGCCTCCGTATTTATTCAGCATATCTTTTCCGATGGATCCGGAGTTGACGCCGACACGGATCGGAATACCTCTTTCCTTCGCCATACAGGCCACGGCTTCCACCCGGTCCATCCCGCCGATATTTCCGGGATTGATACGTATCTTCGCCGCCCCGTTCTTCATGGATTCCAGTGCCAGACGGTAATCGAAGTGAATATCGGCAACAACAGGAATCGGACTTTTCTTCGTGATTTCCCCGAGAGCCTGGGCCGCTTCCTGATTCAGGATCGCCACACGGGTGATATCACAGCCGCAATCCTTCAATTCTTCGATTTGACGAAGTGTTGCTTCCACATCACGGGTATCCGTGTTATTCATGGACTGCACAGCTACCGGCGCATCACCGCCTACCGGCACGCCTCCTATGTTTACCTGTTTTGTTTCAAAACGTGTAATCATTCCGGAAAATCACCTCGATAATCGTATAATGTCGGACACCAGCGCAAATATCACCAATCCGATGATCATGACAAAACCGATGACATTGATCACCTGTTCTGCCTTTCTCGATAGTTTCTTACCACGAACCATCTCCACAACGGTAAGTACGATCGCATTACCATCCAGACCGGGGATCGGAAGCATATTCGTAAATGCCAAGCCCGTAGAAATACCACCGGCAAGGATCAGGAGCATCTCCGTCTTCTCACTTTGATCGGTCTTAGGCGCATCCACCACTTCCGATACGACAGATGCAATACCTACCGGTCCGGAAACCACATCATATGCCGGAACCTTGCCAGTGAACGCCTGTGCAAGAGAATCAATGGAAATACGCACAAAAGAGATCGGGAAAACGATCGCCTCACGAAGACACTCGAGGAATCCTTTTCCATCCTGAAGATATAGACCTCGAAGATTCGAAGACTTGATCATCGTCGCATCCAAAGGGATCACCATTTCTTCCCCATTTCGGATCAATCTTACATTCAGCGTCGCGCCATTTGAGTTGCGTACCACATCTGTTATGCCGGGGTCAGTTACCGGAATATCGTTCACGGAAAGGATCGAATCATCGATCTCTATGACCGGATTGCCGTGATTCTGGGCAGGATCGACATTCGTCACATGCCAGCCGTTATTCTCATCAAGATCCGCATAATGGGTAATTCCGAGCATATACTGTTCCGTAATCACAGGAACCAGCACCGCTTCATACGTTTCTCCCGTTCTGGCAGACTTCATGACAAGACTGATCTCGTCAGCATTTCCCACCTGACTTAAGTAATACGAAAGATCCATCTGACAGAGCACGCGCTGGCCGTTGAACTTTACGACCGTGTCTCCGGTCTCGATCCTCGTGGCCGCTACCTGCGTACCCGGCACGATCACATCCTGATGCAGCGACAGGAATCCGAAAGAGGAGAAACAGATCATGAAGAGAATAATGCCAAGCACCACATTCATAAAAGGACCGGCCAAAGATACAAGAAGTCTCTTCCATCTGGCCTGATTAATGAGGTTTTCCGGGTTATCGTCCTTAAGATCACCTGTCTCCTCATCGATCTCGGAGAAGCGGACATATGCGCCCAGAGGAATCATACGGATGTAATACTCTATGTCGTTTCTTTTCCAAGAGAAAAGCTTCGGTCCGACAAAGATAGACAGCTCATATACCTTGATTTTCAGCAGCCGAGCCACGATAAAATGACCGAGCTCGTGAACGGCAGCAAGTATACCCAATCCCAATATGCAGATGATTATGCTTTGAGGTGACATATACTCTACTCCTGCTCACTTTCTGATTTCAGATGCGGCGGCTCTTGCCCAAGTGTCCACTGCAAAAATCTCGTCCAACGAAGGGTTCATGATGATCCCCTCCGATTCATGCCTGTTCATGACGGCCTCTACGGTCCTCTCGATGTCCGTAAATGATGCTCTGCCGTGGAGGAAATCGGCCACCACGACTTCATTGGCCGCGTTCATCACCACCGGGAGCGTGCCTCCGATATGTCCGGCATGGTAGGCTATATCTACAAGGCGGAAAACTTTCCTGTCACATGGTTCAAAAGTAAGATTACGGGCCTTCTCATCAAAAGGAGAGAACGGCGTACAGATGCAATCACTGCGTCTCGGATAGAACAGAGCTACCTGAATAGGCATCATCATGTTCGGAAAGCCCATCTGGCCCAATACCGAGCCGTCAGACAATTCTATCATGGAGTGGATAATACTCTGCGGATGGACAACGACTTCGATTTTCTCAACAGGAACATCGAAAAGCCACGACGCCTCGATTATCTCTAATCCTTTGTTCATCATGCTTGCGGAATCGATCGTGATCTTTCCGCCCATCTTCCACGTCGGATGTGCAAGCGCCGCATCAAGTGTCACCCCTTCGAGCATCTCACGGCTATATCCGCGGAAAGGCCCGCCGGAAGCAGTAAGAAGGATCCTTCGAAGGGATTTCTCCTTCTGCCCCATGAGGCACTGCCATATTGCGGAATGTTCCGAATCAACAGGAAGAAGCGCCACGTTTTTCTCACGGACAAGAGGCATAACGACCGATCCGCCCGAGACCAGAGTTTCCTTATTTGCCAAAGCGATATCTTTGCCGGCCGAGATTGCCGCCACTACAGAAGGAAGTCCCCGCATACCGACCATTGCCGCTACAACGATATCTACATCAGGAAGCGTCGCGCAGATACGATTTCCCTCATCTTCGCACAGCACCTCTACCTTGGTATCCGAAGGAAGAAGACGAAGCAGTTCATCCTTCTTTGCCTGATCAGAAACGCTTACATGCGAGGGCATGAACTCTAGGATCTGTTTGGCAAGAAGTTCCACATTCCCGCCACATGTCAGGGCAGCAACACGGAATTCTTCCGGGAAACTGCGAACGACTTCCAACGTCTGTGTGCCGATCGATCCGGTGGAACCTAAGATACAAAGAGTCTTCATGTCACACCCCCATCATCAGGGCAAAAGCCAGCCCGAGAGCAACCGGAAGCGTGTAAAATGCACTGTCGAAGCGGTCCATGATGCCGCCGTGTCCGGGCATCAGCTTACCGAAATCCTTAATTCCGACCATCCTTTTGACACTGGAAGCCATCCAGTCACCCAACTGGGAAACACAGGACATAAGGAATCCGAATATTGCCGCCAGAGCAACAAATGCCCCAAAAGAGATCTTGACTTCGATCACATCGTACATGACAAATGCGAAGAACAATGCGGTTAGAAGCGAGGTGAATACCGCCCCGCCTATACATCCTTCCCAGGTCTTCTTAGGACTGATATGCGGTACGATCTTATGCTTGCCGAAGAAAGAGCCCGTGAAATAGGCAAAGGTATCCGATATCCACGGTGCAAAAAGTCCAACTACGACGAAATACCAGCCGTTCGGCATCAGGTACATCATGACATGGGTGCAGGCGATCGGAAAAGACACATAAAGCACGATCAGCGAGGAGGCAAACCCGGAACGAAGAGCCTCAGGATGTTCCTTCACAAGAGGAGGAAGCATAGTGGTAACAAAACAGTAGATCAAGGTGATCAAGGCATACAGTGTAAAACCCTGTGAAGGCGTACCATGGGTAAACCAGAAAACCACGGGAAGAAATCCGAGAAAACCTCCAAGTACCGTAACCGCAACATGCATTTCCTGTTCCTTCTCCCGCGCCGCCTTGATCAGCTCATAAAGCGCAAAAGCGGTCACGATCAGTGTAAACACCAGAAGAACCGCCGGGAAAAAGTAGGCAGGAATGACCAGTGCGAGAACGGCCACGGTAAATATGGTTCCTGTTATGATCCTTTGTGCCATCTGTTACACGTCATCCTTCTTTTCTGATAATCCGCCGAATCGGCGATCCCGTTTTGTATACGCAATCAAGGCATCCGTCAATTCCTGCATACCGAAATCCGGCCACAGAACATCGGAGAACCACAATTCAGAATATGCACCTTCCCACACGAGGAAGTTGGAAGTTCTCTCCTCACCGCTGGGCCGGATGATCAGATCCGGATCCGGTACATCGGGCAGATACAGATTCTGAGCGAAAAGCTCTTCCGTGATCTGATCTGACGTGATATCCCCCGCGGCGACCCGCTCTGCCAGTTTCTGCGATGCCTGTACGATTTCTCTTCTGCCGCCGTAGTTAAAAGCCACGATCAACGTCATTCGGTCTCTGTGTTTACTGCCTTCTTCCGCACGTTTACAGACCGCCTGAATATTCTCGGGAAGCGCGGCAATATCTCCTGTGAACCGTACACGGATACCTTCCTGCTCCAGTTCCGGATCATACCGGTCGAAGTACTCCACGAAGAGTTCCATCAGCGTGTGAACCTCACTCTCGGGGCGTGACCAGTTCTCCGTAGAGAACGCGTATACGGTCACATACTTGATACCATAGTGACCACAGTTCTTACAGAGGTTCTTCAGATTGTCTGCTCCGGCCCTGTGACCGGCGGAACGGGGAAGCATGCGTTTCTTCGCCCATCTGCCGTTACCATCCATGATAACAGCCAGATGAGTCGGAATCTTCAGCTGTGAGGGGTCCGTCTCCACAGTCTTTTTCTTTGAAAAAATCGAAAATTTCGATTCGTCAGATCGCATACACTTCTCCAAAAAAATAGGTTGTCTCGTATCAAGACCGAAACAGAGACAACCTTTGATATTTCATCCGATGATCAAGATCAGATCTCCATCAGGTCTTTCTGCTTCGCTTCGCAGCACTTGTCGACTTCCTTGACATACCGGTCGGTAAGTTTCTGCATCTGCTCTTCAAACTCTGCCAGATCGTCATCCGTCAGTTCTTTTTTCTTATGGATTCCACGATACTTGTCGATGCCTTCACGACGGATATTACGGATTGCGACCTTCGCCTCTTCACCGTATTTCATGACGTTCTTGACCAGTTCCTTACGGCGTTCCTCAGTCAGGATCGGGAAAACCAGACGGATCATCTTACCATCGTTGCTGGGGTTGATACCAAGATCCGAAGCCTGAATCGCCTTCTCGATCTCGCGGAGCATCGAAGGATCCCAGGGAGTCAGGGTGATCATTCTCGGTTCCGGAACCTGAATATTCGCTACTGCATTCAGCTGGGACTGGGTACCGTAATAATCTACCGTGATGCGGTCCAGAACATGAGGATTCGCACGTCCGGCACGGATCGCGTTAAAGTTCTCCGTGAGGTTGGTGATGGTTTTCTTCATACGCTCCTCATAGAAAGCGTATACATCTTTCGTAATTTCCTGCATTGCCATAGGTCTTCCCTCCTTCAATATTGATCAGCACACGATCGTGCCTATATCATCGCCCAATACGACACGGACGATATTTTCCGGATCTTCCATGGAAAAAACCATGATCTTCGTGTGATTATCACGGCAGAGTGCCGCCGCCGTGGCATCCATGACTTTAAGATTCTTCGAGAGCACCTCATCGTGAGAGATCGTCTTATACTTCACCGCATCGGCAAACTGATGGGGATCCTTATCGTAAACGCCATCCACCATGGTCGCCTTACAGAAAATATCTGCTTCGATCTCGGTCGCTCGCAGAGCCGCGCCCGTATCCGTAGAGAAAAACGGGTTTCCTGTACCGCAGGCGAAGATTACGATCCTCTTCTTCTCCAAATGCCGTACTGCACGCTTTCTGATATACGGTTCCGCCATCTGTCTTACGTCGATCGCCGACATAACACGGGTTACCGCACCTTCCTGCTCAAGGGCATCAGATATAGCCAGGGCATTAATGAGCGTTGCCAGCATACCCATGTGGTCAGCCGTGACGCGATCCATATTCTCACTGCTGCGTCCTCTCCAGAAGTTGCCGCCGCCGACAACGACTGCGACCTCCACACCCAGATCGGATACTCTCTTGATCTGAGAACAGATCTTCCTTACCGTTTCGTCATTAATGCCGAACTTCGTCTCACCGGCAAGGGCTTCTCCGCTGATCTTCAGCAGAATGCGCTTATAGACAGGCTCACTCATTCCCGTTTCCTCCATTTCCTATACTTAAATAATTGTATCGTTAATTCCAAAATCTGAAAAGACACATGACCGATTTTTCTTCATCAATCTTTCCGTTCATATTCATTGGTGTAACACTCACGGAACCGGCCCGAGAAGGAAGGCTCCATACCGCCCTCATAAAGATGCGAGCAATCCCCGAAGGAAAGCATACGGAACTGGGCGATCCCTTCTCGTCTTTCTTCCGTCACCACCGTCGTGATCGATGTCGGCGCCGCCATCATGGCATGCCACATGATAAAAGGAGACAGATTCAGAAGATAGGAAAGAAGTACCGCCTCCAGTCCGAAGTGACAGAAAAGGACGATCGTATCATTGTTCGGTTCTACCGCCCGGAACCACTTGCCTTCTTTCTGATATCCGTGTTTTCTCAAAAGAGCATCAAACTCGGAATAGACCCAATCTCGTTCTTCTCTCACATGAGCGGCTTCCAAAGCCGGGTATTCCGTCCATCGGTCAAAGTCAAAGGCATGAGGCATGCTCATCCAGTCGGAGGGTACCCAATCCCAGGCTACACCGAGTTTTTCCGGACGCTGCACTTTAGGCGCGAACTCCCGGAGCCACTCTTTCTCCTCGGCTTCCATCCCCATATTCGCAAGGCACGGCGCGGCCGTCTCCTTGGCCCTTCCCAGAGGAGAACAGTAACAGTAATCCGCTTTTATATGCTTCATACGCCCGGCAAGGAGCATCGCTTCTTTACGTCCCGTTTCGGTAAGGCAGTCATTCTGATAGTCCGGATCACCATGTCTTACGATCAAAATCTTCATTCTTTCCTTATTCCCCGTTTCCTTCTCACTTCATTGAATAATATTGTATCAAATAACCTTTTCAGAAAAAGACTTGACTATATACGAAAAAAGGGACAGCCTTTTATGACTGTCCCTTTCTGTTGATCTGTTATTGATAGATTACTGGATCTGCTTCATAACTTCTTCAGCGAAGTTCTCTTCCTTCTTAGCAAGACCTTCACCCATTTCGAAACGTGTGAAACGACGGATGGAGATGTTCTGACCCATAGAAGAAACCATTTCCTTCGTGTAGGTTGCGATGGACTTGGAATCATCCTTAACGAATTCCTGCTCTACGAGGCAGTTCTCTTTATAGAACTTCTCGATGTTACCCGGCAGGATTCTCTCTCTGATGATCTTCTCCGGCTTACCTTCGTTGAGGTTCTTGTTGATGATGATCTCTGTCTCTTTCTCGATTTCCTCAGCAGGAACATCTTCACGTGTGAGCCATTTCGGATTTGCAGCTGCGATCTGCATTGCGATATCCTTAGCAAAATCAGCAAACTTGGAATCTGCGATAACGGAATCGTCATCTGTACCGAACTCTACGAATACACCGATCTTACCGCCCATGTGGATGTAGGAAGCAACCGCACCGTTGCCCTCTACCTCATATACTACGAATCTTCTGATAGAAGTATTCTCTCCGATATCTGCGATTGCTTCTTTCTGGAAGAGCTCAACTGTCTTGGACTCATCATTGAAAAGGGTCTGTGCCATAAGATCTTCAACTGTAGCCGGCTTCTTAGCAAGAATGTGTGTAGCAACAGTATCTGCGAAAGCCTTGAACTTATCTGTGTTCGCAGCAAAGTCTGTCTCAACGTTGATCTCAGCAAGAACACCGGACTTCTTGTCGTCAGCGATCTTAGCAATTACAGCGCCTTCTGCAGCGATTCTTGCAGACTTCTTTTCAGCCTTAGCGATACCCTTTTCACGAAGCCATGCAACCGCCTTCTCAATATCACCCTCAGTTGCCTGAAGAGCTCTCTTACAATCCATAATACCGGAACCTGTCATCTCGCGAAGTTCCTTGACCTGTGCAGCACTAATATCAGCCATGATTATTTCCTCCATTTATTGAAATTGATTTAGAAATTGAATACACCTGCTAACGCAGCTTAGTAATTAAGCCTCAGCCGGAGCTTCTACAGCTTCTTCAACTGCCTCTTCAACGACCTCAGCCGCCTCTTCGGAAGCTTCCTCGGAAGCAGGAACATCAAGCTGCTCACCCTGACGTCCTTCGAGAACGGCATCAGCCATGTGGCCGGCAATGAGTTTTACCGCACGGATCGCATCATCGTTACCCGGGATAACATAATCTACTTCTTCCGGATCGCAGTTGGTATCAACAATAGCAACTACCGGGATACCCAGACGCTTTGCTTCGGCAACAGCCAGGTGCTCTTTCTTTGTATCAACAACAAAAAGGCAAGCCGGCAGTCTCTTCATGCCCTGGATACCGCCAAGGTTCTTGTCGAGCTTTTCCATCTCGAGCTTAAGCTTAGCTACTTCCTTCTTTGTACGAAGTTCGAAGGAACCGTCTTCAGACATAGTCTTCAGTTCAGCAAGACGAGCCAGTCTCTTCTCAATTGTCTTGAAGTTTGTGAGTGTACCACCGAGCCAGCGGTTGTTGATGAAGAACATGTTGCAGCGAACAGCTTCTTCCGCAATGGAATCCTGAGCCTGCTTCTTCGTACCAACGAAGAGAATGTTTCCGCCGTCTGCAGCAATGGAACGAACGAAGTCATAAGCTTCTTCGGTCTTCTTTACGGTCTTCTGCAGGTCGATGATGTGGATGTTGTTACGCTCCGTGAAGATATACTCCGCCATCTTCGGGTTCCAACGACGGGTCTGGTGACCAAAATGTACACCGGCTTCAAGAAGCTGCTTCATAGAAATAGTTGACATAAAAAATCCTCCTGTTTTTTCTTCCACAAGTGCGGCCCCGGTCCTTCCGGAGAACAAAAGTAACGCCTTGTGTGATTTTTAGCCGATAAAAATGATACAATGAAGAAGCGCTGTTGGCAAGTGTTTTTTGATAAGAAATTCGTTAAAAGCGCGATTTTTTCTAAAGAATACGGAGAATCACACCTATGAATACATTATCCGAACAAGAGATCCTCTCTTTCCGCAATATTTTATCTGATCTGATCGGGATTGCAAGTGTCAAGGGAGAACCCGCTGACGAAGCGCCATACGGGATCAAGCCGAAGGAAGCACTTCAATACCTTCTCGATCGAGCCGATCAGGACGGATTCACCACCGCAAATGTCGGAAACAAAGCCGGTTACATCCAATGGGGTAACCGCGGCCCCCTCGTTGCTATCCTCGGACACCTCGATGTCGTTCCGGAAGGTTCCGGGTGGAATACGGACGCATTCTCGCTCGTTTTCGATCAGGGCCGGCTCTTCGGACGCGGCGTGATTGACGACAAAGGCCCCGTTGTCGCCTCGTATATGTCCATGCTCCGGTTTAAGGATACCCATCCGGATCCGGATTTCCGGGTACGCCTGATCGTCGGGACGGACGAAGAGCACGGTTCTTCCTGCATGGTCCGTTATTGTGAAACGGAGGAGCTTCCGGACATCGGATTTACACCGGACGCCGAATTCCCGTGTATCTTTGCCGAGAAAGGTATTTATCAGATGCATTTTGAAGAAGAACCGGCAGGAACCTTTACCCTTCACGGCGGAAGCGCTGCAAATATGGTTCCGGCATATTGCGAGCTGATCGACCTGACCTGTAATCGGGGTATCTATGCTGAAGGCATACAGGCGCACGCCTCTCATCCGAATCTGGGAGTGAACGCGATCGACTGCATGCTCGACAAAATGACCTCTGATCTGAAAAAAACATCAAAACTCCTGGCTCTCTTGGAAAAATACTTCAGTCGGAAAAGTGAGACACCCTTTACATCCTATTTTGCATCTGATATTTCCGGTGCCATGACGTCCAATGTCGGGATCGTGGATATCAGCACAGATCATGCTAAGCTTCATGTTGACATCCGGGTACCCGTTAGCACATCGATGGAAACTGTTCGGGAAAAACTGAACGCCATCGCTTCTGAATTCGGAGTGAAAGCCGTGGATGATTCCGTACAGCCGCCGCTTTTTAAAGATGCGGAATCGGACCAGATCACCTCTTTATGCGCGATTTACGGAAAATACAGGACCCTTTTCACCTTTAACACCGATGAGAAAAAAACAAGGGACGAATCACTTAAGCAAGAAGTCAAACCGATTGCAATCGGCGGAGGGACGTACGCACGCACTATGCCGAACATCGTGGCATTCGGTCCGCAGCTCCCCTGGGCAGCCGACCAATGTCATCAGGCGAATGAAAGCATTCTCGCAGAAAATTTGTACCTCCTCGTACCGATGTACGAAGAGGCACTTGAAAAACTAGGTAAAATCGCCGTTTCAGGCCAAGCCTGACAGATCATCCATCACACGAATCTTCTGATCGTGACCATCGCGCTCATGGGGTACCAGTCTTCAACGATACCGCCATTGCTTGTTGATGCATGGATCACGACATCATCGCCGCAATAGAGGCTTACATGGTCAACGCGGCCGTCACCGTTATAGTCATGACAGATCACATCACCTGCCCGGAGTTCCTGACCGGTAACATCCGTTCCCAATTCAGCGATCATCGCCGATTGATGCGGAAGTGAGTAATGATAATAATGCGCGTAAACGTAGGAAACGAATCCCGAGCAGTCGAGACCGGTCAGATCCGCACCGCACCAAACATAAGGGATGCCGATAAACGCACGGGCATAAGTCATAAGATCACAGGAATCCGGATCCGGCAGCGTCGGAGGTGTGAAAGGAACCGGTGTCGGAGTAGGATCCGAAGGCTCAGTATCCTCAGACGAAGAAGCCGTCTCTGTCGGCTCGTAGGGCTCATCCGGATCATCTGACGGAGCTTCCGTCGTTGTTGTTGCTTCTGTTGTCTCTCTCGGAGCGGTCGTCTCTACCGTAGTCTCCTGAACCGGCTCAGAGTATACCAGATCAGCACGAACATATCCGCCATCGGAAAGTTTGAACCAGCCGTTACTCGTCTCCGCCACGATCGTCACACTGTCGTTACGTTCAAGTTTTCTCAGCACTTCAAACGAAGTACCCGGACCGCTTCTGACATTTACTTCTCCAAGTGAAAAGAACTCTCCGCTCGAAGCATATTCTTCGACCTCAGGTACCGGTGACGGTGTCGGCGTTGAAGTTGCCTCTACCGGAGTAGGATCCGCCTCAGGCTTCGGTGTCGGAGTCGGAGTCGGGGTACTCTCATGAGGAACAGGAGACGGAGTAGGCGTCGGCGTTTCAGTAGGAATCGGTGTCGGCGTTGCCAGGACATCCGTTGTCAGCGAGTCCGAAAGAACATATCCGGTTAGGCTTCCTTCCTCATCGCCGAATTCGATGCAGGACCAGGAAGAACCGATACCGATCCTTCTGACATTGCTGAACAGTTCCAAAGTTGCAATGATCGGGCTTTCAGAAGAAGGCTGAAGATGGATCTGCGCCTGGTTGACCTGGACAAAAACCTCTTCGTCCCGTGTATCAAAAGCATTGGGATCCAGCAGTTCTTTGCTGTTTCCGTCACGATCAGTATGCTCCGTGACTACATATGTGTCATCCTTGAGAATATCATCCATGGAAACTTCTGAAGAAGTCTTTCCGGAAGAAGCATGAGAAGGAATATAATAGCTTTTGCCACTAAGTGAAATCGTCTGCTCGGTCGGAACCTGCAGGCAGATGTCGGATGCATGTCCAAGCGGAACCAGCGGCCACCAAAGGATTACTGAAGCCACAACCAGAACGATCGATGTCATCTTCAAACTACGGCGCAGTGATCTCTGCTGCCGGCGATGCAGAAGTTCAAGATTCAAATTGTGTTTCACTTCTCTATTCTTCAAAATATCCTCCTAATGCGCCAAGTATCCCACCCACACGCTACTTCATTGTAATTATACCGTACTCTCCCATCCTTGGAAACAAATGTGACACAATTGTAATATGAGAAATGATACTGTAGCATTGATATCAAACTTGTTTTAGGCTGATATCCAAACGTTTTGAAGATCAAAGAAAACCCATTTACCAATATCTATGACAAAATAACGAAATTATTTCCCCATTTTGGCATTACTCCATCCGCCGTAATATACGACACCGTCGACACGTTTATAGGCACGGACTTTGTAATAATCACCCTTCTTCCCCGACGCATCGGTATACGTCAGGGTTCCTCCGAGGACACTTGTGACATAATCGTATTTGCCGGTAGATGTATTGTACTTATAGACATTGTACCGGTCGGCTCCGCTGGCCTTCGTCCATGTCAGTGTCACGCCTTTTCCGGACTTGAACGTCGCACTTTCCATCGACGGCGTCGCGAGCGCAACTGCTACTGCTGCGTTGTACTTACTGTACTGAACCTGACCATTCACAGTTCTTTTGGCGCGGACCATGTAGTAATATCGGGTTCCTGCCGTAAGTCCCGTATCTGAGGTCGATGTACCGGTCGTCGCTTTTACATATGTATAAGGACCGCCTGCCGAAGTGGCGCGATAGATCTCGTAAGAATCCGCCCCGCTGACCGCCGTCCAGGAAAGCTTCATAGTGACGCCGTTCTTCGGTTCGGCCGTAAGTTTCGTATCCGCAAGGACCGTCACCTTCTTCGCATCGGACCATGCGGCATAGATCGTCTTACCATCCGCTTTGAAATATGGGCGAACCTTGTAGTAGTAAGTCTTTCCGCCCTGTGCCGTTTTATCGGTATACCTGGTCGTCCCCCCCGTCACACTTCCGAGATAACTGTACGTACCGCTCTGGCTTGATGATCGGTAGACGTTATAACTGGTAAAACCGGCTACACTGCCCCATCTGACCTGAATCCCGTTGTCCGTCGGTTCCGCCTTCGTAATCGAAGCTTTACAAAGAGGAAGTTTAAATGTGATCGACGAGTAACAGATCATCACTACCTGATCGTAAGAGAAGGTATATGTTCCGAAAACACTGCAGGTATCAAGTCTTGTGATCTCCGCGCCGTATTCGAACGGGCATCGGATATCCCATGTACCGTTCCTATCGATGTCGATATTCATCGCGTCATCTCCCGAAGTTGGTTCTCTATACACCAGCGCCCGGTTCCCCAGCTGCATCATGGCGGTGAGAAGGTCTTCATCCTGTGTAGCCGTTCCGGAAGAAAGGTCGATCACGACTTCCGTAAGAGGTTTGATCTCGAACAGTTCACTTGCGTAATCCGTTTCATAGGTTCCGTTCACATCTTCAGCAAGGATAAACACATGATAATCTTTTCCCCATGTTCCCGAAAGATTCCCCGGCAGCGTAAACGTGCCTGTCCCGTTGGTAGAAAATGATCCTTTAAGTGAATCATAGAATAGAATCTTGGACGCATACGAATACTCGGAATGCATAATCTCATCGAGGATAAGAACAGAGACACAGTTTGCCGAACCGGCATTCGATCCGGTGATCTCGTAAGGTACTGTAACCGTATTCCCCGAAACATCAATTTGTTTTCCTTCGGGAACCGAGATAGAAAGATCGTCATCTTTGATCGTAAGCTTATACTCCGCCCCGACCTGACCTCTTGTTCCGGAGATCAGCGTGGAGAACAGGACATATGCCAGGTTAATGTTCATCGCCGGAGCCACGCCAATAGGCTCTTCCGTAGAACTCCCCAATCCGATCATTCCGTCTGATCCAACGGCTCCCAGAAAATTATGATAACTGACAGACTCACTCCGGAGCCACCATCTGCAGGCATATCCATCCGCATCTTTCTTGACCCGGTTTTTGACATTATTATGGTTTTTATTATATCCATATAGGCAATTCGATACTTCCTCAACGTCAAGAAGGAATATCTTTTCACCGGTAATTTCTGTGGAGTGGGCAAAGATGTTTTTGATATGATCAGAAACCTTACCCATTCCATTACCTGCAACCAGTTCATGTGAGGAAATCTTATTTTTTCCGATCGCGGTTTTCTCCCTATCGGTAAAAACACCCGGTTTGTCGAGAAACATATCTCCATTAAGCTGGGTTTTGATCACACTGGTATCCCATGTGACTGTTTTCTGAGGATCATCGTCATAGCACGCCTTGAAAAGAACCGTATCACAGTCAAGAATCATCTTCCTCCCGCCATATTCCGCGGTATAACTGTCCAATACCCGGAATTTGATCGGTTCGTTATTATACTTTCCATAATAGACATAGCTTCCGGACCATTCGCCGAATCCCACGTTTTGATCCGGATCTGCCATCTTACTGGTACGGAGCGCGGTATTATCCTTATTCTTCGACCATGCCGCCGCCACTTTCGGTGCTCCCGCAATATGTGGAACAAGGGCGGCACTCATTACCGCCGCCAGGATCATCGCTCCCGTCTTTTTCATCGTTTTCTTTGCGTTTTCCCTAATCATAACAATCTCCTCCTTTTCAAAAGATCTGACCGATATCCTTTTACCGCATCCTGTTTATCTTCTCTTCTTTGTCAAAAGGGCTGTCCCGCAAGACGGAACAGCCCCCCTGTTATTCTTACTTATTCGATTTGATGAGAAGAATTACTCTTCCGCCGGAGCCGCTTCCTCAGCCGGAGCAGCCTCTTCAGTCGGAGCTTCTTCCGCTACAACTTCAGCAGCTTCAACCGGAGCCTCAGCTACTTCTTCAACAGCCGCTTCTACCGGAGCCTCAACAACCGCCTCAGCCGGAGCCTCTACAGCTGCCTCTGCCGGAGCTTCCTCTTCCTCATCCTTCGGTTCCGGATTGATCGGAGCCACTTCCTTAATGGAAATGCTGATACGACGAGCTGTTGCATTCACATCAAGAACCTTCGCTTCAACTTCCATACCTTCCTTCAGAACATCCTGAGGCTTGTTCAGGCGAACGTCTGAAATCTGGGAAACATGGCACAGTGCATCAAGATTCGGCTCGAGCTCTACGAAAGCACCAAACTGGAACATACGGACGACCTTACCGCGAACGATAGAGCCAACCGGGATACGCTCTTCAATGTTGTAGAACGGATCATCCTCAGCCTTCTTATATCCGAGAGAGATTCTCTTCTTCTCCGGATCGAAATCCTTCACATATACGTGAACTTCGTCACCTACAGAGAGAACTTCAGAAGGATGCTTGATATGATTCCAGGAAAGTTCGGAAACATGGATCAGACCGTCTACACCGCCGATATCAACGAAAGCACCGAAATCGGTAAGGCTTCTTACGACGCCATCATATTCCTTATCTTTCTCGATCGTGTTCCAAACTTCCTCAGCCTTTGCCTTACGCTCGTTGTTCAGAAGTGTTCTTCTGGAACCGGAAACTCTCAAGCGGCGCTTGTCCGGATCGAACTGGGTGATCAGGATCTCGATGGTCTTACCCTTATAAGATTCCAGATCATTTACTGTAGCCAGTTCAAGCTGTGTGCGGTGGATGTAGATATCTACACCGCCGTAGTTGGCGATCACGCCGTCCTTAACAACATTTGTGATCTTCACGGTCAGCGGAGTCTTGTTCTCATAAGCGGCCTCAACCTCAGCCTTATTCTTGCTGAAGTCCACATGAGACTTGGAAAGAACGATTTCCTTGCCCTGATCCGTATTACGGATGCTCTTTACATATACTTCAATCTCTTTACGCTCTGCTACCGCCGCGTCAAAGTCAAAATCAGGTTCGAATTCACTCTTCGGAATCCTTCCTTCCGACTTATCATGGACATCTACATATACGAAATCGCCGTCGTAGGACGTTATTGCTCCCTTCACTGTAGCGTTCTTGCGAAGCTGTGGAATGCTTTCGATGTAATCGCCAAAATTAATGTCGTTAGATTCTGAATTCGTGTTTACCCCATTGTCACTCATGGTATGGATAACCTCCCTGATAATACTCACCGGCGTTGATGCACCTGCCGAAACACCTATCCGCTTCACCCTGCGTTCCCTCCACATAGGAAGCAATGGTTTCACGTCCTCCGCGTTTCCGACAAGATATGTCAGCGCACAACGATCTGAACATATATCAAAGAGTTTCTTAGTATTCGAACTTGTTTTCGATCCTATGACAACCATAACATCGGAAACATCGGCCAAATCTGCAGTTTCCCTCTGCCTATTTTCAGTCGTATAACATATTGTACCAAAAATTTGCTCTTTTGCAATTTTTTTCTGCACAAATTCGCAAATTTTTTGGAATTCTTTACTAGAAAATGTGGTTTGGGACACCCAGACCGAGTCTTTTTCGATGTCAGAAAGAGCCTGACACTCCACAAGAGAAGAGACTACAACCGCCTTATCTCCGCACTCTCCGCAGATTCCTACCACTTCCGGATGGCCCTTGGTACCGGTAATGTAGACCGGATGGCCTTCCTGATCGGCTTTGGAAACAATGTCGTGTATTTTTTTGACAAACGGACAGGTGCAGTCAACGATTTCACAGTTTCTGCTCTTGAGGACCCGGATCACCGCCGGAGTGACTCCGTGAGCCCGGATCAGCACCAGCCCGCCTTCCTCCGCTTCTTCCGGATCATGGATCAGGATCATGCCGGTCGACAAAAGATCACCCACAACAGCCTCGTTATGCGTGATCTCGCCAAGCATGTATATCTTACGTTCAGGATAATCATCACGGATACGGTACGCCGTCGTCACCGCATTCTGCACACCAAAGCAGAACCCGGAAGACTTCGCTAATTCAACAACCCAACCGCTCAATTCCGATATCCGTCCTTACCTCTTATTCCTGAATATGCGAAAGAAGTGCTTCCTGCACACCTTCGATCGAGAGCTTCGTCGTATCGATCTCAATCGCATCCGCCACCTTCACAAGCGGCGAAGACGCTCTGGTCGTATCCTGATGATCTCTGTACTTTATATCCTTAAGTACATCTTCAAAGGTCGTATCGGTCACGCCCTTCTCCTGAAGTTCCAAAAGTCTTCTTCTGGCACGTTCTTCCGCATCTGCCACGAGGAAGAACTTATACTTTGCATCCGGAAATACCTTTGATCCGATATCGCGTCCGTCCAGGACCACATTTTTGCCTTCCGAGATCTTACGCTGCAGATCGACCATCGCTTCTCTTACGCAGGGGATCGCCGATACATCCGAAGCTGCCACGGAAACACCCGGCATACGGATCTCCTTGGACACATCCTCACCATCAAGCCAGACATGCTGCTCGCCGTCTTCGTGCGTAATATCGATGCGGATATCTTCCATCATCTTCTCAACTGCTTCTTTATCCTTCGTATCGATTCCGGTCTTCAGGGCCTTCAAGCCACAGGCACGGTACATTGCGCCTGTATCCAGGTACAGGATTCCGAGTTTGGAAGCGATCCCTTTTGCTAATGTAGACTTTCCGGAGCCGGATGGCCCGTCGATTGCGATCTGATAGTATTCCATATGTATTCCTCCCGATGTTGATAAAACAAATTAAAGGCCGTACAGTTCTTTTCGAAAATTATATCGCGCGGTGGCCCAAGCCGATGGCAATCTCGTTAAGATGCAGAAGTCCGATACCGAAATACACGCAAACGCTGATATGATCATTAAACCGTGCAATGCCGATCTTCCCGCCTACATTCAGTCCGATCGCCTTGGAAGTGATCTGGGAGATCGCTTCTCTTGCCGCACCGGCCAAAGCGCCCTCTTCATTGTGGCTCGTTCCGATGATTCCTTCACGCTGAGCTGCCACTACACATCTTTCGATGATCTTACTCACGGAAGAAATGAATTCCCCACCGAAATCCGCTGCAGTGGCATTGATCTTGTCCTCTTTAAGAAGTGCCTTAAGCTCTGCTTCTTCCTCTCTGGTATTCGTAAGGGCGATCCGAATGGATGCCGACGCGGTGAGTTTGCTGCTGGCGATCAACTCTTTCATGTATCCGTCTCCTCCTTGTCTTCTCCTGCCGTAAGATCTCTATCTTTACCGGTATCGTAGACCTTGTACTCTTTCCATAATTTCTCCAGCGCCTCGAAAGACTCCTCGATATGGCTCTTCCTGTGCATACCCAGCGCCACAAGAAGGGCATTGATCAGGGAAAGCGGCGCCGTCAGTGAATCAACGAACGAAGCCATGTCCGACCTTGCGAAAAGCGCCACATCCGCATATTCCGTCATAGGCGTGTCCGGTTTATCCGTGATCACGATGACCGAAGCGCCTCTGGAGCGGGCATACTGCATGGATTGGATCGTTCTGGTAGAGTAACGTGGGAAACTGATACCGATCATGACATCCCCGGGACCAATCGGCAGGATCTGCTCAAAGACCTCATTGGCGCTGTTACTGTGGATATGACGAACATCGTCAAAAAGAGGGGTCATATAAAAGTGCATGAACGACGAAAGCGGCGAAGAACTCCTAAGTCCCATAATATAGATTTTCTTGGCCTTAAGGATCGTCGATACCGCCTTGCTGAAGGAAGCCGCATCCAGGTTCTCATAGGTGTGCTTAAGGCTGTCCAGATCCGCCTGAAGGATCGATTTGAGTACCGAGGCATCATCCGAGAAACGGCTGGCCGCATTAAGTCTTTGAACCGATGTCAGTTTGACCTTCAGTTCTTCCTGAAGAACCTTCTGGAAGTGCGGATATCCTTCGTATCCCAGTTCCATGGAGAAACGCACGACCGTAGATTCACTGACTCCCGTGGTTTCTCCGAGTTTGGCCGCCGTCATATATGCCGCAGTCTCATAATTCTCCAGAATATACCGGGCAATGGCTTTCTGCCCCTTACTCATCTTCTCCAGCTCATTGCTGATGCGTTCCACCACACCGGATAACATCTCGCTTCGCTTCTCATCCGCACTCATGTCATCTCATCTCCTTTTTGGTCTTCCATCCAGTTCTCGATCGTGATCTGGCGGTTATCCTTATTTCCGGCCGCTTCTTCCAGTGAATCCTGAAGATCGCGGATCGTCTTATACATCATCAGTTCCATCGCCGGCATCTCCGAAACCGAGGAAATACCAAACTCCAGAAGGAACTGTTTCGTCGTACGGAAAAGCGCCGGTCTGCCGGGGGCTTCCAGCGTTCCGCATTCCTCTACAAGGCCTCTTTCGATCAGACGGCTCACGATCGAATCGGAGCTTACGCCACGTACCGCTTCGATCTGCGCACGCGTCACAGGCTGGTTATACGCAATCACCGCCAGCGTCTCATAGGTCGCCTGGGACATCGGAGGTCTTGTTCTCGGAGCATAAAGCCTCTCCAGGACCGGCTTGACGGCAGGCTTCGTGCACATCACATAACAGTCGTCCGCTTTACGGATCAGAAGACCTCCCCAGGGATTCGTCTCATAATCCTTCATCATGCGTTCGAGGGTCTCTTCGATGACTTCCCGGGGCATCTGTGTGATCTCACAAAGGCGCTCGCAGGAAATGGGATCCCCGTTAACAAAGAGGATCGCCTCCAGCGCCGACGGGAGTTCCTGTACTGTCAGTTTGTTTTCTCTTTCCAATCCGTCAGTCATATGCCGCCAGTTCCTTGTTCTCCTTTTCCGCGCCCTGTCCGTAACGCGCTTCGTCCAACTCCTTCTTCTTCGGTTCGATCAGGATCACATCGAAGGGCTTCTCCTGTTCCGCTTTGATCTGGTCACCACGAAGAAGCTCCAGTACCGCCAGGAAACCGACGATCCTATCCATCTTCTCGACCTGATGTGCCGGGAACATCTCATGGAAAAAGACTTTTCCCCGATTCTTGATCGTATCCCATACGAATCTTATTTTATCACGGATAGAGAATTTGTCTCTCTTAAGAATATGTGTAATACGGGAAGCAATGTCCGCAAAACGGATCTTATTCCGTTCGCAAACATCTTCAACACTGCGGCTGAAGGCCTCTTCATCCACCGGAGCCGGAGCACTCTGGACCTTGATTCCCAGCGAAGCCGGTGTCTGCGGCAGGCGGTACACACATTTGGAATAATCTCTGTACCTTTCTTTAAGATCGCCGGCCAAAGTCTTGCAGCGACGGTATTCCAGGAGTTTAACGACCAGTTCCTCACGCGGGTCAGGCTCCGTTCCTTCCTCGTTAAGATGCTTATCCGGAAGAAGCATACGTGATTTAATATGAACAAGCGTGGCGGCCATCAGAAGAAATTCAGAAGCCACTTCCATATCCAGCGTGCTCATCTTATCGAGATAATCCATATACTGATCTGTCACTTCGGCAATCGGGATATCGTAGATGTCGATATCGTTTTTCTCGATCAAATGAAACAGAAGGTCCAGTGGACCTTCAAATTTCCGAAGTTTGACTTGTGGATTATTCGATGCTTCCACGATCTTTACCTCAACCGTTCACCGGGGATCTCACTCATCCAAAGTATCAAAGCCGATCTTCACGGCCTTTCTGACCTCACGGATCGTCTCTTCCGCTTTCAGGCTTGCTTTCTCTCTACCCTTTCTAAGGATATCCAGAAGTTTCGGTTCGTCCTGAAGAAGAGCCGTACGTTTCTCATAGATCGGAGTGTGGAATTCCGCGATCTTCTCCTGAAGCATTCTCTTGCAGGCTACACAGCCGATGCAGCCGCCTTTGCACTGCTCCGTGATCTCCGGAACCTTCTCTTCGTTAAATACCTTATGGAAGGCGTATACGGTACAGATGTCCGGATGTCCGGGATCATCCTTGCGGATACGGGCCGGGTCCGTAATCATGCTCATGACCTTCTTCTTCACCTCGTCAGGTGTATCAGCCAGTGCGATCGTATTTCCATAGCTCTTACTCATTTTTCTTCCGTCCGTACCCGGGAGGACCTTGGCCTTCGTAAACAGAGGCTGCGGTTCCGGAAGCACTTCGGTCTTATAAAGATAATTGAAGCGGCGGGCCAATTCACGCGTGATCTCCAGATGTGCCGACTGATCCTCTCCTACCGGCACATAGTTGGCACGATACATCAGAATATCCGCCGCCATCAGTGTCGGATAGCCCAGGAATCCGTAGGTCATAATATCTTTCTCGGAAGACATATTTGCAATCATATCTTTATATGTCGGGCATCTTTCCAGCCATGAAAGAGGTGTGTTCATACCCAGCAGCAAGTAGAGCTCGGCATGCTGCTTCACATCCGACTGAAGAAAAACCGTCGCCTTATCCGGATCCACACCGCTGGCCAGAATATCCGCCAGAAGACCCAGCGTATTCTTGCGGAGCACATCCGTCTCAGCGTATCCGGTCGTCAGAGCGTGCCAATCTGCGATGAAGAAATAGCACTCATACTGGTCCTGAAGACGAACCCAGTTCTCAATAGCTCCGAAATAATTCCCCAGATGAATATTGCCCGTAGGACGTGTTCCTGAAAGTACGATTTTGTTTTCCATGTTTTTCCCTCTTTTTGTGTATATCATTTTCCAATCAGATTCCATAGCAGTTGTGAACAGATCTTATCCACCGGCCATCGGAACGGGTATTCGATCCAGTTCACGATTTTACTTAGGATGCTAACATGCCCGAATCGTCCCATAATAAGAAGTGCGAAGAAAATGTAGTAACTGTACTGCGACAGAACTTCGAACTTCTCCTTCCATTTATACGGGATAAATGTCGAAAGGAAGCGATACCCGTCCAAAGGCGGGATCGGGATCAGGTTAAACGCCATGAAAAGGAACCCGTATTCTTTCAAATAGTAGAAGAACGTCAGTATCAGGGAATGCGCCAGAGCTCCCTTTTCACTCGTTGACGGATTCTTAAAGAAATAGTATGTGAGCAGGACGAATATAAAGGAAGAAACGATTGCCGTGATATAGTTCGCCGTCACTCCGGCAAGACTGATAAGACGTTCACAAGTCCAGCGCTTATACTTCTTGAGTTTATTCGGATTATACTGTACAGGCTTTGCCCATCCGAACCCGGCCACAAGCAGCATCACCGTTCCCAGCGGATCGATATGCGCCAAAGGATTGAGCGTGATCCTTCCCTGACGCCGCGGCGTATCATCACCCATACGTTCAGCCACCCAGGCATGCATAAACTCATGGACCGAGAACGTAAAACTCAGCACCATGACGAGCATGGTCACCTCAATGATGATCTCCGAAAGCGATGCACCTGAATTGATGATCTCAAACAGCATTCTTCTCTTCCCTTAATCCTTCTCAGTTCTTCGTAAGCGAGATCATGACCTTCTCACCGTTGATATCCCATTCCTTAGAACCCTCATCGGAACCCTCGGAGATCGAAGTTGCAAGAACATCATTTGCGATCTGCTCACCATACTTAGCGAAAACCGCCTTCAGTTTCTCATCGCAGGTGTATTTCACACTGATGCGGTCAGTCACCTCAAATCCGGAACTCTTGCGCTGATTCTGGATCTTCGACACGATCTCACGGACGAATCCCTCTTCAATCAGGGCATCATCGAGCTTGGTATCCAGAGATACGGTAAATCCCTTATCCGACTGCGTAGACAGGCCTTCCGGCTGAACATTCTCCACCAGCAGATCCTCGGTCAGAAGCTCGAAAGTCTCTCCCTCGACCTCAATATTGATCTTGCCGTCTGCCTGAAGCGCCGCCATAGTCTCCTTGCCCGGAAGAGCCGAGATGACTTCCTTCGCGGCATTAAGCTTCGCTCCGAGCTTTCTGCCCAGAGTACGCAGTTGCGGCTTAAACTTATAATCGATAAGCGAAGACGCATCCTTCAGGAAAAGCACTTCGTGCACGTTCAGTTCTTCCTTGATGATCGTCCGATACTCTTCTGGAAGCTCATCTTCACAAACCGCATAGAGTTTACTAAGCGGCTGACGGATCTTCAGGTTGGCTGCCTGACGGCAGGCAAGAGCCAGAGTACGGATCTGCTGGACATCGTCCATATCCTTCTCCAGTTCCGGAAGGATCCATTCCTTCTTTGCCACCGGATAATCACACATATGGATCGACATCGGCGCATCCGAATCAACGGAACGAACGATATTCTGGTAGATCGACTCTGTCATGAAAGGAATGAAAGGAGCGGCCAGGCGGCAGAATTCTTCAAGGCAGGTATAAAGTGTCATGAAGGCATTGATCTTGTCCTGTGTCATCTCCGAACCCCAGTATCTCTCACGGCCACGGCGGACATACCAGTTGGACAGTTCATCTACAAACCCCTCCATCAGGCGGGAAGCACCGGTGATGTCATAAGACTGCATCTTGCTGTCGACGGAATCGATCAGAGAATTCAAGCGTGACAGCACCCACTTATCCATAACGGAAAGCTTGTCATACTCCAGCGAATACCTGGTCGGATCGAACTGATCGATCTCCGCGTACATGACATAAAACGCATAGGTGTTCCACAGCGTACCCATGAACTTAGCCAGGATCTGATCCACGTTGGCATGGTCAAAACGGGACGGCAGCCACGGCGCGTTGGCGCTGTAGAAATACCATCTGGCTGCATCTGCACCCTGACGGTTCAGGATATCCCACGGGTCAACCACGTTGCCCTTGTGCTTACTCATCTTCAGACCGTCCTTATCCTGAACGAGACCCATAACGATAACATTCTCGAAGGGAGATCTCTGGAACAGCTGTGTGCTGATCGCCAGGAGCGAATAGAACCAGCCGCGTGTCTGGTCGAGTGCCTCGGAGATAAACTGGCACGGGAAATGCGCTTCAAAGAAATCCTTATTCTCGAAGGGGTAATGGAACTGGGCAAACGGCATCGCACCGCTGTCAAACCAGCAGTCAATTACCTCGGAAACACGAGTCATAGGCTTGCCGCACTTCTCACAGGTCACGTGTACCTGATCCACATAAGGCTTATGCAGCTCGATGTCATCCGGGCAATCGGTCGAATTCTTCTTCAATTCCTCGATGGAACCGATGCACTGGCGGTGTCCGCACTCGCACTCCCATACCGGAAGCGGTGTACCCCAGTAACGCTCACGGGAAATACCCCAGTCAACAACATTCTCAAGGAAGTTGCCCATACGTCCGTCACGGATCGTCTCCGGATACCAGTTCGCCATACGGTTGCTCTTGACAAGCTGATCCTTCACCTTGGTCATAGCAATGAACCAGGAAGATCTTGCATAGTAGATCAAGGGAGTATCGCATCTCCAGCAGAACGGATAGTCGTGCTCATACGGCATCTTCTTAAGGAGTTTGCCTTCCATGTTCAGTTTCTTGATGATCAGCGGATCGGCATCCTTCACGAAAAGTCCGGCAAACTCTCCGCACTCCTCCGGAAGTGTACCGTCTTCCTTAACGAGCTGAACAAACGGCAGATCATTATCGCGTCCGACACGGGCGTCATCTTCACCGAAGGCCGGTGCGATATGAACGATACCGGTACCGTCGCTCATGGTAACGTAACTGTCTGCACATACCTTGAACGCTTCTTTTCTGCTCTTCTCAACAGAGGAAGCAGAATACGGAAGGAGCGATTCATACTTCTTACCGACCAGATCCGTTCCCTGACATCTTTCGAGGATCTCATACTCATCGAAAAGCTGCGGAACGAGGCAGCCGGCCATGTAATACATGACCTTCTTCTCGGATCCATCCAGATCCTTCGGAACCGCGATCTTAACATATTCGTCAGTCGGGCTTACGCAGAGTGCAACATTGGACGGCAACGTCCACGGCGTGGTCGTCCATGCCGCAAAGTATGTGTCCTCTTCTCCGACCGCCTTAAAGCGTACGAATACGGAGTTTTCCTTAACGGCCTTATACCCCTGAGCCACCTCATGGCTTGAAAGAGCAGTACCGCATCTCGGGCAGTACGGCACGATCTTATGACCCTTGTAAAGCATATCCTTATCCCACAGGGTCTTCAGCGCCCACCACTCGGACTCGATGTAATTGTTGTCATAGGTGACATACGGGTGCTCCATGTCCGCCCAGAAACCGACACGGTCAGACATCTGCTCCCATTCCGTCTTATACTTCCACACGGACTCTTTGCACTTCTTGATGAAAGGCTCTACGCCGTACTCTTCGATCTGCGGCTTACCGTTGATGCCCAGCATCTTCTCGACTTCCAGCTCAACTGGAAGACCATGCGTATCCCAGCCCGCCTTGAACTGGACGTGCTCACCCTTCATGGAATGATATCTCGGGACGACATCCTTGATAACGCGGGTCTTAATGTGACCGATGTGAGGTTTTCCGTTCGCCGTCGGGGGTCCGTCATAAAGTGTAAAACTTGGTGTACCGTCTTTTTCCGGACGGATCGACTTCTTCTGGATATCATTGTCCTTCCAGAACTGAAGTACCTCCTTCTCCCGGTCGATAAATTTCATGTCTTTCGAAACTTTCTTATACATGCCAAAACCTCAACTTTACAAAAGCTCCCGTCATTATAACATACGAAAGCCTTTGGAAGTAATATTTTTATATTTTTAAGCGAATTTCGTCAAATCATCCAAAAACGGCAATAAAACAAGGCGGCAGCAGGAAAAAACGGAAATCTCTCCTCTCCCCGCTGCCGCCGGTTCATCACTGTTTCATGGAATACTCGGATTTTCCTTCGGCAAAAGGACCGGCGATCGTGCTTACACCGCGATCCGCTCCATAATAGTCGTAGCTGAAAAGGATATCCGAGCCATCCGTATTCTCGAACCTCTGATCCGGCTGGAACGCCTTTCCGAGGATATCCGTGTTAATGATGCCGCACGGGAAATCCTTGACCTTTTCGTAGACATTGGTAGAAAGGAAGTACTCGCCATCTTTCTCCAGTACTTCCGCCCTGGCCTTGAAGGACTTACCCACAACCAGCTTATTTTCTTCCTTCGCCCAGGCTTTTGCCCCGTTGAAGTACACATTTCCATTGATCCATACAGGCAAATGCTGGAAGTGCTTTTCCATGATCCTGTGTTCATAGGACATCGGCTCATCCAGATGGAAAGACGCGATCCATTCCTCATAGGTCGGATACTCATCGAAGATAAAGGTGCCGGCTTCCTGCTTATCGAAAAATTCCGGTCTTTCATCTTCAGGACACTTTTCGATCGGCCACTTCTGAACGAAAATGTTGTTGTAGATACGGTCATCACCGTGAAGGATACTCATGAAGCCCATCACTTCCGTTCTATGCGGGAAGTGATACGGCGTATAACGCGGCTGGTTTTTTCCGGAGACCATCTCATCCGTACCCTCGCCAATAGCCTGGAAAGTACCGCAAATGAGATTGTTGACTACGGCAACGCCCTCTGTCGCAAGGCGGAGCGAGGCTTTACTGAGCATGACGTTATTGTCCACGATCGTCGGGCCATGGCTCACTTCGACAAAAATATCCTGGCTCATGATCGTACCCGGGATCCTCTTGGCAAATGCCGGGGTATGGTTGTCATGAAGGAAGTTCTGCGAAAGAATGGTTCCCTGTGCCTGCCAGTCACACCAAATACCCATCGTGCAGTGATGAATGTGGTTCCTTCTCATGATAACATCGATGGCCGCATGCATCTTGATGCCGGCGATCTCGGCACCTCCGACCTCCATCATATTGTTGATGTTATGAATGTGGTTGTCCTCAATAATGGAGAAGACCCCGCCCATACGTCCGACGATACCGGTCTGCTCGCAGTGATGGATATGACAGCGGCGGACGATATGTGAGCCGATATTCTCCCGGAGCCACCCGTGATACTGACCGCGGCAAACCGCATCACGTTCCATCTGCGTCGGACTCTTGACCCGGAATTTCGTGAAATAGTGATCATTTTCAGGGTCAAGATACTTGCCGAGCGAGATACCGCAGCAGCGGCTATGTGACACTTCGCAATCCTCGATGATCCAGCCGCGGCTCCAGTGCGGACCGATCATACCGTCCTGGAAAGCCGCCGGCGGCGCCCAAGTTGTCGCCGCTTTATTGACGGTAAATCCGGAAAGCGTAATATAGCCGACACCGGTCTTAGATGGGAAGAAACAGTTCCTCCTCACATTGATCTCGACCTTCTGCTTATTCGGGTCTTTACCCTGGAAATTCGCATAGATCACGGTCTTCCCGTCTTTCTGCTCGCAATACCACTTGTAGATGGAGTTCTCCGGTTCCCAGGAAGAGATATCCTTCTCGCCCTTAAGGCAGGATTCAAGATCATCCGTCTCGTAGAGCGCAACATCATTGAGATACACACACCCGGTATGCGGGTGACGGTGCCAGAAATACCAGTCACCGCCGATGCGGGTTTCATAGGGGTTATATGCGCCGAAGATCCCGTTATCGATCTCCACGACCCATGTCTTTCCCTTGTATTTTTTCCAGCCTTTCACGATTTCGGCGCCGGTAATGACCGCTTTAAGCGGCTCGACCGACCTGTACGTGATACGGGCATCTTCGGTTCCCGCGTTCTGCGGATCTACATATTCGCGGTACACACCCGGGAAAACTAAAACCTCATCTCCGGGCTTGGCCACCTTGGCCGCCGCGCTGATCGTCAGGAAGGGATGGTCTTTCGTACCGGATCCCTGGGATTTCGTGTTCTGGTCAACGTAGTAGATCATTGTTCTGCCTCCAAAATATATGCTGATTCAATATCCGATGTGAAGATGGCCACTACTGACGGGTAGATCTTGGCCGTTTCCGAGAAGGGATCCGGGTACGCATTCTTATCCGGCCCCATGTGCAGGCGGATCATCGCATATTCCTCCGCCTTCAGCCGGATGAAATTCTGAATATAGCAGCAGGACTTCTCGCCGTGTCCGACCGGGAAGTTATCTTTAATGCCCCACACCTCTTTTTCAACCCAGTTCGGTACTTCCTTCCCGTACTGGTTGATCTTCGTGCCTTCTTTGACATTCTTCGTCTCCTTGACGTAGAAATTCACCTTGCAAAGATCATGCAGAAGCGACGTGATGATCAATGTGTCCGGTTCGATCTTGATCAAACCCTGATCGACCTTTTCCTTGAGCCGTTTATACACGTGCAGGCTATGCTGGGCAAGCCCGCCTTCACAGTGCAGATGATACTTGGTCGACGCCGGCGCCGTAAAGAAGTCCGTTTTCGTCGTGATCCACTCCAGCAGCCGCTCCATGCCGGGGCGTTTCGTAGAAAGCAGAAGTTCCGTGATCGTTTTCTTATTTTCCTCTTGATGTTCTTTTGAAATCATGAACTCTTCAGCCATTTCCTCACTCCTCGCTTATAAATTTTCAAATGACGTACCGTTTTTACTCTTCGTTCTTAATGAACTGTTTCCAAGGTTCTTCGTCCGAGATCGGAATCTCAAACACCATCCTCTCCGCACTCACCGGATGATCCAGTTCCAGGTGGAAAGACTCCAGAAGAATGTCCCCCGCAAAGCGGTTCGGCCCCCGCCCGTACTTACGGTCTCCTACGATCGGATGACCGATCGACGACAGCTGCGCACGGATCTGATGTGATCTTCCCGTATGCAGATCCACCGCAAGAAGCGAAACCGGGACTCCGGCGATCTTTCCCTGTCCCAGGACTTCATACTCCAGGAAGCACTCCTTGGCATCCTTCGGCGCCGAAACCCGATCCGGATATACATCGACCAGATTTGTTTTGCTGTTCTTACGAAGGAAAGAACGTATCTCCCCTTTTTCCTCGTCAAAAGCACCGTACACGATCGCGCGGTATCTCTTGCCGATGGTTCTGTTACGGATCTGTTCGCTCACCCTCGACGCGCACTTACTGGTCTTGGCAAAGACCATCACGCCACGTACCGGACGGTCCAGTCGATGCAGAAGCCCCAGGTATGCCTCTCCGGGTTTATGATATTTCTCTACAAGGTACGCTTTCAAAAGAGTCAGCATATCCGGCGCACCCGAAGCATCGCTTTGTGAAAGCACTCCTGCCGGTTTTACGGCCACCAGAAGATGATTGTCTTCAAAAAGGATCTTCGGTGTCATCATCCGTTACTCCTCCGGTGTCCATCTGCCCGTACTTCCGCAAGGGAGTACCAGGTCCATCTTGCTGCAGGGAAGCCCGAGTTCCTCAGAAACGACCTTTCCGCCATGCCTTGTCTTGACCGCAAGACGCAGGATATCCTCTATGACCATGGAGGATAAGCCGGTCGTATATGAATTGATCAGGAAGAACAGCGGATCATCGGAAATGAGTTTCTCACATTTTTCCACCAGCGGGAAAAGGGCATCTTCCAGTTTCCACATTTCTCCGGAAGGACCTCTGCCATAGGCAGGCGGATCCATGATAATACCATCGTACGTTCTTCCTCTTCGGATCTCCCGTTCCACAAACCTTCCGCAATCTTCAACGATGAAACGGATATAGCAATCCGTCAGACCGCTTGCCTCCATATTCTCCTTGGCTCTTCCGACCATGCCCTTACTGGCATCGACATGCACTACCTCACCGGCGCCAGCGGCAGCAAAAGCCATCGTTGCGCCGCCTGTGTATGCAAAGAGGTTCAAAATGCGGGGTTTTCTTCCCTTCTTGACAGCATCCTGTATTCTCTTTCCGCAGAAATCCCAGTTCGCCGCCTGCTCCGGGAAAAGGCCCGTGTGCTTGAAACTTGTGGGCTCAATAATGAACGTCAGCGGCCGGCCTATGGCATCATAGCGGATCTTCCACTTCTGCGGCATGGGTTTTTCTTTGGTCCAGTGCCCGCCTCCGCTCTCGCTTCGGTGATAGACCGCATGAGGTTTCGGCCAGTATTCTTCTTTCATCCCGGCATAACCGGTCTTCGGCCAGATGGCCTGGGGATCCGGACGCTGAAGAAAGATGTCGCCCCATCTTTCATACTTCTCGCCTTCCCCGCAGTATAGCAATTCAAAATCCGACCATCTGTCTGCCAGAAACATAATTTTTCCGCTCTTTTCCTTACGTGATACGGGCCATCGGGAATACCCGAAAGTCCACGTTTAGTATATCATCATCTTTTCTGCGAAAAAAGTTTGTTTGTAAACCGTTTTTTAGATTATAATAGATGTAATGTTGACATAACGAGGTAAGAAGAATGGCTACTGCTCCTCACATTTTAATCTGTGACGACGACCCGGTCGTACATGAGTCCCTGGGTCTGTATTTTGAGAACGAACACTTTACGTATTCCAGCGCGTATGACGGACGTGATGCCTTGGCGCACGTGGCTTCCGACAAGCCGGATCTGATCATCCTGGATGTCATGATGCCGGAGAAGACCGGTATCGAAGTCTGCCGGGAAATCAGAAAGACGTTGTCTACGCCGATCATCATCCTCACCGCCAAAGGCGAGGAGATCGACCGTGTCCTCGGACTTGAGCTGGGCGCCGATGACTATATCGTTAAGCCTTTCTCTCCGCGCGAAGTGATCGCCCGCATCAAGGCGGTTCTTCGACGTATCAGTGAACCGCAGGAGAATACCTCTCTCCTTCGTTTTGAGGGTCTGGAGATCAATCTCGATAACTATCAGGTTAAAGTCAAAGGCGAACTGGTTCCCTGCACGCCTAAGGAAGTTGAGATCCTTCACCTTCTTGCATCCCATGTCGGACAGGTTATGGATCGTGAACAGATCCTCTCTCTGATTTGGGGTTATGACTATTTCGGTGATACCCGTACGGTGGATACACATATCAAGCGTATCCGTCAGAAGATCTATTACGAGGGTGCCCCCTGGTCCCTCATTACCGTATACGGCGTAGGATACAAGTTTGAGGTTAATCAATAATGTTCCGTAGCGTTTTTCTACGCAAGATGATCCTTTTGGTGCTGGTGGCGCTTTTCGCCTCAGCACTTCTTTCTGCTACGCTGTTTAACTATGCCGCCAACGAGATCACCCGCATCAGTTCCGAGGATGTCATGATCGATAAAGCCAGATCCATGGCCTCTTTCCTCTCCGCTTATGCCGATGACGAGCGAGTCGAGAGCGACGCTGGAAAGATTCCTCTTTTGAAGAACGCCACCCTGGGCTATGCGGATCACTCGGTCCTCAATGCCTACTACCTGCTTTACGATGCACACGGCAATACCATCAGCTATACTTCGGTAAAAGACGGAAACGATCAGGAGATCCTTCTGTCCATCGATCAGTATGCTAAGACAAACATGCTGACCAATAGCGACAATAAAAATCTGATTGGACAGATCCCCGCTTCCGGGAACAAGATGACGACCATCCTGGTTCAGCTTCCGATCACAAGTCAGGGAAACCTGATCGCGTATCTGGTAGTTGGCGACCAGAGCACCTCTCACAGTTCTCTCATCAACGGCTTCAGCCGGGTGCTCCTTCTTTCCACCCTTATGGTCTCCCTGTTTATGCTGATTCCTGTTTATTTCGCAAGTAAACGCCTTATCCGCCCGCTCAACCGGGTCGCGGAAGTCGCTACGGCTTTGGGCCAGGGTGACTTTTCCGTCCGCGCGAACGACCGGACCAAAGGCGAGATCGGAGATCTTGCGGCATCGGTCAACGAACTTGCCGAGAGGCTGTCCAAATCCATCACCAGCGTCACAACCGAGCGTAACCGCCTCAAAGAGATCTTCGACATCATTTCCGAAGGTATCGTATCCGTCAACCAGGATCTTCAGCCGGACTATTCCAATAACGCCATCGCTACGCTTTTCGAGAAGGTTCCGAGAAAGAACCTGTTTACCGAGAAGCTTCAGCTGATCCCTTTTGAAGAAGTATGGGAAGATTTCGAGAAATGCCTGAAGACCGGCGAAACCTTCGAGCGTACCATTGAAGCGAAGGATTGTGCCTACTCCTCCATGATCGTGCCGATCCTCGACAACGAGAAGACAATCATCGGTGCTACGGGATTCTTCCGTGACATTTCCGAGCAGGAGCGTCTGGAGCAGACCCGCCGCGACTATGTAGCCAACGTTTCCCACGAGCTCCGCACTCCGCTGACCGCCATGAGAGGACTTGTTGAGCCTCTGGCTGACGGTATGGTTAAGAAGGAAGAAGACCGTCAGCGGTATTACGGTATCATTCTTCACGAGACCATGCGCCTGTCACGTCTTATCGACGACATGCTTGAACTCTCGAGACTTCAGGCACGTACGCTTGCATTTAAGACATTTCCTTTTGATCTCAATAAACTTCTTTCCGAATTCGAAACGAAGTTCGCACCGGTCATGGAGGATGCGGAACTGAATTTTGTCGTCGAGAATAAGACCGGACCTCTTCCGACGGTTATGGGTAACCCGGACCGTGTCGAGCAGATCATCGTCATCCTGCTCGATAATGCAAAGAAATATACACCGGCGGGCGGAACGATCACCATATCTACGGAATACAGTGATGAGACCGACCAGGTACTGGTTTCCGTAAGCGATACCGGGCAAGGCATCCACGAATACGATATCGACCATATCTTCGACCGTTTCTACAAAGCCGATCGCGCCCGCGGCAAGAAGGGCACCGGCTTAGGCTTAGCCATTGCCAAAGAGCTTCTCAGCTACATGGGTGAAACCATCACCGTACAGAGCGAATATGGTGAAGGAACAACATTTACGTTCACACTTAAGCGCGTTACCGGCACTGTCTGGTATTGATCGGTAGTGACTATGACGAAGTCCAATACTCCAGATACATCCCCGAGCACAAATCCACACCCGGTGCCGTCTGATGACCCGGGTGCTGTAAGGATCAATAAGTACATCAGTTCCAGCGGGTTCTGTTCACGAAGAAAAGCCGACGAATATATCGCCGCCGGACAGGTCACCATTGATGATGACGTGGCACAGACAGGAAGCAAAGTCTATCCCGGTCAGGTCGTTCGCGTTCAGGGCCGTCCGGTCCTGCAGAATGACGACCTGGTCTATATCGCCTTTCACAAGCCCCTCGGCATCACCTGCACCACCGACAAAAGAGATCCGGATAACGTCATCGACTATATCCGTTATCCTCGCCGGATCTTTCCCATCGGACGCCTGGACAAGAATTCCTCAGGCCTGCTTCTTCTTACCAACGACGGGGATATCGTAAATCGTCTGCTTCGCGCAGAGGGACGCCACGATAAAGAATACATCGTGACCGTCGACAAACCGGTGGATGAAGCCTTCAAGCAGAAGATGGAAAATGGCATTCCGATCCTTGATACAGTCACCCTTCCCTGCAAGGTAAAGCTTTCCGGGCCGAAGACTTTCCATATCGTACTGAATCAGGGCCTGAACCGCCAGATCCGCCGGATGTGCGAATATCTGGGCTACCGCGTCGTAAAACTAAAGAGGATCCGCATCCTCCATATTTCACTTGGAAATCTTCCCGTCGGTCAGTATCGGGATCTGACGGCTAACGAGCGCAAGATCCTTCTGGATCTTCTTCACTCCGAAAAGAACTGACCGGAAGAATATGAAAAGAGCTCCCGATCGTCACCGGAAGCCCTCATCATATAGTGAAATTAGAATTTTGGAGCTATTTCAATCGTCTCTTGATAGCGGACGTTTTTTTGCAATCCGCTCCTGGCGAGAACATCGGGGCTTCGTTCTACCCCCTTCATGTAGAAATCAAGATAAAGCTGCATTCGGCCATCCGTCGGCATCAGTTCCTGATGTGCATAATCATCCAGATCTTCAGGCATATAAGGCATACAGGAGAACGAGAATCCCTCGAGCTTATTTTTCGTAAATGAAAGCCCTCCCGCATTAGGCTGTTTCAGCATCAGATAGCGGGTATCCGTATGACCGCCGTTTTCAGACGGACGGACATATTCGTGATACAGTTCACTCTCCAGGGAAGTGTACCATCCGATCCTCTGAGATTCTTTTCGGTCGATATACGACTCGCCATTTCCGCGGCCGTACCAGCCGATCATGGCCGAAGGATCGATCGGCACACGGAATCCGTACCTCACCAGATCGAATCTCGGAACAAAATTGAGAGTCGCCAGAAGAAGCCCATCAGGTTTTACGCGATAATGTACCAGGATCGGTCCTTTCATACCGGAAGAAGTATATTTACAGATCAGATGAAAATCCTCTCCGTCCATTTCATAGAAGCTTCCGGTAAAGCGCATGTCTCCCTGTATCGTTCTCCAATCCGTCTCATGGGAGAATACCGTCTGTGAAAGCACATAAGATTTGTCGGCACGGTCAATATTGGATGCCGCACGATAGAAGCTGGGTTCCATCAATCCGTCGATATATTCCTTCCCGTCGATCAGGACTGAACATAATCCGCCCTCCTGCCGGCTGAAGCCATACCGGACATGTTTTGTCTGCGCGAAAAGGAGCGCAGGCGAAGTCATGATCTGTACCGTATCTTTCTTCTCTTCGACGATCAGGCCATCCTGAATCGCTGATGCATCAATGATCTGGATAGGAGTTCCCTCGATCTCCGCTTCCCATGACGGTACTTCGGAGGATGGATCGCACACTTCGTCCACAAGGATCTGCTGATAGAATGCCATCTCATATCCGGCGCGGGCGAACATCGTATCCTTGGCCAGAGTAAGACGAATGTCCAGGATCAGTTCTTTGCACACAGCCTGATTATAGACTTCAAGCGCTTTCGGATACTTCTCTTTCCATGCCGGTGACAGGAATTCATTCACGGCAATCGGGAACTGCATCTCACGATTACCCAATGCCGCGATAGGCGGAATGATACCCGAACCTCCCGTCAGCCGGATACCGCCGAGAAGCAGCTGCCATTTAAGTTCTATCGACGGCGTGGAACCAAACTGCAATACATTATGGATCGTAAGGTTCGCAGGATTATCCGCAGAAGCAAATATCTTGATTCCTTCGCACTGTTTCTTTACTTCATAGAATATCGGATGCGGCTTTCTGTTGGCATCGACGATACCCTGTGCGATCGACACACCGATCTGCTCGGCATATTCTACAAGATCTCCCTGATGGATATACTTCAGGTCCATCGTATCCTCTTCTCTTCTCGGTCTTGCCAGGATCGAATCAAAGAGTACTTTATCTTCCTTCAGACGGCTGCGGAGATATGGACGGTTGAGGCAAAGGTCACACCATTCGCCAAAGAGCATACCGGCCTTATTGGGAAATGCCGGCATATCCGATACTCTTCCGGACTTATCGATCTCACAATATAGCGGTCGTCTCGCATCAAAAGCATTGATCCTTTGCTTGACATCCATATACGCATTCTCTTCAAATTTTCGTCCGGTCATGGACCACATGATAATACACGGGTGGTTGATCAGCGAGTATACCGTTTGCGGAAGCACGGCCGCCGCAGACTGCAAAATAACATACATGCCATAGCGGTCACAAAGATCGAAGAAGCGGGAATCCGTCGGATGATGTACCACATAGATCGTATTGATATTAGCACATTTCATAAGCAGAATGTCCTGACGGAACCTCTCCAGCGGAACGGAAATGCCGTTTTCCGGATCGAATTCATAGTACTTCACCCCATGAAGCGGGACAGCCAGATCGTTGACATGAAAAACATTCTGCGAATATGAAACACTACGGAACCCGAAGCGCTGCTTCTTCACACAGATCACTTCGTCCCGGTTGTTTCTCACTTCAATGATCAAATCGTATAGATTCGGCGTCTGATCCGTCCACGGAAGCACCAGTTTCGCGTAGAACTCGGTACCGACGATCTTCACGCCTTCTTTCGGAATGGTATCAGACAGTTCTTTTCGCTGGGAGAGACGATGCTCCGGGAGGTTATAAAGGTCATATTCATCACGGGCTTCCATCAGGCGGCAGTTTACCGTGATCTGCATATCATACGGCAGATGGTTCTGCAGCTCCACTTCCACATTCATGCCCGCATCTCTTCTGATTTCCGCGTTGGGAAGGATCTCACGCTGGCGGTCCGTCAGCTGGTCCTCATTCTCCGAACGGTAAAGGCTGGAAACCAGTGCCGTCTTCGGAACCACGTCTTTAGCGATCGTATCCGTAAGCCAATTGGTGAAAAGGCGTACCGATGAGATCTCCACGGCGGATTCGGCGACAAGATACGGAAGACGGAAGAGTCCCGAAAAACCGAAGGCACCCTGTGCACGTACGGTCTTCTTGAGTTTTCCCTTTTCCATACGGATATCGAATCTTCTTACCATGACGGTAATCAGATTTGCGCCCTCGTGAAGCACTTCACTCAAAAGGCATTTGGTCGTGGAGAATGTACTTCTGGAAGAGGAGATGTGCTCGCCATTGACGCAAATGTCGTAATGACCGACAATTCCGTCTGTTACAAAATACACGAACCGCTCGGTAAACTGAGCCGGGAGATTTACCCATACACGGTAAAGACCGTAATCGTTGGTGTTCTCCATCCCTGCATCATCTGCAAGTCTTTGCTGGAGTTTGCTCGTTTTCTTGGAAAGGAGTGCATTCTTCTCGTATACCAGATCACTCGGATATCCGTATCCCTGCTGTTGCCAAACACTCGGTACATCGATCAGATCCCAGGCATCATCGTCAAAATCAGGGCTTGTCCAATTATCCGGAATATCCTCTTTATATGGCGCATGAAAGAATCTCCACTTCGGAAGATCCAGTCTCCAAAGCGAATGTACACGACCGAACTCCGGCGGCTGTTTTTCCGCGTAGAGTTCGTCGATAGAATCATATGGATAGAAGTACCCTTGTGAAGGTAGCTGCATGATCCTCTCCCAATCGCGCTAGTTTCGTTAATGCTATTTTAGCACGTGGGATATTTCTTCATGTATCAGAGATATTTCATTTTGAATAACGCACGACAACAAATACAGCCCGGGAGCGCGTCAGAGGAAAGACAGATCCTTCTTTCTCTTTTTTGCTTTCCGCATCCGCCAGAGGCCCTTGAAGAAGTGACCGTTCATCATCAGAAGGAGCGCTTCCATCTGTTCGATCGTGATTCTGCCGAGACTAAATGTGGCCACGGTCCGAAGCGGCATTTCCATCGTCATGACTTCGTTCATTTTCTTGAGATGCTCCTGCGTCTCCGTCTTGTTTCTCTTTTTGATCCCTAATCTGATGCTTTGATAGAAGAGTTTTCCGATCAGGTTACCGTTGCGGACATCTTCCACACTCGAATTCAGGGTAAACTCGCCCTTCTTCGGGTCCTTCTCTTCTTTGATCTTGTGACCCAGCACCTCTTCAAACTGCTTCTGATCGAAGATCTTGGTCTGGGAATCCAGACGATAATACTGGGGTGCCTTCTCCCGATAATCCGGAGCCAAAACCTCCGGAAGCTTAGAGATCACGTTGATCTCCCGGCTTGCGCGGATATCCCGCGAGGATGCCCCGATCTCGATCTTATACGCACCGTTTTCCACGTGCCAATCCTTGATCTCTTCGTTATAGTAAGCAAATGCACGTTTACTGAGCGTAAACTCCACGGTCCTTGTTTCACCACGCTGGATGAACACCTTCTTAAATCCGGCAAGCTGACGGACAGGTTTATAGATCCGGGATTCCGGCGGTGCAATATAAAGCTGCACCACTTCTTTTCCGTCCATGTCACTAATGTTAGTCACATCGATGGAAACCGTTACCTTGTCCCCTTCCTGATAATCCGGAGAGGACAGTTTGATTTCACCATACGAAAACGAGGAATACGAAAGTCCATGTCCGAAGGGGAAAAGGACCTGCATTTTCGCGGCATCATAATAACGGTATCCGACATAGATACTCTCCATATAAAGCGTCTGTCTCTTCTCTCCGAAATGCAGATACGTCGGTGTATCGGAGAGTTTGACCGGGAAAGTCTCTGCGAGTTTTCCGGAGGGATTGATTTTGCCATAAAGGATATCTGCAATCGCACCGGCGCCTTCCTGACCGGGAAGATACGCCATCAGGACAGCCTTAACGTGTGCGATCCACGGCATTTCGACCGGAGATCCGGCATAAAGCACCACGCACACATTACTGTTTCTGCGCACGACTTCTTCGATCAGTCGCGTATGAGACTTAGGAAGCTGCATATGTGCACGGTCAAAGGATTCCGACTCAAAACTGTCAGGAAGTCCGGCAAATATGATCACCACATCTTTGTCTTTCGCTGCATCGACAGCTGCCGCAAGCAGTTTCTCATCCACTTCATCATTTTCAAGGGAATAACCGGGCTCATAGATGAAATTCTCACTCGCGGTCGAAAAACCGGAGAAAGCATCCGTGATATGCGTCGGATGGATATGCGAGCTCCCGCCGCCTTGGAACCGCGTCTGTTTCACCATCGCGCCAAGTACGGCGACACTCTTGTCTGCGTCAAGCGGCAGCAGCTTGTCATTTTTCAGAAGCACCGCCGATTCCTCGAAGGCCTGACGCGCGAGCTGCTGATGATTCTGGTAAGGCGAAGATGTCGGCTTCGGTTTATTCCTGCCCTTCTCGATCAGGGTCAGCATACGCTCTGCCGCTCGATCAAGGAGCGCCATGGGAAGTTTCCCGGATTCTACCGCTTCACAGATCTGGCGATCGCGTTCCCCCACAGAGGAAGGCATCTCCAGTTCCAATCCGGCCGCAAGACCGTCAAGGCGATGATTGACTGCACCCCAGTCGCTCATGACCACGCCGTCAAATCCCCATTCATCCCGAAGGATATCTGTCAGAAGTTTCCTGTTTTCACACGCATAGGTTCCGTTGATCCGGTTATAAGAAGCCATAACCGTCCATGGAGCGGCTTCTTTGACAACCGTCTCAAACGCAGAAAGATAGATTTCACGCAGCGTGCGTTCGTCTACGATCGAATCATTGATCAAGCGGTATCTCTCCTGGCTGTTTGCCGCAAAATGCTTCACTGAAGTTCCGATCCCCATGCTCTGCACGCCGCGTACCCATGCGGCACCCAGCTTACCGGCAAGATACGGATCCTCTGAAACGTATTCGAAGTTACGGCCGCAAAGCGGGGAACGCTTGATATTGATCGCCGGACCCAGAACAATAGACACATCCTGATCGATCGCCTCTTCACCGATAGCCTTGCCGATGGCTTCCATCAGTTTCTCATCAAAGGAATTCGCCGTAGTGGCCGCCGGCGGGAAACACGTTGCCGCACGGCTGTCTCCTCCTCCGCTTCTCCCCTCTTCCGAGTCCTGTTTACGAAGGCCGTGAGGTCCGTCAGTCATCATGATAGGATCCACATTATTCATCGGAAGTCTTTGCGTCCGCCAGAAATCCCATCCGGAACACAAGGAAGCCTTCTGTTTCACGCTGAGTTTTTTCATCAAGGAAGTTACAAATTCGGAAGCCATATCGTGTCTCCTTGTCATGTGGACTAAGTATGTAATTCGGACATTTCCCAACATCATACTGTTTTCATTATATACCTGTTGTATAAAGCAAGAAATACTCTTGAAAACAGAATTACCATCTTGTATACTTATCCAACAAACACCACATAGGAGAGTTGTGAGATGTGGGGGCGCACTGGTTTCGACGGGGTCGTGGAGACTTGGAAAGCGGGTAGAGGATTCTCGTTGGCCTCTTTAAAAAACGGGAAATGCAAGTAATTGCAAACAAAACACAACTCGTAGCTGCTTAATTTAGCTACCATCTCCCCGGTCTATCTGTCGGCCGGACCGGAGATGTCAGATGACAGACCTTACCTGTCGGCAGGTTAAACGGGACAACGTTTCAGGCAAAGCTTTGCGCCGGGAACGTATCTATGAAGCTACCGGAGACAGCTGCCTGTTCGTGGGAATGCCGTCGAGGGGAATACTCCATACACGAACTGCACCCGGAGATGTCCTTGCCGCTGTGGTTTCGGACAGGAGTTCGATTCTCCTCGCCTCCACCAATTTTCAGGTACCGCTTGATCTGACAGGATCAGGCGGTTTTTTCTTTATGATATAATTTGATTAGATCGTTTGTCGAAGAACACAGGAATCAATATGCGGGGAGAAAAACATGTGCCCGGACAAAACCAAGATCAAGATCGGCAAGATACCTGTAATCTCTTGTATTATTACTGTATTTGTCGTGCTCTCAGGATTCCTGATATATCGGTATCTTATCCTAAAGCCAATACCCGAACTTAATCGGATCAAAAACATGGAAGTAAACAGTTATGACGTATTCTGTCTTTCCCTGGATGGAGAGACGACCGCTTTTGTCTCTCACCATCCTGCTGACCTTGATGAATTTGAAGAAGAAGTAAAAACAATAAAACATTTTTGCAGCGTACGGGGAAAGAAAGTTACGGGATGGACACCGGATAAGATCACATATCCGATTTATGCCCTTACGATAAGACCGATAATTTATAAGAGCGAAACGTATGTGCATGGCGAAACAGTTGTCTGGACGAACGGATACCTGATCACTTCGTCAGGAGATGTATACCGATGCAACCCCAATTTCAAACCGTTTTTAGAAAGTGATGAGCATGATTATGTGTATGAATCAAGCGGATCAAATCTATCCGATTCCAGAAATCTCCGTCCGCTTCACATGGCAAACAATGAGTGGAATAAAGATATGCTTAAGCCGTCAGATCATAGTGACATGATGTTTACGGAAGATATTGATGCGACAGTAACTGCCATTGCCGGTGATGAATATGCAAGGACAGTTACCGTCAGCCTTAGGAACAACGGAACCCAGGAAAAGCTATACAGTGATCAGTCCATGTATGTCGGATTGGATGTTTTACTTGACGGAGAATGGTATCGTGTCTATCACGATCCTAATGTCGATGACAATTTTCTTGGAATGCTTTCATGCAATAAGCCGCTCGAAGCCGGACATGATGTTGATGTGGAGTATTCTCTTGGATATTATGGCTTACTTCCGCCTGGTGATTACAGGCTCGTGATATACGTGTCAAGCGAAGACGATCGGGAGTGTGTTGCGGCTGAATTTGAGATCAAGTTGCAGTGAAGATCAATATTGTAACATATCAGCAAGCAATAAATGCGAAGGAGGGATTCATAAGATGCTGTTTAACGCCGATTATTCAGGACAGATATTCTGTGACAGAGAAGGCGGGATGATCAGTTTCTCCGAACTTTCAGGCATGAGCTACGGCAACACGGTAAGCAAGCCCCGCCCTGTCTCTCAAGCTGCCGATACGGAACCGAAGATATTTAAGACCGGACTTTTGATTACGCTCGGTCTGGCGATTGCTGCCGGCGGTATTGCTTTCCTCGTAAGCCGATCCGGTATAGGCTCTTTTGCTCTAGGATTCATGTGCCTGTTTTTAGGCGGCACGACAACCGTGTTCTCATTTATCTGCTATAAATTGTTGATCAGAACGCGAAGGATCACCGAGCCGGTCGAGGCCAAATGTATCGGCTACAGTTTACACAGCGAGAAAACGGATACCGGCGGAGGTACAACCAGGTGTCCGGTATTCGAATACTCGTATGGCGGGAAAGACTATGTTGCTTTCGACGGCATGTATACCGGCAGTAAGAAAATACCCGGCATAGGTTCGGTAATGGATATTTGGATCGATCCTAATGATCCTGCCGAACTTCTGTGGAGCAAAAGCAACATCCGGAAAACGTTTGTATTTGACGCGACGATCTGCGCAGCACTGATCATCGCGGAAATCGTACTGATCGTTTCAATGCTGTTTGATGAAGGTTTATTTCCTTAAACGATTACACCTTTAGGTCGTCTTTTCTCTCATAGAAAAGCATCATCTTCTCGGTCATTTTTCCGACCTTTGATGCCGATTGCATATTGATCTGCATTCCGTCCACATGCTCTCTGGCCGCCCGGCCGATGGCACCGAAAAGCTCCGGAGTCTCTTCCAACGTATCCACAATGATCAAATGAGCTTTCCGATCGTTGTCCTGGGGGAAGATCATAAGCGCATACCAAGCACGGAGGATGCTCGGCTCCGTCTCCATATAGGAGCGAAGCGCACCGAAAAGTTCATCAGGCATGTTGCCTTCCTTCGGAACGGCCAGCAGCATCGGCTGCTTCGGATCGATCTTCTGTTCTTTGAGGTTGTTATCCACTTTACGCTTGTGATTAGCCAACAATTCCAGAAAAGATTTGGTCATAACGAAGCCTTCCGATTTCGGGTTGATCAGAAGTCCGAAGATCGGGCCTTTAGAAATATAATTCATGATCATGCCGAAATCCATCGGCTGTATCGTATGCTCCGGCATGCCCTCCATGATCTCCAATTCATGAATATCAGTAAAGACGGCCAGATAGTTTTTCTGATCCTTACCCTTAAGAAGAACAACGCCGATATTTCCGGATCCGCTATTCTTTCCATCCGCATGCATACAAGGTGTCAGGAAGACGGCTTCCGTAGCGATGTATTCCATAACGCGTCCCATATATTCACGGTCTGTATCTTCTCGTCTTCCTTTTGCTTCCCGCAGAAGTCCTGAGAGGAACGGGTTGACCGGTGTATCCGGAGTATCCGTATCCGAGGCAATACAATTCACGGAAGAGAGCACATCGAATTTCTCTACATCCCCCTGACGTAACCCTTCCAAAACAACTGAAACATTGGTCCCCTCTTCCGCCTTCTGCATCTTACTCATAAGAGCATCTTCGATACGCACGGCGCGTGTCTTGACCGATTTATTTTTCCGGCCGAGAAGATATAACTCATCACCTTCCGTAAGTGTTCCGCCTCGAACATTTCCGATAACGGATACTTCAGTCGAAGTCATAGATAACACTTCGTCTACAAGGATCGTCAGAAAAGGAAACTGAACCTCTTTTTTCTCGCTTCCGCCTTCCTGATTCTCCGCCTTGTCGGAGTGATTGTTCTTCCTGTCAAATAATCCCATTTCTCTCTATTTCCTTTCTTCTTTAGCCAAATACAACTTCCTTCGTGATCGTCGACTGCCACAGGACCTTAAAATCCTGGGTAAGTGATTTGGCAATCAGCGGGAGCGATACCCTTTTGACTGAATTCGGATCGACACCGGCCTCCGTAGTCAACGTGCCGGAAACATAGAACTGACCGGTTACTCTTGAATAAGGAGCTGCGTATGTAGACTGATGTCCCACATCAAAAACCATCTTATCCAGCGTCATCGTTCCGTCTTCAAGTTTTAACTGAATATAGTCACCGGTCTTGTTTATGAACGAATAGTTCACACGGAACTGTCCACCTTCCGTCGTCTCGAAAGAATCGATCACAAGCTGGCCGCCCTCGCTGTCATACACGATCATCGCTTCCGGATCCAGAGGCTTCTCCTGATATACAAAAGCATCCTCACCTTGAGGGAAAATATTGACCGGGATAAAATTCAGCTTATCAACCGGATCAGCCAGTATGGCGATCTGCGAATCATCATTGGGTATAGCCAGAATGAGGAATGACAATCGTGTCGGCTCACTCCCGTCAAAGTCTTCAAATATGCTGGCAAAATCCGTAGTATCTTCCAGTACAGTATGCGGCTCGATCGTATCCGTATAGACATACCAGTCCGTACTCATGTTATCCATGATAGGATCGCGGAAATACAAGATATACGGAACATCCGTCTTATTCTCCATTTCCGCATTTACGACATAAGTGGTATCTGTCAGTTCCACGCTGATGATGGTATATCGGAAAAACTCGTTATCAACGATTGAAGCGTTGGTCAGAGGGCCGCTGAAATACCCGTCCACATCATTCGTAAGGCCCAAAGGAGACTGGGTTACCGGAATCGGCGTTGGAGTAGGGATCGGAACATTCTCGGCAAAAATACTGCCATCGCTGATGAATGCGTCCAGCGTATCAACTTTCATAAGAGCCACCGACTGCGGATTCTCAGTCTCATCCGTAGATTCGTCGGTCTCCTCTTCTTCTGTCTCTTCTTTGACCTTTGTTTTCTTGGTCGTCTCTTTGCGGTGCAGTCCGCAAGAGGTGCAGAGTACCATCACACAAAGCAGAACCGATATAAGTGCAGAAAAATTGATCCTTTTCACTTGTGTCTCCTCCGTTTATACCTGTAACTATATGATTTTAACAAAGAAAACGGAAAATCACAACAACGAAGGTCAGCGCTTCGCCATGGTAGAAACAAACTGAGCGATTCCCTGACAGATCTCGTACTGATACTCTTCATCCAAAAGATGTGCTTCTTCATCACTATTGGTCAGATAACCCATACGCACCATAAAGGAAGGAACGGAATCCGCCCAGTTCAATCCGCTGTAGTTACTGCTGGACTTACATCCGTTGTACGCGCATCCGCAGCTGGAAGATATGGCTTTACCGAGATTGTCACCCCATACGGCAACCTGCTCGGAATACTTTCCTGAAGAAGGGACGATAACCAGGCATCCGTTAGTCAGGGAATCGTTTGCGGCATTGCAGAAAAGGCGGATATACAGATCCGGATCATGGGAAACAGCAAATTCCGCACGTTCCTTGTTCGAGATATCTACATCATTCGTTTCTCTTGTGATATATACCTCACATCCGAGGGATTGGAGGTAATCACGGAGCAGAAGGGCTGTCTGAAGATCGATCTCAGATTCGTCGGTTCCGGTGACCACACCGGTAAATCCTTGCGCAGACTTATCCTTGGATCCTCCCATCGAGGAAGACATGGGTTCCTGCTCCAGATTCGGAACCGCCTGATGGCCCGGATCGATAACTACACAGTATCCCGTAAGGTCAGGTCCTCCCGCCGGGAAAGGCGTTACAGCAGGTGTCGGGGTAGGTGTCGGCTCGGTATTTTCAGTTGTGGTTTCCGAAGTAACCTGCTCCGTTGTACTCGTTTGCGTGTCGGTCATCACACTTGAAGACGTGGTGACAGAGGTATCTGATTTTTTATTTGAAGACAAACTGGAAACCGCATAGAAAATGCCCATGCCGATTGCCGCAACAAGAAGAACTGCCGTCACGCCAAGCATAATAGACACTCTTCTTCGTTTAGCACGTATCCTGGCTATTCTTTGCGGATCAGACGGTACACGGCGGGCCGGTGTACGGGAAATAACAGGAAGATCCTCCTCTTCCGACGGATCTGAAGCTTCGTCCACAGATTCTTTCTGCGTTAACGAAGGTGCGGTTTCGGTGACAGGTTTTCTAACCGGTATATCTTCGCTGCTCTTCGCAGAAGGTGCAGAAGGCGGAGTTTTCTTGTTGGATGAAGCTACGTTCCCATTGGACGGCACGCGACGGATCTCGTGGAGCAATGCTTCCAGATCAACCGTTTCAGCCGGTTCCTCAGGAGCGGAAGAAGGATGTGAAAATTCAGACAGGTCCGGTGCTTTTCCGAAATCAGGTGTGTCTCCGGAATGGTTAGGTTTATCTTCTGGCCGATTCATATCAGTTTCCCTTCACACATACATTATCAGAATCGATTCTATCACAAGACATATGGCATCGGTTTTACATCTTCGCGTATCCTTTATTACAGAACACTCCATCCGCATTTTCACCGAGACACGGGCCTTTGTAAAAATGTTTTGAATTTTTCACGATAATCATATAAAATAATAACATTCGGAGGACGAGGAGTAAACGGATGGCACGAAAAAGCGCATTAGTATTAGGATTGGGGATCTCCGGCTGTACAGCAGCCCGGATGCTGGCTGATGCGGGCTATCAGGTTACCTGTTTCGAACGGGAATGTCACATCGGAGGGGCGCTTTTCGATGAGATCCGTCCTAACGGCATCCGCATCAATCCGAGAGGACCTCACATCCTCCACACGGATAATGAGGAGGTCTTCCGCTTTCTTAAGAGATTCGGCGCATTCTATCCATATCGGCACCGTGTACTGGCAACGATCAACAATAAAACGGTTCCGCTTCCTCTTAATGCACGTTCACTGGAAATTCTTTTCGGAGAGAAACAGGCGTCTTCCCTGCTTTCTCGGCTGACTGCGCATTTTCCGGATCAGGAAAGGATCCCTGTTGATCTTCTTATGAAATCCAAGGATTCGAAGCTGATCGATCTGGGGCGTTTTATCGTGGAAAACATCCTCACACTTCACGTCAACACTAAGGACGGAAGCTCCTTCTCCCCTTTGGACGACTCCTATGAGAATGATGATATGGTAGATCTCGGAACAGACGACTGCTATTACAAAGACAGCTTTCAAGCCATGCCCATTCAGGGGTTTACCTCCCTTCTGGAGAACATGATCAATCATCCGGCGATTACAGCGTATTACGATACCAGTCCGCTGTCCCGTATCTCCATTCACGAAGAATCCTCTTCGATCCTTTTAGATGGCGCGCCGTTCAAGGGGCCCGTAATCTACACACAGCCTTTGGACCGCCTGTTCGGTTATAAGCTGGGGGCTCTCCCATTCCGTACGACCAAGATCACCATTCGTGATCTGCAGACAGATTTTTCCAACGAATCAGCGGTCATCGTCATGCCGAAAGGTTCGGAATATGTACGTATTACGGAAAGCAAGCATATTACTTTACAGGATATTTCCGGGCACACTACACTTTGTATGGAATCGCCCTACTCCTCTGTCGTTAATGGATGGGAAGACCCTTTTGAACCGGATCTGGCCGAGAAAAACCGGAAACTGTATTCGCAGTATCTTGAACTTGCGAAGAATTATCCTTCTTTATTCCTTCTCGGACGTCTGGCCTGTTATCGGAATTACTCGATTTCAGAAAGCATCGAACAGGCCATGCAATGCATCGCCGCACTGTAATCCGATTTACCTGCAGTTATTTGCTTAGGAAGTCTTTGTCGAAATCGACACCGGAATATCTTGTGGATTCTGTAACTCGACACGGTAATACACATTCTCATCACACTTGATATTTACATTCAATCTTACGGAACCGGTCTCCTCTACAGTAGAAAGATCGATGTATGCCGACAGGTCGGAGGCCGTTAGTTTCTCCAGATCATTCTTACGGCCAACCAGCCTTACGGTCACGTTCTCAACGGGTAATGTAATGGCCAGATTCTTCTCTTCAAGTTTCTGGTAATTCTCAAACTGAAGCTGTAAGGTATATGTCTTCTGCGTAACCGGATTGGTCGTAACCTGAATATACATCCAAAGTACCAGTGAGAAAAGGAACGACACCAGAAGCAGCACTGCATTTCTTGAACGCTTGCCGCTCTTTTTAACCTTCTTGCGCTTAGCAACGACCGGAAGCGTTTCCTCTTCCTTCTCCGCCGCAGCAACTGTTGTACTAGCGACCGTTACCGGCTCGGAAACCGCACTCTCGGTTACAAGCTGCTTCTTATTGTTCTTCTTTCCGTGCTTCTTCCCGCGGATCGCAAGCCGTCCATTGCCGGAAGTAAGGCCCAGCAGATAGTAAAGGTTCTTACGGAGTTCCTGTCCATCCTTCATCTCATAAAGGACGCCATCTACCGCGATCGACATGGTTCCGCGCTCTTCCGAAACGACGACGGCTATCGTATCGCCGATCTCACTCGCGCCCACTGCGGCTCTGTGCCGTGTGCCGTATCTCTCCATCATATGGAATGTCTCTGAAAGCGGAACATGGCAGCGTGCCGCAATGATCCTTCCATCACGGATAAGAAGCGCACCATCATGCATAGGAGATCCTTTGTAGAAAATAGACTGAAGCATCGAATTGGTTACCGATGAGTCCAGACGCACGACATTCTCCTGTTTAAGAAGATCGCCGAGCTTTGTTGTTCTTTCCAGAAGCATGATCGCACCTGTATAGGTCTTGCTCATCTCCGTGCAGGCCTTGACAATCTCATCTACCATCGAAACATATCGCAGCTGTTCATCAGAATTGTCATTCAAAAGCACACTGGAGAAAGACGCGAACGACTTTAGACCTACCGTCTCCAGAGCATGACGCAATTCCGGCTGGAAAATAACTACGAACAGTATAGCAACGATGTATAGGAGTTTATTGAAGATGTAACCGACCATCTCGAGGCCCAGGAAGCTACAGAACAAGATGAAAGCAAGAATAAGGATTACGCCCTTCAGCAGCTGCCAGGCACGGGTATCACGGATGATCTTGAGGATATTATAGAGAATGAAAGTAACCAAAACGATATCGATAAGATACCGCACCAGATCCAGCGGACCGCCGAAAAACATGTACCCACTATCAAGGCTGGAGAATATTTCACGAATAAAATCTGTGAGCTTCTCAAACATGTCGTCATTCTCCTTCCCTTAGATGTCTCTTAATTATACCACATTTGACGGGTATTCTTCATTCCCCGATACATTTCTTCAGGGCCGACGGATCCGAAAAAGCAATATTTCTTCCGGTAATACTGATCAGGCCCTCTTTCTCCATCATCATCAATTCACGGGTGAAGCTTTGTCTGGGCATCGCAAGGAGTTTGGAAACTACTTCCCTCGATCCGGGAAGACATACCTTCTCCGTTCCCTGTCTTTGCCGAAGCATCAACAAATAATAGACGATCTTCTGCCTTACACTCTTTTGCGAAAGGATAGTGATCTGCATAGCCTGAATGCGGATACGATCGGAAAGGACACTCATGAACCCGTCTTTTACCCGGGGGTATTTCTCCATCAGTAAGAGGAGATTCTCGGCGGTAATATACAGAAACTCCACATCAGAAACAGCTTCCAGCGTAAACGCACATTTTTCCTTACCGTTGACTACCGTCTCTTCGCCGAAGCAGTCTCCGGGAAGCAAAAGCGAAATAGTGGAATAATCTCCTCCGGATGTGTACTTCTGTACGGCCGCCTCGCCCTTAACCAGGAGGATCAATCCTGCATGCACCTCTCCCTCCCGCACGATCAGTTCCCCGCGGGAGACTTTGCGCGCACGGAGATAGGACAGACAGCATTTCTTAGCAGATTCATCCAATTGCCGGAATAATACCGTGTTTTCCAATACGTCTTTCATGCCCGGTCTTCCGTTTCCTTTTTCATTTCTTCCACATTCATATCTTTCACCAGCCGGCCATTCACCCACACCTTACGGATGCGGTATTCCTGATCCATTGCAACCATATCCGCGTATTTGCCGATTTCCAGGGTGCCGGTTTCTTTGTCCTTACCGATGACCTTAGCCGGGTTAAGCGTACACGCCTTAAGTGCAGTCTTAAGAGGAAACCCGAGCTTAAGCAGGTTGAGGAATTCAGTGTGGATGTTCGTCGTACTTCCCGCAAGTCTTCCGTCTCCGGAATCAGTACGGCCATTCGTCACTCGTACAGTTTTTCCTCCCAGGTCATACTCGCCATCCGGCATGCCGGCAGCTCTCATTGAATCCGATACCACAACCGCACGGTCCTCCCCAAGAACAGCAATCGCGATTTTAAGCACTGCCGGATGAACATGAAGCCCGTCACAGATCAGTTCACAAGTTACGGAAGGATCATCCAGCAATGCCCCCACCGCACCCGGTTCATGATGATGCATGACATTCATTGCATTGAACAAGTGTGTCCCATGTTTCATTCCCGCGGCAATAGCCTCCTTGCAGCACTGGAATGTGGCAGACGTATGTGCACAGGAGAGGACATAATCATTTTTCAGGCTACGGATAAAATCCATGGCGCCGTCCAGTTCCGGAGCGATATCGATGATGGAGATCAGGTCTTTCGGAAACCCCTTAAGCAGCTCCGTTACATACTCTTCCGATGGTAACATTGCATATTCCGTATTCTGCACTCCGCACTTTTCTTTCGATAGAAAAGGACCCTCCAACCGCACGCCCAGCGTTTTAGCGCCATTTCTTTCCTCACGCGCATAATGCTCTGATGCAATCAAAACACGCTCGAGACTGTCCTTCGGAATCATCATCGTCGTCGGGCAGAAAGAGGTCACTCCGTGTTCAGCCAGATATGATGCCACTCTGGCTATTGCATCTTCCGTCCCGTCGGAAGTATCCGCCCCCATAGCACCATGTACATGAAGATCGATGAAGCCGGGGATCAGTATTAATCCGGAAAGATCATACTCCTCTTCATCTGCAGGAACAGATAAAATCTCCTTTGCTATGTTCTCGATTTTTCCATGTTCAATGGTGATCGTCATATCTTTCTGCAAGGCAAAGGACGGATCAACAAGATCCACATGATTCAGACGCATAAGTATGTACTCCTCCCGATCGCAAGAAGCGATATTGTTTCATCTTTTTCTATTGTACCTCTTATTCTCCTTATTCAACACCCTGCCGCCAATACCCGGATCTTACGTGGGTGCAAATCGCAAACGGGGCATTTTTCTTCACGAAATAGCACAATTTCGGGGATTTCGCAAATTGTCTGCTTCACATCCCGTAAAAGAGACTATAATCTAATGTAAGAATATATAGAGATGAGACAGGAGGATTATTATGTTCCCAGAAATTTCGGTTACTAAGACAACCTCACCAAGACAAAAACCCCAGCCGGGCCAGCCGTTGCCGTTCGGTCACATCTTCTCTGACCACATGTTCGTCATGGACTATGTTGAAGGACAGGGATGGATCAATCCGAGGATCGTACCTTACGGACCTTTCGAAATCGAGCCGTCTGCCATGGTATTCCATTATGGTCAGGCCGTATTTGAAGGTTTGAAGGCATACAAGTGCGAAGACGGTTCCATCAACCTTTTCCGTCCTGCTTGCAACTTCGAGCGTATGAATAACAGCAACGACCGTCTCGTAATTCCGAAGGTCGATGTTGACTTCTGCGTATATGCTACGAAGAAGCTCGTTGAAATCGACAAGGATTGGATCCCGTCCGGCAAAGGCGAGTCCATGTATATCCGTCCGTTCGTTATCGCAACTGATCCGTATCTCGGCGTGCGTCCTTCGAACACATACAAGTTCTTCATTCTGCTCTCACCTTCCGGCGCTTATTATGCACATGGTATCCAGCCGGTTAAGATCTACGTGGAAGACAAGTACGTTCGTGCGGTTCGTGGCGGTACAGGTTTTACCAAGTGCGCAGGTAACTACGGATGCTCCCTGATCGCCCAGACGATCGCTCATGACTCAGGTTACGAGCAGGTACTCTGGCTCGATGGCGTAGAACAGAAATACATCGAGGAAGTTGGCGCCATGAACATCATGTTCATCATCGACGGTAAGCTCGTTACTCCTTCCCTCGCTGCCGGTTCTATCCTGCCGGGTATCACAAGAAGATCCTGCATCGAGATCGCCAAGGACATGGGACTTGAGGTCGAAGAGAGAAAGATCTCCATCGACGAGGTTATCGAAGCCGGTAAGTCCGGACGCATGCAGGAGTGCTTCGGCTGCGGTACAGCAGCAGTTGTTTCTCCAGTCGGCGAACTCAAGTATGAAGATACCGTTTTCACAATCAACAATGGCGAGATCGGACCGATCACGCAGAAATTCTACGACACGATCACCGGTATTCAGAGTGGTAAAGTGGAAGATAAGTTCGGCTGGGTCACGAAGGTAGATTGATCCTTTCGGACCGCAATAAATCCGTAATCAGAACAACCCGTTTTCTATCGAAAAACAATCGAAGAAAACGGGTTTTTTTCATGTTTTATCCGTACCGCAAGACCGGTTTTCACCACACCTCGAAACGACTGGAATCACAAGGGTTACGGACACTTGCCGTTAGATACAAAAATAACCATCTGAACAATATCAGATGGCCATTCTTGTAGTTACAAAAATCCAGACTTTTTGTCCGTCTTTCTGTGAAGATAATACCATGTAATTCACAAAATAACAAGTATCAAAAAATTATCTTCACCGAATTGTAAACTAGTTTCAATCTTCAAAGATCAGAACTCGAAGATTTTGTAATCAGAAAGTCCCAGACTCGGGTTGATACCCAGAGCCGAATGATAGGTAATGATGAAGAATACCAGAAGAACGATGCCGACAAAAACAACAAAGATGCCCAGCCCGCGCGGAGTTCTTGTTGTATCCGTTACATTGGTCCTGGCGATCTTATCATGGATCGTCTGGTTATCAACGTTAGCCGAACCGTATAAGTAAGAGATCAGACCCGGGATGACCGAGAACAGGAAGACTACTTTAAAGAAGCTGCGGATAATGTTATGAACCATGGTATTTCCTGCATGGAAATCCACATCGCAATTCATGCAGAGTTTTCCCGGAGTGGTGGCGAATATCCTCGTCAAAAGAACATCCAGAACAAAGTACGCAAGAACCACTACGATACCTGCCTTGATCAACTGATCTTTCGTGAAGATCTGTAAATGCAGATCAGCATCAATTTCCGAACTGGAAAGCACAGCCATCGCGATTCCGGCTGCATATCCGAGGAAAGTCAGCAGATCCAGGAATACAGCAAAAAACCGATTAAACATGGAAGCATTGGTATTCATATTTTACCCTCCTAATATAAAACCAATATAACACTCTCAAAAAAACGAGTCAATTCGAAGGAAAACGCATTAATAGTAAAAGAAACACTTCAGTACATCCCCGGACTCCCAACGGAAATTCAGGGACTGGAATTTGCCCGGACTAAGCGGTGTGTACTTCGCCGAATCATTACAGTGAGTCACTTCAACATATTCGGGATCCGCAGGAACATCCTTTGAGAAAAAGCCGAGCAGTTCTTTATCATTTAACGATATCTGCGCATTTTTGCAGTCCTCGGGGATCAGAACATCCAAACGGAACCTCGACGGTTTATCCATAAGGAAAAGGAATCCCAACACTTTGCGATCCGCCCTGGGACTTGTTACCCGCTGAGCGACGGATATATCGCTTCCCTCCAGAGTAAAATGATAATCTTTGTCTTCCAGTTCACTCACCACGATTCCCGTAAAGAGGTCACCGTGAATGATCTGATCCTTCTCTTGATTGTCCAATCTATTCCTTCCTTTCGATACACCGGTGCCGTATTACGATCCGCTTGTATCAGACACTTTCGTCTTATCTTCTTTTTTCTTCGGAACAACTGTCGGCGCGAGACGTTCTCCTTCGTTATACTTGGAGAGCGGAACACAGTTCTTCGAACCCTTCTCCACCGCTTTGATTACGATAAACGCAACCACATTCACGCGCACCTGCAGCCTGGTTTCATCCAGAGATTCCTTGAGGATCTCAGAGGAATCCAGAGGGGTCCTTCGGATCGCTCCATCGTATTCCTGTAATTCCAGGTTCTTCGTTTCCTTCATATCGGAAAGCTTAGAAAAGTGATAGTCGGATGACTCGAAGAACACGACAGGAATCGATTCATTATCGAATATCGTGTAATCTGATCGAACCGTAGTCACTTCCCGGTATTTGTCGTCCACATTGTCTCCGTTCACATCGAAAATCAAAAGCGACATGTTGTAATACAGGTCCACATTCGTTTCTGCGAGGATCCGGTTCTCGTAGGCTACGTCGTAAGCCTCATAAAGTTTTCTTCTGTACGTATATTTATTTCCTTCTTTAAGCGATGACCAGCCGGCATGCGCATATAATTTATCGCCGGCGTAAATACTTTCGATGCAATACATACATTCGATTTTTTTCTTTTCATCCGGCGTCAGCTGGTTGACGAAGATGCCTGCACCGAGATAGTTGGCAGACGATGCGCCAAAAGCCACGATCACGACATCGTAAGCATAAGTATGCCCATACATCTCTTTGGCTATCGTCATTAACGCCCCGATACCACAGGCATTATCCTGTATTCCGTCGTACTTGGGGTAGGACGGCTTATCACTATAGGCGATCGGAGAGTCATAATGTGCGCCGATCACGATCGTCTTATGCACCTCGGAGTACTCTCCGAAAGAATCGCGCTGCATGAAACCCTCGCCCGGAATACGAACGACATAATTACAGGATTCTTTGCCATCTGCTGAATGAAAAGACTGCGTCTCGACCTGATAGCCCATGCTCTCCAATTCATTTCGTATCATGAGTCCTGCACCCTGTTCACCTGAAGAAAAGGCATTACGATAAGGAAATGTCTCCGCAAGTTTGAGTGCAAAATCGGCTCCATAAGGACCATAATCTGCCGGCTTCTGTTCCTGTTTTTTGCCGCTGCAGGCCGTAGCTGAAATCAGCATGGTAAGACATAAGATCAGGGATATGATCCGGACGGTTATATTCTGTTCCGTTCTATTCTTCATTACTTTTTCCTTTATCCGTCAGGCTAGCCGCAGATAACATCCAGCTTTTCCGAGAAGAAAAGCAGCGCCTCAGCCTGAGTCATTTTTCGATTTCGGATCTCACCGTTTCCGGAAGCCAGGATCACATTTACCTCATCCTTGTAAGGAGCGATATCCTTCATGATCCGGCGAAGGAGCGAGTCTTTGGAAACGCCCTCCAGTTTTCTCGGGAAACCCAGCATGTCATAAAGCCGGAAAAGAGGCTCCGATGGATTCATCGCCGCAACGGCAAAGGCAAGCGCCTCCCCTTCTGTATAGCGAAGGAAGCGGAAATGCTGAAGTATCGCCTCTTTAATCTCTTTGCCAAAGTCAAAAGCATGCTTGTCCAAAGCCCGTATTCTGGATTTGGCAAGATAACACTCATCAATAGTAATAAACATATCCGCTTTCGTCACCAGGCGATTGAGCAGAGTGATCTGGTCGAGCATGGCATACTGGATGATTTCGGCGTATCCGTTCTTCATGAAATTCTCCGGGACCGTCGGAAGAAAATCCACATCCATAATCACGGCGATCGGCTTACATGCCACACTTACGCAGTCTTTGTGGCTCATGTAGTTGAGATAAGAAGTATCCGCTTCTGCTGATTCAAGCATGCCAAGTAGTGTCGTCGGAACGAGGCAGTACGTCAAACCGCCGAGAAAAGTGGAGGCAACAAATGCGGTGACATCCAGGATGCTTCCGCCTCCCCAGCCAACGAGAAGGTCCTTCGGTGTAAAGGAGATATCCATCAGCCGCTCAAATACCTGCATGACCACATCGAAATTCTTCGAAGACTGCCTTCCGTCGATCTGGATCACGGTTGGACTAACGCCCCTGGCTTCCAGTTCTGATATGAAACCCATATGGTGAAGGCCGTTCACCTCTTTATCCGTGACCACGGCTACCTTGATCGGATCTGAAGAAGAAAGGGTACGGACCAGTTCCAGGACGCTCGTGTGCGCCATGGCCCTGCCACATTCGATCGGATATGAAGCCCGGCTCTCGACGCGCTTTACACAGGTCATATACGTTTCTTCTCCTTCTCAAGATATTTCTTCACTCATGTAATGATAACACTTTTGCGAATAAGTTTGTATAAAAATGTATAAGACAGTGCTTTTCGCAAAGTATATGTGATAAAATAGGTTGTTACAAAAACAGGAAGAGGGTATATCTTATGCCAATTACAAATCCGGCTATCCGTACGCGTTTTGCCCCGAGTCCGACGGGCTTTATGCATGTCGGCAATCTCCGTACCGCACTTTACGAGTACCTGATTGCGAAATCCCTGGGCGGTACGTTTGTCCTTCGTATAGAGGACACCGATCAGGAACGCTATGTTGACGGAGCCGTTGATATCATTTACAAGACCTTAAAGACAGCCGGGCTCGTTCATGACGAGGGACCGGACATCGGCGGAGAGTTCGGGCCGTATGTGCAGAGCCAGCGGATGGAGCTTTATAAGCCTTATGCCGAAGAGCTGGTCAAGAAAGGCCACGCTTACTACTGCTTCTGCAGCAAGGAACGCCTTGCCGCCCTTCATGAGCAGGGCGGTGTCGAGGGCGGTTACGATCGTCATTGCCGTGATCTGTCTGCCGAGGAGATCCAAAAGAACCTTGACGCCGGCATTCCGTACGTGATCCGTCAGAAGATGCCGCTTGATGGCGAGACGACTTTCCACGATTGTGTTTACGGTGACATCACTGTGCAGAACAAGGAGCTGGAGGATCAGATCCTTCTGAAGGCCGATGGTTATCCGACATATAACTTCGCCAATATCATCGATGATCATCTCATGAAGATCTCGCATGTGGTGCGAGGTTCCGAGTACCTGTCTTCTACTCCGAAGTATAACCTCTGCTATGAGGCTTTCGGCTGGGAGATTCCGACCTATGTCCACCTGCCTCTGATCCAGGGAAAGAATCCGGACGGTACGGTCAGCAAGCTCAGTAAGCGTCACGGTTCTACCGGATTCGAGGATCTTGTTGCGCAGGGCTTTCTCCCTGAGGCAATCATCAATTACATCGCCCTTCTCGGCTGGTGCCCGAAGGACAATCAGGAGGTCTTCTCTCTACCGGAGCTCTGCGAGGCATTTGATATCTCGGGAATCAGCAAGTCACCGTCTGTTTTCGACTACGACAAACTCGAGTGGTTCAACGGAGAGTATATCCGCAAAATGTCGAAGGAGGAATTCATCGAGTTTGCTAAACCTGAACTTGATAAGTTCCCGATGATCACACCTGACCTTTATCCTCTCTTTGTTGAGATCATGCAGCCGCGTATCACGAGACTTCCTCAGATATCCGAGAAACTCGGATTCCTGCTGGAACTCGCGGATTACGATCTGGAGCTTTATGTTCATAAGAAGAGTAAGACCACCAAGGAAGGTTCTTTGGAGATGCTCAACGCGGTTCTGCCGATGCTGGAGACGGTAGAATGGACTAAGGATTCCCTTTCCGAGTGTCTGACCGGGTTTGCAGAAGGTCTGGGCGTGAAGAATGCGCTGGTCATGTGGCCGGTACGTATCGCCGCGTCCGGTACAGCTGTTACGCCCGGCGGTGCTGTCGAGGTCCTGCTCCTTCTTGGAAAGGAAGAGGCCCTGAAGCGTATCGAATCCGGACGACAGCGACTCTCAGCTGCTCTTTCATAATACTTGAAAAGCCACAGTGCTTTTCGAAACGAAAATACATACACAAAGATGTGTGATAAGAAAGCGAGAGTTACACTATGAGCGAATATAAGAGTTTTATCCATGAAGCGATCGAAGAAGATATCGGACCGGGCGGCCGTTATGAAGGAAAGACCGTCCATACCCGTTTCCCACCGGAGCCGAACGGTTATCTGCATATCGGTCACGCCAAAGCGCTGGAGATCGATTTCGGTATGGCGGAGCAGTACGGCGGCCTTTGCAATCTGCGTATGGATGACACCAATCCGACTAAAGAGGACGAAGAGTATGTAGAAGCCATCAAGGAAGATATCAAATGGCTCGGCCATGATTGGGACGACCGCTTCTACTATGCGTCTTCGTACTTTGATAAGATGTATGAATATGCGGTTGAATTGATCAAGAAGGGGCTGGCCTATGTCTGCCAGCTGACACCTGAGGAGATGAAGGAGCACAGAGGTGACCTTACTCACCCGGCCACAAGTCCTTATCGTGATCGTCCGATCGAGGAGAGCCTTGATCTCTTCGAGAGAATGAAGAACGGCGAATTTGAAGACGGTGCGATGACACTTCGCGCGAAGATCGACCTGGCATCCGGGAACTTCAACATGCGTGACCCGGCGATCTACCGTATCAACCATATGCGTCATCACAACACCGGTGACAAGTGGTGCATCTACCCGATGTACGATTTTGCTCATCCGATCGAAGACGCACTTGAGGGCATTACCCATTCCCTCTGCTCACTTGAGTTCGAAGCGCATCGTCCACTGTATGACTGGGTCATCGAGAACGTTTCCGTTCCATGCAAACCACGTCAGATCGAGTTTGCCAGACTCGGAATCACACACACGGTGCTCTCCAAGCGAAAACTTCGCAATATGGTGGAAACCGGCGTCGTTGATGGCTGGGATGATCCGCGTATGCCTACACTTTGCGGCCTGCGCCGTCGAGGCTATACACCGGCATCGATCCATAACTTCCACGAGAGAAATGGTATCTCCAAGGTGAACTCTGTTGTGGATTTTGCCTTCCTGGAATACTGTCTGAGAGAAGATCTCAATGCTACGGCCAAACGTGTTATGGGTGTTGTCCATCCGATCAAACTCATCATTGACAACTATCCTGAGGATATGACCGAGTCATTTACTGTAGAGAACAATCCGGAGCGTCCGGAAGACGGGACGCGCGAAGTCTCCTTCTCCCGTGAACTCTGGATCGAAGCAGATGACTTTATGGAAGTACCGGAAAAGAAATACTTCCGACTCTTCCCGGGTAACGAAGTCAGACTGAAGTCCGCATACGTTATCAAATGCACAGGATGCGACAAAGACGAGAACGGTAACGTTACTGCAGTGCATGCCGAATATGAAGAGAGCAGCCGGGGCGGAAATCCCGCAGATGGACGCCGTATCAAGGCAACGATCCACTGGGTCGATACCAAAACCGCTCTGGATGCCACTGTTCGTCTATACGATCGTCTCTTCACTGTTGAGGCACCAGATCTTGCCGATTGCAATTATCTTGACTTCATTAACCCGGATTCGCTGACGATCGTTGAGGGCGCTAAAGTGGAAGCTTCCCTTGCAGAAGCCAAGCCGGCAGACCGGTTCCAGTTCCTGCGTATCGGATATTTCTGCATGGATACCAAGGACAGCAAGGACGGTAAGCTTGTTTTCAACAGAAGTGTTTCATTGAAGGACAGCTATAAGCCGCAAGGCTGATTCTTCCACTAAAGAATTCACACAAAAACAGAAGGTCTGTCTTGTGCCTAAGACAGACCTTCATATTTTTACTCTTTTCCTCATTCCGATAAATAGAAAGGACTGCTGTGAGTTCACAGCAGTCCTTTTCTATTTGAAAGTGAATAAATCAGAGTACCTGACGATAAGCGTTTGCCTGAGCCTGCTCCGCTTCCTGCTTTGCAAGAGTCTCGCGATCCATAAGGGATACTGTTCTCGGAGCAACTACAAATGTCTTTCTGTTCTGATCGATCGGTTTAACGTTGCCATCGATAGAATAAGCAGCACCGGAAATGTAATCGATTACACGCTGTGCAACAGAACGGTCAACATTCTCAATGTTGCAGATTACTGTGTGGCCTGCACGGATGTGATCGCAAACCTGCTGGGAAGAGCGGATGCTATCAGGCTGAAGAATAACAACCTGAGTATCTGTAGCCTGTACACTCTTGATTGGAACAATACGATTGTTCATTTCAGGAAGGCTAAAGGATGCCGGCTCCTGATCGGGAATGTAGCTTTCACCTTCGCCGTCAAGCGCGTCGATTCCACCATCGCCGTACTCGTCACCCTCGTAAGGATTATCATAGATGTCTTCGTAATCTGTCTCACTTACGCCCGCAATTTTGTTTACGAGATTATTCCAAAAACCTGCCATAACTACCTCCAAAATTTACTGCTACAGTGCTTCTAAGCACTTGCGAATTTCACTATGAGGTAAGTATAGAACTAGGTTCTGGCCCTTTCAAGAGAATTTGAGCATCGGTAAATAACATGTAACTTTGACAAGCTTCGTGTAATTTCCCCGAAACATTTACAGAAATCGATGTAACATTTGTGCAACATTATTACACCGGATCGGGATAGTCTCGCTTTCCGAAAATCGCCGTTCCGACACGCACATGAGTGGCCCCGCAAAGGATCGCCTCTTTATAATCTCCGCTCATTCCCATCGAAAGACATTTCCATTTTGACGCATCGACGCCCATATTTTTCATCTTATCGAAAAGCACTTTCGCCTTTTCAAATACTTCTTCAGCCTGACCGGGAACCTGCTGAATCGGAGCCATGGTCATCAGGCCGCAAATATCCAATCCGGGAAGATCGAGCAACTGAGGCAGCATCTGTTCAGCTTCTGTCGCAGAGAAACCGTGTTTACTCTCTTCCCCTGAAACATTCACTTCAAGAAGTATCGATGAACGAAGTTCATTTGCGACAGATCTTTTAGATATCTCGGATGCAAGCGACAGTGTATCCACACTATGGATCAGGCAAGGCTCACCAATGATCATTCTGACTTTGCGGCTCTGAAGGGTTCCGATCAGATGCCAGTTCGGGCAGATACCCTGCTCATCAAGGATCTGTTTTTTCATATGCATTTCTTCAGGACGGTTCTCGCCAAGATCGGTTAACCCTAAAGAAAACGCCTGTGCCGCGTATTCCGCAGGAAAGAACTTCGAAACACCGATCAGTGTTATCTCTTCGGGATCTCTTCCCGCCTCCCTTGCCGCATCACTGATCTGTTCCCGAACTTTCAGAATATTCTCTGCCATTTCTTCAGGGCTGAACATATGCATAATTACTTCTCCACCTTATCCCCTTCTTTGACCGTACCCGGATTTGTTATCACAATAGTACTGATACTCGGGATCTGTTCATTTTCAAGAGGTGCAATGATGGCATACTCACGATCATAGTCTTTGATCTGTACAGAATAGCCACGGGCATATCCGCTCTCATTTACAAAGATCGTTGCCACCCCTCTGTCATAATCAGCGTTGGCTAAAGTTGAGATCGGCACGCGAATACCGGTCGTCTTGGTCTGAACGATCTCAATATTGACTGTACGGCGGTCAAGAAGACGCTCCACCTGATTGGTCGTCTGAAATACAACGAGAAGGCCGTCTCTCGTTACGGAGCAGCGAACCACCTTGCAATCCGAAATGGAAATACCCTCCGAAGGAATACGGATCACGTGATTCGAATCCGGCTGGAATTCACTCATAGGAGCATCTTTGACCAGACAGCAGAAATACTGTTCATCGTTCTGTACGATACGCAGTACCGGCTCATTCTGTTTAATGTCCAGGTCACTCGTAATAATGCTGCTGCACTTCTTGATCAGTTCCGCACAATCCGACTCAACAATATCCATTACCAGATCATATGTGATCTCACTCTCATGGCCATCCAGTTTATAAGAAACGATTCCCGGAGATGACGCATATATCGAGTTGGCATTGTTCTCCAGCTGGTTCTGAAGAGCCGCTTCACTTCTTCTAAGTGCCTCCAGTGTCTCGTCATTAAAATCGATCGACTTCAGATCCGACTCGCGCTTCTCCATCAGAACACGGATAGACGAAGAATAGCTGGTCATATTATTCAGTTTTTTCAAGATGGCATCCTGACGAACCATCGTAATGATCGGCTTGATCTCCTCATTTGTTTCACTGAATATCGTCTTCGCCGCAACGCCCTTTCCCTGTGCCATCAGTTGACGCTCGATATCAACGATCTGCTGTTCGACATTATGAAGTTCCGTCATGGTGGACTCCATACCTGTCGGAATGACCATTGCCAGAAGCTGGCTTTTCGCCACTCGGCTTCCCTCAGTGGCCTGAGTGAGCAAGGAACCCGTATGTGTAGATGTCATCACGGTTTCATTTCTTACCACCAGAGCTGTTGCACCGATCGTATGCTCGATTGACCCCTCCGTAGCAAAAGCATATGTCGGTTTGGCGGCAACGTAGTCTACGACATAAAGCACGGCGATAATCAGCATGCCCACCAGGATCATCACACTCAAAAGAGCATTGAAAGCCGCCCGAAGCGCGTCTCTTTTGCGCTTCTTAGCCATATGCTGTCTTCTCGCCTCACCGATCTCCGGACGTGTTTCCTCCAGCACATCCGAAAGTTTCGTCTTCTTTTCCGCCTGAGCGATCTGCTCGGCAATTGCCTGCTGTTCTTTAAGTTGCTGTTCTTTGAGTTGAGCCTTCTGCTGTGCCCTGTTTTTCCTTTCCAATTGGCGGACTTTCCACCAGGAAAGCTTTCTGGGATCCTTCACGGGCTCTTTTTCCACAACCTTTGCCGGTGTTACCGGTTCGTCGCCGAAGAGTGGCCTTTTTAGCTGCGGCGGAACCTGATCCGAAGCCGCATTATTGTTGGAATATACAGAAGTCGCACCGGACACGATCGTGTTCGTCATACGTGGTTTCTGCACTTTCTTATTCTGGGAAAGGTTCTTATCCTTAAACCTGTGCTGATACTTAACGGGCGACGGATAACGTTCGACCGGTTTATTGGACGTGCGGGGAAGATTAGATGCACCGGGTTTCATACTGCTTTGGGCCTTACCCTGCACATTTCCCTTGGGGTCTCTGGAATTCACAGGAGCAGACCTGTCACTGCGGATACCGGAAGTGTTCTTCGCATTCGCACTTCCCAGCGATCCGTTTGCCGGTTTACCTGTGTTATTCGGGCGATTGCCGTTGTTGGGACGCTTCCCCTTCGCCATATTATCCCCTGTTCTCGATCATGCCGCTGACCGCCATCATGACTGCCAGCTTCACCTGTTCAAATACCAAACCGCCCTGCATATAAACAAGATAAGGCGGTTTCACGGGGCCATCAGCCGAGAATTCGATCGATGATCCCTGTACAAAAGCACCTGCCGCCATAACGACCTGAGCGTCGTATCCGGGCATATCCCACGGTTCCGGCGAGACAAAAGAGTCGACAGGCGAACAGTTCTGCACTTGTTTACAAAAGTGTACCATTTGTTCCGCATTTGGAAAAGCCACACTTTGCACGATATCGCCACGAGGTTCATCAAAAGCGGGTTCGCAATGGCAGCCCGCCATCTCCAGCAATTTTGACGCAAACACCGCGCCCTTCAGCGCTTCCGCAACAACGTGAGGTGCCATAAAAAGACCCTGGGCGATCTGCCGGTTAAATCCGAGACTTGGTCCCACATGACTTCCCAATCCCGGCGCCGTCACTCTTTCCGCTACACGCTCAACAAGATCTTTACGTCCGCAGACATATGCTCCTGAAGGACAAATTCCGCCTCCGGCGTTCTTAATAAGCGATCCCGCACAAAGATCTGCTCCCAGCGCACACGGCTCTGAAGTCTCCACAAATTCCCCGTAACAGTTGTCTACAAATACGATAATGTCATCCCGTATTCCCTTTACCAGATCTACCACGGCTTTGATATCCTCGGAACGAAGACATCTTCTGGAGGTATAGCCCTTGGATTTCTGAAGGAAAACCACCTTGGTTTCCGGCTTAATGGCATTACGGATCAACAGAAGATCCGGAGAACCGTCTTCAAGAAGCTGAACCTCATTGTACTTCATGCCATAGTCAAGAAGCGATCCGGTGAATGTATCCTCCTTCTTCTCCACGCCCAGCGCAGAAGCCAGCGTATCATAAGGACGGCCGGTCACGGCCAGCATCTCCTCACCCGGTTTAAGAATACCGAAGAGGCATGCTACCAGGATCTGTGTACCGCAAGCAACCTGGATACGTACATAGGCCGCCTCCGCTCCAAAGAGCTCGGCATACATCTCCTCGATCTTCTCTCTTCCGATGTCATCATAACCATACCCTGTGGTTGCGCCCAAATGAGCTTCGGCGAACCTCGCGTTACGAAATGCGTCCAATACACGCAACTGGTTGATTTCTCTGGTTTCATCGATTTTCCGAAATACAGATGAAACGGTGGTCATCGCTTCAGAAGCCATCTCAACCACCGCATCACTGATTCCGTATTTTGCAAACGGATTGTCTTTCATCAGATACCGTATACCTCCTCAGGCTTTAAGATCCTGATTCCGGCTTCCTCAAACTTCTTAACGACCGGATCAAAATTCTGGACCCGGATCACCATCACCGCTTCAGAAGACTTGCGTCCGACAAAGCCATAGATGTATTCCATTGACTCACCGGTCTCCGAGAACTTCGTCAGCGCCTGATCCAGCGTACCCGGCTGATCCGGAATCGCAATAGCAAGGACCGGCGACATACTTACCGTAAATCCGGCATCGGTCAAAACCTGAACGGCTTCCTCCGGCTTATCAAGGATCATGCGAAGGACGCCATAATCGGAGGAATCCGCAACATACAGCGCACGGATGTCGATGTTGGCCTTTCCAAGGGTTTTGGTCACCTCGGCAAGACGGCCGAAAGAATTCTCAAGGAAAACATTGATCTGCTTAACTAACATACGGAAGATCCTCCTTTTGTGGTCTACTCTTATTATATCGCATGAGAAGGATATTTATGAAACAAAATCTCTTCCTTTGTTAAAAGCTTCAATATTCATAGGAATAAGTTTTGCCTTGCTGGCGAAAGCTTCGTCGATCGCTTCCTCCCACAATTCCTTCGGGAAATCCATACCGGCAGAAAGGGCACCGACCATGACCATATTGACGGCTTTGCTGCTGCCGCAGGAGAGGGCAGCGGAAAGAGCATCGAATTCGACGACTTTCGCATTTCCGGAAGCAGATGCATCCAGAGAAGCCTTGATATTCTCCGGGTACTCGGCATTTCCGAGAAGGACCGGAAGACTTTTGATCTTCTGGGAGTTTACAAGGAGCACACCATCCTTTTTCAGGAGGTTTGCCCAACGTACAGCCTCTACCTCTTCAAAAGCAAGCACATAATCAGCCATGCCTTCTTCGATGATCGGAGAGTAGACTTTCTCTCCCATTCTTACATATGTGATTACGGAACCTCCGCGCTGGCTCATACCGTGCACCTCGGAAACCTTGATATCCAAGCCCTGTTTCATCGCAAGGATGCCGAGGAGTTTTCCGGCAATCAAGGTTCCCTGTCCGCCGACGCCGGCGAGTACAATTGAAATATCCTTAGCCATATTACGCCTCCTCTTTCTTGCTCAGAGCATTGAATTTACACATATTGATACAAAGGCCACAGGTATTGCAAGCCTCAGGATCGATCACCGGTTTCTTATCCTCACCGGCTACGAGAGCCGGACACATGATGCGGGAGCAGGCGCCACACTTCTTGCAGTTCTCTTCGTTCAGTACGATCGAAACACCCTTCGGCTTCTTGCCTGTCGGGATCAGCGCGCACGGACGGCGTACGATGATGACTGATACGCAATCCTTGGCGATTTCTTCCTTAACGATTTTCTCCACTTCATATGTATCTACCGGATCGACGGTTCTTACCGAAGTTACACCTACGCTTCTGCAGAGTGTCTCAAGGTCGATGGCCGGAGCCGGCTGCAAACGGATATTCTTACCGGAAGCAGGGTTCTGCTGATGTCCTGTCATGCCCGTGATAGAGTTATCGAGGATCATGACCGTGATCGCACTCTGGTTATATACAGCGTTGATCAGGTTCGTGATACCGGAGTGCAGGAATGTGGAGTCACCGATAACGGCAACTGTCTTCTTGCTGTCTTCACCGTCACTGGCCTTATCGAAGCCATGCGCCATACCAACTGAAGCACCCATGCAGACAGAAACATCCATCGCGGCTGTCGGCGGAAGCGTACCCAGTGTATAGCATCCGATATCGCCCATGACCTGTACCTTAGCACGATTCAAAGCAAGGAACATGCCCTTATGCGGACAGCCTGCGCAGAGAAGCGGCGGACGGCCCGGAGCCTTCGGAAGCTTGTCGAGGTCCAGTGCTTTTTCCGGAAGAGCATCCGAAGAAAGCACGGAACGGATCATTCTGGCGTTATACTCGCCCTGCAGCGTGAACAGAGCCTTTCCTTCACAGGCGATGCCGGCGGCCTTGATCTCGGTTTCCATAAACGGATCAAGTTCTTCAACAACGACCAGACGATCTACCTTAGAGGCGAAATCGCGGATCAGATCCATCGGCAACGGCCATACGCAGCCAAGCTTGAGGACGGAAGCGGTCGGAACGCCTTCTTTTACATACTGGAAGGAAGCACCGGCCGTAATGATGCCGAGCTTGGTGTCGTTCATTTCGATCTTATGAATACCCATACCGAGGAACTCTTCATTAGAAGCCTTGGCGATATCCAGCGTTCTCTGCTCAACAACGACATGACGCTTGATGGCCATAGCCGGCATCATGACGTATTTGTTGACGTTCTTCTCATACGGCTTGACGACGATGTCTTCCGGATCAGAGAGTTCAACAATAGAACGGGAGTGGGATACACGGGTGTGCATACGAAGGATCACCGGTGTGTCGAAACGCTCGGAGAGCTCGAATGCCTTCTTGGCAAAATCCTTGCACTCCTGGCTGTCGGAAGGCTCGAGGATCATGAGTTTCGCAGCACGGCCGTAATTACGGCTGTCCTGCTCATCCTGGGAACTGTGCATACCCGGATCATCGGCAACCACGAACACAAGACCGCCATTAACTCCCTCATAAGCGGCTGTAAACATCGGGTCAGCAGCCACATTCATTCCAACATGCTTCATACATGTCATCGCACGGGCTCCGCGGATGGAAGCACCGATGGCTACCTCGGAAGCAACTTTTTCATTGGTTGCCCACTCACAATAGATACGATCGTACGTTGCAATCGTTTCCGTGATCTCTGTACTCGGGGTGCCCGGATAGGAGGAAACGACCTTCACTCCTGCTTCGTAGGCGCCACGTGCTACAGCTTCGTTACCTAACATAATCTGTTTCACTTTGCGTACCTCACTTATATTTTGATAGTAAAGACTATAATAAGCACCCGTCTATTGTATCATGTTTTACGCTTTAATATCATCAATTCTCGCAGGGATGTCTGCCGGCATATCTTTGAATGCCGCATCGATCACTTTCTTGTCCGGCTTCGGAGTGATCCAGGAAACAACCGGTACGATCACAAGTCCGAATAACATGGCAAAAGCACCTGCATTGATTGGGGAAGCCAGATTGATCGGAAGTCCTGTCGGGAACTTGAAGCTATGTCCGAAGAGCGCACCGTTACTGAGGATCAGGTGGGAGACGGTAATGCCCACACCGCTGATAAAGGAAGCCCATACAGCTGCCTTTGTGACACCCTTCCAGAACAATCCATAGAAGAACGGAGCCAGGAAAGAACCGGCCATAGCGCCCCAGGAGATAGACATCAGCTTGGTGATGTACATATCATTGCTGCGGTAAGAGTAGATGGCCAGAGCCATAGAAACCAGAACGAAGAATGCAAGAAGCAGACGAATGATTCTCACCTTCTTCTTCTCATCCATATCTTTAATAACGTTATCGGAAATTACATCCAGTGTAATCGTGGAACTGGAAGTCAGGACCAGAGATGTCAGCGTAGACATCGAAGCTGACAGAACCAGAACTACCAGGATCGCAACCAGAAGCGTCGGAATCGCTTTATCGAGAATGATCGGCATGATCTTGTCCATGTTAAGAGACCCGGAAGCCGTCTTGATATCTTCAGCGCCAACGAAAATACGGGCAAAGCCACCCATGAAATAGGAACCGCCGGCAATGATGACGGCAAAGATCGTCGAAATAACTGTTGCAGTATGTACGGACTTATCATCCTTGATAGAATAGAACTTCTGAACCATCTGCGGCAAGCCCCATGTGCCAAGAGAGGTAAGAATGACAACACCGAGGAGGTTCAGCGGCTCAGGTCCGAAGAGCGAGGAATAGACGCCCTGGAAAGCAGATCCGTTAGCTGCCGGAATCATGGACAGTTCCGTCATGGAATCCATCAGGCCGCCATGATAATTCAATACACATACGATCGTCATCACGATACCGACGATCATGATCATACCCTGGATGAAATCGTTGATTGCTGTAGACATATATCCGCCAAGAATTACGTATGTGGCCGCAAGAAGGCTCATAACAACAATACAGATCTCGTAGCCGTTTGTAATACGGTCCAGACGAAGAGCGGATGTGAAAAGATAAGACAGTCCATTGAATACCGAAGCGGAGTACGGGATCATGAAGATGAAGATGATCAGCGCCGCCGCGATACGAAGAGACTTGGAATTATAACGCTTACCGAAAAAGTCCGGCATCGTGTTTGTATTCAGAGTTTTGGTCATGATACGGCATCTCTTGCCGAGGACCACTCAGGCCGCAAGAGAACCGATAAAAGCATTGCCCAGACCGATCCACAGCGCCGAAACACCGAAGTCCCATCCGAACTTACCTGCATAACCGATAAAGATAACTGCGGAAAAATACGTTGCACCGAAGGAGAACGCCGTAAGCCACGGGCCAACCCTTCTGCCACCGAGTACAAAAGAAGACACGTCTTTGGTGTTTTTTCTTGAGTACACACCTACCCCGATAATCATTGCGAAGAACACGACAATGACTATCCCGTACAATAAGTCGAGAGAATCCATATTCTACCATCCTTCTGCTGCCGATAAGAAATGACAGCCCTACAATTTACTTTCGCCCCGAAATCGGGGCATAAAAACTACGTTCTTATAATATCAGAGAAAAAGAAAGATTCAAGTACTTTTTTCTTGCGTTTTCCATGTCGCATAAGAGAATGGGGATATCATTCGCGACTCAAACAGTTTGCTTGCGCAAAACTCGTCTCTCACGATATCCCCATTCTTCTTTCAATACGGAAAACGAAAGCAAATCAGTCTATGGTGATTGTCTCTCCTGCCGATATGTAGTGCATCTTTGCCCCGATCTCGTCTTTAAGGAATTGGTAGGGTTCGGATCCGGTGCAGTGACAGGTGTAGTAATCGGCACAGGAGTTTTTTATCGCCTGGGCGGCATCGAGAAGCTTGTCCTCATCCCAGAGAACATCGTACTTCATGAAATGAAATCCGCCGACAAATGCATCAAATCTAAAAGCGTAGATAAGATTGATCAATCCTTTGTGAGAGCATCCGCTGATGAGATAGGTCTTATACCCTTCACGGATCTGAAGATACATCTCATGTTCGAACTTCTCGCTTTCCAAATATTTCCCGCGCTTTACACGAAGACCGCTTGTATCTATGTGAGTCTTGAGATTATCCATGGTCACAAAGGACAGTTCATCGTCGATCCGGACATTCTCGCGCACTTTGATGAATCGGGGGTGTCCGTCCATAGTCGGATCCAGGCCGATATACTCGTTACGTCCGTTATAATGCGGTTCAAAGGCCAGTTCATGCATATACACGTTTGCAATCCGGTTCACATCCAGAAACGTTGCGAGACCTCCGCCATGATCATAATGCCCGTGAGAAAGAAATGCTATATCCACTTTGCCGAGATCAACGCCCATCACCTTCGCATTCTGATAAAAAAGCGGGCTTTGTCCGAAATCAAAGAGGATCTTGTGTTTGTCCGTCTCAATGTAGAGGCTCAAACCATGTTCAGTCGGAAGACCACAAAGGCTTGTATTCTCTGATAGTGCACATATTTTCATAGCATCTGCCTCATCGTCCTGATCTATATTCTCGTTCTTAGGTATTTTCGCATATTCGGATATCGTTGTAAATGAAACACCTCCGGTAAAAGAAAAGGCGTCCCACAGATGTGAGACGCCTGGTTTTTAACGAAAATGACGAGATCATTTCTCAGCCGGCAAGGGCTTCCGTGAAATCGTAAAGTCTATTCATAACCTCTTCACTGCCGTCCAATGCATATGCATATACGATGACATTGTCAGAGTAGTAAACGAAGTATGTCAAGGTCGTGTACTGGTAAGCGATATATCCCCAGTCACCGTTATCGGCATAATAGGGCGCCTCATCCTTGAAATAACTGAAGGAGCCGAAGAACTGCTTCGCCTCGTCATCCGTCGCGTACTCATAGTACATATACATGCAGCCGAAATCGTTCGAATACGAAGAGATGTACTTCTGAACACCGTCCTGTTCCTCTTCGGTTGCGTTCTTTGCCGCACCGCCATCAGCGATTTCCAAAGCCATGATGAAAGCTTCAGAATCAAGGGAAACCTTCTTCAGATCAGCAATCTTCACCGGAGTAACTTCTTCAGTGGATTGTGTTGTAGTATCCTGCGTTGTATCCTTCGTTTCCTTTGTGTCGGCCGGCTCGGTTTCCGTCGGCTCCGTATTCAAAGTCGGCTCGGTTCCTGTGCTTCCGCCGTTATCCAGGTCTATTACGATCGGAGAATAAAAGTCAGAAAGGATATCACTGATATTGGTAAGTGTGTATTCACCATCATCGACCGTGAACTCGAGTGTGACATCATAAGACTTGTATTTCTTCTCTTTCTGGGACTTGATCGCATCTTTAAATGCATCCAGATCACCATCCGATTCTTCCATGGCTGCTTCATAATCCGGGATCTTGATCGTCGCATCGCATGAAGCGGTCTTCTTCTTTTCCTTTACGCTATCTTCATCGATCTCGTAGGAAGCCTTCTCCATAAGAGCGGCAACGAACTCATACTCGGAAATGCTGTTCAGATCAGCAATATAATCCTCATCGACTCCGAATTCTTTACTAAGCTTCTTGATCTTCTTACTATCGAGCGAAACGATGGCGTCAAGAACGGTCTCCGCTGCAGCTACACAGCCGGAGGATTCTTCTTCATCATCCTTGTCTTTTGACTTCTTGGAAGTACAAGCCGCCGCAGAAAGGATCATCGACAACGAGATCGCCAGACATGCAAACTTCTTAAGATTCAGTTTCATATTTACCTCCTTTTACAGCTATACAACTCTCCTAGCTGTAGAGTGTTATTATACAATAATCTATAACCATATTCAAACAAAATAAAAAAGACTTGAGGAAATTCTTCCTCAAGTCTTGGTGCGGCGAACGGGACTTGAACCCGTATGGTCGCCCACACGCCCCTCAAACGTGCGCGTCTGCCAATTCCGCCACCGCCGCATGGCTCGCTAAAGCATGAATCATTATACTTATAGAACATGAACGTGTCAATAGCGTTTTTCCCTCCGGATAAAGTATCCCGAACCGGCGTCTCGTTCCCACACGAGTAGAAGAGTGGTAAAATATAAAAGATCTTCTACGAAGGAGCAGTCTAATGAAACTCTCACAACTTCTATCATTCAACGATATCGTGATCCAGTGTCATGACAACCCCGATGCAGACGCGCTCGCAAGTGGCGCCGCCCTCATGTGGTATTTTGAAAAGAACAATAAGAAGGCCCGCTTTATTTATCGCGGCCATAATCAGATCACCAAAAGCAACCTTCGGATCATGCTCGATGAACTTCATATTCCCGTTACATACGAGGAAGAGGTCACATCGGAGCCGGAATTACTGATCACCGTAGACTGCCAGTACGGTCAGCGGAATATTACGCAGACACCTGCGAAGACTATCTCCATCATAGATCATCATCAGGTCACGGTTCCCCTTCCCGAACTCTCAGAAGTACGTGGTAATCTCGGAAGCTGTTCCACTCTGGTGTGGGATCTGATCCGCGAAGAAGGCCTCGACGTCAACGAAAACAAGGATTTGGCTACCGCGCTTTATTACGGGGTATATACGGATACCAACCGTCTCTCCGAAGTTTCCCACCCGCTTGACCGCGATATGCTGGATACGCTTTCGATCCAAAGGAGCCTGATTACGAAGATGAGTAACTCCAACATATCTCTGCGGGAACTGAAGATCACGGGACAGGCGATCCTCTCCTATGAATTTTTCAATAAACACAACTACCTGATTATCCAATCCGAGCCCTGTGATCCGAACATTCTGGGCGTAATCAGTGATTTTTCATTAGAGACGGACAAGGTAGATGTATGCCTTGCCTACTATATCAGCTCATACGAGGTCAAATTCTCCGTAAGAAGCTGTGTCAAAGAGGTCCATGCCAACGAATTAGCTGCTTTTCTGGCTGACGGCGTAGGCGGTGGTGGCGGACACATTTACAAAGCGGGCGGAGCACTACGCCCCGAGAAACTGACAAAGGATGCTCCTTCTTTTCTGCAGGAACGTATGGAGGCTTACTTTGAGATGTTTACGATTCTTTATGCCAAGGATACCAATCTTGATCCATCTGATATGGAACTGTATGAGAAATTGCCTCAGGAAGTGGGAACCGTGCATCTTTCCGATATATATCCTCCCAATACACGCATCGAGATTCGCACATTGGAAGGCGACGTCAGTATTTCCGTTGAGGAAGACAGTTATCTGATGATCGGTATCGAAGGTGAAGTCTACCCCATCAACCGCAAAAAGCTTCTGGATAGATATAAGGAGTTAGGCCGTCCCTATTCACGCAAATTTGATTACTCGCCGAGCATAAAGGATATCGCTACAGGCGAAAGAAAAGATGTCATGAAATATGCACAGGCCGTGATCAGCCACGGTGGCGGACTCATTTATGCTAAGCCTCTTGATCACTGTATCAAGCTTTTCACTTCATGGGACGAAGAGAAATACTATCTTGGCAACATCGGCGATTACATCGCAGTTCGCGCCGAGGATATGCACGATATCTATATCATAAAAGGAAGCTTGTTCCCGCAGCTATACCGTCGCTCTGAAACCGTCAGCTGATACCATATCTGGCCTTCTGATCTTCCCGTAATTCCGCACCACCGAGGATGTTGTGCGCCTTGTTGATCAGATCACTCAGCGTGTAGTGACGGAATTTTCCTATACGGCACTTATAGCTGGTTTCATAAGAGTAAGCGAAGAACTGATCACTGGGTGCATGGTATCCCAGGGAGTTTTGAACAACAGCCACTTCATACCACGAATCGATATCGATCACATCCGTTATGAAACCGGTCTGAATAAACAGCGTATGGTTCTTCTCGTCCATAATCATGGTTGCCGGGAGGTTTTCCAGCTCATACGTTTCCACTGAAAGACTACCTAAAAACTTACCATCAGAAGCATCATACCGATACATTGTGCCGTCCATAAATACGACAAGCATCTGCTCTGTCTTTTTCTCTTTCCAAAACATAATACCGATTGCCTGTCTTCCAACGCAGTTCAATTCCTGCTCGACTTCACCGTCACCATCAACAAACAGGATCTGATTTGTATCTGCAATTACCCATTTATCGCCGGCAGTATTCACTTCAACAATATTCGTACCGCTCCACTCATCAGGAAGATCAACCTCTACCCAATCACCGGACTCTGCATCGATGATGTACTCACCTTCATCTTGATCAGCATAGTAGATGGCATTCGCCTGAGGGAAATACACCGGAGCACACTTTGCATTGCAAGTGTTAAACGGAAGGTCATAATACTCTTCATCTCCCGTCAGAATATTCAGCAAGCCGATCTGATTGATTTTCCCTCCGTTCCGTTTATAAATGTATGTCAGATACTCTCCCTCGAATGATACTGCGGACTCGATCCGTCCTATGTAATACGTCAAAACCTGCGAGTCGATTTCTTCTCCATCTTCCATAGATAGACTGAGAAGATAAGTACAACTGAAATCCACATGATACTGACACAACACATATAGCGTATCTTCTCTTACGCCCAGGACCGTGCAACTCGAAGAATAGACATCTTCGAGTGTGATATCCCACAGCAAAGACTCATCTGCCAAATCATAAGCGACAATATGAGTGCTCATGTCAAGCGGATAACTGCATACAAGATAATCATCGTCAAGAAAGTAATCAAGATCAGGCATGGCGATAAGCACATCTTCATCGAGTTCTTCCCATTCTTCATCTGAAACAAAAACATCGTAATAGTAGATTTTGGATTCATTGGTACGAAGGACATAGACCCCTCCGCCAACGAGCACCATATCGATATTATTCACGAGCTCGAAGGAAAATGAAATCGTATCCGGTCCTGCGCTCATTAAAGGTGACCCCAGCGCTCCGTCTTCAGTAATAAAAACAGGAAGACCATCTCCGTCATTATCATTAATGTGAACAATAGTACGATTGGTATCGTAAGTGTTCTTCACCTCTCCCGATGCACAATCATAAATCTTCATTACATCGCCACAGTAATAAGCCAGTGTATCATTCGACTCCATATAAAGGAATCCGTTCGCTGCCCGGAACTCGTGAAAAATAAAGTCGGAAGACCAGACTTCCTTAAGCGTATCATCAAACCGGAAAAGCGTGATCCGGCAATTATTCGGTTCCAGGATCCTCGAGTCTCCATTGATCATGTTTTTGGAGTCCATAATATCATATCCGCATACCGCAATACGATCGTTGTCCACCCACATAATATTCCGGACATCCGGTGAAGTGATGGAAGCAAATTCCGCATCACCGGTCTTCACATCGATTACACCAATACTGGCATTTTCTCCATCATAGATCTGCGAAACAAAAGCGATCGTTCTGTCATTAGGTGACAGAACAAAATCTCCGTAAATCGGATATGTATTATCCTCCATTTTCGGAATACTCAACTTATCCAGAACATCTCCGCTTTCAGCGGCGAAATGCCAGAAAGTATTGTCCAGATCGAGCAGGTAAAACGACTCTCCATCAGATGTGCAGATCGGTGCCACATTGCGGTAACCGGATTTTTTCATTTCGTAATTCCACAGTTCTTTCTTCTTGGAAACATCAAATGAATATACAGTAGTATTCGTTAATACGATCAAAGTTTCATCATTGGCGAATACGATCTGCAGAACGTTTTGTTTCGGGAAAGTTTTCTGAATGATGGTCTCATGACTTTCTGTATTCCATACGGTTACTGTTTCCGAATAATCACTGCAGGCAAGAGTGTTATGATCATCGGAAATCGTCATTGATCTTATTCTCTCAGATACCACATAATTCCACACAGATTCTATACTTGAACCGGAAAGCGGCATATAAGCTAAAGTCGCATCCGTTAAGGCGCGAACCGCTTCTGCCGTGATCGGTCTTTCATCATTCTCGGAAGGAAGTGCCGCCAGGGCCAACTGAATGGCTTCGATTCGCTGCTCGTTCTCAAGAAGTTTACGCGACTCATTGGCCAGGTAGATCGATTGATTGCGCAAAGATTCCTGGTACGCGCGCTGGACACGCATACGGCTATAAAACATATATCCGGAAAAGCCGAGTGCAAGCGAAGCCAAAATGATTCCCAGAACACCGATCCTCTGCATCTGATACTGACGTCTTCTGTTCATAAGTTCATCATAGGAACATCCGATAATCGCCGCTGCGAGACGCGGTAACTCCTCCTTATCAGCTTTTTTGAACGGCATACGGTAATCACAGGAGAGGGGTTCCTTCTCATGCACAACCAGTTTGATCGATCCATCCGGCTGAAGTTCCGGCTTCTCGTCCTTGAGAAGTTCCTCAGGTATCACCTCAGATGGTTCGCCTTCGGCAAGAACTGTGAGGATCTGATCACGGGTATGATTCTTCAAAAAAAGCTGTATCTCGCGCTTGACCCATTGTGATTGGCAAGTACTATGCGAGCAAATGACGATTAAAAAATCAGAATTCTCAAGAGCACGCTCAATTGTCTCAGAGAGATCACTGGTGATCGGAAGTTCTTCCTTATCCCTAAAGATCCTCTGAATTCGTTTCTTCCCCGTTTTATTGCGTATTCTCCCGGGAATGTGAAAGTGTTCAAGCTGGGCCTGGACATGTTCTGCCACTTTAATATCAAGCGGCGCATGTTTATATGAAATAAAAGCGTTGTAGTAATCGATCATTCGTATTGTTATCTCCCCAAATCACATTACCTTTCTATTGTAACGTAAAAAAGGCAAAACAAAAAGGCTGTCTCATTTCTGAGACAGCCTTTCAGACTATTTGAACAAATACCTTATTGTTCGTCTTCCTCTTCCTTCTTCTTCGCTACTACTGTAACTGTTGTTGCGGATGCTACCAGGAAGAACAGACCCGCAAGAAGCTTGATAGAGGATCCCGTATCACCGGTCTTCGGTACACGTGTTGCTCCGAGTACATCAGATGTCGGCTTCGGAACCGGAGTCTCCGTAGGAGCCGGAGTCTCAGTCGGTGTAGGTGTCGGCGTCTCGGTCGGCACCGGAGTCTCTGTCGGAACCGGAGTCTCCGTCGGTGTGATCTTATTCACCGTCTTCTTATCAACCGGAACCGGTGTTGCCGTCGGAACAGGAGTTGCAGTCGGAATCGGCGTTGCGGTCGGCAGCGGTGTCGGAGTCGGAGTATTCGTCGGCGTAGGTGTCGGCGTATAGTTCAACTTGACAACCGGTGTAGGTGTCGGAGTTTCTGTCGGCGTCGGAGTCGGAGTATCTGTCGGCGTAGGTGTCGGCGTCTCCGTCGGAGTCGGCGTAGGTGTCTCCGTAGGTGTCGGTGTCTCGCTCGGCAATGGTGTTACCGTCGGGATCGGCGTCGCTGTCGGAATCGGAGTATTTGTCGGCAGCGGTGTCGGCGTAGGTGTCTCCGTCGGAGTCGGCGTCGGCGTGTCAGTAGGTGTTGCCGTCGGAGTCTCTGTCGGTGTCGGCGTATCCGTTGGTGTCGGCGTCGGTGTATCCGTCGGTGTCGGTGTAGGCGTATCCGTCGGAGTCGGTGTCGGCGTGTCAGTAGGTGTAGCCGTCGGTGTAGGTGTATCCGTAGGCGTCGGAGTCGGCGTATCCGTAGGTGTCGGAGTCGGCGTATCCGTAGGTGTAGCCGTCGGTGTAGGTGTATCTGTCGGCGTCGGCGACGGTGTCGCGCTCGGAATCGGCGTTGCCGTCGGAATCGGTGTATTCGTCGGAACCGGTGTCTCAGTCGGCTTCGGAGTCGGAGTGTTCGTCGGCGTAGGTGTCGGCGTATCCGTCGGAGTCGGTGTAGGCGTATCCGTAGGTGTAGGTGTATTCGTAGGAGTCGGCGTATCCGTCGGTGTAGGTGTGGCCGTCGGAGTTGCCGTAGGTGTCGGTGTATCCGTAGGCGTCGGAGTAGCTGTCGGAGTAGCCGTCGGCGTAGGTGTATCCGTCGGTGTAGGTGTAGGTGTATCAGTAGGAGTCGGCGTCGGCGTATCTGTCGGCGTAGGTGTAGGTGTTTCCGTAGGTGTCGGTGTAGGAGTATTGAATCTAAACTTCACGCGATTCGGAACATTATGGAATTCCGATGTGCTGAAGATCGAGTTACAGATGATCGCACCATTGGAGTTACCGCTCTTCTTTTCTACATGAGCATTCGGAGCAAGCAACGCACCGTGTAAGGAAGTATTTGTCAGAGTAACCTTCGTTGCTTCTGCGCAGTTCCAAACAACGTATGCATCACGATCATCGCCACCGCCGTTCGGAGTGGAGACGCTTCCACCATCCTTATACTGAAGCTGCGGGAGTTCGTTGATCTCAGATCCCTGAACGTTGATGATGACATCTGTATAAGCCGGAACAATAAGCTGGCTCGTACCGGAAGGAAGATTAAAGATCATTACGCTGCTGGAAGAATCAAAACCGGCCTTCGGAACGGCTTCAACTACTTTCCATCCGCCACCGCCGCTGACAACAGTATCAGCATTGGCAGAATTCTGTGCATAGTAATTCGCGCTGTTCGCACGAGCAACCATCTTGTCACGAACGGCACCAAAGTCAACAGTCACACCCTCTACGATACCGTAGGAGTTATCGAAACTGTAGTTGCCGCCCTGAAGGTTCGAAATAGAGGGAACCATGATATTACCATTGAGGTTATTCAGATTCTGGAACGAAAGAGTTCCGCCAACAACGAGCTGAGGAAGACCATTGCTTCCGGCGTTACTTCCTGAGAAAGAGAATGTACTGAAATCAGCATTACCTGCAACAGCCAATGCACCTGAAGTATGTGCGCCTTCCTGGCTTCCGAACGATGCATAGTCAAAGCAGAACAATGCATAATTCATCGGATTGTCCAAGTTCAGCCCCGATCCGCTGTCATGAGCGAGGTGGCTGCTTGCTGACTCAAAAGGAATCGCCGCAATCCCCTGCGTTCCAAGGAACGCAATAACCAGAGTGCAGGAAAGAACCTTGATCCAGCGGCCAAAACGACAGGTGTTCGTTTTCTTTTGCGTCTTTTCTTCTGTCATGTTAACCCTCCATACGGTTCACCAAACGATGCTTTGTCTATAAATTTTTACATATATAGGCCCAACCACAATCATGATATAATATCAAAGCTTTTTGCTCAACCGTTTTCGTTTGTGCAAATTGTACAAATTTCACATTTTGTACACAATTAGTAAAAAGGTTCGTAACAATTGTTACGAACCTTTCCACTTTTTTTCGGATTCTTTTACTTCGGATTAATGTGTAAGCATATAGATCAAAATGATCGCCGCAAGCACTGCACCGATAACTGCCAATACACGAAGTACGGATACAGGAGCGTGTCCGCCGACTTTACCGGTCTGGCCGTTGACCACAAACTGATAGACTTTATCGTTAAACTTGAACGAGGAGATCCAAACAGGAACCAGTATATATTTATATGTAATATTACTATAGAGAGTGGAGAAATGCAGTGAATCGACACGATCGCATCTCCAATTCTGACGAATATACTGATTGATGTGATTCTGCAGCTGTTTCTTGATTGAATTCTGAGCAATTCCCCAGCCTTCTTTAAGACCTACCGAATATCGTTCAGCGATAAAGCCGGCGACGACTTGCGGAGAATATGGTACAAGCTTTGTGAAATCGAAAGGCTCACAGGACTTGATCACGGAATTCTCATTTCTCTTCGAAGCCATGACCGTCTCGTCGTCAATAAACTCCTGATATACGCCGCGTACCGGCCGCCATGTCGTCTCTGTCACATAACTGTCGCCTCTCTTGACTCTTCTATCGTAACCCGCACGAGCCGTAAAGGATGAAGTTGTCTGAGAATCGTATGTCCAGTACGGAAGATAAACGCCCTGGAAAGATTCCGGTTTCGCACTCTTCTTCGCTTTAGAAGGAGTAAAGAATTTGCCCGAAATCCAGGATGTAAACTTCTGCCCTGCCTTCTCCTTTGAAATGGCGAAAGGACAAACTGCACCCGGCGACATAGAATCACTGCTGGCAGCAGGCATAACACTTGTGGATCCGCAGAACGGACAAACCGCAGCAGTCTCCAAAGCATCATAAATCGTCTCCGCACCGCACTGCTTACAAACAACGGACTTCTTCTGAGTTCCCCACTCGAAGCTGGCCGTCTTCTCCGCCGACTCAAAATCCAGTTCACAGATCGCGTTATCCGAGTCAGCTTTCGGAAGTTCAGTCTTATATCCGCAGAATTCACAGAGCATTCCGCCGGATTCAGGATCAAAGACGACCGTAGCGCCGCAATTCGGACACTTCTTATTTGTCACGTCCTCCGTAACCTCTGTCTGGATCTGCTGTCCAATGTTCTCATCAAACTCTGCCATAGAAACCTCCCGTTATCCTTATTTCATTTAATAATATATACGCAGACCGAAAGCGGTCGAACCTCTACCTTATTCACAGGCGCTTCCAAAGAAGATATCACGCACTTCGTGTCACCTGTCCCGGAAAAAATATCCGCAATGTGTTCTACAGCAACGACCCTTGCGGATTCGTCCATCTGAACCAACAATTTTATTTTATCACTTCGGTTCAATATACACAAAATCTTTTTCGGGCCTTCACACGGGGTACCGAAATGATCTTTTCCCTCGTCATCCAGGAAACGCTCAAAGATAAGATCATCGGATTCAGCCAGAATCATCCGGATGTCTCCGCACCGGAGTACACCATACTGTCTTCGAAGACCGCTAAGCGCCCGGAATGTCTCAAGAAGATCCTTTTGCCAAGAAGCTTCTTTTCCCCAGGGATATGTCCGTCGATTGAAAGGATCACGGTATCCGTCCATTCCGATCTCATCGCCATAGTAGGTGCAGGCACATCCGGGATAAAGCATCTGCACGGCAAACGCCATTTTCATCAGTGCTGCTCCACGGCTCTTCATGTGCTTAGAAAGAACGATTTTCTTCTGGTCCTCCCGCGAACCCGGATCCGGCGGACCGGCCAGTTCCGTGATTGCACGCGGCACATCATGGCTGGATATGAGATTCATCATACAATAATACATTTGATCCGGAAGATTCTCGCGGTACTTCTCCATGGTCAGGCACCATGTGTGCGCATCCGTCTCTCCTCGAAGGAACGAGATCAGCGCTTCCCGAAACGGATATCCCATAACTGTATCATGTGTTCTTCCAAAGGCAAAGTCCCGGTAGTTCCCATAACTGATCTTCGTCGTAACCTCTTCCCAGACTTCTCCCAGGACAAGTCCGTCACCCCGGGATGCTTTCTTCACACACGAACGCATCTCCCTCAGGAAGGAATCCGGAAGCTCGTCCGAAACATCCAAACGAATACCGGAAGCACCTCCACGAAGCCATCCGGCGACCACACCATGATCTCCGAGAATATACTCACGGTAACTCAGGTCATCCTCTTTCACATTCGGAAGTTCAGGAAATCCCCACCAGGAGTCGTACTCCACCGCTCCGTTCTCCCCTCTTCGGAAAGAATACCAGGAAGCAAAGCGGCTGTCTTTTCCTTCTGCAAAAGCACTGTATGCTCCGGGTTCTTCGTACCTGCCATATTTATTGAAATACCGGCTATCCGCGCCCGTATGGCTAAAGACGCCATCCACGATGTATCGGATCCCCTTGTCATGCATCACAGAAGAAAAAGCTTTATAGCCCTGTTTTCCTCCAAGGATCGGATCCACATTCATATAATCCGCCGTATCATAGCGATGATTGGATCTGGCTTCACAGATAGGATTCAGGTAAAGAACATCGACATTCAGGGACTGAAGATATTCTGTCTTTTCTGCGATTCCCATCAGCGTTCCGCCGTAGAAATCACAGGCAAGGTAGCCGGTTTGAGGTTTTCCGTCGATATCCACATCCTCGTCCCAGTCTTCGTGAAAGATCCTCTCCAGACGCGAATTACCAGTCTCCTCCATCTTAGCAAACGAATAATCTGATCCACGGAAGAACCGATCCGGAAAGATCTGATACATAACGGCGCCTTTCATCCAATCCGGTGTAACGAAGCCTTCTTCATACACCGTGATCTGAAAAGCATGCGGGTACTTCTCTTCAAACACCCCGACCTGCGGTGCGCTGAAAGCAAACTTTCCCTTCCCGTCTTTTCCTTCCCAGGAAGCCACATAATAAAGATACGTACGGCCTTCATCAAACTTACGGTAAAGAAGGTTATGGTACTGGGGATCAACGATCGCCTCAATATCCGAGTCTTTACTTCGAATACAGAACCAATAGAAAAGAAGTCCCGGCTCCGCGGGCATACGCAAACGGCAGCTCCAGCGGTTCGGGACTTTTTCGTTTTTATGACAGCGGAGCTCATTATAGGAGAGCCCATAGAGACCATAGGCATAACACAGAACGATTTCGTCGACAGTTACATAAGCATCTATGTTCAATTCCACAGTACTTCCGGTCGCCAATGCACCAAATGGTGCACGGTATTCCGGAAGCCTTGAGCAATGAATAACACAATCCGACGTATTCGCAATCCGGGATGTCATTTCTCTTTCTTATCCGTCTCCTTCGAAGCAGATTTAGAATTCTTCGCTGAAGAAGCAGGTTTAGCTGCTTTCGGCTTAGCCGCCGTCTTCTTAGCAGGAGAAGCAGTTTTCTTCGCAGACGCCTTAATTTCCGGCTTCTTTTCGGTTTTCTTCTCTTCTTTCTTAACGGTCTTCTTTGCAGGCTCGGCCTTCGCCGGCACCTTCTTCTCTGCCTTAGGAGCCATATCCAGGATTTCTTCCGTCAGGCTCTTCTTCTCAGGCTCCTTCTCCTCTGCAATAGAGATTCCGGTGATAAAGGAATACAACCCTGCGTATTCTTCAGCAGACTTCTTCCAGGAATAATCCGCCTTCATCCCCTCTTCGATCAGCTTATTCCATACCGGCTTATTGTGACGGTACAGATCACAGGCATATTTGGTGACGAACAGGAACTCATGTGCATTGATATTGGCAAACGAGAAACCGTTTCCTTCACCAGTGAATTCATTATACGGTATGACAGTATCACGAAGACCACCGGTCTCACGGACGATCGGGATCGTACCATAAGTCATAGCCACGAGCTGGGAAAGCCCGCAAGGCTCAAAGAGTGACGGCATCAGGAAAATATCCGAGCCGGCATAAAGTGTATGCGCCAGACCGTTATCAAACGAGATACAGGCACACATCTTACCGGGATTACGTGAAGCGATGTCCGCCAGTGCTCTCTCGTAATACGCATCACCGGTACCCAGTACAACGATCTGCATACCGTCAAAGAGCATCTCCTCCACGACACGAAGGAGAAGATCCAGGCCTTTCTGATCGACCAAACGGGAAATCATAGTACATAACGGTGCACCGGGATTGACCTCAAGACCCAGCTGCTCCTGCACAGACTTTTTATTCTGCGCCTTACCCTCTTCGTATGTCTTGATCGAATACTTGGCAGGGATCATCGGGTCTTTGGCCGGATTATATTCCGTCGCATTGATACCGTTGAGAATACCTGAGACCTTATACGCATAGCGCTGCAGCGTATGATTAAGGCCCTCGCCGTAGTAGTCCGTCATAATTTCATATGCGTAAGTGGGCGACACCGTCGTTACGGAATTGGAATAGACGATACCGGCTTTCATAAAGTTTACGGCACCGTCCTTGATGGAAAGCTCATCCGTCAGATACTCACCGGGAAGATCGAGGAGATCCTGGATCACTTCAATACCATGGATACCCTGATATTTAAGGTTATGGATCGTATATACAGTTTTCACGTTCGTATGATAACCATACTTCTTGTAGTGAGCATCCAGAAGCAGCGGCATCATTCCGGACTGCCAGTCGTTACAGTGAAGGACATCCGGTTCAAATCCCATAAAGTCACCAAGGAAATCCAGAACAGCTCTTTGGAAGAAGCAGAAACGCTCGATATCGAACACATACTCCACATAGACCTGATCAAAGTTAAAGTAATACTCATTATCGACGAAGTAGAACTGCACGCCGTTCATCTTCAAGGTATAAAGGCCGGCATAGAGTGATCTCCAGCCCATCTTGATCATCTTCCATCCGATGAAATCGAGATTGTGCGTCTGTTTCTCCTTTACGCTTTTATAAAGAGGCATAATCACCCTGGCATCGCAGTGATGATGCTGCAACTCCACCGGCAGTGCGCCAACAACATCGGCAAGACCGCCCACCTTCGCGAAAGGATAGACCTCCGAGGAAACAAATAAGACTTTTACTGTATTCATACGATTGCTCCTTTACCGATCACGACCGGATAGTCCTTGTGTCCTACAAGTTTGATACCCGGACGGACCACAGAATTCTTATCAAGGATAACATTCTCAAGATAACAGTTATCGGAGATATGCACATCCTGCATGATTACGCAATTCTTGATCGTACAATTCTTTGATACCGCGACTCCACGGAACAGGATCGATTCGGTAACCGTACCGGAGATCCGGCAACCATCAGAAACGATGGCATCTGTTACCTTACAATCATCCGAATAGAGTGTCGGCGCTTCATCCTTGACCTTAGTAAAGATCGGCATGCCATTCCAGAAAAGTTCGGCACGGATCTGATTGTTAAGAAGCATCATTGATGAATTGAAATAGGACTGAACATTATTGATCCGGAGAACCAGGCCCTTGTACTCGTAAGCATGAACACGTAGCGTATCGTATTTCTTTACGAAAGAGTGAATACCCACATGATTCGTACCACGCGCCATCATCTCCGCAATCAGGTCAATTAGGAGCTCTCTTCTAAGAACGATGATACCCATGCTGCTCTTAGTAAAGGAACTCTTCTCAGGATTGAAAAGCATATCCTTGACCCAGCCTCTTCTATCCACGTCCAGGATGTAGTTCGGTCCGCCGAACTTCGTGCCGTCACGATTGTACATAACGGAAATATCCGCACCGCAAGCCTTGAAGTCTTCAACAAAATCCGTAAAAGTCGTGTTGAGGATAACATTACTTGCCGCCATGATTACATAAGACGCCTTGCTGGAACGGACAAAATCCAGAAGACCGGCCATCTCTTCATCACCCTGTACTGATGTCGCTTCCGAGTTAACATACGGAGGCAGGATATGAAGTCCGCCGGAGTTCTTTCTGTCGAGATCCCAGGAGGAACCCGTTCCAAGATGGTCCATCAGGGACTTGTATTTCGTGTAAGTATGGATACCGATATTCTTGATTCCGGAGTTCACCATGTTGGAAAGCATGTAATCAATAATACGGTATCTTCCGCCAAACGGAATAGCGGAGAGCGCTCTCGGCTTGGAAAGCTCACCCAGCGTAATCTTTTTGTTATCACCAAGGATCAAACCCATTGCATCAATAAACATTATTCATTCCTCCCAACTGCGTCATACCCGAAAGACTTCTTCAATCACATTGTCTTTCGCCGATACACTAATATCTTTATCAACCTGACAATTGGCAGGGATCACGGCGTTATCCTTGATGCGGAGCCCGCCCTCGATCACAACGATACCTTCCTGGCAGATCTTCTCATTCAGATACGGGCTCTTCCCCTTCACATCCGAACCGGCTTTTACATTCTCTCCGATGATCGTACCGGAAGCGACGATACAACGGTTCAAATGTGCTCCGGCTTTAACCGTTACACCAGGGAAAAGAACGCAATCCTTCACGACAGCACCTTTCTCAACGGTAACGGAGTTCGAAAGAACAGAGTGCTGAACCGAGCCGAAGATCTGGCAGCCATCCGTAAGTGCCGACCCACGGACTTCTGCACTGTCCCCCAGGAACTGTGACGGCTTAACCGGGTTACGGCTGTAGATTCTCCAGGAACGGTCAATGAGATTGATTTCATGAGGCCGATCCAAAATATCCATATTGGACTCCCAAAGTGATGAGATCGTTCCGACATCTTTCCAGTAACCGGAGAAGCGGTATGCGCAAAGCTTATTACCCTGATCAAGCAGCATGGGAACGATATTCTTACCGAAGTCATTATTCGATTTCGGATCTTCCTCATCCTTGATCAGCGCGGCACGAAGAACATCCCAAGTAAAGATGTAAACGCCCATGGAAGCCAGATTGCTTTCCGGCTTGGCCGGCTTTTCAACGAATTCGGTAATAACATCCGTACCCTCCTTGGTATTGAGGATACCGAATCGGGAAGCTTCCTCCCACGGAACTTCGAGCACCGCCAGAGTTGCATCCGCTTCATTTGCGATATGCTGACGGAGCATCTCCGCATAATTCATTTTATAGATGTGGTCACCGGAAAGGATCAGCACATACTTCGGTTCGCAATCATCAATAAAATCACGGTTCTGATAAATAGCATTGGCCGTGCCCTTGTACCAGTCGCTCTTTCCGGTCTTCTGGAAAGGCGGAAGAATAAACGCGCCGCCGTTATTTCTGTCCAGATCCCACGGATGACCGTTACCGATATATGTATTCAGTGCCAACGGCTGATACTGAGTCAACACGCCTACCGTTTCAATTCCTGAATTCGCACAATTGGAAAGAGGGAAATCGATGATGCGGTAACGGCTGCCAAAAGGTACGGCCGGCTTGGCAATATTCTTTGTCAGCACGCCCAGTCTGGACCCTTGTCCTCCTGCCAATATCATTGCGACTACTTGCGCTTTCGCCATAATTAGAACCTCCGTTTATTTATTCTCTTTTTTCTTCGTTGTTCTCGTTGTCCTGGATGTGGTCGGTTTCTTCACGGTCGTTTTCTTCACGTCCGTTTTCTCCGCCGGCTTCTCCGAAGTCTTCTTCGCCGGTGACTTCACCTTCTGGAAGTAGATACCACCAAGTGGCGGGAGATTGACAGAGATATGGCACGGTTTACCGTTCCAGCCTTCATCAACAGTCTTAAATGTACCCTTACTGTCTGTGCCATCCGGATATCCGGATCCGCCGTACTTCATATCATCGGTGTTCATGAGGATCTTATATCTGCCGCTCTCCGTTACACCGATGTTATAGTTCTCGAGCGGAACCGGCACCATGTTCAGCGCCACGTAAATATCCTCCTGATTGGCGACACCCTTACGCTTAAATACAAACACGTTATTCTTCACATCGGATGCATCGACCCACTCAAAACCGCCCCAGGAATGATCATCCTGCCAGAACTGCGCATTCTTGATATAGAAATGATTCAAGTCCGCCACATAATCCTGCAGAAGTTTGTGAGATTCATACTGGAGCATGAACCACTCCAGCTGCTCATAGAAACGCCACTCGATAAACTGTCCGAATTCAGAACCCATGAAGTTCAATTTCGCACCCGGATGAGCCATCATGTACATAAACATCAAACGGAGATTGGCAAACTTTCTCCAGTTGTCGCCCGGCATCTTATCGATAAGACTCTTCTTTCCGTGAACCACTTCATCGTGAGACAAACTCAAGATGAAATTCTCCGAGAATGCATACATCATGGAGAAACAGAACTGGTCGTGATGCCATTCTCTGGCATACGAATCCGTCTGGAAATAGTCAAGCGTATCGTGCATCCAGCCCATGTTCCACTTGTGCGTGAAACCCAGACCGCCATCGTTGACCGGATGGGAGACCTTCGGCCAGGCCGTTGATTCTTCGGCAATCATCATGACATACGGATAATTCTCAGACATGATCGTATTCAAGTTTCGGATAAAGTCGATTGCTTCGAGGTTATCTGTGCCGCCGTAAATATTCGGAATATACTCCGTCCTGCCGTAATCACGGTAGAGCATACTTGATACCGCATCCATACGGATACCGTCAAGATGGAACTCTTCGATCCAGAATACGGCATTGGAAATCAGGAAAGACTGCACTTCCGCTTTTGCGTAGTCAAATACGAATGTACCCCATTCCTTATGCTCACCGATTCGCGGATCCTTATACTCATAGCATGCAGACCCGTCAAACCGTACAAGACCTTCCGTATTCTTCGGGAAATGCGCCGGTACCCAGTCAAGGATGATGGCGATCCCGTTCTTATGAAGGTGATCAACAAAGAATTTAAAGTCCGCCGGTGTTCCGAAACGGCTGGTTACTGCATAGTAACAGATGACCTGATATCCCCAGGAATCATCCAACGGATGCTCAAGTATCGGCATGAGTTCAACATGCGTGTACCCCATTTTTTTACAGTACTTCGCCAGATCTTTGGCTATCTCTCTATAGTTCATGAAATTCCCGTCTTCGTGGCGTTTCCACGAACCGAGATGCACTTCATAAATCGAGATCGGACGGGGTGAACATGCGTGCACGCGTTTACTCGTAAATGCGTCATCATGCCAGGTATAATCGTTAGGATCATAAAGGATCGAGGCATCTGCAGGCCGTGTTTCGCAATGCCGGGCATACGGATCGACTTTATTCATTTCACTTCCATCTGCTCCGTAAATATGGTATTTATACCGGTCCCATTGCTTGGCACCTTTGATGTACGCTTCCCAAATACCGGAATTCCCAATGCGGTTCATGTAGTACGCTTCAGGATTCCAATCATTAAAATCTCCAACGACACTTACAGTCTTAGCATTAGGCGCCCAGACACGGAAAAGGAAGCCCTTCTCGCCATCCTGGTTCTGATACGGTCTCGAACCAAGATAGTTATAGCTCTTATAATCCTTTCCCGTATTGAAAAGATAAGCTTGATCCATGTACTTGTCTCCTACTGCCGCAGGCATAAACAGCCCACAAAGATTCATTTAACTTATTATATCGCAATCTTTCCGTTCTTCCTAGCATTTTTAACAAAAGAGAGCCGATTACTCGGCTCTCTTTTATTACATGTCACAAAACATCCCTAAAATATCAACTTATCAGGCGTTTGTTAAAATTTTGTTAATAACTCGGGCAACCGCCGAGATATCACTGTTTCGCGAACTCCGCTCCCTTATCGAAGGCATTGAGGTTGTTCGGGATCATGTGATGTCTTCTCTCCGGAAGTACATCATACAGTGCTTTTTCAAAAGAATCTCTGGTAAAAGCACCGGTCGCAGCGGAAACACAGCCCAGAAGCACGATCGTCGCATACGCCATGGAGCCCAGCTCAGATGCAATCTCGGAAGAGTTGATCGGAATGAAGCGGATATCTGTGCGCTTCGGAGAAACCTTCACGAGCGAAGAGTCAATGATGATGATTCCGCCCGGCTTCAGTGTGTCCTCGAATTTCTCGAGAGACGGCTGGTTCAGTGCGATCAGGACATCCGGCTCATTGATGACCGGAGATCCGATCGGCTCATCGGAGATAACCACAGAGCAGTTTGCAGTACCACCACGCATTTCCGGACCATAGGACGGAAACCAGGATACTTCCTTTCCCTCGATCAAGGCAGACTCCGCAGCCATTTTACCTGCAGAAAGGACGCCCTGGCCACCGAATCCGGCAAGAATAATAGAAAAATCGATCATATCATTACACCTCCAGATCCTTGCCCTTGAAGACGCCCAGCGGATACTGCGGAACCATCTTCTCTTTGCACCATTCCAAAGCCTCGATCGGCTCCTTGCCCCAGTTTGTCGGGCAAGTGGAAAGGAACTCAACCATCGCAAAACCAAGGCCCTGCTGCTGTACACGGAATGCCTTGGCAATCGCCTTCTTTGCTTCCTGGATATGCTTGTAATCAAAGAGTGCTACACGCTCGATATAAACCGCACCGGTCAGAGTTGAAAGCATCTCGCTGACGTTGATAGGATAACCGCGTGTCTCGGCATCACGTCCCAAAGGAGAGGTCGTTGTGACCTGACCGAGGAGCGTTGTCGGAGCCATCTGACCGGAAGTCATACCGTAAACAGCATTGTTTACGAAGAATGTGCAGATCTTCTCACCACGGGCAGCTGCATGAACGATCTCTGCTGTACCGATGGAAGCGAGGTCACCGTCACCCTGATAAGTGAATACCATTTCCTCAGGCTTGCAGCGCTTGATACCGGTGGCAACCGCCGGAGCACGTCCGTGAGCAGCCTGTACCATATCACAGGAAAAATAGTCATAGTTATTGTATGTGCATCCAACCGATGCCACACCGATGGTCTTGTCGATGATATCCATCTCCTCCATCACTTCCGCGATCAGGCGGTGAATGATACCGTGCATACAACCCGGGCAGTAATGGAACGGCTTATCGGTCAGACCTTTTGTTTTCTGAAATACAACTGCCATCTTACATCTCCCCCTTATGAATCTTTACGATCTCATCCAGGATCTCTTTCTGAGTCGGTAGGTTACCACCCATACGACCATGGAAGTAGACCGGCTTCTTGCCGTTCACAGCAAGACGGACATCTTCGATCATCTGACCGGAAGAAAGCTCCACATCGAGGAATCCCTTTACGCTCGGCATATCTGCAACACGTGCAAATTCCTTGCTCGGGAAAGGCCACAGGGTGATCGGACGGACCATACCGACCTTGATACCCAGTTCCGCAGCCTGACGGATAACATTCTTGCAGATACGGCTGCATGTGCCATAAGCTGCGATTACGATCTCGGCATCGTCGAGGTTACTGGATTCGAATCTGACTTCCTTCTCCTCTATCTGTCGATACTTCTCCTGAAGTTCTCTGTTCTTCGCCTCAAGATCATCCGGATCAATGTAGATGGATGTGATCGTGTTGTGCTTCTGACGTCCATGCATACCTGTTGTGGCCCAAGGCTTAGCGACTTCAACAGTCTCTTCCTGCTCTTTAAATGCAACCGGCTCCATCATCTGTCCGATGGTACCGTCACCGAGGATCATGCAAACCATTCTGTACTGATCAGCAAGATCAAAAGCCTTTACTGTCAGTTCATACAGTTCCTGAACAGAAGCCGGTGCAATAACGAGGTTTCTGTAGTCACCGTGTCCACCGCCCTTAGTTGCCTGGAAGTAATCGCCCTGAGACGGGAGGATACCACCAAGACCCGGACCGCCACGCATGATATTTACGACAACAGCCGGAAGCTCCGCACCGGCGATATAGGAAATACCTTCCTGTTTCAGGGAAATTCCCGGAGAAGAGGAAGATGTGAGAACACGCTCACCTGTAGCAGCCGCACCATATACCATGTTGATAGCAGCGACTTCACTTTCGGCCTGTACAAACGTACCGCCGTGCTTGACCATCTCACGAGCCATGTAGTGCATGACTTCAGTCTGAGGAGTGATCGGGTAACCGAAATAATGACGGCATCCTGCACGGATCGCCGCTTCTGCGATTACCTCATTACCTTTCATCAATACTCTCTTTGCCATACATCCACCTTACCTTTCTACCGTGATCACAGAATCCGGGCACTGCGTTGCACAGAACGCGCAACCGACGCACTGGGAAAGATCGGTACAGGAAGCAGGATGATAGCCTTTGCTGTTCAGACGCTCTTTATCGAGCACGAGGATCTTCTTCGGGCAGGCATATACACACAGACCGCAGCCCTTACACAGATCTTCTTGAAAAGATACCTTAGCCATATATTCCTCCTGATATATTATTGCGTATCCCAAATTATAGTCTTGCCCCCTAACAAAATCAACATGTCAAAGGACAAGGAAAATGAACGCTTTCCACTCATTCCCTAGGCAAAATGAACAACTGAACCTAAAGGGAAAACAGATTGCCTTTGAATTATCGAAATCTCAAAAACCACTCTTGTTTACCTGCAAAAAGAAAACCCGCTCGCGGCGGGTATTGCTTCAAGCAAACTGTCCGAGCCGCAAGCGGGTATTCTTTTGCATTATTTCATTGAGAAAGGAATCAGGCGTCCTTCTTAAGAAGATCGCGGATCTCGGTGAGAAGTTCGATATCCTTTGGTGTCTCTTCTTCCGCTTCCTCTTCTTTCTTTGCGAACTTGTCCTTCGCCTTGTTCATGGCACGGATAACAAGGAAGATCACGAAAGCGATAATGATGAACTGGATGATCGAATTGATCAGCACACCGTAGCCGATTGCAACTTCGCCTGTAATCTCACCTGTCGCCAAGTCGAGTGTGCCTTCCTTCATAACATACTTCATGTTCGCAAAATCGACACCTGCAGTCAGCATGCCGATGCAAGGCATGATGATGTTATCTACAAGGGCCGTAACGATCTTGCCGAAAGCGGCGCCGATTACTACAGCTGTTGCCAGATCGATAACATTTCCTCTCATCAGAAAAGCTTTAAAATCTTTCCACATAATACAACCCTCCAATAGTTTTGTTATAATTTTACTATATCCCAAAGGGGATACCTTGTGAACTACTATTTCTTCTTCTCTTTCTTCTCTTT
>JAFZQI010000027.1 GCA_017620475.1 Clostridiales bacterium | reverse complement strand
CTTTCCCTGCCACACCGGGAGAGGACAATTGCCAGTATTGTAAACTCGCCGCCATTTGCACCAAGGACAATGGGCTCACGGAAGAGGAAGAAGGGTGAAGAAGATGGCAAACACGGATAAAGACTTTACTTCCAGAAATAAAATCATCTCCGAAACCGACAAAAACTTCTTCGTGGAAGCCGGCGCAGGCTCAGGTAAGACCACCATGCTGGTGAATCGTATGGTTGCCATGGTGGAATCAGGGATCGACATCAGCAAGATCTCTGCGATCACCTTCACCAAGGCTGCGGCCGGAGAGTTTTTTGAACGTTTTCAAAAGGTCTTGGCCGAACGGAGCAATCCGAATTATGTCTGGAAAGACGAAAAAAAGGCGGGACAACTTCCGGCACCGACGGAAGAAACAAGAAAGCATTCAGCGGCGGCATTGCAGAACATTGACCTTTGCTTTCTGGGCACGATCGACGCTTTCTGCAACATGATCCTTTCCGAGCATCCCACGGAGGCAGGCATTCCGTCTGACACGACGATTATTTCCGACGATGAAGCGGCAGAGTCATATAAGGCACTCTATGTCGGGATATGTGATGGAACATACGGCTCCGAACTTGCGGAGTATTCCAAATCGTTCCGGAGCGTTCATCTCTATGCGAATAACGCCTTTGTCGAGGGGATGTTGCGGCTTATGGACAACCGAAACGCAACATTCAGGTTCACCGAGACGAAAGCCGTCGACTTCGACCGGGATTATAAGACCGATAAGAAACAATTACTTCAAATACTGAAATTTCTCGTGGATCACCCGGAACTCCGGTATGAAAAGAATGACGGGAGCAGAAGTGCTTGGGAGGCGCTGCCGGAATCCTATAAACAATTGGGCTTCCGCTGGAACACCCATTTTTACAATGTGACAAGGGCTCTTAGGGATCTTCAAGGACTTCGCCTCATCCCGGATGCCTTACAGAAATATGAATACGAACTCGGGCAGTATTTCGTTCCGCATGAATCAAGAGGAAAGGTGATCTGGGATGAATTATCCCCTGACGGTCTCCCAAAACTTCTTTCGGGGATTTCAAAACTAAAATACGACATTTCCATGACGTTCCTCACGAAATGCGTCCCCATTGTGGAAGAAAGCATGAAGGCCCGAGGGAAACTAAAGTTCTTCGATTACCTCCTGTTTCTCAGAGACACCTTGAAGAAAGATGCTGAGAATGGCGGAGCCTTGATCCGGTACATCAATGAAAGGCATAGTTATTATCTCATCGATGAATTCCAGGACACGAACCCGATGCAGGCGGAAATCTTCTTCTACCTGACCTCTGAAAAGCCCGTTACGAAGTGGGATGAGAATGTTCCGAGACAAGGATCACTCTTCATCGTCGGAGACCCGAAGCAGTCCATTTATCGCTTCAGGAGCGCGGATGTGGCGTCATTCCTACGGGTCAAGAAACTCTTCGAACAGCGCGGAGGCGAGATCCTTGAGTTATCCAGAAATTTCCGGTCCACGAAAAAGCTCATCGAGTTCTTCAATACGACGTTCACGAGAATGCTTCCAGCCGAAACGGCGGAACAGAGCAGGTTTCCGGAGATCCCGGTGCCGGAGGAACGGCAGGGCGAGTTTCAGGGGATCTACACCTACACGGCTTATACTGGAAAAAAACTGACGGAGGAGCATCCCGATGAAACGGATCCCATGCAGATCGGTAAGATCATCGAGAGGTTGGTCGATCGGAAGGAATATCAGATCTATGATCGTGATGTAAAGTCACTTCGTCCATTGAAATATAGCGACTTTATGGTCATTACGTTCGGAAAGGATAAGCTCGGACCGATCATGGCGAGGCTCGATGAACTGGAGATCCCCACTCGGGTGGAAGGACAGGTCCCGTTCGAAGAGAACGAAGCCCTTCGGGAAATCGTAAAGATCTTTGCTGCGGTGGCAGATGCAGATGACAAGATTGCGCTCTATTCCGCATTGACCGGGATAATCGTCGGTTTGGCAGAAGAAGAGATCCTGAAGTTCAGATCGTTCGGCGGAAGATTGTCACTGACCGAAGAGCAGCCGGAGAGTGTGGCCACAAATCGGACCGCGCTGAAAGTCGCGGCAAGGCTTTCAGAACTGAAGGAATTATATGACAAGGCAAGGCGGCTCACGCCGGCCGGTCTTTTTCAGACAGTGATGGATGAGTTCCGGATCTATGAACGGGTAGAAGCCGAGAACCTCGAGGTGGTATATTATACCCTGGAACTCCTGAGAAATGCGGAGAAGGCCGGAACTGTCGTTTCTCTGAAAGACGGAAGCGTATATCTTAGTATCCTAGTAGCAGGAGAGTCCGGCGAAGAGAGAAGCTTAAGCCTAAACGATATGAGGGACGCGGTGCATATGGCAAACCTTCACAAGCTCAAAGGATTGGAGGCGCCTGTAGTCATTCTGGCGGCGGCTTGGGATTCCGCATTTACTCCGGATTATCGGATCCAACACGGAACGGATGGGGCAGAAGGATATCTTTTCAATCTAAGCACTTCCTGCAAGACCGAGGATTTCGAAGATGAAAAGGCGGCAGAAAAGGCTGCTCTTCAGGCGGAGACCGTGAGGCAGGTGTATGTGGCAGCCACCCGGGCGAGAAACGTCGTCATCATCTGCCGAAACAAATCCATCAAGGGAGAACGGAACCGCTGGAAGGATCTTGTAGAAGATGCGTTACCAGATTTCTTCGTATCGGTTTCGGAAAGAACATCTGAAATCGATAAGACTCATTGCGATGTCATCGCGAAGGATCTCTATGATAGCGCTGAAACCTCCTCTGTACTAAATGATCAGTCTTCGGAGACCGGGACATTCCGAATTGAGAACCCAAGCAGATATGCGCTAACATCCAAGATGTCCGAAGAAACAGTTGAGTCAGATACCGGTAAAAGCGAAGATGGCACCGAGAAAAAAGGTCATCTTTTCCCGGCCCTTCTCGGCACGATGACGCACAAACTGATGGAGATGCTGGTCTCAAGCGGAAATGGAATCGATGTGCCGGAAGCGGTTTCCGAGATCATCCGAGAATACAGAACTCGCGAGAGTGAACCTTATGAGGCGCAGCTGATCAAGACGCTTATTAAAGTAGCAAATACCATTCAACACGGTGGGTACGCGCAGGAGAATGGCAGTGTGTCCGACATCCTGAAGGTTCTTCTTTCTGCGGACGAGGTCCACTGCGAGGTGCCGTTCTGCTTCTCTGAATCTGACGAGAACGAATCCGTCATCTGGAACGGCGTAATCGATGTCCTGTACAGGACCGGAACCGAATGGCACATTGTGGATTACAAAACGAATGCCGACGGAACCGGACTGGATGAAAAATATGAAGCACAATTGAAGGCTTATCAAAAGGCATTCAAGGCGACCACAGGTGAAGAGGCAGACGCGAGGATCTATCACATCGACATTTGAATGCGGACCGAAGAAGCAGTGTTGAAGTGAACTAGTTGGATTGATGATTGTAAATCAATAGCGCTAGTATCCTATTTTTCGGATCACGCCCCCTTGATTTATACAGAGATTTCGTGTAAGATAGTAAGCAAGATAATAAGCAAGTTGAGGAAGAAAAAATGACCAATTACGCCCCTCCATATTCGATCTCTGAGCGAATGCTCGAACAGATATCGTCTATATCTGAAAAGGTCGGGAAGATTACAAGCCATAAAGAATTGGAATCGAAGCCGCATTTGCGGAGGAACAATCGTATTCGTTCCATACACTCATCGTTGAAGATTGAAGCGAATTCGCTGTCCCTGAACGAGGTCAGGGATGTGATCAACGGACATCTGGTCATCGGTGACAAGAAAGACATCCAAGAAGTTAAGAATGCCTATGCCGCCTATGAAAAGATTCCTGAGATAGATCCCACAAGTGAGTCCATGCTTAAGAAAATACACGGGATTATGACACATCTGACAATGGAGGAGTCCGGCGAATACAGGAAAGGCGAAGAGGGCGTTTTTTCCGGTGATCGATGCATTTTTGTCGCTCCTCCGCCGCATATGGTAAAAGGGTTGATGAAAGATCTTCTGGCATGGGCGAAAAAGAACGAGGGAAAAATACATCCGCTCATTTTATCAGCAGTCTTTCATTATGAGTTTGTGTTTATACATCCGTTTGCCGACGGCAACGGACGAATGGCAAGGCTATGGCATACGGTGTTTCTCTATCGATGGAGAGACATATTTGAATACATACCGCTCGAGAGCCGGATCGAACAGTTTCAGAATCAGTATTATGATGCGATCGCCGCATGCAATAGAAACGGCAATTCCGACGTGTTTATCGAGTTTATGCTGGATGCGATAGACCGGGTGCTGGACGAGGTCATATCACAGGCGAATCGTGAAAACGCTGAGACCAGTGAATACATAAAGAAAATACTGAAACTCATGGAGTTCGACGTCCCTTATACCTCGAACGAAATACTGGAGCGGCTTGGGCTTAAGTCCAAAGAGACGCTTCGCAGGAATTATCTGAATCCGGCAATAGAACTGGGACTGATCCGGATGACAATACCAGACAAACCAAACAGCCGAAATCAGAGATACGTCAAGCAGTAATGAGCTCTTGTATAAAAGGAAAGTCAAAGACCGCTAAAGGATTTCACAGGAGATTGGCCAACTAAACTATAACTGCCGCCAATAAGTATAAACAAACCGGGGAGACAGACTCGCTGCTTCCCCGGTTTGTTCTCTGGAATTTCAGAATGTTTGTATACCTGTTGTATACCTGGTAAGGCAGATGAACTTCGCACCTTCTCCTTTCCCAGTATTTTCAAGGCTTTCAGGTCTACTAACAGTGGAGACGAAGGGATTCGAAGGAGAATTGAAAATTCTGTCACCACCTGAAAGCCTTGCTACATAAGGGTTTGCGAAGGTTTTTACGAAAACTGTAACTGATTCCAAACTGATTCCACTCTTGTGCTCATTTAGAGCTTTGAGAGCGATGGGAGCAAGGCCTGTTTTCTGGTCTCGAAGTCCTCTGTGATACGGTCATAATACTTGAGCGTCGTAGTCACATCCGTATGTCCCACCTGAACCTGTACGAACTTTGGATCTACGCCCGAATGAAGAAGGTTTGAGATATAATTCTTACGGCTTTTATGCGTGGATTTCTTCAGTACATAGTTCCGTTCGATGATCTCGCCGTTCTCATTTTTGACCGCCCTGGTACCGATCCCGAGGGAGGCACACAGGCGGGGCAGGCGTTTGCTCCAGACATTCTCCCGGATCCGTTCGCCAGCCGCTTCGAACAGGAATTCTCCAGTAGGGTTGAAACTTCGGATCTTTTTGACAAGTTCCTCGGTCTCCGGGTCAATGATGACCTCCCTCCAGCCTTTGGCCCCCTTGGTTCGTTCCCTGACCGTTATGATCGTTTTGGGAAGTGCTTTCGGGATCGGATTCGCGACTCGTTCTTCTGTTCGGGTAACGGTGACGGTGCCTCGAACGAAATCGAAGTCACTGTACTTCAGCGCGCAGAGTTCGCCGATTCTTAGCCCGGTCTTAAAGAGTAATCGGATGCCCAACAGGACGATGTCATCATCGTGCTCATTGATATATTCAACGAGCTTCCGTTCTTCCGCATTGGTGATCACGTCTTCTTCAGGCAGCGTCACCCTTGACAGAAACACGTTTTTGGCGATGTCAAGATCCTTCAGGTCATTTATGCTCAATGTGCTGAGCCCTTCGATCTTTGCAGTCCGGATGATCCCTATGAGGTCGGTGCGGATCCCTGCCCAGCACTTTGAGGTCAGGCGGTCTTTTCCGATCGTTTCACTGCAAAACTTGCTGAGATGCTTGAAGGTCACATCTTCCATGTGCATCTTTCCGAACCAGGAATGCTCGATGTACCTCCTGAAATTACTCTCATAACGCATGATGGTTTGGGACAGTACATTCTGGCGTTTGTTCGACACCCAAAGATGGAACATATCGTTTACAGTCGGAATGTGTTCAG
>JAFZQI010000003.1 GCA_017620475.1 Clostridiales bacterium | reverse complement strand
GCTGCGAAAATGATACAGTCTATCTTGTATGCTGATGGATTCTCTTCATCCATATATTTATTTCCATAATAAGAGCAAAATCCATATCCACCAAGTCGTAGTTCAGCAGCTCTCAATTGTCTATCCAAATCAGAATCTGCGGTATCAAATATACTGCTTTGGACATAATCCTTAATCGAATTTCCGAACACATCGAACACGTCTATAAGCAATTTGAACTTTAATACGTTTTTTGCTTTGCTATCATATGTTCCTCCGACTTTTAATCTTTCGATATAACTATGAATCATTTCAGCCACATCTTGTTTTACTGATTCAGAAGCCTCTCTGTATATATTCGTAATTGTTAACAATGATGCCAAATCCAAAAGAGATTTCAAAAAACTGTAAGTTCTCTGCTGACGAACCACATAAGAAATCAAAGCTTGTTCGTTAATGAATTTGGTTACTGCTTCACGGTCTATCGACATGGTTATTTCCATCTGATTATAGACAAAGTCAGGCTCTGCTGGATTAGTTGTCTCTATTAATCGTGGAGAAGCAAAAACGGGACGTGGCAAGCTTACTGAATGAGTATTATCTTCGCTAGCACAAGTCTCCATCGAACTTGACGGATCATAGCCCCCAAGAATTTCCGCCATTCGAGGTTGGGGAGAATTCTGTTCGTCATCAGATATTGTATCAAAACTATTCTTTACCTTAGTTTGGCTTGACATTTGATTCTCAACAAGGAGATCAGATATACTCATCTGTCCCGGAAGTTGTTTGGGAATCCTCTTCCTATGGGTAGGTCTTGTTGTCCAAGTTGTATAAACAGCAGCCTCTATCGATTCGCTGTCAACTACTGTCGGAATATCTTCACCTTCAGTGTTCTGCAATTCATTAACGATGGAAGAAACCGTTTCTCTATTAAAGTATGGCAAAAACAAGCGAACATCATTTAACGAGTCATCAACATTAACGCTATTTCCTAGCGGTGTACGCACCATTCTTCCAAGCAATTGTGAAATGTAGGTCGCATCTTCTGCACGCCTAAACGACATCATTGTTTCTGCACGAGGACAGTCCCAACCAGTTGAAAGGTTTTCTTTAAATAGCACAATACGAATTCGTCTGTCATCATTGATTTCTTCAGGATTAACATGTGGAACACTTAATCCGTTTAGTTGTATTGTTCCATATGAACCAAATGTATGTACTACTTCACCTTCCTTAAAAGTAATACCACATCGTTCTTCGATTTTTGCAATAACATCATCCAAATCTGTATCGGACAATTCTTCACCACTTCCGGCTTTGACCTGTATTACCATAATTGGATAAACATGTGCATAATGCTGTTCGGTGCAATACATATACCAGTGTTCGCTCTTGTTCTTCCATTCATCTGAAGCCGCTTGCAAAACTGACATATCATTATGAATCTCAGGGTTGTCCGGATATGTTATGATAATTCTGTCCTTTAATAATCCAGATGCACGAACATCGGCAGCAGTTACAATTACTTTGTTAATTGTGGAAGTTGTATCAGAAACCAGTTTGTTAAATCTTGCTGCAGTTGCACTCATTCCAATGATAACTGGAGAAGGGGAAAGTTTTAGTCTTGAGTCTCCTTTAATGAAACGCTGCATGATGCTTGTAGCTACGCCTGCTTCACGCCCCTGCATTCCACGATGAGCTTCATCAATAATGAAATACAATCTATCAGATTTGCTTTTGATAGTGTTTTCTATTGTTTCCCAGATAGTATAAGTTCTTCCATCCCCGTGCTGAGTAAGATTTCCAGCTTTTCCGATCTTTTGAGTGTTTAGAAAATAGATATACCCGTCCGAAAAAGTCTCTTGATCAAAAGAAGAATCTTCGACAGTAATACAAGCCCCAGGTCGTATTCTATCAGCTTTAGCTATTATTTTCTGCCTAGATTGTTCATTTAGGGCAGGGGAATCTGAAAGCCATACGAAAATAGCATCTGGTTGTTCGGCAAATCGTTCAGTTCCAAACATTATCTCCTCCATGAGAGCAGATACTATTATAGTCTTGCCTGATCCAGTTGGCGCCTGAAGTGAAACAACCTGCGGAATATGCATCATGTTATAGTTTCCAAGAGCTAGAGCAACTTTAACGCGCAGATCATCAACGGCTATTTGCTGAAACTGTCTTAATTCCACATTCATAGCATTATCTCCTTTGATTGATTCGAAAATTGTCAAGATAATCTCGATATAACTGGTATGTTTCCTTTGTTTGAAGATTGTTCCGCATCGTTTGGTATTCAGATTCATAATCTGTAATGATAAATACTGTAGTAATCTTATTAGATGCATTTACGATTTGCTCAAAATCTGAAAAATATGCAGTATTTATCAGAATTCCCATTCGATTGTCTTCAGATAGCCAGTAATGCTTCAGGTCATCCATCTTTGGTGTAGGACACGGACCAATAGCTCCGGCTTTCATCCATAGAACCGGAAATAATTCTGCGAGTTGTCTACCAAGAGAGATCGACGTTTTGTCAAGAAATCCGAGTTTGAAAAACGTAGCATTTGCACTGAATCCTTCAGCTAGAGGCCTCTCTATCCCCATATATTCTCCTTTTAATCTATTTCCATTTGCATCTCGTCCCAATATACTGCATACTGTTCTTGGCCAAGTTACAAACCGAGCAATACCAAGTTTCTCCCATTCATCATCTCCTGGTTTGAATCCTTTGTTGCTCAATTGTTTGCTTTCATCTGCAGAAACTTCATTATTCGTAACCATAATGCAACGGCGGTGTCCTCCATCCTCTGCATTAAGAAGGTTTACCGCATGAAGAGTGGTTCCTGAACCTGCAAAAAAATCTACGATTAATGCGTCTTTTTTCTCCTTAACAATAAAATTCAGGGTGTCCTTAACAGCATAAAGAGATTTAGGATAGATAAACGAACAGGCTGGCAATATAGTTGTTAACAGGTTTTTACCATTCACACCAGCATCATGAGTTGGCATATTCCAAATAGTAACAGGTCGTTTAGGCTTTGCTGTAGATCCAAGGATAACAGTTCCTTCATCATCGCGTCCAAGGATTTCTATCTCTCCCTTTTCTATTCGTTCCATTGTTCCCTTTTGAAGGTGAGCCATAGTTCTATATGTATCGCCAGGTTTCCATTTTCCAAAACGAATATATCCTTTATTAACTTTATCCAAAAAAGTCTCTGGCTGTAATGCCCAAGTCACTTCTAAACCGTCTCGTCTAATAGGATACACAGCAAAGCAACCTTCTGGAACTGGAATATCCTCTCTTCGAACTTGTAAAGGAGGAGGCATCCCGACACTATTAAATTGACCATCTTGCAAATTAAAAAAAATAGGATAGAATAGCTTGGGTCTTTTTGTGCGAGGACCATTCTCACTTCCTCTGATCATTTGCTTCCAGACATTTTGTTCAACAGGTTCATACTCTGTTTGCATCAACATGTCAGGACCAAATGGAACTATTGAAGCATTTCCAATGAAAACATAAAAGATATACTCATCGACTCGAGTAAATGCTGATTTATTTGTAGCGCCTCGAGGACTTATAACACTACTAATCATCTGTATATTTGCGCCAGAAAAGATTTCTTCTAACAAGCATCCCAAATGAAGATACTCTTTTTCATCTATCGTAACAATAAGTACAGAATCCTTCGGATTAAGCAATCTTTTGGCAATACTCAATCTTTTTTCCATCATAGACAGCCATTTACTATGACGATATGTGTCGTTTCCATCCACATAATCATTGTTATATTTCCAATCACGCGCTCCAGTATTATACGGCGGATCGATATATATACAATCAATTCTTCCAGCATAAAGATACTCCAACAACTGAAGAGCGTGATAGTTATCAGCTTCAATCAGTGTATGCCAAAGATTGCTATCTGGCGCATTGCAAACACTGTCAATAGGTTTAAGGTATGGATATATTGGCTCTCCGAATTGTGCAACACAAACCAATTCTGACACCGGGATCTCCTCGGTCTGTTTATCTACGCGATTAGCACACAAAGCTACTGCATCATGAATTGCAAGTACCTCGAACATATCACTGACAGCTCCTGATTTTTTTGCAACTACAGATCCCTTCTTTACCGGAATATCATAGAGAGGCGTGCATTCTGGTAAGTGTTCCTCAAATACCAAACCAAATTTCTTTTGCTTAGATATCTTATTAATCTCATCTTCAAGACGGGATCTCAATTCCACGTCTTCGACACGACTTAACAATTCATGAATAACAGCCATTTTTCTTCTCCATATATATCATATAAACAGAATAACCCCAAATGTTTGACCAATCCTCCGTCTAGGGTATAAATACATTATACCTTATTTATTCATCCCAATAATGCACCTGTATCAAAAAGCACCCTGAATCATCTGATCCAAGGTGCTTTGGTAAGACTATCTCTGACTTGTCGCTTTGTGTTTGTTCTTGCTCCTTACCAACACAAAATTGGTAAATCGTTGGTAAGGTCACGGGGCCGAAACCCGAAAGCCTTGATACTACGGGCTTTATTTGTCCAAAGATTTCATTGTCGGGAAAAGAAGTACATCTCTGATTGCGGGGGAGTCGGTGAGGAGCATGACCAGACGGTCGATGCCATAGCCGATGCCGCCCGTCGGGGGCATGCCGATCTCGAGAGCATTGAGGAAGTCCTCGTCAGTGTGGTTCGCTTCTTCATCGCCTGCGTCAGCCGCAGCATCCTGGGCCTTGAAGCGCTCGCGCTGGTCGATCGGATCGTTTAGCTCGGAGTAAGCGTTACACATCTCCCATGTGTTGATGAACAGCTCGAAACGCTCGACCTTCTGCGGATCGGACGGCTTCTTCTTCGTAAGCGGAGAGATCGCCAGCGGGTGATCCATGATGAATGTCGGCTGGATTAGTTTCTCTTCGCAGAACTGCTCGAAGAACAGGTTGATGATGTCGCCCTTGGTGTGACGGTCTTCGAATTCTACGTGATGCTCCTTGGCAAGTGCTTTTGCCGCATCATCGTCAGCAACAGTATCGAAGTCGATGCCGGTGTACTTCTTGATCGCATCATTCATGGTGAGGCGCTCGAAGGGCTTTCCGAAGTCGATCTCGAGATCACCGTACTTGATAAGCGTGGTGCCGCAGACCTTCTCCGCGAGGTAACGGAACATGGACTCAGTGAGCTCCATCATGCCCTCGTAGTCGGTGTAGGCCTGGTAGAGCTCCATCAGGGTGAACTCCGGGTTGTGACGGGTGTCGACGCCTTCGTTTCTGAAAACACGGCCGATCTCGTAGACGCGCTCGAGGCCGCCGACGATCAGTCTCTTCAGATAGAGCTCAAGGGAAATACGAAGCTTGACGTCCTCGTCGAGGGCGTTGTAATGTGTCTCGAACGGACGGGCAGCGGCGCCGCCGGCGTTGCTGACGAGCATCGGGGTCTCGACTTCCATAAAGTCACGGGAATCGAGGAAGTTACGGATCTCCTTGATGATCCTGGATCTCTTTACGAATGTATCCTTGACCTCGGGGTTAACGATGAGGTCGAGATAGCGCTGACGGTAACGCATATCTGTGTTGGTCAGACCATGGTGCTTTTCGGGCAGGATCTGGAGCGACTTTGTGAGGAGCTTCAGTTCTTCGGCGTGAATGGAGATCTCACCGGTGCGGGTACGGAACACGTATCCCTTGACGCCGATGATGTCGCCGATATCCATCTTCTTAAAGTCCTGGTAGTCATCGACACCGAGGGAATCTCTTGTCACATAGAGCTGGATATCGCCCTTGAGGTCACGGATGGTGGCAAAGGAAGCCTTACCCATGACGCGCTTGAGCATCATACGACCGGCGACGGAAACCTCGATCCTTTTGCCTTCGTGAAGCTCTTTGAGTTTCTCGACGGCTTCCTCTTCGGAAAGTCCTTCCGGGATCTGTGCTTTGAGCTCGGAGTCGAGCTTTTCGAACTCGGCTTTGGCATCCAGGGAGTGACAGGTCACGTTATACTTGGTGATCTGGAACGGATCCTTACCGTTGGCCTGCAGCTCCGAAAGCTTCTCTCTTCTGATCTTCAGCAGTTGATTCAGGTCCTGTACGGGTGCCTGATTGTTGTTGTTCTCGTCAGCCATTTTGCTTCCTCATTTCATTTTCTTTTATGCGCGAGAAATCGCACGAAGTGGTGCGATTTCCTGCCGTCGTTTGCTATGTTTCATGGAGCCGGACAAAACCTGGGCCCATTCTCTATGAGATTACTCGCCGATCTTGATGATCTTGTACTTGAAGGCACCGGCAACGGTCTGAACCTCGATGACCTGACCCTTTTTCTTACCTACGATGGCTTTGCCGACAGGGGAGTCCTGGGAAATACGGTTAGAGAAGATGTCCGCATCCTTGGCGTTAACCAGCTCGTACATGATCTCTTCCTTTGTCTCCTCATCGCGGAGGGTAACCTTGGAACCCAGGGAGATCTTGGTCTTGGAGATCTCGCTGTCGTCGATGACTTCTGCCTTCTTCAGGATCTCTTCAATCTCCATGATGCGGGCTTCGTTCTTCGCCTGAGCATCTTTCGCCTCATCGTACTCGGAGTTCTCCGAAAGGTCGCCCTGAGCGCGAGCTTCTTTGAGCTGCTCAGCGATCTGTCCGGAGATGACGGTTTTTCTCTCTTCGAGTTCATCCTGCAGACGCTTCATACCTTCGACGGTAAATTGGATCTTCTGATTTTCTTCTGCCATTGTTGTTGTCTCCTTTATTTGTTCTTATATTTCTATTGTTTTGATTCGATCATCGGATCGTGGTGTCGTTATTCTTCGTGATGACGTCGTGCGCGCCGCCCTCGACGATGGAGGTAGAGGATACGACTACGAGACGGGCCTTCTCCTGAAGCTCCGGAATCGAAGAGGAGCCACAGGAACACATGGTCGCCTTCATCTTCGCAAGAGAAGAATCGAGATTATCCTTCAGCTTACCTGCGTACGGTACGTAGGAGTCAACGCCTTCCTCGAAAGCCATCTTGCCGCCTTTTCCGCCGTCATCGTAACGCTGCCAGTTTCTCGCACGGTTGGAACCCTCGCCCCAGTACTCTTTGACATAAGCACCGTTGACAACGAGTTTTCTCGTCGGGCTCTCGTCGAATCTTGCGAAGTATCTGCCCAACATGATGAAGTCCGCGCCCATAGCCAGGGCAAGCGTCATGTGGTAGTCATGTACGATACCGCCGTCGGAGCAAAGCGGAATATACACGCCGGTCTTCTCGAAGTACTCGTCACGGGCCTTTGCCACGGCAAGTACGGCAGAAGCCTGGCCGCAGCCGATACCTTTCTGCTCACGGGTGATACAGATAGAACCACCGCCGATACCGATCTTGATGAAGTCCGCACCTGCGTCTGCCAGATACTGGAAGCCTTCTGCGTCAACCACGTTGCCGGCGCCAACGATGACATCCGGATAGTGGCTCTTGATCCACTCGAGAGCTCTGGACTGCCAAACGGAGAATCCGTCGGAAGAGTCAAGGCAAAAAGCATCCGCACCGGCCTCGATCAGGGCAGGAACGCGCTCTTCATAGTCGCGGGTGTTAATACCGGCACCTACGATCAGGCGCTTGTCGTCATCGAGGAGCTCCAGCGGGTTTGCCTTATGGAATTCATAGTCTTTGCGGAAAACGAGACCGACGAGGCAGTCATTATCGTCAACGATCGGGAGCTGGTTGAGCTTGTGATCCCAGATGATGTCGTTCGCTTCTTTAAGGGTCGTGCCTTCTCTTGCTACGATGAGCTTCTCGAAGGGGGTCATAAACTCGGAAACCTTCGTATCCGGATCCATACGGGTCACACGGTAGTCACGGGATGTGACGATACCGAGGAGCTTGCCGTTCGGTTTACCGTCTTCCGTTACCGGAAAAGTACCGTGGTTGGTGCGCTCACGAAGCTCAACCACTTCCTCCATGGTATTGTCCGGTGTCAGGTTACTGTCAGAAATAACAATTCCGGCTTTGTACTTCTTGACTTTCCTGATCATCTCACACTGGGATTCCACTGTCTGAGACTGGAAAACGAAGGACATACCGCCGGAACGTGCCAGAGCTATTGCCATACCGTCATCGGAGACGGCCTGCATGACTGCAGATACCAAAGGGATATTGATCTTGAGCCTGCTCTCTTCCTGCCCCTTCCTGTACTTTGCAACCGGAGCGGACAGATCCACCTGATCCGGTGTATTCTTCTCCGTAGTGAGGTTCGGTACCAGTAAGTACTCACTAAATGTACGTGATTCTTGCTCAAAAATCTTCGCCATAAATTGAAATCCTCCCTTTGTATATATGATTACATTAGAAAATATTTCATTAAATCATATCATACTTAGGGAGGATTTTGGAAGTTATTTTGCCTCGGCTAATCGCACATTTTTCTTCTTATAAAGGAAGAACCACTCGTGCAACTGATACACTTACTTCGAAGAGATGTTGACCTTCAGAAGTCCGAGACAGACTGAAACACCGATGAGAATGACCGTCGTGATCGCCGCTTCGACCAGAAGGAACGATCCGTTATAGAGGATCGAATATACCCAGGGGTTCTGATCGCCTGCATACTCGGCATAGAAGATCACCCCGGAAAGAACATGGCTTATGAAACGAAGCAGGAAAGCGAGGAATACGGCAGATCCGATCCTCCAGAAGGGTACCAGCTTCAGACGGCGGATCGGGTTGGCGGTCTGAAGTCTCTTCTTCTCGGAAGCGGCGAAGAACCCGGCCACGCCGAGAATGGTGAAAGCCAGTGTGTAATCGAGGATCACCTGGGCAGGGTGCATAAAATAGCCGTTGATCAGCTGAAGAAGGCTGTAGGCAAAGGTCACGCAGAAGCCTTTCTTGACGCCGAAACAGAGGCAGAAGAAAAGGATCGGAAGCATGGACGCCGGTGTGACCGAGCCGCCCTGAGGCATCTCGTAGATTTTAATGAGAGACAGTACGTAGCTTAAAGCCAGGCAAACTCCGCCGGTTGCCACCGCAAGGATCATCTCACGGCGCTTCTGGGTCTCCGACAGTTTGATCTCTTTTTCGCGCTCGGCTTTGGCTTCAGCGATAGAAGACTCCTTCTCATACGGGTCTTCCGATTTACGATCATTTGACATAAAAAACTCCTCCTAACATTGCCTTCGGATATCGCAAAAGGAGAAGCTTTCTGCTTTCTTATGGTCCCTCCGCCGGCATTATCCGGTTCAGGTCTATAGGGTCGGAACCGGGATGGCTCCCTCTCAGCCGGCTCTTCCTACCAGCTCCCCTCTTTTCTGAATCGCCGTCATTCTAGCATTGCTTGCCGCATAATGCAAGAGATATGCGCCTTTGCATATCCGATAGGTCATTCTCCGGGTTTCGCCCGGATTCGGGAACGCTGCGACTAACTTATGCCCGGCCGATGAGGCGCTGCCACTCACTGTCACTGATACTGTCGCGGAATTTGTCGATCTCCGCGGAGTATTTCTCCGGCGCGGCGTTATAGCCCATCACGTGTGCGGCGCCATCGATCAGGCAGATCCTTTTCGGCGCGCGGATCCGGTTATAAATGTTGTCGCTCATATAAGAAGGCACCAGCTCGTCCTCTGTCCCGTGGAAAAGCAGCACCGGCACGGCGATCCTCGAAGCAATCGACACAGGCGATGCTTTTTCGATCGGATAACCGAAACGCTTCATGACCACGTACCGCACGAGCATCAGGAACGGGCGGAAAGTGAATTTGTAGTTGCGCTGCATGAGATAGGCCATCAATGTGTCCAATGCGTCAAAAGAACTGTCCGCAATGACTCCCTGCAGTGTTCCGGGGGCGATTCCGGATCCGGCCGTCATCAGGGCCGTTGCGGCGCCCATGGAGCGTCCGTGCAGGATGATCTTAAGATCCGGTCCCAGTCTGGTTTCGAGATATTGCATCCACATGGCGGTATCCTGGCTGTCGTGAAGCCCGTACCCGACGAAATTGCCCTCGCTCATGCCATGGGCGCGTAGATGCGGAATCAGGATGTGGCAATCCCGCTTCTCCCTGTGAAGCTGGGCGTAAGCCGCCATAACGGAAGGCGCATCGTTAAAGCCGTGAAGAAGAATGACCACATCCCTCGTAGTGCTTTTGGAAGCGGGAATATAGTAGGCGTAGAGTTTGATACCGTCAAAAGCGGTCATCTGCCAGTCAAGGATATTCAGGCGGTTGCTGTAGAACCAGTTCTGTCCGCGTCCGAAGATCGTGTTCTGGTCGATGGTCAGAGGAGACCGGTCGACGAGCGGGCGCGGCTGCGGCCGTCCGAAGAAACGGTAGGCGATACGGACAGCGTAGGAATAGATGAGAAGAGCCACGATCCCGCAAAGAAGCAGAAGAAGCCCGACAATGATCAACGTCAGAACAATACCGCTGGGCATGGCCTTTTCTCCTTTCCGAGCCGTAAAAGCTCACTTCCTCCTAAATATAAACCTATTCACCTATACTAATTGTACGCGAGGATTTTGTCTTTCGTGTTACAGCCTTGTTAGAGTTGTGGGGTAGACAGGTATTCCGAGCCGGTTTCCGTCAGGATCACATCATCTTCGACACGGAACCCGAAGCCCCATTCCGGGATATAGATCCCGGGTTCAACGGCGAAGACCATTCCCGGGACAAAAACCATCTCCCGGTCACTGACATCGTGGACATCCAGGCCCAGGTGATGCAGGGTGTTGTGCCAATAGTACTGCTTGCAGGACGTAAGCGCATCCGGCTCGGACGGGGAGATGACGCCGAGGTCCTTAAGCCCGGAAGCGGCGGTCTTTCTGGTGGCCTCATTAACGGAGGCGATCGTCGCGCCGGGAGCAATGGCTTCAAGTGCCGTCTTTTTGCACTCGGAAATCAACTCGAAAAGCGCTTGCTGCCGGCCGGTTCTTTTGCCGTTGACGGCATAGACCCGTGAAATATCGGAACAGTACCCGCCTGCACGGGCGCCGGTATCGATCTGCAGCATCTCGCCATCCGAAATCGTGCAAAGCGGGGTAGGGTAGTGAAGACAAAGGGTGTTTTTCCCACCGGCAGCGATGGTGGAGAAAGACTGGAAAAGCGAACCGCGTTTGACCATCTCGCACTCAAGGATCGCCAATGCCTCGCACTCACGCATGCCCGGATGGAGATTCTCTTCGAGGATCGAAAGCGATTCCTCCGTCACGGCGATGGCCTTGCGGATCGCAGCGACCTCGGCGGAGCTTTTGACCATGCGTAACAGTGTTACAAATCCCGAAATATCAGTCGCGGAGTCAAATCTGTCCGTCCGCGCCAATTCCTTCTCCAGCTGATGTCGCATGGGGGACGGATCGGTCTCATCCCAGGCGATATTCATATTATTGGACAGGATCTCTTCCAGATCAGACTTCCATTCGTCCAGAACACGGACATCGGAAATGGCGGAAATCTCTTCGGCCTCATCCACGGAAAGCCGGTGACCGGTCCATTTCTCCTTCTCGGGCTCTCTTGGAAGAAGATAAAGGCGAACCTCGACGTCCGATTCAGAAGAAGCATCGTGCTTCATGATCAGAAGTACGGACTCCTCCTGCTCGATACCGCTGAAATAGAAAAAAGTACGGTTCGGAAGGAAAGGATAGGACTCATCGAGAGAAGCAACCGGCGCTCTTCCGGCAAAAAGAATCACCGCCGTATTAGCAGAAAGCTTAGAAAGAAGCATCTTACGGCGGTGGATGTATTCACTTGCGGGGAGCCGGTAACCGGCAACATCTGTAAACATTCGGAATCACCATGTATCCATCAGGCATCACCGGATCGGACATTATACTCGTCAAAGAGGATCGTGTTGTTGATGTATCCCAGTGTCGCACCGGGGGACTGGCGGATGAGACCGGGATTGCCGATGACGATGGAGTTGTCAGGCACATCGAAGTTGACATACGCACCCGGCGCGATCAGGACGTTATTGCCGATCTTGATCTTGCCGACGATCACGGCGTTTGCGCCGATCCATACGTAGTTTCCGATGTTCGGAGAGCCTCGGCGGGAACCACGGAACTGCGTGCCGATGACCACACCGGTGGAAACATTGACATTATTGCCGATCACGGACTTCGGGTGGATGATGATACGCCCGAAATGTGCGATATAAAAGCCCTTATCGATCTTCGTCTCATACGGGATCTGGAAATGGTACTTCCGCGATTTCCTGTCCAGGGCCTTACTGCAAAGATAAAGGCAGGTCTTGTGGAAATAATACTTGAAATCACGGATATTCGTCTGTGTCTTCTGGTAATGGTAGCTGCAATGACGCATATTACTGATATAGTGGAACTCCGGGCTCGTCATCATCTCCTCCACATAAGTGAAGAAAACATTCTTGTGACGCTTTGAGTTGCCCGTATATCGGAAAAGATCACTATAAATAATGTCTTTCAGTTCATCAGTCATTATATGCCCCGCTCCATCTCTCTGTCTGAAATAATGTTACCTCTTTTTTAGGTTTTCATCAATAAAGAAACCCTCGAAGATACAAAAAATATACAAACGCCCGCAGGGCTTCCTGTTTTCCACTGCACTGTGCCGCCCGACGGGTCCCCTTGACGGAAAGGCGCCTGACTTTTATAATCGAATAGCATTTGCAAGCAGAGGAACAGTGCTTTTCAAAATGAGGCCGTTCCTTCTGCGCGAAAAGAACTTGCTTCATTTGGAGACGTATCGAAGTGGTCATAACGGGGCGCACTCGAAATGCGTTAGCCGGTTTCCGGCTCGAGGGTTCGAATCCCTCCGTCTCCGCCAGATTTCAGATCCTGAAAGCCTGAAACTACGGGCTTTCGGGATTTTTCTTTTCTTCGGGACATTGGGTTAGCACGCCAGCGGCTTCGGCCACGAAGATATCTGGGTGAACCCAGGGTCTTTTTTCGCATCCGCATGATTTAGAACGCTCTATTTCTCGATACTGCACGAGTATTTAAATAGACAAATGATTTTTATTTTTCTAAAATAATGGGCGAGGAGAAAAAAGCAGGGATAGAGGAAAGGAAAGGCTTATGAAAAAGAAATCGATCATGGCTGTTCTGCTCGCGATGAGCATGATTGCTTCTGCTGCTTGCAGTTCGAAAGAGGAGAAGAAATCAAAGAAGGATAAGAAGAGTGATAAAAAGTCCGCCGCAACTCTCGACGAAGAGGATGAGGACGAGGAGACCGAGAAGAAGCAGAAAGCGACGGTAAGCGAAGAGGAGGTCTCCACGACGGAGAGCGAAGAGGCGGCTTCTACGACGGAGGCGACCGAGAGCGAAAAGACGGCTTCCGCGACGGAGGCGACCACGACAGAGGCTACCGAGCCGGAGAAAGAAACCGAGAAAGAAACGGAAGCGGAAGAAACGATGCCTGCCAATCCGGCCAACCTTCAGTTTTTCAGAGATGAGTCTGTGCGTCCCCACATTTCCGGACCGGCAACATATGCTGTTGGGGATTATATCGACCTTGAACGGCCTGATTATGATGTTGAAAGAATAATCGGGATCCGGGACGGTGAAGTGATGACGAATTACGACGTCAGCAATCGCTGCAAGATCCTCTACGACAATCAGACTTATTATGAAGTAGCACCCGCCGGAGGCTATCTTTTCTTTAACGGGAGCTTCGATTTCCATGGCACACAATTCCAGTATGAACTGAAACTCTATCCGCATATCAGCGACCCCGTATTTTTTCAGAGAAAAACAGGGATCTTCGACAAAGTGACAGAAGATGGTTTGTGGATACATGATCTCTTTGAAATGACTATACACGATTGTGTGGATGAGAATTTAAATGTTTTTCTGGTTCAGTATCTGGATGAAGCAGGGCTGACTCCGGAAGACCTGATCGAAAACCCGAAACAGATTGCCAAAGTAATGACGAAAGTTTCTGACGCTATGTATTTCAAGACTGCGGATCTGGCTTGCGTAGTGTGTAGTTATGATATTACGATCACCGGATGTGATGGGAGTGATGATTTGACGTGACCCCACTTTATTGGAAACATCTTTTATAGGTCTGCCGGTTTAACAAGTGATAAAATACGAGTAACAGATAAGGACGATTTTTCAAAGATATCCTTCTCTAGCCTATCCGCATACCTCGTTGTTCATCAAAGGAGATGACTTCTTATGAATAGGAAAATTACTCGTATATGTGTTTTTTTACTTGGAGTGTCTTTGCTCCTTCCGACAGGCTGCAAGAAAAACCAGACAGACGTGAGCGGAAACGGAAGCGTGAACGGAAGTTCCTCCGAGCAGGGACAGGTTCCGGGGCCGCCTCAGGTATGGACAGAGGAAGGAAGAACGGTCCAGGAGACGGATCCTTTCTTCGAGGTGTCAGAGGTAGGACTGAAAATACCGATCGATCTGGATAAGGAACTCCGGATCGTCGATGTCGAGCGCGACAATCTGAGATTTGTGGGCAATACGATCGTTGTTTCCTGGTGCCATATTAGTTATGAGATGCCGGGCAGTGTGAGAACGCGCTTAAATGAAGCCGAGAATAATGGTGATTGGGATACATTCTGGGAGATCGAACATGAGTATGAACCGACGTTGAACCTGGTCTTCGACCTGGAGGGGAATCTTCTTCGCAGCAGCTATATCGAAGCGACATACGAACAATTTCGATCGGATGAAATGATACTGTGTTCCTTTGAGAGCGATACAGGAGAGACATATGCGCTCGTTCAGCGCACCGAGGGGCAGTTTCTCGAGAAAGTCAAGGACGATGGATCCATGGAGAAGATCAAGCCGATCGATGACGTATCTTCTTTGGTCAGTGTATTCATGCTCCCGGACGGGAGTCTCCTCTGTGGAGGATGGGATACGATCACGCTTTTGGACGCCGACGGTAAAAAGAAGAAAAGTGTTTCTTCCGAGGGCACAAGCGGAAACCTTATCTGCCAAGATGGAAAATACTACGGGGTTTTTCACGAGCATGACTGGGATTTGGGCGCTACTTTTTCCTATTTCCGGGAACTGAATCTGGATACAATGAGTTTCTCTTCCGAGAAAATCTCGAATCCGCGAGAAATGCCTTTGGTCAGTGCAAACGGCGGACTCTATTATAAGAATGCCAACGGCGTCGTGAAGGTCGACTTTCATGATTCGAAGAACGACAGAGAGGTGTTTTCCTGGTACAATACGGATTTCAATCCGGAGTCTGTATTACCGCAATTTCTGAAGATCGTTTCCGATAATGAATACTACTTCCTCGAGACCAACGTAAGTTTTATGAATGCGCTGGGTAGCTCATATGTTTTACAGATCGGCGTGGTACACGCGGTCCGTATGGATAAGAATCCCTATGCCGGAAAACTCATTCTTCTCGTGGGAAGCAACATGTATTCGAGTTTGAACACCGACGATCTGATCCGCTATAACACCAGTGAAGATGCAACGTGCCGAGTCATCCAGCACAACTATTCGGAAGATGTCGTCATGGATGGAGATTATATGAATAAGAATGCGTCCATGTCCGATAAGGTGTACTTGGATATCATTTCCGGAACGGGACCGGATATTCTTGTCGGTTTTTCACAGTTCGCCCAGTTTGATACGGATCAGGTGATGCTCGATCTGAATCCCATGATCGATCGGACTGATGGAAAAGGACTGGACCGGCAGCTTTTTTTCGACAATGTTCTCCGCGCACAGGAAGTGGACGGAAAACTCTATCACATGCCGCTTTCGTTCCGTGTGGATGCGATCATCGGAAATGCCGATATGGTGGGGCAGAAGACAAGCTGGACCTACGATGAATTCTTCCGGGTCATGGATGCCCTTCCCGAAGGCGTCGATCCGCTTTTCGAGATGGAATATAAGGATTTGCTTTCCTTCATGATGGCACGGTCGGGAGATCTCTTTGTCGACTATTCCTCCCAGGAAGTACATTTCGATACCGAGAGTTTCCGGAACCTTCTGACCTTCGTGAAGAAGTACGGTTCATCTCGGAGCACCCACGAGAGGGTCATGGAAGAAAACTATATGTCGGATGAAGATAAGTTCAGCAATGGTCTGGTAGCCTGGTATCCGGTCCTGAATCTATTTAATGTCCAGGAGTACTCTCGATACATGAAGGTATCGGATCATCCGATGGTTGTGTGTGGTGTACCGAATACCACCGGAAGCAGTCCTGCCGCCAATATGGATATGACGATCGGGATCTCTAAATACAGTCAGTATCAGGAAGAAGCGTGGGATTTCCTCCGCTATATGCTTCAGACTCAGGAGGAGTCAGATACCCTCTGGACTACGCCGATCTCACGTGCGGCTTTGGATAAGCAGAATGAGCGCCTGATGAAGGAATACGAAGAACAGATGAAGATCTGGAAACCGGATCCCGTAAATCCGAACTGGGTTCCGGATGAAGTGACCGCACAGTATATTGATGAGTATGTCAAACTGGTAGAGAGCATCCACGTCGTCGAGCGGATGGATCCGACCGTATTTCTTATCATTCTCGAAGAAGCACCGGCCTACTTTACAGGTCAGCAGAGTGTGGAGACGGTGTGCAGCAATATCCAGAACCGCGCAAAAATCGTGGTGCAGGAGAGATCGTAGGTTTTTGCTTAAACCTATGACAGAGTGGGCGAATTGAATATTCCGATTCTTCGTGTGACTGAAGTGTAATTCTTGCAAAGCATTTCCCTGATAAGATAGATGTAAAGACTAAATGAGAATAGGGAAATGGACATCATGAAGAGACAGAAATGGATTGCCGGAATACTTGCTGCGTCAGTGCTTTTGGGGGCGTGTTCGAAGAACGGAAACACGCAGGAGACTACCCGTAAGGAATCAACCCCAAAGACGACGGCAGCAGCGGACGGATCAGAAGAAAACACCAAAGCGGAGGCAGGATCATCGGCGGGGACAGAGTCGATGACGGAGCAGGAGACCTCGACGGAGACGGAATCTACAACTTCTGAACCGGAGTTCAGTGAGCTTTTGGGCGGGCCGGTGGAGATCAGGTCCCATAACGATATCTATAAGATCTACGAGACGGCGGAGATCGAGGCGATGCTTCCGGAAGAATTGTTACTTATGTACTTTACTTCCTCCAAACCGTATACCGGACTTCCGGATGAGGAATTCGATACCGTTACGACGATCACGATGGACTTGAATACCGGGGCTTTTGATGGAAGTTATACCCGACCCGGTGAATCGAAGGAAATCGGAGGGGGGAAGGAATCCGAGATATTTATGAGTGAGTTTTCCGGACAAATGGAAGCCTTTACCCGTATCGATGACCACAGTTTTTCCGTGAAAGTATCGGAACTGGAAATCAAGGAATTTGATTCCTTTACCCAGACGATCGAAGGGCAGAACAGGACGGATGTGGAGCATCTTTCCTTCGAGGATCCGGAGGGCTTTACAGAGCCGGATGAGATGATTCTGTATCTGCCGAATACAAAGAAGGACGAGATCCCGGACGGGGCGATCAAGCAGATCAAGAAATTCGGCACGTTTTCGGAGAGCGAGTTCCTGGATCAGTTTATTCTTTATAATCCGACGGAGGAATCCTTCTTCCTGATCGGCGAGGGCATGATCTCTGACTCGGAGTCATCTTCGGCGGATGATCTGAAAGACTGGTACGGAGATTACTACCTCCTAGGTGGAAAGATGAATGTGAAGTATGACGATGCACTGGGATGCGTGACGGCGTCTTTCACCGCGGAAGATGGCGAACAGTATAAACTCTTCGTGGAACAGGTGAAATCCGAGCCCGACTGCATCATGTTCTATGGATCGAGCACACGCGGTGCATCGCTGGTCTTCTACTTATGGAGATTTGATGACTGGTATGACGTCTATCTCACTGTTTCCAGCGGTTCTTCAGTCAGGTACTATCCCGAAAGGACCGTAGCCGTTAAGCGGTGAGACATCGATCAAACGCTGAGCTTCACACTAATAGTGAGGATGTGTTTTTTTATCCATTAATCCTTATGCCTTTTTCAGTTTGACTAATTGAACTTTTTTGCGTGATTGGTGCGTGATAAAGTCGAGCGCGAAAAACGTCTAATAATCAAACGGTCAAGATTGGCTCCGACCGTAATCAATGACCAAGGGTCGATCCGGTCGTGATCAAACAACCAGGTTTTGTTTCGGTTGTGATCGGAAGAGCCGGTTCGTGCGAGGAGGAAGAGAAGATGAAAAAGGCAGTGAGATGTAAAGCCGTAGTGTCAGGAGGCAGGAAGCATGCGGTCAGGATCGGGACGATCGCGCTGGTTTTCCTCCTCGTCCTGATGGGTTTCTCCGGGTGTGGAAAGAAGGAATCGGCGAGAAAGCGTAACGGGACGAAGACGGGTGAAAAGAGCGGAAATCGCGTGGGCGACGAAGGGGAGGCGGATGCCGGAGAAGTCAATCGCGAAGAGATAGCAGACGAAGACCGGATCTGCCAGCTTCCGACGGGAAGCATCTATCTCGGTCCGTACGGCGAATACTATCACGGCTACCCGACGGGAACCATTCCGGAGGAGGATTCCGTGATGCCGCCTGTGGAGGGAAGATACCTTGACGGGACGCGGGATCTAAAGAGCATCTATACATTCGATGAAGCGCACGAACGTTTTGCGATCCGGCTTTACGATTCGACGGTGATCTATACGGCAGCACCTGAATTACATCCGACGGTGAAGTTCTCCTATATGAATGCGCGGCGGAACACATACCAGATCTCGGCATCTTTCTACGTGACGGATCCTGAGGGAAATGCGAAAGACAGCGAAGTCCGTTTCCTCTCACTTTGGGACACGGAATATACCACCATCGAGCAGTTTTCCAGTGCTTTTCGCGAAGGACAAATCGATAGCGTTCGGAAGAAAAACGATGTGGAATTTACAAAGATCACGATCTACGAAGAGACAGATGAGCATCTTTTCGGGTCTGTGGTCGCGGTTCCCGATTACGACTACGGCGGAGTGGATCACTATGTCTACTACTACGCTCAGACTATCGGAGACCGGGTATTTTTCGCATATTACGGGACCGGATACGAAGGCGAGCAGCCACTGTCGGAAGAAGGAAGAGCCGACTTCCTCCAAAACTCGCAATTACTGTTTTCACATCTGAGTGAGGATGACGGGAGAGAACCTTATCTTGTGGATAAGATCGTGAATGTGCCGATTGCGGGTGAATACTTCATCCCGAACTATAATGTACTTTATTCCGTGAGCGAATCGCAGGTGGGGTTGAGCGTGAAAACCTCTTCCGATTCGTATGGCGTCAGCATACGCTTCTATGAGGGCGACGAGGCATATGAGGTGCGCGACGGGGAGGAGCCGTGGAAGGATAAGGGGGAACTGAAGATGCGGCATCAGTATGGTACGGATCTGGTTCTGATCGAACTGGACGGCAGGACCTGTGTCTTCGATCTATATAACGGGTTCTTTGAGAAACTGGACAATATCGATACGGTGCAGGCATTCTTCGAGCTTCTGACCGATGCGGGCATTCTGGAGACGTAACTGAGTAAAAAACGGCTGACCAAGAAGAAATCTGTGATATAATATTAAAGAAGTTTGAGAAATTTGGGAGGAATAATATGGCTTCAAAAAAAATCATGGGTGTTCTTCTGTCACTGGCGCTGGTATTCTCTATGACCGCGTGCAGCAAGTCCGAAGAAACCACGAAAAAGGCAGCAAAGGAGAAAGACAAAAAGGAAGAGATAGAGGAAGAAGATGAGGACGAGGATGAAGACGAGTCTGAAAAAGATGTAACTGAGGATACGGAAGATACCGAGGACACGGAAGATACTACGGAGAGTGAAGAGCCGACGCAGAACAGCGGAAGCGGGATCATCGATCCGGATGCGAACATCCAGTCGAGTGCGTATGCTTTTGGCGTCCTGAGTGTGCTGGGTGAGTCCTTTGATTACCTTTTTGACGGGGTGTATCTCGCAAGTCCGTCTACGGGAACATATGCGATGAATGCGGGGACGTACCGCACGGCCTTTATCCGGGCACTTTTCGAGAACAATGATCATATCGAGATCTATCTTTCGGGTGTTTCTTCGAATGGTGATCTGGCGGCGTACCTCGTACCGCACCACGATAATGACGATGTGTACACGGAATCTTATGTAAAAGCACTGGCGGATGAGATCGTAAGAACCGATCTTACTGATCCGAACGATCCGAACTGGTACTGGGGATCCCTCGACCTGAATTCGGATACCTATGCTCCGGGCTTTTACGATATTCTCTTCACAGAAGGGGGCACACCGGTTGCCACGATCACGGTCATAATCACGGAGGATTGTTCCCTGTCTGATATTACCGATGCGGAGTATTACGAGATGCTCAAAGAGGATATGGACAAGCACGATATGTCCACTTGCTACGAGGTCAGCTTCGATAAGTTCTACGGATGTCTGGAACAGGGGATCTGGCCGGATGAGTATACATGGAGCGGAAGCGGACTTCCGACACTTCCGTGTGAAAATCCGGAGGCGGAGATCTCCGTTAATCAGCAGGAAACGTATGTTAAGATCGTTGCCAAGCTGATCAGTGAGGATGAAGAGACCTGCTGTGTGGCAATCGATGACGTATTCACTGCGAATGGCTATGCGATCGCTTATCCGGAAGGTGATGCCGATGCGAACTATCGTTATGTCTATGTTGATATCGATTCCGTTCCTTGCGAGATCTGCTACTGGGGTTATAACGGCGAGCTGAATCTTTATATCAATAATCTGATCGCGAACGCATAAGGCGATCCTAATACATTAAAGTTACACCCCCATTCATTGTGTAGTGATGCACAGTGGATGGGGGTATTTTTTGTAACAAAAAGGCTTAGTTCTTTTGGCGTGGTTGCGACAGAACTCTTGCTGCTTCTTAGCAGCATTAAGTGGTACATCTTTTAAGATGCTGCAGCATCCCCGGCCGTGTTGTTCGCCGCGCTGTTATTCACATTTGCGCTTCCGTTATTGTCTGAGGAAGTGTTGCCGGCTTTTTCGGTGGAGTTTCCGGAGGACATCGGATCGATCAGGATCGAAGCGGTGGCATCGGAACCGACGATCGTTGTCGGGAGCTTGCCGTCCCAGGTCTCGTAATACTTGTTGCGCAGAACATTTTCATCGATAGAGTTACTGATGATCGTGTTCGCATCAGCATCGGCCTGGGCGGCGATGACTTTAGCGTCCGCGGCGGCCTGGGCATTGGTCTTCGTAACGGCAGCGTCGGCTTCCGCCTTCTCAATGTTTTTCTTGTTCTCGATCTGCTGTGTCTCGTAATCGATCTGTGCCTGCTGCTTCTTGGCGATCTTCTCGTCATATTCCGCGTCGAAGGAGGCGTCGTTGATGACGACTTTGTTGACATAAACGACTTCGGTTCCGTACTTCTCGTCGAGAGATTTCTGGATGTTCTCCTTCGCCTTCGGCTCGATAATGCTGCGGTTCGTACAGTCGTTCGGAGAAAGCGTTTTCGATGTGGTCTTGATGGCGGAGGCAACAAGCGACTCACTTACCAGACCGGCCTCGTAATTGGTTACGTTCGCGTAGATCCAGGCGGACTTCTGCGGGTTGATCTGATAGGTGACAGTGATCCCCTGGAAGTTGACGGTATTTCGCTCGCTCGTCTCCGAAGAGATCGCATTATCGTTGAACTTGATGTCCTGCTGTTTGTTGTTGACCAGAACGATCTCCTGGATCAAAGGCAGCTGGAAATTGATACCATTATTGAGTGTTCTCTGTTCGACCTGACCGAAGGTGACACGGACGCCGGTATAACCGGTCGGGATGATGGTAAATGAAAGGGAGAACAGGATACAGAGAATGCCGATTCCGAAAAGAATGAACAGGTTCTTTTTCTTAAGCGGCGGGTCTTTCTTGACCCCCTGGACGGCTGTCGTTCCGGTGTGGATCGACTTTTTGGCGATCAGGTAGATCGCGTACACGATAAAGAGCAATCCGATTACTCGAAAAATAGTGTTTAACATCAGTTTTTCCTCCTTGTGAAGCAGAACCGGCGTTTGAAGGTTCCGGACTGCTTTTGCGCGATACGCGCGCTTCTTTTACGAGAAGTATTATAGCATTTTCTTTGGTGCAATAGAAAAGATACTTGACGGCTAATTACAATTAGCCTATAATGTGGCTAATCAGAGTTAGCCAAAGAGGTGGAAGATGAATACGAAAGAAAGAATCCTGGATGTATCGCTGGAACTGTTTGCCCAGAGAGGATACGGGAACGTGTATGTCGGGCAGATCGCAGAAGCAGTGGGCATTAAGGCCCCGTCGTTATACAAGCATTTTAAGAGTAAACGTGCTATCTTCGATGCGCTTTTGGAGGAGATGCAGCGGAGGTATATGGAGACGGCTGCGGGACTTCAGATGAACGGAAACAATGCACGGGAGGATGGGATGGTTTTTTCTCATGCCTCGGAAAAAGAACTGGTCAATATTGGTGTGGGACTTTTTTCGTATTTCCTGCATGATGAATATGTGAAGAAGTTCCGGAAGATGCTGACGATCGAGCAGTTTGCCGACCTTGAACTCGGGGCGCTCTACACGAAAAATTATGTTGACGATCCGCTTATGTATCAGGGCGGTATCTTTAAAATGCTGATGGCATCAGGGCATCTTCAGAAAGCGGATGTAAAGGTTATGGCGATCCAGTTTTATGCACCGATCTATCTGCTTCTGACCATTTGTGATCGCGAGCCTTCGAGAGAGAAGGAAGCGATTACGCTTCTGAAAAAACACATCAGGCAGTTCAGCCGGCAGTACGCAAAGGCGAATCAGGAATGAAGGAGAAAAGACCATGAAGATCGTTATTATTCACGGACAGGATCATAAAGGAAGCACATATCACATTGCACGCAAGATCGCCGAGAAGATCAGTGTGAGAAACATAGCGCATGCAGAGAGCAATGAAAGTGTGGAGAATTCAGCAGTCGTAGAGAGTATGCAAGCAGGTGAGAATAAAGCGGTTACATACGAAGGAAATGAAATTACAGAGTTTTTCCTTCCTAGGGATCTTCCGTTCTTCTGTAAAGGATGCTATGCCTGTATCGAAGATGCGACAGCTTGTCCGTTCTATAAAGAAAAACGTGTGATCCTGGATAAGATGGAGGAGGCGGATATTCTGATCTTCTCGACACCGACATACTGCAGTCATGTCTCCGCAGCAATGAAGAGTTTCTTCGAGCTGATATTTGATTACTGGATGGTGCATCGGCCGAATGAATCTTTCTTCAGAAAACGCGCAGTGGTTGTTTCATCATCTGCGGGTTCGTCGGCGAAGTCAGCCACGAAGGATATCGCCGGTTTCCTTTTCTATCTCGGTGTGCCGAGTGTAACGCAGTGCGGCATTGCCGTGCAGGCGATGAACTGGGAAGGGATCAAGGAGAAGAAAAAGATGCGGATCGAAAAGGATACAGATCGTATAGCAGCGAAAGTTTCCCGTGCCGGAAAACCGCGTGTTGGCATCAAGATAAAATTCATGTTTAATATATTTAGAATGATGCAAAATGGCGGCATGGGGTCCTCTCCCGTCGAGAAGGAATACTGGGAGAAAAAGGGCTGGCTCGGTAAGAACCGTCCATGGAAGAATGAACGGTTAGTCAACACAAAGTAAAAGCGCAACAGTGCTTTTCGAAAAGAAGAGGTGTTTGTAATGGGGAAAGAAACAGATATTGTATGCGTGGGTACGGCACTGGTGGATTCGATCATCTGGGGTTTCGATCCGAATCCGATCAACCCGACCGGATACAGGGCCGAGGAGGCGTATCTGAAGGTCGGAGGCGAGGCGGTAAATGAAGCCGTAGCTGCGACACGCCTCGGTGCGAAGACGAGTATTGTCTGTTCGCTTGGCAATGATGATGCAGGGGATCTGGTCATGACGTATCTTCAGAAAAATAATGTGGATACATCCAATGTGATCCGTTCCGGCAATCCGACTCCGGTCACGACTTTGGTCGTCAAGCCTGTGGAGGGGACACGTAAGTCGATCACGAATTATGCGCACCGGTATAACTTCCATCCGGAACAGTATCTGGATCGTATTACTTCGGCAAAAGCACTAATCATGGGGTCACTTTTCCGCGCGCCGTTTAATGACGTGGAGATCATTCGCGAAGTTGTGATGGCGGCTTCGGATGCGGGGATGCTGATCTTCGCGGATACTAAGCTTCCGAATTTCGGAACGATCGCGCTTGAGGAATTGAAAGGTATTCTTCCGTACATCGATTACATCACGCCGAATGAGGATGAAGCGAAGTTTTATTCCGGTGAGGAAGACTATGAGAAAATGGCGAATGTTTTCCTTTCTTACGGAGCGAAGAATGTGATCATTAAACGTGGAGGCAAAGGCCTGTATTTTAAAAACGAAAACACGCATTATCTGATGTCCGCTTTTCCGATCGCTGCGAAGGATGCCACCGGTGCTGGAGACTGCTTAGTTGCCGGTCTGGCAAGTGAACTTTTGCGCGGGACGAATATCGAGAATGCGCTTTGGTTTGCCAATGCCTGCGGTGGGATCTGCACAACGGAAGTGGGCGCGGGAACAGCTCTTCACGACCGCGAACAGGTACTGCAGTTTATGGAACAGCAAGGGTACGATTGCAGTGGTTTTGCGCCCCAAACAGCTAGTGATTCGTGACATGCAATCTTGAGGTGACGAGAGATAGAACTTCTTATGTCGGCTTTTTGATCCGTGCGTCGGCAGCGATATGCTCGTAGCGTGAGACGTACGCATAGAATGTATTTCCGAACTTCTGATATTTCATGGCGAGGATCTCGCTATCCTTGCAGAAGAAGTAAGTGGTCTCGCCCCGGTATGTCCACTCTTCGATAATGTATTCGTCACCGTTGACGGTCGCGTAGTAAGCGCGTTTGAACGTGCCGTTGTGCGATGGGATCATGACATCGGGGAGGGAGTAAAGGATCTCGTCTTCGACATATTCAGGCCCGATCTTATCGCTCCGGCTGCTGCCGTCGGACTCGGATGATGTGTAGATGGTATCGCCGATCTTGACGCGCGTCATATCGTAGTCAAAAGAGTTATCGTGCGAACTGACGATCTCGGCATCGCAGAAATCACCGTCCTTATTGAGCGTGAGGAAATAGTTGTTTACACGGTAGTTTCCGAATTCCCAGTATTCGAAAATGAACGGGGAGAGTGAGGCGAAATACTCCATATACTTTTGTACGACGGGGGAGCCTTCGATCGCATCCCCTTCGACGATATTGCCGGTCAGGTCGAAATAGCCATGTTCGGCAACATCTTCAACGATCCAGTCTTCCTCGTTCTTCTCGGAGTCGGGCTTCGGCTGGCTGCTCCCGTTTCCGCCCTGACCCTGACCGCCTTGATCCGATCCCGGATCTCCGCTGTCGTTCGGGTCGGTGCCCAGGTGATTACGGGCATGTTCCATGTCCGTTGTCAGATCCATCTCGACCGAATCTTCGCTTATGGCGTAGTAGATGGTCAGCCCTTCGGGATTATACTCCCAGCCGCAGAGGAGCCTGCCGTCTGCATTGAGGAAAACGACCAGTGTCGAACTGCCTTTGGTGTAGTATTCGCACGAAACCGGGATGCGGTCAGTGACCGTCCAGCCGGGGAGACGCCAGCTTTCGTTTGCTCTTTCTTCCGCATCGCCGTCGGGGGTGTAATCCAGCTCATAGCCTGCTTTAAACTCATATTCGTCCGCAATCATCTTCGAAATCAAGGTCGCAGTTCTTTTGCCGCGGAAATCGGACGGATCTACTGAATAGAAGACATCCGTAGTGTCAGGACGGAAGAATGCCTCATCGCCCTGCTTATAGAATTCGTAGAAATCCGTCGTCTGGTAGAAAGGCGTATCGGTGGTCTGGACGTCGTAGAGCTCTATCGTGTCGTCGCAGTAGTAGAGGTCGTCGCCTGAGAAGGTGATCGTCGTGCTCTGATAGATATCTTCCGACTTATACACCATGATGATGCTGGCGTTTTTGTCCTTTTCCTCAGGCGCGATGCGGGTCTGATCGTAGGACTTCGAAGTATCGATGGTCCAGTTTCCCTGAAGGCTTGGCAGAAGACAACTGCAGTTTTTGAATGCTTCCTGCGCGACATATCTGTAGAGAAGGTCAAGCATGGTGCGCTCCGCCTCATGATCACTGACCGTGAAGGTTTCGCGTTCATCGAGAAGACTGGTGTAGAACCAGGTGCCGTCTGCGCGGTACGAAAGTGAGGTTTGAAGGGAGCTTCCGGCCGTGGCAGCAACCAGGGTGGGCGTCATTTCCTCTTCGATCCCCGTAGGAAGCGGGCCATCTTTCCAGGTGATGCCGTTTGTGGAAGGGCTTCCGAAACGGTCATGAAATGCCTCGATCTCATCGAGCAGTTCCTGGCTTTGGTCTCCTGCCGGGAGGTGAACGAAGATCGGGCTGTATTCCGGATCCTGGGCGCTGATCTGAAGGCTTCTCAGCTGCTGGACGGGCTGCTCGCCGTTCAGGCTTACGAATTCTGCGCAGTGCAGGTTCCGGGATGAGTCGAGGGTATTGGCACGAATCAGGACGTAGGCGCTACTGTCGCTTACCGGAATGATGCAGATGACATAGATGTAGGCAGTATCATAGAAGACTTTATTCTCTTTAACACTGTTACAAATGGCGGTATTGCAGCCATTATCGTCGAACAGCAAATTGAACCCGCGTGATATGCAAGCCTCGGCCAAAACACTGCTGATCGTTTGGTCAAACCCTTGAGCATACAATGATTGGATTGCGAAAAAGACCCGGTTTTGCGGAAGCTCCTGGAGCTTATTGTTTTCGTCAAGTTCAGGTGTATCTGCGCCGTAGAGTGTTTTCATCTGCTCGACATAGTCTTCGTAGCTTTCTATACCTGAACCGGGCATGGTGGCGGCGGTTCTCTCATAGCATTCCTCGGAGAAAAGATACTCCTTAAGGTATTGCTGATAGTCGAGCATGGCGAGCTGGCTGTTCGTGTTCTGATATTTTCCTTGATCGTCAAGGGCGATCACGGTCGAACCTTCTTTAAGAAACTTATCCGCTATGCCGCTGATGACCGAAGTGTCGGGAGAATTGACATCGCCGGTAAAACCGGGATTGCCGGGGTCGCTTGTGCTGACTGAAGGATCGATCGACGGGAGACGTGAGGAGGTCTCGGTCGTATGTGAACGCATATTCTTGCCATCCGGCCCGCGGTCGTAGATCTTTTTGCTTTCCTTTTCTTCCTTGGGAGAACAGCCGCAGAACAGGGCGGGAGCAAGCGTAACTGTTCCGAGCATAGTGATAGATAATAGTACGGATATAATACGTCTCTTCTTCATAAAGAATTACCTCAGATGTAACGTGCTGCCGGACATATATCGGGCGGTGCCGCGACCTTTGAAATCCCGGCAGCGTTCATTTCCTTTTTCCTTTTTCCGAAGCCATTATATGCCAAATCCTAAACTTAAACAAATCTTTACCTTTGCTTGGCGATTGATTTACGCCTTATGGATAATATGGCAATATGAAATGCGATGGACGGGTGTGTGACGGAGAGTTTTCTTTGAGAGATCCGGAGATACGGACCGGATCGGGACGTCGAAGCCGCACGCATCGCACAAGGACATAAGAGGGAGAATTACATATGTTAGACGTAAATCATGTGACCAAGAAGTATGGGAAAAATCCGGCCTGCGACGATGTGTCGTTTATGCTTGAACCGGGTAGCCTGACGGTGCTCCTGGGACCGAATGGAGCGGGCAAAAGTACGATCATTAAGTCGATCATCGGCTTTCTGAAATACGATGGCCGGATCACGGTCAACGGTATTCCGAACAAGACATCGGAGGCCAGAAAGATCATGGGATACATCCCGGAGCTGCCGTCCCTTTATCCGACGCTGACGGTCGTCGAGCATATGGAATTCATTGCCCGTGCCTATAAAATGACGAACTATAAGGAACGGATCGAGATGCTGCTGGAGCGTTTCGAACTGGCCGACAAGAAAAAGAAATTCGGTGATGAGCTCAGTAAAGGTATGCAGCAGAAGCTCAACCTCTGTGTGGGACTTCTTCCTGACCCGGATATTCTTCTGATGGATGAGCCGCTTCTCGGTCTTGATCCGCATGCGATCAAAGAACTGAAGAATATGATCGAGGAGATGCGTCAGGCCGGCAAGACCATGCTGATCAGTACGCACATTATCGACAGTGTAGATATGCTTTGGGACAGAACAGTCATTATGCAGAACGGCAAAGTGCGTGCGAATGTTTCGCGTTCAGAGATCGAGGGCCAGGGCAAGTCGCTCGAGGATCTGTTCTTCGAGGTGACCGAGGGCCTTTCTCCGGATTCCGTTGGAAAAGCACTGTCTGAGGATGTGGCCGGTGAGAAGGAGAGTGCAGCAGGAAACAGTGCTTTTGCAGAGGAGAGAAAGGACGCGGCAGGCGACAGTGCTTTTGCCGACGAAAAAGAAGCAGATGAGGCGAAGGGAGAGCAGGAGAAATGAGACTGTTTTTCTACTATACGTGGCACTCCCTTGTCAACACGCTCAAGAAGATATTCAAAACGTGGCTGGCGTTTTTCGCGGTGTGCCTGGTGCTCGGTATGCTGATCGGGTTTGGTATCGGCATTCTTCTTCCTGATAGTGATGATGAGAAGGAGTCCGACAGTAAGACGTCTGCGGAACTGGTGATCGAGGACGAGGATGATTCGTCCGTGAAAGTCGATGAGGACGGGGTCACCATCAGTGTGAGTGCGAAGTCCGGGACTCCCGGGTTCCTTAAGTCCCGCGATAAGAAGGTCGTTGATCTGATCGACCTGATCATCAGTGTACTGTTTTTCCTGTCGCTGGCGATCAATATCAGTAATGCCAAGTCGTCAGGAAGGATCTTCAAACCGGCCGATGTACCGATGCTTTTCGCGTCGCCGATGAAACCGCAGTCTGTTCTGATGTTCAGGCTGGTCGGGACGCTGGCGGCTTCTCTGGCGATCTCGCTTTATATGGTTTTCCAACTGCCGAATCTTATCTATAACGTGGGCCTCGGCGGTTGGGGCGCGGCGTCGCTCATCATTGCGTACGGCCTGTCCCTCATTTTCGGTACGCTGGTGCAGGTGGCGTTCTATACCATTATGTCCAAGACGAAGTACGGTACGGGTGGCCTGGGCAAAGCGGTCATCTGTGTGTATGCCGTGATTGCAGGGGTGTTCGGGGTGTATATGGTGGCCAGCGGAAAAGACGCGCTGACGGCGGCTTTTGATTTCTTTGGCAGCAAATACACTTTCTGGGTGCCTTTCTGGGGCTGGATGCGTGGTTTCTGCTACTACGCGATCTCCGGCGAAATGGCGCTGTCACTGCTGTTCCTTACACTTTTCGTGTTCGCTTGTGCACTGATCGTGGTCGTGATCTGGAAGGTCAAGGCCGACTTCTATGAGGATGCTCTTGTGGAGACGGATAAGCAGGCGGCGCTTCTTGAGAATGCGAAGAAAGCTTCGAGCGGTGTGGTGACCGTGCGTGATAAGGATAGAAGCGAGAAGCTTCAGCGCGACGGGTTCAACCGTGGATCCGGGGCCGGCGTCTTCCTCTTCAAGGCAGTTTATAACCGATTCCGCTTTGCGAAGTTCCATGTTTTCAATGCTACGCTGGTGACCTTTACGCTTGTTGCGGGATTTGCGGCTTGGCTTGCGGGACGCAGCCATACCGGCTTTGAGCCGTTCCTGGTGCCGGCGTGCGTGCTGACGGTCCTGATGTTTTATAGGACTTTGGGCAATCCGCTGAAGGAGGACACCAGCCGTGAGTTCTTCATTCTGATTCCGGAACCGCCGATGAAAAAACTGTGGTTCTCGCTTCTCGGTAGTGTGGCGGTGAATGCCATCGACCTTCTGCCGGCGATCCTTGTGGCGGGGATTATTCTTCGGACATCGCCCCTCGTAATGCTCGGCTGGTATATCTTCATCCTGTCGGTGTCCTTCTTTGGTACGGCAGTGGGCGCGTTCGTGAACATTTCGGTGCCGGGGGAAAGCGGCTCGACCATCAAGACATTCGTGCAGATCATGTTCCTGTACTTCGGGCTTTTACCTGCCGCGGTCTTCATCATTCTGGGCATTGTCCTGAAAATGCCTCTGCTTACGCTCCTTCTCGGCAGTGCCGTGAGCTGCGGGCTCGGCGCACTCTTCGTGCTGATCACGCCGCACTTCCTGGTCAATCGGTAAGTAGAAGGATGGTGCCGAAGCGGCACGTGGTTCTTTTCGAGCGGAAGCAGTTGCACCCGGTTCTTTTCGATTTGCATCAATTTCGCTCCAGTTTCGCTCAAATGTCAAAAAAAGCGAGATCTGAGCGAAATCCGGGTCAGGCATGTTGCTGGAAATATCAATCATCATTCCAAGTTCACCTCAAGTGTCACCGAAATGTCAAATTTGGTGACATCTGGGGTGAATGTTTATGTTGATCTATTCTGCCGGACCGGAATTTCACTAAAAGTGTCACTGAAATATCAAATTTGGTGACATCTGCGGTGAACCTTCGGGAAATTAAGGGGAGAGAGCGGGAAATTAAGGGGAAGACCGTGAGAATTAGCGGGGTGAGAATGGGAAGTTGAGAGATGAGACCGGGAAGTATCGGGAAGTGAATCGGGCGGCGCACTTCTGATTCGTGCACAGTTCTTTTCGAAAAGAAATGTGTGGTGTACAATATTCGCATGGAAAAGGAGGCGAGCTTTATGCCAATGATCGAAGCGAAGCTGACTCGTGCTATGAGCGAGGCGGAAAAGGAAGAACTGAAGGCGGATTTCGGCAAGCTGATCGAGAATCTGGGGAAGACGGAATCCTATCTGATGGTGAATATTCAAGATTCGCAGGACCTGTGGTTCGGCGGCAGAAAACTGGAAGATGGCGCGTATGTGAGCGTCAGTCTTCTCGGTGATGCGGGATCTGCGCTTTATAACAAGATGACGGCGGCGGTGTGCGACGTTCTTGCGAGCAAGTACGGCATTCCGGGACAGAATACATATGTGACCTATCATCCGGTTTCCGACTGGGGCTGGAACGGGCGCAATTTCTAAGCGAACGGGAATAATCATGGAAACGATTACGGCATTCGGCGATTCGGTTTTGAAGGGTGTCATTTACGAAGATGCGCACTATAAGGTGGCGGACACCTCTCTTCAGAAAATCTGCGAGGAGTCGCTCGGCATCACTATCGAGAATAAGGCCAAATTCGGGAGCACGATCAAGAAAGGCGAGAGTATCTTTGAGAGAAATCTTGATACGATCCGGAATTCTTCGGGTCAGTATGTTGTGCTCGAATTCGGCGGCAATGACTGCGATTTCAACTGGAAAGAAGTGGCCGAGGATCCGGAGGCGAAGCATCTTCCGATGAGTACGATCGAGCATTTCGTGACGACCTACACGGCAATCATCCAGGAAATCAAGAAACTAAGCAAGATTCCGGTGCTTTTGTCGCTGCCGCCTATCGATTCGGCCCGCTACTTCAAACACATTTCGCGCGGGCTTTCCGGCGAACGCATTATGCAGTGGATGCGCAACGACAAACAGTTCATTACCAACTGGCATGAGCGCTACAATATCGAGATATTCAAACTGGCGATCGTCAATGAAGTGCCGGTGATCGACATTACCTCGGTCTTCCTTGAAAAGAAGAATTATTCGAATTATCTTTGCGAGGACGGCATCCATCCGAACGTGAAAGGCCAGCGCCTGATCGCCGGAGCCATTAAGGACCATGTGACAAAAAGAAAAATCTGCTTCGGCGGATAATCTTTTGGGAGGAAAAAATGAAAGTGAAAAAGAACAAGTTCCTGTTTTTGCTGTTGAGCGTTGTGATGGCGCTGAGTCTTTGCACCGGCTGCCTGATTCAGGTCAACAGTATGACGGAAAGTACGACAACGGCGGCTTCGGCCAAGGATGCAACGAGTGCTGAGAAAGCGACCGATCCTGATGAAAACGGAACGGAGGACTCTGACAAAAACAGTGAGACTGAAGATTCCGAAAAGAACGGCGGGACTGATGAGTCGGGTGACTGGGGTGAAGAAGAGGTCATCGATGTAACGACGGAAGCTACCACCGAATCGACGACCAAGGCAACAAAGAAGGAAACGACCAAAGCGACCGAAAAGGAGACGGAGCCCTCGGAGGCGCCGATCGACGAAAACGGCGAATATAATTCCAAGGATGAGGTCGCACTTTACATCTACACATACGGGCATCTTCCGTCCAACTATGTGACGAAAAAGGAAGCCCGCGATGAAGGATGGGAAGGCGGATCTCTTGAGGACTATTTCCCGGGATGCAGCATCGGAGGCGATGTTTTCGGCAACCGTGAAGGCATCCTGCCGAAAAAGAACGGCCGCACGTACTACGAATGCGATATCGACACGAAAGGCAAAAAGTCCCGTGGCGCGAAGCGAATCGTATTCTCTAACGACGGCCTCATCTACTATACCGACGATCACTACGAGACATTTACCTTGCTTTACGGGGAGGAGAACTTATGAGTATTTTTCTTCTGGATGGAAAAGATATGACCTCGCGCGAGGTGGCCTACGATGTGATTGCGGCGGAGCTTTCTTTCCCGGAGTATTTCGGAAGAAATCTCGATGCGCTCTATGACTGCCTAAGCGAACTTCCGTCGGACACGACGATCCTTTTCGTAAATACGGCGCTCCTTGAGGAGTATCTTGGTGACTATGCCGGAAAGTTCCTCGACTGCTTCCGCGATGCCGCCGGTGAATGCGGATTTACGCTGAGGGAGAAAAGATAAGCTATGCTGGCGAATTACCACACGCACACGACCCGCTGCCACCATGCTTTCGGCACGGAGCGGGAATATATCGAGCAGGCCATCGCACAGGGCTTTACGGTCCTGGGCTTTTCGGATCATGTTCCGCAGCCTTATCCGAAGGGGTTCCGCTCGGGGATACGCATGACGATGGACGAGATCGAGGACTATACCGGAACACTGGTGAAACTTCGTGACGAGTATAAGGATCAGATCAAGATCCTGATCGGGTACGAAGTCGAGTATTCAGCCAGGTTTTTTCCTACGCTTTTAAAAGAACTTCGCCGTTTTCCTTTGGATTATCTGATTCAGGGCCAGCATTTTGCCGTAAATGAGATCGATGGTTTCTATGTGGGCGCGCCTTTTTCAAAAGCAGAGGACTTGAAAGCGTATGTCGATACCACGATCGAAGGCATGGAAACCGGCTTGTTTACCTATCTTGCGCATCCGGATCTTCCGTATTTCCTGGGGAACGATGACATCTATCTTCATCAGATGCGTCGCATCGTGGAGAAGGCCGTCGAACTGGACATCCCGCTGGAAGTGAATATGTACGGATTCTCGGATCACCGCAACTATCCCTGTCACCGGTTCTTCAATATGGCAAAAGAACTGCACCCGAAATTCGTGCTGGGTTGTGATGCACACCAGCCGAAACTCATCCGCCAGCCGGAAACCGTCCCGGGACTCAGTACTTTTCTAGAAGAATACGGAATCGAATGCGGCGACAACTTCGTCGAGATCCGCGATCCGAACTGACGGTCACGCCAGGCTGAACCGGATCCCCGGGGGATCGGTCCGTGCAAATTCGAGTCGGATGACGAAGAATCTGAATACGAATAATCGAGTCGGGTAGCGAAGCGTCATGCCAGGCCGGCTTCGGTCAAGATCTGATTGAGCATGGCGGCTTTCTCTTCAGTGTAATCAGCGATCTGAATCGAGATGCAGTAATTCTGTACGACGAACCCACGGATATAGCAGGGCTTCTCTTCCTCGTCTCTGTCAACGGGGATAAATATGCCGTTGAATTCGAAATCAAACCACCCGCCGGTAAGGGTGCCGTGAAGTTCGTTGCCCACCATCATGTCGTCCGCTTCTTCAAAAGAAGTGCTGTTGTAGAAAACAGGATCCATGATTGTTTCAGACTTTATGACCTCGATCATGAAAGTCTCGTCAGAAGTGCGGTAACAGCGGTCGTAGTTTATGTAGGAGATCCCGCCGGAGTATTGGACCATGCCGGCCTTCTCCGCTGCCGTGTAGAGAGCTTGCGGATCGAATTCATAGTCTCCAAGCGCACGTATGAGCACCATCTTTTCCTGTTCGGTGATATCCTCATTATTGATTACGTAATCTGCCGCAAGCTGGTAGCATTCGATCTCGCCTTCCTCACCCATCTGTGACAGATACGGATACGGATCATTGAGGGGAAGGATCCGATCCAGATCCCCTTCGATCTTATAGTCATTCGAATTGTCAGGGTCGATGGTGACCGTAAGATCCACATCGACAGTCGTATCATTCTGTTTCTCCAGTTCCTCGCGGAATCCGGGCACCAGATCATCGAAAGTCAGGAAATCCGATGGGTCGCTCCTTGCGCCACGGAGGATATCGAGGATATAACTGCGAAGAATAGGCGCCACTTTCTCCGGATCCGGGAAGAAATTCTGCGCGGCCACCTTACTGTTCCGAAGCGTCGCGTGCACACGGATGACCGCCTGATTATCCTGCTTCATCTCGACAAACTCTGTCTTATAGGAAAGGAATTCGTTGGCGGCTTTATAGATGGGCATGCAGATTTCATCGTAATCATCCAGCTCATCGGAATCACAATGCTGGGTGAGCTGTTTGAGATCCATATCGATCAGATTCTGCATGAAAAGATCCACCTTCTCAAAGTAGATCTTATCGCCTACGGGGATACTGTCCACGATGAAATCGAGCTGCTCCTTGACCAGCTCAAACATTTCAGTCGTGTGCGTGATCCGCGCCTGGTTATTCTCATAATCGCAAACAAAACAGATCTCGATGGTCGCCTTGACTTTCGCCTTGACCGTTTCCAGCGCCTCGGTGATACTGCTGTAAGTAATAGCTCCGGAGAGCCCTTTGACCGCCACCTTGGCGTTTGGGATCGAAAGATCCACCGTGATCCAGGCATCGTCACCGTCGACTTTGACATCCCCGATCTTAAATGTGGTATTTCGTAGGAGTGCATTCCAGCAGAGCTGCTCGGATTCGTTCCAGCCGTAATTCCCCTGGAAAAGGTCATCTTCGCAGTTGCAGTAGCGGGAGAGTTTGTCGTATTTGCAGTTTGTCAGATAGGTCAGATAGTTCTCCGCCACGCCCAGACATTGCTCTTCCATCTTCTGTTTCTTCTTGTCGCGGCAGCCCGATGCAACCAGCGACAGATTCAGAATAAGCAGCGCAATCAATAGAAAAGATACAACCCGATTACCCTTGTTTCCCATATTTCCATCCTCCTTTTGCCATTATATCACAGGGGTTGGGAAATATTCGGACACCTATGCAAAAGCACTATTTCGTGGGGCTTGGATGCGTTACATTAGGACTTCGGCACTCGCGTGGCGCGCTAGATTAGGACTTCGGCACTCTCATGGCGCGGACGGCGTTGAGGATCGCCAGTACCAGCACGCCGACATCCCCGAAAACCGCAAGTTTCATGCCGGCAAGTCCCAGGGCGCCGAGAACCATTACTGCTACCTTCACGAGAATGGAGAAGATAATGTTCTGCTTGACGATCCGCATCGTCTTGCGAGAGATCCTCACGGACTCAGTGATTTTCGAAAGGTGGTCATCCATCAGGACTACGTCGGCGGCTTCGATTGCGGCGGCCGAACCCAGCGCACCCATGGCGATGCCCACATCGGCGCGGGTCAGTACAGGGGCGTCGTTGATGCCGTCACCGACGAAAGCTACGTGGCGGGTTCCGTCCAAAAGGCTCTCGAGCTTTTCGACCTTGTTGGCGGGAAGAAGACCTGCGAAATAATCATCGATTCCAACCTCCGATGCCACCTTGGCCGCGACCTTTTCGTTGTCGCCGGTGAGCATCACGATGTCCCGGATGCCTGCCTGGCGAAGGCTTGCGATCGCCTCCTTCGAATCGGACTTAAGCTCGTCGTTGATAACGATATGGCCGAGGTATTCACACCCGGAAGGAGCAGAAGACGCCTCAGGGGACAGTTCTTTTGGAGCGGAAGGAGCTGAAGCCAAGGCCCGCGCCACATGCACGACCGTGCCGGGCAGGTGGCATTCGTGGAAGTCCGCCTGAACCTCCTCCATAAGCTTGCCGTTACCGACATAGTAGGTCAGCCCGTCGATGACCGCGCGGATTCCGCGGCCGGACAGCTCCTCGACCTCGCCGAGGCGGGAAGAATCTATGTGTTTGCCGTGTGCTTTGACGATCGACTCGGCCACAGGGTGATGCGAGCGGCTTTCTGCCAGCGCGGCGATATCGATCAGCACGTCGGCGTCGATCTCATTCGGATGCACGGCGTCTACGGCAAAAGAACCTTGCGTGATGGTGCCGGTTTTGTCGAAGACGACAGTGTCAATGGTCGAAAGCGTTTCCAGATAGTTGCTGCCCTTGATGAGGATGCCGCGACGGCTGGCCGCCCCGATCCCACCGAAAAAGCTCAGTGGCACGGAGACCACGAGGGCGCAAGGGCAAGAGACGACGAGGAAGATCAGGCCGCGGTAGATGCTGCCGCTGATACCGAGATCCGTGAAGATCGCGCAAAAGGCGGCGATGACGATCGCCAGGATTACGACGATCGGGGTATAGTAATGAGCGAATTTCGTGATAAAACGCTCGGATTTGGCTTTTTTGTCGGTGGCGTTTTCGACCAGTTCGAGGATCCGCGACACCGTGCTGTTTTCGTACTCGGTCGTAGTGGTGACCTCGATTGCGGTCGTGAGGTTGATGCTGCCCGAGTAGACGGCATCGCCTTCCTGAACTTCGACCGGCAGACTTTCGCCTGTCAGCGCTGCGGTGTTGAGGGTCGTTGTGCCCGCGCGAATCACGCCGTCGATCGGAATCTTTTCGCCGGGCTTGACCAGCACGGCTTCACCGATCTGTACCTCAGAAGGGTCGACTTCTTCCTCGGTTCCGTCGCGCAGAACGATGGCCGAGTCGGGGCAAATGTCCATCATTGCAGCGATAGACTTGCGGCTCTTGCCGACTGCAATGCTCTGGAAAAGCTCTCCGACCTGGTAGAACAGCATGACGGCCGTGGCTTCGGGGTATTCTCCGATGGCAAAAGCACCGACTGTGGCGATCATCATGAGGAATTCTTCGTCGAGAAAATCGCCTGTTCCGATTTTCTTGATTGCACCTTTGATGACGTCAAAACCTACTATCAGGTAGGGGATGAGGTACAGCGCGATCAGCACGATCGTCTTTACAAGACTGTTTCCGGTGGAATCACTTGTTGCGGACCCGCCCGAGAAGGCGTGCGCAACGACATCGGCGATCGGTTCAGCCAGAAAATACAGAACCACCAGCAGGCCCGCCGCCACAAGGATCCGGATTAAAGTTTTACGCTGTTTCCTCGACATAAAGAATTACCTGAATGTTTTCTACATTATAAACGTAATACATCAAAGTACGATGTGGCAGTCCGGCTCAACTTTCGCGATCGTCTCCGCTGCCTGGCGCAGTACTTCATCAAACTCACTGTCTTCGGCTTCGAGTATCATTTTCTGTGCCATGAAATTCACCGACACCTTCTTCACGCCCGGGAGTTTCGCAATCGCTTCCTCCATCTTCGCCGCGCAGTTCGCACAATCCAGTTCATCCAGTTTAAAAGTTCTTCTCATGTTCAATACCTCCGATACTTTATTGCTTCAGTTTCTTTTTCCTCTCGAAAAGAACTGTGTCCTTTCATTTTCAGGAAAAGAACGGTTTTCGTTCCTTCTTGAAAAGGACTGTGTCCTTTCCAGCAGGCGAGAGTTCTTTTCGGCAAGACATATGAACAATTATTCATATGTCTTGCAGTTCATATGATAAACGAAGGATCCAATTTTGTCCAGTACTTTTTCATAAGAATTTTACGGATTTCAAGATTACGGAAAACTCCGCTGCAATGAGGAGGAGAGAATAGCGCTCGATGAAGCAGAGAATACCGCTCGATGAAGCAGTTGAGAAAAGAGTTTCGCTCAGCTCTCGCTATTTTTGACATTTGAGCGAAACTGGAGCGAAGTGTGGAGGATTGGGGTGAAAAAAGAGAGGAATAACTTCAAGGGCACAGTGCTTTTCGAACGGAGAGGGGAGAAGACTGAGGGTTCACCAAAACTGTCACCGGATTTGATACTTTGGTGACACTTTAGGTGAACATTGCCGCTGCAAATGTGAATTGAACTGAGGGTTCACCGAAACTGTCACCAGATTTGACATTTTGGTGACACCTGGGGTGAAGAGTGAACTTGGCGAGAGACAGATGATAGGTTCCGGCAATGTACAGCATGACCAGAGGAAGGGTGCCGGCAAGGTGTAACATGACCAGAGGAAGGGTGCGGCGAAGGTACAATAAGATCAGACAAAAGTGCAGGCAATGTGCACCAGGATAGGACGAAAAATAGCAATAATTTGCAGTGCTTTTGGCGCGGAGGTATTGTAATAATATTCTTCTATAATAAATAAACCTTGCGAATACGGCGTTTGACGCGAAATATCTCGAAACATTTTTGTTGAAAAAATGACACATATAGACAACAGATGTGACTTCTAATTAATAGTTTCGAAACCCAAAGATGCTATAGTGAGCATGTAATAGTATATTTTGCCGTACGTGCAGCTGCCCGGACTATAGACGGATGGCTGTGGTACTGCAACTTGGCCCTTTTCCGCGCGAAAAGGGACGAGAGGAGGACAAACATGGTTAGACAATCTTTAGGACGAGTTCTGGCCGGTGTGCTTAGTGCGTTCATGCTGGTGAACCTGTGTGGATTTGCACCTTTGCGCGCCGATTCGGGTGAGTATTCTTACGTGGATACCCAGAACGGTGGGTCAACTGAGACCGCGACGGGTGTCACGGCATTGACCGGATCCGAAACGGAACTGACAGATGGCTGGTATGCGGTCGACACGGATGTGACTTACAGTTCCGCATTGGAGGTTTCAGGGAATGTTGATCTTATCCTTTGTGATGGGGCGACACTTCGTGCAAACGGCGGTATCGTGGTTTACTCCGGTGCAAGGTTCACGATTTACGGTCAGTCTTCGGGAACCGGTGCGATTATTGCCAATCCGGATGTCGGTCCGGGTATCGGCGGATCGGAGAATTTCCCTTCGGGCCTGATTATCATCTGCGGCGGTACGATTACTGCAAACGGCCGTTATAACAGTGCCGGTATCGGCGGTGCGCCGGGTCAAGACAGTGGTATCCGGGGTATCACGATCTATGGCGGTAAAGTTACTGCTTCCGGTGGTATCGGCGGTGCTGGTATTGGTAATGGCCAGGGAAATGACAATAATGGTGACATTACCATCTATGGAGGAACGGTTATAGCAAACGGTGGTGAAGGCGCTGCCGGTATTGGTGTGAATGATGGTATATGTAATCAAATCTATTTGCGTGGTGGTTCCGTAACTGCTAAGGCAGGTTCCGGCGCAAGAGCGATTGGCGAGAACAAGGGTAATAGTTATAAATCAAACATCTTTATTAAGTACGAAGATACCGGGAGTTATATGACCGTTCTCGGAGAGGATGGAAACCCGGTACCTGCACTTGAAAGAGAAGATGCTTGCCGAAGCGGATACGCGAAAATTGTCAGATGTGGACATGAGTTCGACTATGTTACAAAGGATGCGGATAGTCATGAATTATACTGCGGTTACTGTGGCTACTCGGAAACAGAGCCACATGACTGTGTGAATGATGGTGATATGTGCAGCGATTGCGGGTATATCAAAGGTGGCGAAGAACTCACCGTTACCCTCAGAGGTGCATCGTCGAACCAGGTCAGCGAAGTTCAGGTGTTGAAAGGTGCTTCCTATTCTCTGCCTGCATGTACCTTTGCTCCGCCTTCCAATCAGCAGTTTGTTGGCTGGAAAGTCGGTGATAGCACTCAACTATCACAGCCTGGAGAAATCATATGGGTGATGGAGTCTGTTACGATTACGGCTCAATATAACACAAAAACCTCTGGAGAGGCACAGTTTAAGATTTTTACCACCATTCCAAATCCTCAGCCGATGCCAAATGTTGATCCAATCACAATTAGTTATGAGGACATGACGATCGAGTTTCCTGCTTTTATATATGAAGTGCCTGAAGGAAAAGCATTTGCCGGTTGGTCAGTTGGAAGTCCATATGGAACTGTCTATATGCCGGGAGAAAGCTGTACTCTTGAATCGTGGCAAATCAATGCTGGTCAGTTATTTGCTCAGTTTATCGATGGCTCCCTGCCTGAATTTTCCCACTACAGCATCGTGCTGAAAGATCAGGTCGGACTTATTTTCTACATGGATCTCAAGGGCAAGACTCCGGCGGATTATCCGGATACATATGTCACTTTCTCCGGAAACCGTGTGGACGATACAGTACAGTACCCGCTTGCTGATGCAACCGTTGATCCGGATAGTGGAGAGTACGTGTTCATTCTCGAACTGGCTTCCATCCAGATGGCGGACAAGATGACGCCGGTATTCCATTACAAGGATGGAACTACCAACAAGACCCTCTCCGGCACACCTCACAGTGTCCAGGATTACATCGAGTGGGCCATCGCCTGCGACATGATCGACGCCGAGAAAGTCGACGTGGTCAAAGCGCTTGCAACGTATGGCCATCACGCTCAGATCTATCTGTCCGACAACGCAGCGAAGAAGTGGCAGTATGGTGTAGACTACGCACCGATGTCCACGTACTACAATGCTTCCGGTCACGCAGTTGACCCGTACAGCAGCTCGTACATCACCGAAGTCCGTTCCCGTCTGAGTGCGATGACTTACAACACAGATTCCGGCTGCGTCACAAAGGTTGCACAGAGACTCCGTTTCGGTTCGACCCTGACACTGGACATCCGTTTGGATCTTGCAGATGGCGTTTCCCCGAGTGACCTTACAGTAACCGTAAATGGCGAACCTGCAAAGATATCCAATAACAACGGAACTTACATGGTAAGCATCAGAGACATCTATGCTTCTGATCTGACAGCAGGATACGAGATCGTCGTCAGCGGTGTAGGTAATGATTGCACGATCAACACCTCTCCGATGAGCTATCTCCACTATGCACTCGGTTCGTCCAACGCGGCTCTCCAGCAGCTTGCATGCGCACTTTATGACTATGCCGTTGCATGCAAGACCGCAACCTGGAACTAAGAAGGAGGGAGATCGATATGGAAAAGTATGAAGAATTGAACATAGAGATCATCGTCTTCGAACATTGCGATGTAATCAATGACCAGAGCGATGAATGGACAGGCGGTTGGGACGACGACTAAAGAACCCCCTTCGGACAGTTCTTTTGCAAAGGAAAAGACAGAATGAAAAGAAAAAGAATTCTACAAATTGTGATCTGCTCTCTTGCTCTTACCGTGGCCCTTAGCGGTTGCGGTAAGAAGAGCGGCGCGGCTCCGGCAGCGGGCGATGTGAACGCACAGAGCATTTCCGCGGACGGCGGTTCGACACCGGCGGGTAGCAGCGCTGACGGATCTTCCGAAGCGCAGGGCGAGACGTCCGGTTCGGGTACCTCCGCTTCTTCCGGCGAGCAGAGCGCGACGAGCGGCTCTTCGGAGAATGCTAATTCGTCCGGCACGGCTTCGGGTGATTCCGATTCGGATTCTTCCGGCTCGAAAAGCACTGTGAACGGGGCTGTGACGGTGGAGGGTCCTTCGGATCCGAACGCGGGTTCCGGCAATGGTTCCAACTCAGGCTCCGGTGCAAATGGCGGTTCCGGTTCGAATGGCGGATCGGGCTCGGGGACGAACTCCGGTTCTGCTTCAGATTCCAATGGCTCGGGCAGCGGTAAGTCTGATTCGACCGGCTCCGGTAATGGTTCCGGCTCCGCTTCCTCCGATTCGAATACGAGCGAGGACAAGAGCGGTCAGCAGGATGCCGGTAACGGCGGATCGAACAGCGGCTCCGGCGATTCAAATGGTGGCTCCGGTGATTCGGGCAACGGCTCCGGTAATTCCGGTAACAGCTCGGCTGATACTGCTCCGGGAAGCGGTGATGGCGAATGGGCAACAGAAGCGCATACCACGACCAGCGGAAGTTCTTCCAATGGATCTTCGGCCAACGGTTCCAAGTCCGGCAACGGATCTTCGGATAGCGCAAACGGCGGTTCTTCCTCCGGAAACAACGGCGGGTCTGCAAGCAACAGCGGTAGCGCATCCGGTTCGAATAACGGTACCTCTTCAGCAGATTCCGGAAGTAGTTCTTCGAGCAGCAATTCCGGAAGTGGATCTTCGAGCGGAAGCGCATCTGGCAGCACTTCTGACGGGTCAGGAAGCGGAAGCTCTTCCGCATCCGGAAACGCCGGCGGCGGTTCATCCGACAGCAGCTCATCCGGAAGTTCCGGCAGCACTATCGATTACGGTGAGAAGCCGAGCAAACAGGTCATTGAGTTCCCGAAAGCCCCGTGCTGACGGACAGCCGCCTGTGGCGGAAATTGAGCGATGAGATCCTTCACGAAGTTCGCGCGGAAGACTTGTTGACAGATAGGCAAAAATGTCGAGAATAAAGAGTGAACGTAGAAGAACTCTTTCAGGTATCGAGCCTGAACTGAAAAACAACTCTCGCAGGCGCTGTGCCGGCGATGAACAGAAGAACTCTCACAGGCCCCGCGCCTGAGATGAAAGGGACGAAGACGTGAAACTGAAAAAAGAATTCATTACTCATGAGACACAGGACGAAAGCCTGCTGATCCCCACGGGGAGCGCGGCATTCTCGGGCCTCATCAAAGGCAACAAGACCCTGGGTGCGATCCTCGAGCTCCTTAAGGAAGACACCACGGAGGAAGAGGTGGTCGCCGCCATGAAAGAGCGTTTTGACGCACCTGATGGTGTGATCGAGAAAGATGTTCGCTATGCGATCGAAAAGCTCTGCGAGGTCGATGCGCTGGAGGAGTGACCGGCACAAGTGAACGCATCAAAAACCGCTTCTCGAAAATCGGAATCCGATTCACCCGAAAACGACACAGTTCTTTTCGAAAAGAAGCGCGAGACGCCGAAAACAAAGAGTAAGAACAAGTAGTCAACCTGTTAACCAAAAACGGGTTGACTACTTTTTTGCGCAGTGGTATCTTGTTGGCAATGTTGATTTGGAGATGAGACCATGAATTCACGAAGCACCAAGGACGCGCTGCGGGCGCTCCTGGAGAGAAATAGGGGAGCTTACCTGTCGGGCGCGCAGATCGCATCCGAGCTTAAGATCTCGCGGACGGCCATCTGGAAGGCGGTCGAGTCGCTGCGCGCGGAGGGCTACGAGATCCGTTCGGTGAAGGCGAAGGGCTACAGCCTCGCGCCGGACACGGACATCGTTTCAGCCCCCGGCGTTGCGAGATATCTAACAGGCCCGGGTTCTTTTGCCGATGCGAAAGAACTGTCTGAAGGGGCTTCTGATCTGTCTATTGAGGTTTTTGATGTGGTGGGCTCGACCAATACGCTTCTTAAGGAACGGGCAGCAGCGGGGGCGCGCGAGGGTACGGTGATCATCGCCAACTCGCAGACCGGCGGGAAAGGCCGCATGGGACGGTCTTTCTTCTCGCCGTCGAACACAGGCCTTTACATCAGCGTTCTTCTGCGGCCGATGGATCTTCCGGCGGAACGGGCTTTGAAGATTACGACGATGGCGGCGGTCTCGGCGTGCGCGGCAATCGAAGCGCTTTTTACGGAGGACGGAGATCGCACAGAAAACGAGAATGCCGGGCACTCCGACAATGAGGATGTCAAACCCACCGCTGATGCGAATGACGTGCATAATGTAAATCCGGAAAACCGCCCGCTGATCAAGTGGGTGAACGATATTTTCCTTCGTGATCTGAAGGTCGCGGGGATCCTGACGGAAGCGTCGATCAGTATGGAAAGCGGGCGTCTGGAGTATGCGGTGCTGGGTATTGGTTTTAACGTATACGAGCCAGAAGGCGGTTTTCCGAAGGAGATCCGAGGGATCGCCGGCGCGATCCTCAAGGAGAGGATCCCGGATGCGAAAAACCGTATAGCCGCGGTGTTCCTTCAGAAGTTTTTCGAGATCTACCGCGCGCCGGATCACGCCGGCTATGAGGCGGAGTACAAGGCCAGAAGCCTGGTGATCGGAAAAGATGTGGATGTGATTTCCACCGGTGGCGCGGGGTCGCGGCGCGCGCATGTGCTGGACATTAACGAGGATTGCAATCTGGTCGTGCGTTTTGAAGATGGCAGCTCGGGAGTGCTTTCGTCCGGCGAAGTCAGCGTGCGGCCGAAGAAATAGAGCGCGCCGAGAATCATGAAGCGCGTCGCAAAAAAAGAAATGCGGCGCGAACGATGATTTAGAAAGGAACAAGCAATTACGCGTCGCGATGATGAAATACGCGCCGCGGGAAAACGCGATAAAGAAAGACCTTATGAAGAATCCGTATCAGAATAAATCCTATAAGATCGCGCTGGTGGCGCTTTTTGCAGCACTCTCGGCGGTGGGTGCTTTTATCCGCGTCCCCATACCGGTCCTGCCGTTTACGCTCCAGCTCTTTTTCACCACGATGGCGGGGCTTCTGCTGGGAGGCGAACTCGGAGCGCTGTCGGTCGTGACATATGTGATGATCGGTCTTCTCGGGGTCCCCGTTTTCACCGGAGGCGGCGGAATCACGTATGTGTTCCAGCCAAGCTTCGGTTACCTCCTCGGCTTCGTAGCCGGTGCTTTTGTCACGGGAAAACTGACGGAAACGGAGCGGCCGTCCTTCCTTCGGGTGCTCCTTGCCTGTTATGCGGGACTTCTGGCGGTATACCTCATCGGCGTGCCGTATCTCTACCTGGTCCTCAGGTTTAACATGCAAAAGACCTTAGCGATCGATGCGCTGATCCTTAACTATTTTCTCGCGTTCATGCCCACAGACGCCATCAAGATGGTGCTCGCGGCGGTGGTGGGACACCGGCTCATCCCGGTGCTACGAAAGACACGGCGCAAACGCAGCGAAAAGTGAAGCCCCGGCTCCTCTGCGCCTGCCGTTAAAAAACCAGTCCTTTTGCGTTTGCAGTATGAAAGATCAAGCGCAAACCTCCTTCTCGTATGGTACAATGATTCTTGGTTGCCCGGCTTTTCGCAAACGGGCGAAATTTTGAGAATAGTGAGGATGGGTCAATGAAGATCGGTTGTGTCAAAGAAATCAAGAACAATGAATTCCGTGTAGGTCTTACGCCGGATAACGTGAAGGCGTATGTGGCGGCAGGCCATCACGTGTATATGGAGAAGGGTGCGGGCGTCGGCTCGGGCTTTTCGGACAACGAGTATGTTGATGCGGGCGCGTCCCTGATCGACAATGCCGCAGACGTGTGGCATCTCGTGGACATGATGATCAAGGTCAAGGAGCCGCTTCCGGAGGAGTATCCGCTATTCCGCGAGGGCCTCATCCTCTACACATATCTGCATCTGGCGGCGGACAAAGAGCAGGCAGACGCGCTTTTGGCCGGTAAGGTGAAGGCCGTGGCTTATGAGACTCTGCAGGAAAAGGACCGTTCGCTTCCGTGTTTGGCTCCGATGTCTCAGATCGCCGGCCGCCTTTCGATCCAGGAAGGCGCGAAGTACTTGGAGAAAAAGTTTGGCGGCGAGGGTATCCTGCTGGCGGGCGTACCGGGTACACCAAAGGCCAATGTCGTTATCCTCGGCGGCGGTACAGTGGGTATGAATGCCTGTAAGATCGCGGTCGGTATGGGCGCAAACGTAACGATCCTCGACGTGAACCTCAAGCGACTCGAGGAACTGGACAACATGTTCGGTGCTCACATCCAGACACTGGTAAGTAACGATTCCAACGTAGAGCGCGTTTGTAAGGGCGCGGATCTCGTGATCGGTTCTGTCCTGATCCCGGGCGGTTCAACACCGAAGCTCTTTAAGAAGAAGTATCTGCCTGAAATGAAGGACGGCGCGGTATTTGTTGACGTCGCCATCGACCAGGGCGGATGCGGTGAGTCCTCTCACGTCACCACGCACGACGATCCGGTATATATTGAGGACGGCGTAGTTCATTATTGCGTAGGCAATATGCCGGGTGCCGTTCCGAGAACGAGTACGATCGCGCTGACCAATACGACATTGCGTTATGGTCTTCAGATCGCGGAGGCCGGACTTGAGGAGGCCTGCAAGAAGAGTGAGGTCATCACTTCCGGTGTGAACTGCTACGCAGGCAAAGTGACGAATAAGAATGTCGCGGCTGCACTGGGCTACGAGTACACGGAGCTCGCCGGCCTGATGTGATCCGTCAACGGGAATTCCGCTCGGATGTGATCCGGGATCTGGAATTCCGGGATTCGTAATAATGTTATATGGAAAAGGACCGTGTGGGGAAACCCTCGCACGGTCCTTTTGACGTGGAAAAAGAATCTTCGTTGAGTGGCTTGGAACGAGAAAGAAAAAGCACCCCTTGCACAGTGCTTTTGGCGCGGAAATAGGGTGCACTATTTCATCGAAGAAATCAGTCTGATGCCTTGAAGATTTACCTGTCGATATGGTAAAGTATTATTGATAAAAATCAAGTAATTGGGAGGTTTATATGGGACTTTTTGATAAGAAATTCTGCGATTTTTGTGGGGGGAAGATCGGCCTCCTGGGCAATAGAAAGCTCGAAGACGCCAATATGTGTAAGGATTGCGCGAGCAAGCTCTCTCCGTGGTTCAGTGAGCGCCGTCACAGCACGAAGGCGGATATCGATCAGCAACTGGCTTATCGTGAGCAGAACAAGCAGGCGGTTGCGTCGTTCTCGGCGACGCAGACCCTCGGCCGTCACACCAAGCTTTTGATCGATGAGAATGCAAGAAAGTTTATGGTAACAAGTGCCAGCGACATTTACTCCGCAAATCCGGACGTTCTGGATTATTCGCAGGCTCTGGGCTGTGAGCTTGATGTTAAGGAGAACAGAAATGAGATCCGCCGTACAGACAGTTCCGGAAAGTCTGTCAGCTACAATCCTCCGCGTTATGAGTATTCTTACGATTTCCATGTGACGATCCGCGTGAACAATCCTTACTTTGATGAGATGAAGTTCTCGCTTTCGAACGGCAGCATCAAGGTTGGTGAGCAGCCGATGAACCCGGGTATGGGCGGTTCCTGGAGCGTTTCCAGATCCGGTATCGGTCTGGGTGCCAACAAGATCAACGAGTACTACGAGTGCGTTGATGTTGGAAATCAGATCAAAGCAGCGGTCGATGCGATGCGCATGGGCGGCAATGTGAGTATGGCGATCGCCGGTGGCGGAATGCAGCCAGGCATGATGCCGCAGGGCGGTATGGCTCCGGGTATGGGTGCTCCCGCTGGAATGGCTGCTGCCGGTATGGGCATCGTCCAGGGCTTTAATCAGGGTATGCAGCCCGGCATGCAGCAGGGCTACGGCCAGAACATGGGTCAGGCTATGCAGCAGGGTATGCCACAGCAGGGCTTCGGTCAGGGCATGCAGCCCGGTATGCAGCAGGGTTACGGTCAGAACATGGGTCAGCCCATGCAGCAGGGAATGCCTCAGCAGGGTTATGGCCAGGGTATGGCTCAGGGCATGCAGCAAGGAATGCAGCAGGGCTATGGTAATATGGGTCAGCCGATGCAGGGTATGCAACAGGGCGGTATGGCTCCGGGTATGGGCGCTCCCGCTGGAATGGCTGCCGCCGGTATGGGCATGCAGGGTATGCCTCAGCAGGGCTACGGCCAGAATATGCAGGGTATGCAGGGCGGCATGAACATGGCTCAGGGCATGGGTCAGGGAATGCCTCAGGCTCAGGGCGGAATGGGCGCTCCGGGCATGCAGGTGATCTGCCCGGCTTGTCAGGCCACCACGACCATCGGCGCAGACGGATGCTGCGAATTCTGCGGAAACCGCATCCTGTAATACGCGATCGTTAAAAAGTTAACACGGGGACCCGAGGTATAAGCTTCGGGTCCTTTTTTGTGCGGAAATTATTGGAGAACCGTTGCTGTTTACGAAGAACAACGAGAAGAGAAACCGGTAATTGACACATACCCCATGGGGGTATATAATCAAGTCGTTATTTAGATACCCGGTGGGGGTATATTATCGCGAAGACGAGGAGGAACAACCATGGAAAAATGCCCGCATTGCAGTGACCGCAAGAAACATCGTTCGGACGAGGAGAAGAAGGAACTCCTCAAGCGCCTGCGCCGCGCGGAAGGCCAGATCCGCGGCATTGAGAACATGATCGAGAACGACGCGTACTGCCCGGACGTTCTCGTGCAGGTTTCGGCCGTGACTGCCGCACTCAACAGTTTTAACAAAGAGCTCCTCGCGTGCCATATGCGCAGCTGTGTGACAGAGGACATCCGCGCAGGCAAAGACGATGCAATCGACGAATTCGTCAAAGTCATGCAGAAGCTGATGAAGTGATTCTAGCGGACGTTGATTTTGCTTGATCAAAAGATAGAGGTTTAGATATTCGTATGCAGAAGTTTCAGGTAACGGGAATGAGTTGCGCGGCATGTCAGGCCCGTGTGGAAAAAGCGGTCGGCAAAGTCCCCGGCGTCACAAGCGTCGCGGTTAGTTTGCTCACCAATTCTATGGGCGTAGAGGGGACCGCGTCGCCCGAATCGGTCATCGAAGCCGTGCAGCAGGCGGGTTACGGCGCGTCTTTGATTTCGTCGTCTTCTTCGCGAAAAGCACTGTCCTCTTCGTCGATTGACGGCGTTTCCGATGGCTCTTCTCCAAAAGCACTGTCTGCCGGTTCTTCGGAGGATCTTCTTAAGGACCGCGAGACGCCGAAACTTGTGCGCCGCCTGATCCTCTCGGCCGGATTTCTGCTGATTCTGATGTATATTTCCATGGGGCACAACATGTGGGATTTCCCACTGCCATCCTATTTCGACAATAACTACCTCGGACTTGCGCTTTTGCAGATGCTCCTTGCGCTGATCGTGATGTGTATCAACCGGAAGTTCTTCGACAGCGGCACGAAGTCGCTGCTGCACGGCGCGCCGAACATGGACACGCTTGTCGCGCTCGGATCGGGAGTATCTTTCCTGTGGAGTCTTTTCGTCGTATTCGAAATGTGCGGTAAACTTGCAAACGGCGCGGCGATGATGGATGTTCACGAACTGTATCACCATCAGCTGTATTTCGAGTCCGCCGCCATGATCCCTGCGCTGATCACGGTTGGCAAAACACTCGAATCGATCAGCAAGGGTAGAACGACCAATGCACTTAAATCCCTGATGAAACTTGCACCGAAGACCGCGCGGATCCTCCGCCCGGCAGGAGTTTCCGACTGTTCCGCAGTTTGCGATTCTTCTGTGACTTCAGGGTCGGATCTTATCGAAGAAATCGTTCCCATCGAGGACGTCCGCGTCGACGACATTTTCGCCGTCAAACCCGGCGAAAGCATCCCCGTTGATGGCGTGGTGATTGAAGGGGAGAGCGCCGTGGACGAGTCCGCGCTCACCGGCGAATCGATCCCGGTGGACAAAGCTTCCGGCGCGAAGGTAAGTGCCGCGACGATCAACCGTTCCGGGTATCTCCGCTGCCGCGCTACACGTGTCGGAGAAGACACCACTCTTTCGCAGATCATTCAGATGGTTTCGGACGCCGCCGCGACCAAAGCACCCATCGCCCGTATCGCGGACAAGGTTTCAGGAATCTTCGTACCCGCGGTCATCGCCATCGCCGCATTGGTCACCGTTGCCTGGCTCATCGCCGGCCACGAGGCGAGTTTCGCCCTGGCCCGCGGCATCTCGGTCCTTGTGATCTCCTGCCCATGCGCCCTCGGCCTGGCCACCCCTGTCGCCATTATGGTCGGAAACGGACTTGGCGCCCGGAACGGAGTGCTTTTCAAGACGAGCGAGGCTCTTGAAACCACCGGAAAAGCCGCAGTCATTGCGCTTGATAAGACCGGCACGATCACATCCGGAACCCCTCGCGTAACGAGCATTCAGCCCGCGCCCGGCGTGACTTCCGAGGCACTCCTTGCCAAGGCATACGCCCTCGAGAAGCTCAGCGAGCACCCGCTTGCAAAAGCCATCGTCGATGAATATGAATCCTCTTCGGGAAGCGCCACGGCTGACTCGGACGGCAAGCTTTCTGATTCGAAGTCTTCTATATCCCCTTCGAAAACCACTGTTCCTGTGGTTTCGGATTTCTCGATTCACTCCGGCCATGGCTTGGAAGGTATGCTCGACGGGAAGAAGATCCTCGGCGGAAGCGACAAGTACATCCGCACGTTTGCGGAGCTTTCACCGGAAATGCAGCAGGCGGAGACGAAGTGCTCGGAGCAGGGTGAGACCCCGATCTTCTTTGAGGAAGAAGGCCGGATCCTCGGCATGATCGCCATCGCCGACACGATCAAGACCGATTCGGAAGAGGGGATCCGCCAACTAAGAAATCTCGGGCTCAAAGTCGTGATGCTGACCGGCGACAATCGTCGCACAGCCGAAGCCATCGCTAGCAAAGCCGGTGTTGATGATGTTGTGGCGGACGTCCTTCCTGAAGGAAAGGCGCAGGCCATCAAGGATCTGCAGAAGCAGGGGAAAGTGATTATGGTGGGCGACGGTATCAACGACGCACCGGCCCTGACCACCGCGGACATCGGCATCGCCATCGGCGCGGGCACGGACGTTGCGATCGAAAGTGCGGACATCGTGCTTATGAACAGCAATCTGCCCGATGTTGCCGCTGCGGTCCGCCTCAGTAGAAAGACCCTCAAAAATATCCACGAAAACCTTTTCTGGGCTTTCTTTTATAACGTGATCTGCATTCCTATCGCGGCGGGCATCCTGTCCTGGAAAATGAACCCCATGATCGGTGCCGCAGCCATGAGTATCAGCAGCTTCACCGTCTGCATGAACGCCCTGCGGCTGAACCTTTTCAACATGAAGGATCCCAGCCACGACAAACCGCTAAAGACGATTCGCACGGGGGAGAACGACTTGCTTGAAGAAATCTCACAGAACCGCCAACCTGCTGAAATCAAGCACGAATCCTCCCAACCCACTGAAATCATGGCGGCATCTTCATCGGATGCCCCTGAAAATACAACCATTCCGGAAACGGAGAAAAGGAGTTTACCTATGAAAAAGACATTGAAAATTGAAGGCATGATGTGTGAACATTGCGAAGCGTCCGTTCGAAAAGCACTGGAAGCTCTGCCTTTCATTGCTTCGGCGATCCCGAATCACACCACCAACAGCTGCGTCGTCGAGATTTCTGACGAAGCCGCATGGGACGAAGAACAGGTCAAAGCCATCATCGAAGGGAAAGATTACACGTATCTCGGAGAAGAGTAAGCAAACTTCAGAAGAAAACAGCTGTAAATCGCTGCTCTCTTATATTCACTCTTATTTTACTGTTTGGGAGAGCGAATGAGAGAGCAAAAAACTGCTCTCTCATTTTCACTCTTATTTTCAAGTTTAAGAGAGACAATGAGAGAGCTTTCACATCTAATAGGAGTAAATGTTTACTTTTGAGAGAGCAGTGTTTTTTCCCAGCCTAATCATCCGGGAATTCGTTTCCAAGCGGCGGAGTTTTATCCTCATCAGGCGATGGAACGATAACCTCGTCAAACGATGGAATTCTATGCTCGTCAAACGTTGGGAAATCCTCATCAAACGGCGGAATACTAACCTCGTCAAAAGTGGGGAAATTAACCGCTTCAAACGGCAGCGTGTCATTCGCGTCCTGCATTGACGTGTGCCCCTCGTCCGCAAAGCATCTGTTATCTCTGACATCTCTTTCATCCGAGAAGAGTCCGTCATCTTCCTCATCCGAAACGAAGCCGCCATTCCCCTCAGGATGGTATTCCAACCCGCGCATGGCGTGCCACACCATCAGATGCACCTCGGGGGATACGGAACGCTGCAGCCGCTCCTCAAGAGTCATAAATCTCAGGATCTTCGCGTTTTCAATCTCAAAAGAGATCTGCCGATCCTGCATTTTGCTGAGATCCCCGACACCATAACGCAGAGCCGCCGCATCCAGTTCTTTTCGCGCATTAGAAGCAAAAGGATCGTCCGGATCGAGCATTTTTACATAGGCGATCCGCCCCTTCATGATCTTAAGAAGATGCAGAATATCGTACTCGGTCGCTTTGCCGGAATACCACGAAGGCCGGGTTTTCTCGAGATGGAAAATGAAACCGTACTTGTTGATGTAGTAGAGGTCCTGGCGGATCTTCTGACGGTACTCGCGAGGCGCGCGGACACGCGTGTTGACCACCGCGCCGGTGACCTCCAGGCGCTGACCGGGCCGGAAGAAACGCGTCTTCCTGTCGTTCAGGGAATACCGCAAAGGCTTCAGCTGTAGCCTCACAAATTCCTCGACATTTTTTGCCTCGAATTCAAAAGGACTGGAGAACGTCATGTCGTCGCAGTATCTGGTGTACCGGATCCCCAGCCCGTCACAGAATAGCCCCACGCTCGCGTCAAAATCTGCAAGAACGAGATTGGCGATCGTCGGCGAAGTGCAGGCGCCCTGACAAAGCGAGCCGTTGTAGCACACCAGTTTCGTCAGGATCCCCAGGATCGACCGGTTATACGAAGTGTATTTCTCGAATGTCGCGAATACCAGACGCTTACGGGTACTCTCGAAGAAGTGGCGGATGTCGAGCTTGAGCATATAGCGGCTCTTCTCGTGAACCTTCGCGTTGTCCTTCGTGGAAAGCCCACGGCGGTAGGCATACGCGAAAGAGGAGGTGTAGGCAAGATCCAGCGGCGTGAGCACCTGCGCGCGGATGAACTCCTGATACTCGCGAAGCGGGTAGGACACACTGAACACCGTACGAAGCTCGTCCGAATTCTTCTTCGAAACGAAGTGCTTCTCGTAATGCTCGGAAATCTCGTCCAGCACACTCAGCAGCTCTCTTGTATCGCGAAAAGCCCTGTTCCGGTTTTCCGAGTAGCCCTTGGAACGCCGATATGCCTTGATAAACGTATATGCTGAATCCATCTTGGGAAGAGTAGGTTTCATGTTAATGTCTCCGAAAAAGTGAAGAAGACCACAGAACGAACATACCTGATCCGAAGGACTCGAGAAAGGCGACAAAGCAATGCTTTGGGGACTTTCTCGCGAAAGATGCTTTTGCGAAGTGAAACAAGCAAAAACAGCTTTCAGTTCTCTCTGATGTTGATACAAGGACGCCGAGTCGGCGGCCCCCGTCTAGACTTACCATAAACGTTACACTATGTCGTTCTGTGGTCTTATGTCTTCTGTTACACCGGGCGAAGTTCCACGCGGTTAATGTTCGTGTAACTCTTCAAGATCGCCCGCTTATAGTATACTGCATATTCCTCCTTCGAGAAAAGAACTGCGATGACCTTTTTTTCGCTGTTGAAGCGGATGTTGCTGCTGTAACGGCAGCTCTCCTCCATCAGCTCACGCATATTGTCCTTTGCCATCGAACGGCAATCCAGCCATACGCAGAACTTCGGTTTTTCCTCCGCATCCTTGTCCGGGAAACCCGGAATGATCCGGCCGTTTTCATCCGAGATCAGCAGGAAGAAGGGAAGTGCCGCTCCGGGAAACGGAGACTTGAAGTTCTCCATGTTGTCCTTCTTCTTGTCCGCCTTCTCGGTCTTCGATGCCTTTTCGTTCTTGGCAGCCTTCCTGGGCCTTGCCACCTTCTCGGTTTTGGCCACGCTTGCGGCACAAGCGGCTTTCTTCTTTTTCGGCTCCGTAGCCGCCTGCTTCGCTTCCGTGGTCATCTGCTTTGTTTCCTCAGTCATCTGCTTCGTTTCCGCAGTCACCTGCTGATTGATTTCCGCAGCCACGTGCTCGCGCATCGCCTTGAGTCTTACCTGACGGATCGTCTCAGCCAGCATGGCAGCCGCCTCTTTTCTCCCGGCCTCGATCTCTGCCTTCCGCTGCTTCTCGATCTTGGCCTGACGTTGCTTCGCCCGCGCTTTCTTCTTGGCGTTTTTCTTCGCCTGCTTGACGTCTTTCTTCAGATTCTTCTTCCTCTTGTCAAGGTTATTCGGCTCCGAATAAAGGATTCTCCGAATGGACTTTTTTAACTCCTCACGTTCTTTCTCGCGCTTTTTCACCATCTCTTCGTGGATCTCAGAGAGACTCTTGCCTTTAAAGTAATCGTACGCGGAATAACCGGATGGTTCTTCGCTATAGTACGAGTCGGAAGGATCCTCATCATCAACATATCCGTAGGAATCTTCATCATCATCATCGTACTCGTCGTACGAATCACCGAGAATATCCTTATCTGCATACGGATCAGGATCATCATCGGTGAACTTACCCGACGTATGTGAATCACTGTAGTAATCGGAATCCTCATCGTCGATCTCATCCTTCAAGAAGGAATCCTTCTTGGAAGTGACATAAGAATCCGGCTTGGGCAAGTGGGCCGTCAAGGAAGAGAAGCCGAAGGGATTAGTCGGTTCATGCCGCGGACTTTCATCCACGCTTCTGCCGTCCTTCTCGGCCTCCTTGCGGATCGCTTCCTCCTCTTTTTCGCGGATCGCCTTCAGAAATGCTCCCAGGTCAAGAAGATCGGACTTGACTTCCGACCTGGAAACAGGATGCACGGGCGTATGCCAACGCTTCATATTCGCAAGCTCCGTGAAATCCGGAAGCTGCGAGACAAACTTGGTCTTACCGCCGATCATCACCAGCGCTTCGCCGGTCTCAAGCGATCCCAGCTGTGTCGGCGTCACCAGACGGCGCGGAAAATCGATATCGTAATCGAAATACTCGCCGCACTTCCTCGAAAGCAGCTCCAGTGTGTCCGGTACATTCGTACGGTACGCCACAAGCGTATCGGCATTACTGATGATAGTCTCCGCCTTGCTCGGACCGTACAGCGTATCCAGCTGTGACAGCGACTGGATCACGAAGAACGTACGCAGATTACGGGAACGTCCGGCCGACATCAGAAGATCCATCTTCGGAAGGGAAGTGCCGATCCCGCCGAGCTCCTCAATGATCACGTTCATGCGGCGCGGAAGATGGTCGTCGTACATCGTATGCGCGATACGGATCAGGTGGGAAGTAAACTGCGACAGAACGATCGCCGCCAGAGCAGCATAGTTCGTATTCTCATCCGGCAGAATAATGTAGACCGCCGTCTTCTTCTTGCCATCGATATCCGACAGCTTGAAGGACGAATCGCTCAGAATATCCGTCACCGCAGGGCTTTTCAGAAAGTTGTTAAAAGGCTCGAAGAAAGAGACCTGGATCGAAGCCAGCGTGTCGTGTGCGGCCGTCCGCGCGTTGTTAAACAGAGGCGTAAAAGGCGCGTCCGGGAACTTCTCGCAGATCGCGTCGATATATCTCTTCGAAAAAGAGATATACAAGTCCTTCTTAAAAAGCTCCAGCGCCAGATGCGACAGCGATCTGGGATGGATATGCCGTTCCTCGCCATGCTCGAAGAGAAGAAGGGCATTGGCAATGAAGAGCGTACGCGCCGAACTGTCCCAGAAGGGGTCTTTTACACGGGCGTTATCGAACTCATGCCCGTAAAGCGCACGCGCCATATCGTCGAGGATCTCGATGGCAAACTGCTGCAAACTCGAATCTCCGCTCTTATACATTTCATAAGGATACCCCAGGAGGTCGAAACCATCGCTCTTGTTCACATCACGGAAGTTGAAGACCTTGACGTTATACCCCGCCTGCTTGGCAAAAGCATGCGTATACTTGAAGATATCGCCCTTCGGATCCACGGAAATGAAGGATTCCTGTCCCTGGATCAGCGACATCGTAAGCGGAATCGTTCCGCGGCGCGTCTTACCGCACCCGGTCACTCCCAGGAAGATCCCGTTGGACTCGGAAGTATTCGCGTAGGGTTCGCCGTTTTCCCAGTCGATATAGAGCACCGGCCCGCCGCCGTGCTCACCGTCAGCCTTATTCAAAACCTCCCTGATCTCCTCATCCGAAGAGAAACCGTCATACTCGATCATAAAAATCCTCCCTCCTCATATCATGATCATTCTGATGCGCGTCCCGTCCTTCAAACCTCCTTACTCGCCCGGTTTCCGCGTCGTAACTCATGCATCAGCGTCGGGCGGATGCGGGAGGGTGCCTGTTCCTCCCGCATCTTCCCAAGCCGACAAAAAACCGTCCGGCAAATAGCATTCTGCGGACGGTTGCGTAAAAAAGTGTATAAGTGTTATGCCGAAGCTAACACCGCCATCGTCCGAAAATACCTGTATTTGCCGCTAATTCCCCCACAGGGTCATCCTTCACGGCTCGTATCAAGCCGATTATCGGCAAACTCAGCGTATGCCGATTAATCGAATCATATTTTGTTGTCAAGATGCCAATCACGGCGTCTTACCATCCTTTCCGAAGAATAAAAAAAGAAGTTCCGTCCACCAACATCTGAGCGCAAAAACATCGATGCGCTTCAATGTATCGATCAAACAGGACAGGCACTTCCGAGTTCATTCTATACATAAACACTATTCAGTTTTGAAAATGTGAGAGGGAACTCTCCCATTTCGTGATATAGATTATAGTCTATGAATTCTCTGAAATCAACCCGTAATCTTTGAAACATTGGAAATTCTTTTCTTTCGAAAAGCAATGTGGCAAGATGTGCTGTTCCCAGTGCTTTTCGAGTGTAACAATGTTACATACAACCGGCGTGAAACGTTTCTCTTATGCAAAAGAACCGGGTGCTTTTGTAATAATGTAACGACACTGTAATAATCCCGAAATGTGTGTGAAACGCTTCCTGACCTCTTGATTTTTCCCCCGTTCTTTAGTAAACTTTGAAAGTCATGAAACGGGTGGTTAGCTCAGCTGGTTAGAGTACTTGCTTGACATGCAAGGGGTCGTTGGTTCAAGTCCAATACTACCCACCAAAAACGGGACGATCTCGAGAAACGGGATGGTCCCATTTTTGTATCTGTTAGTTGTCATTATGCCGAGTATTTGTCCGTGAAGTTGTGGTACTTCTTCGGGATGACCGTTGTGGCCAGAGGCGAAAGGAGATCTGAATGGAGCTGCCGTTCGAACTGCGAACTGCCATAGAAGAGATGCTTGAGGGTCAGAAGCCCGAGCAGCTCAAGAAGGTCTCGGCCGAAATCACCCGGCGATACAAGAATGAGAGCGGCCGTGACGGCCACATGATCAGCTCCGATCTCGAAGCCAAAGTCTACGCTGCCGTCCGCATGCCCGCCACCTACGGCGCCGTTCGAAGCGCCCTCTCCTATGTTTTTGAATGCATCTGCTCAGATTGTTGGGTAAATAGTGCGAAGTATGACGAACTGGATTTGCGTTGTGAACCAGAGGATGTTTCTGCTTCTCCTGTTATGGGAAAAACCATTCCAATCAGAAGCGTGTTTGACATCGGTGCCGGTTCCGGTGCCGCCACCTGGGCAGTCTACGATGCCCTTGATTCCTTTGATCAATCGTCTCCCGTTCAGATCACATGCTTCGAACGCGAGGCCGCGATGAGAAAAATCGGTGAGGATCTCATGAAGGCTGATCCCGGTCTTTCTGCCAGCGCGCAATGGAAGAAGTTCGATCTTCTGACCGACTCGCTTCCGGCAAAAGCTGATCTCGTCGTGTCTTCCTACGTTCTCAACGAATTAACCTCAAGTGCACGCGGGGCCGCAATTGCGAAACTCTGGGAGGCGACAGAAGGAATCCTTCTTATCGTCGAGCCCGGAACCAAGGAAGGCTTTGCCGTTATCTCCGAAATCCGTGAAAAACTCCTCGCCGCCGGTGCATCCCTCGTCGCACCCTGTCCCCACGACGGACCGTGTCCGATCGCCCCCGGTTCATCTGAAGTGAATCGCGCCGCATCTGCCAAGAAAGCTGAAGTGACGCGGGCCACATCTGCTGTGGCAGACGATCCGAAAAACGAGGAAACCGACGATTGGTGTCACTTCGCCTGCCGCGTCGCAAGAACCCGCCTTCACAAACAACTCAAAGATGCCGACGTCCCGTACGAAGACGAGAAATACTCCTATATTGCCTTTGCGCGGATCCCGCAAGACTCGCCACTAACTATTTCACGCGCTTCTTCTCGCGTCCTCCGCCACCCCTACATCACCAAAGGCCAGATTGACCTTACTCTCTGCACCCCCAACGGCATCGAAAAAACCACCGTAAGAAAACGAGACGGCGACACATTCAAACGCGCCAAGAAGTGCAAGCAGGGGGATAGTTTCACATATTAAAATCTTGAGCCTTTTTTCATGCTACCCGAAGTCTGTGGTATGATGAAATTACATAGTAGACATGCCCTAGGAGTATATTCTTGCGCATGATGAGATTTCATATTGATAAATGGAGGGTTCGAATCATGGATAATCAGTATTTTCAGAACAGCGATGAATTGATGAGCGATGAGGAACTGAAGCAGCAAATAGAGGGTATGTCAGACGATGAGTTTGTCGATTGTTATATGGAAGGCCTCTTGATCCAGAAGGGCTTAACCGGGCTTGTAGGAGAGGATCGGATTAAGGCAAAGGAAGAGCTGAAAGAACGCCTCTTCTTTCTTGTGAATTGTACGATGGTCTCACAACTTCCGGAAGCAAAACAAGAGGAAATAGCAACGCGAATGCAGCAAGGTGAAGACGGAGGCATGCTCATGGATGCGGCTCTTGCAGAAGCAGGGGTCGATAAGAGTAAAATTATAAGTGAAATAATGGAGACATTTACCAACCTATACCTGTACGGTCATGAGTAATCAATCCAGCAACTGATGGATCCCATACACTTTGAAGACTTTGGCGACAGATTCAACGTAATCTTCCGGAGCAATAATTGCGATGCCATCAAAAGATGAGTTGATCAGAATGCGGCATTGCAAGGTCGGCACGGCATAGTGGTACTGCTTTAAGAATTCAGAATATGTCTCCTCAATAGCCTTGTAGATGACCTTGAGCAATGCTAGCATATCTATAGCTGATAGGGGGCGTAGGCCATATTTAGCAAGGATATGATCGATTCTGTTCATGTCATACTCGAGATTAAGCTGAATTATCGCGTTGTGGAATCGGGCTTTATCATACAGGCAGAGATTAAGGATTTCATCTGCCATGAATTCTGATGTCTTTCTCAGAAAGTCTTCGAACTCCGGGATCTTTGTTGCCATTTCGATAAAAAGGTCTTCCATCTGGTTCATAGGTTTTCCTCCTGATGCTTTTGCGAAAGATACACAGCTTTCTGCGTGTTTATCTCCTCAATTAAAGAGATGAGCTTTGAGATATCTTCCTTAGTGGACGCTCCTGCAAGGCGACCACTGTTGTGAACGAAAATGGCTGTCGGGATCCCGGTTGCTTTCTGAAGTGCTTCTCCGGAGAGACCGAGTAGTCTCTGAGGAAACATATGATCATGGTTAATGATCTGAAGATTCAATCCGCCGCGAAGAGAAGGGTATACGATATTGTTGATAATGCCCTTCATTTCCGGATAAGAAGCATACGGAAGAAAGCGCTCCAGAAACAACGTGTCAGATGAACATTTTTTTACTGCTTCAGAGAGAACTTCACGAGCGTGAAAACGTGAAGTGATGTTTTCCATAACATTGTCGAAAATGACTTCGGCGAAGTTTACGGCTTTAACGAAAGCTTCCTGGATTCTTTCCTCGGATGTATCTTCCCAAGTGGGGTTGAATAAGCGGATGCAGTTCGAAACATTCTGTGTCGGAGTATCACGATCATGCCATAGGCCGTTGTCATAGCCATCGATCCCTTCGACGAATCGATCAAACTCTGCAAAAGCGAATTGCGGATCTACACCGATCCTCTTACAGTAATCGGCTCCAAATTCCTTCCAGAGTAGTCCGAATGAAGCATACGGAGTGCCGTTTTCACGCTTGCCGTTTCCTTCCGGTTGGTGGTGATCAAATTCGCCGCCACCCACATCAAAAACGATCGTGCCTTCAGGAATATCGATCGGGACTTTCTCCACGCGGGCAATCTTGACAGAACGGTCGAATACCTTGGTGAGCAGTACTGTTGAAAATACATCGTCCGCGTGAAAAGTACCGTTATGGCATACGATTTCAGAGTGATATGGATCTGTGAACAGTAAATGTGCCATCGTTGTTACCTCAATTCAAGTCTATGATTCGATTTTATAATCTGAAGGGCATAATTGAAATGCGATAACAAAGGAGAAAAATGTGAAAAAAGATAGGATAAACTGAGCATGTTTACTATAATGATACGTGAAGGTGTGATTTAAGTACTTCTCAAAGACTGAAAGACGATTAACGTATAAGGAGAATCCCATGCACGCTTCTTCAGGAATGAAAAGAAAACGCTTTATTCAGGCGGGAAAGTTCAATGAAACATACAAGGCTCTATTGATGGAACTGTATGTGAACATGTATATGACGAACAAGGATATCGAGGAAAAATACGAGTTTCTGAAGAGACCAAGCATGCTTAGCGAAACTACCGCTAAACTTAAAAGCGCGGTTGGTCCCCTTGATGCTAAAAAAGGCGGCGAGATCAGCATCTCCAGGATTACTGAGAATCAGCATATTAGTAACCCGTTTTTTGAACTGTATAAGCGTTGTGATGATGATGATTCAGAAAACTATTTGTATGTCCTGGCCTCGTTTTTTGCTGCGAACAGCATAGCGGACTATTTAGCTATACGAATGCGTAATTTCAGTAGCGATGCCAAGGCCTGGTTCGATGATTCTAAAAGAAAAGATTATGTATTACCTTTTTTCAAATTCTATTGTATGAAAGTTGATTGCGAACAGGAGCAGCGAAAGAGGTGCCAAAAAGACGATGTTTGTGAACTGAGTAAATACCTGAATCTGTGTGGTAGCTATACGGATTACTATAGTATGACGAGTGCTGAAGTGTATAGATTTATAATGAAATTCTTTTCTATGGAAGATGATTTATATAACCGCTTGTTCACATCAGATAACAAAACGAAACGGAGCAAGCTTGATGCGCTTGTGAAGTTCGGAGTGTTAAAAAATGTTGGGTGGGGAATAAAAGATTATAGCTTGGAGAAACGGAATCTTGTTGAACTGATTAGTTCGGTTAGGGAAAAAGAACAAAAAGACAATCGTTCAAAAAATATGATCGCCGATCTGGAAACGCGCTTTAAGGCATTACTGGACCTATATTCAGAGATACGGCCTCTGGGCGAAATAGGAAGGGACCTTTCTGATGCATTACCCATTCCGGATTATGTGAATCCGTTTCGATTTAAACATCGTTTTGTGATTAATGCGGTCAATGATTACGTGATGGTTGATATTCTTCAGGCTATTCATTATGAACAGGCCATAAAGATTAAAATCGTAAAAGAGAAAGCAAGTTTCATTCTGATTCCCCTTCAGATACGGGTTTCTGCCAAGGATGGACGTCAGTATGTAATAGGGTATTTTGTGGATGAACACGCTACAAGAGCGGTCTGCCTTGATGATATTTTTGAGGTAAGAACCGGCCTTATTGTCGGGAATACGGATGAGGATAAGCGCAGATTAGGGTCTGAGCTAGAGAATGCAAAAAAACTCGTAAGCCATTGTCATACATTTGGATTTGAGGAGTTTGATGTGGGAAACTGTTCTGTTCCGGGTACGATCCCTCTTTGGAGAGTGGACATTAATCTGGTATTTGAACGGAAGGAAGCAGTGGAGAGTATTCGAAAAGAAAAGTGGATCTATATACATGATCGTTTTATTCGTGAGCTGGGGAAGAAGTATGCTTATGAGGAAGAATCAGATAAAGATCGGATTTCGCTCCATACAAGTCTTTTGGTGTCGGACTATCGTGATGTTGAAATCTGGTTGCGTCCATATCTCCAATATGCAGAGTCGATCCGCTATTCTCCGGTAAAACAAACAGATGGAGAAGAAAAACCCCGAGAGAAAAAAGACTTCACCTATCAGCAACCGGTTACCATTGAATACATATTCCAAGACGATGGGAAAGGGAAGCCTGTAAAAAACGCTCCGAGTTCTACACAACTCTTCTGCCCCAATACGGGATATGCTTATCGGGAATTTGAGAAACTTCTCCAGGAAACAGTATGTAAAAGATCATACGATAAAGATAAGTTGGAAAAGTTATTTGCAGAATTGATTGAGGAGGAATCATCTCAGGATGACGCTAACCCGAAACGAGAGAAAAACGGTCAGAAAAAGACTAATCTCGCTCGAGAGAGGCAGAAAGAGGCTTTTGATATTATTTATCTTGAACCTATTAGAGAGTTCTTCGAACGTTTTTCGTTTGCGCTTCGATTTGGGGAGTATAGAGGGCCCATTCCATTCAGGATGCCTATACCGATGAGTACTCTTGAACGGAATTGGTTGCGGGAAGTCCTCAAAGAGAAGTATACTCCTCTCTTTTTGGATGACGTGGAACGGGACACGATGCTAGATTATCTCAAAGAGGATGAGGAACGCGATGTGTTTTCTTTCTCGGATATTCAGTACTGCGATTGCGCCCAAAATGAAATCGGAATTGATAAGGTGATTTTCCGAGGCATTCTAAAGGCAATATGTTTCTCGCACAAAGTAGAATATGAATATACGAATAACAAAAATGGAAAAAATGGCGGAATCAGCTTCTTAGAGTCGCTTTATTACTCGAATCAGCAGGACACATTCCGAGTGTATGCTTATTCATTTAAATTTGGTGAAACGAAGAAGCAGGGGATGACTATTGCTCGAGTCGATCTGATTTCCAAACTGAGTATACTCGATGAAGTGATCAGCCAGAAAGAACGTGAAAAATACATCAAAGTGGTGTCTGATGCTATTCAGTATGGGAATAAAGAAACATATTCTGGTGAGATGTATAAAGAAGTAAAAGTCGGTTTGGTTGGAATGCCGGAGAATGAGCGGAAACGTTTCCTTCATGAAATGTCATCATATACGGTGTTTTGTAAGAGGAACCGACAGTATAAGTCCGAGAAGACCGGAAATCTCATAGCTGCGTTGATGAGGATGGATACCTTTGCCATTGGGTGGAATTGTTCGTTTGCAGGAAAGAAGAGAACAAACTGCAACCTCTTAAGAATCCTTAAAAAGCCGGATGAGGATGTTTTGGTTATCGCGTCGGAGGAGAATCGAAACGGTGAGGAGGTTGATCCTGAAGTGATTGAAATAGATGTGCCGCAGATTTTGGCCAACAGCCTGCCATGTGTCAACCAATTCCAGGATAACTGGTTTGAATATGTTGTCACGATACACTATCCGGGAAACGACTACAATGAAATTGTTGAGTCCCTTTATGGTTATAAGGATTTATTTGTGTTAGAAACCCGAGATGTGCCGCAGGCTTTGCATGGCGATGAGAAACGTAAGCACTCCGTAGCCCTGGAACTTATTAGACGAGAAGAAAAGATGGCTTTGAACAGGGATATGAGTTCCATAATCCGGATGGATAAGGTATAATTGTTAAAAGAGATTGAGGATTGCGCGCCGGAGGTGGCATGTCGTGGGAAGAGTAATCTTGTTTAGCCCGGTTGGACTTACGGATCCCATATCAAGGGATCCGTATTATGATGGGGCGATGATGCATATTTATCGGCACAGAAACATTGATTATACCTATCTCTACATGACTGAAGATATCTATCAAATTGAGTTCCACAAAGAAAACGGGATAGAAAATGATCATCGGTACACTAAAGCTTTGGATATGCTTGCCAGGGATCTGGTTTCCGAGGGAAAACTATCGTCTGAGAAAGCATTTCGCTGTAAAGCTCTATCCGGGAAGGATCATGCATATAAAATTCTGAGAAGTCAGGTCAAAAAGAATAATGTACACAAGATGGATGCATTTTATTATGACTACAGACGCTGCATTGAATTGATCCAGAAAGAACAGAATTTTGGGAGCAAGGATACCCTGCTGATAAATATCTCATCCGGTACGCCGGCAATGAAAGCGGCTCTTTACATTCTTAAATCTATGCTGAGTATTCCTTGTGAACTGATTCAAGTAACGGATCCGAAACCGAGAAGTTTTAAGTATCCTAAATATTCGCTTGATATGCAATATAACATAAATAAAGACAAGGATCCTTCTGCAAAAAACCGGATTCAAATTGCCAAGTGCGACAACTTGGTCATGCTGAAGATGTGTGAGATTGTGAAGAATCTGGTTGATCGTCACGACTATTCCGGTGCAGAGCAGGTCGTCAGTAATCTTTCCTTCGCGAATCCGGCGAATAAACAGATTGGAGATAAACTGATAAGACTCCTTCAAGTTGCTGCATCAAGAAAGATGTTGCTGTTGTCTGATTCGGATATAAAATGGCTGATCAAGTTTCAAAACAATCTTCCGGAAGAAAAGCGATTCTTTCCATATTCATCCGGGTGTAAGTGCGATGACATGACTTTTTTGTGTCAGGAATCATTTCTTCAGCTGGAGTTGTTCTACGATAAAGAAGAGTATACTCAGTTTGTTCGGGCGATGACTCCCCTTAATACCGAGCTGATGAGTATGATTTTTTACGCAAAAACAAACCAAGATATCAAGGATGTCGTGGATAATTTAGGACGTTTTGTTGAATCTCTTGATAAAAAACAGGAAGGACAGTTCTCGGAACTGGCAAAGCATTGGGATTCTGATTTTTCGAGGAAAGTGCTGACTCCGGGAAGGATTGTCACTGCGTTATCGTATGAGGTTATAGGATTCTTTGGTTCTAGTGATTATATGTTGATGAAAGAACTGGCGACGATCGAACACTGCACACGGGATAAGGTGGCACACTATATCATTCCGCTATCGCGTAAAGAATTGATGAGCTTGACGCGTTTTTCTCCTAAAATGTATCGAAGTATCTATGGTAAAGCCCCATCTGGCAGTATAAAAGGGTTTGATGCAGGAGAGATTCTTAAGAAGGAAAGAGCTTTGATAGAAATGGTCGGGTTACCGATTCATCTTCTGGATGATTCATACACAAAAATGAACAGCTGCATAAAAGATATTATCGATCGGTTGCAGTAAGGGGGAGCTATGCAGTTATTGGTTCGAATCGATCTGGATAAACCGTTGACGCTTACCAAAGGATATATGGATATGCTTCGGGGAACACTCTATCAATTGCTGGAAAAACAGAATGTCGACTTTTCCGGATTTATCCACAATTCAGGATTCAGATATGGGAAGAGAAAGTATAAGCTCTTTTCGTTTAGCGATGTTTCCGGATCATTTGAAACAAAGAGAGGGAAATGCATTTTTGCTGATGAGGCTTCTTTTGTTATTCGTTCAGTAGAACCTTTCTTTGGCTATGCGATCAAAAATGAATTGTTGCAAAACGGGATCCGGTTGGGGAATCATGTATATAAAAATGTGGAGGTGAAATCGAGCAATCCGACCATCGAAAAGAAAGAGGTGGCCATTACAATGATTTCTCCTATCTGCGTGTATAAGACCGAAGATGAATCGAATTCGGCCTCGGATCACAAAAGGAAAAAACGAAGAAAAAAGAAAAAACTGTGCTTTGGACCGGATTCCGAAGAGTTCTATTCACTTATCAAGTCGAATTTTCGAAGAAAATACGAGGCTTGTTTTGGAGAAGCGCCTTTGTCGGATATCGAAATTGAGTATATGGTTGACGGTGACAGCTGTGAACCGGAATATACCGAAATCAAAGATGGAAGTGATACCTTGATAGCATGGTATGGTGATTACTTGCTGCGGGGAGAGAGGAAATATCTGGATTTCCTCTATCAAACCGGGTTGGGGAGTAAAAACAGTAAGGGTCTAGGACTTTTTGATGTTAGACAGGATATATGACCGATAGGAGTTTACAATGGACAAAAGATTGAAGGTTTTGTTTAGCCCAGTGGGGTATACAGATCCAATGCCGAAAAACGATGCGCCAGCTAAAGTATATGATGGATCACTGATGCATATTTTTCGGAAGAATAAGCCGGAGTATACTTATCTTTACATGACAAAAGACATCAAAGAAATATCCGATAAAGATAATCGGTATATCCGAGCATTGGAACTGGTGGCCCAAAACGAGGGAATGGAACAATTTAGTCCTTCGTCAGTGAAGATATTTGAGAGTCAGGTGTTAGGTGATGACATCATCGATATGGATGCCTTCTATCGGGATTATCTTAGATGCTTGGAGGAGATCAAAGCGGATCTGGGCGAAGATGTTCATATCCTGATCAATATTTCTTCCGGGACTCCGGCTATGAAGGCGGCCTTGTACATTCTGAAAAGTGTAGTTGGTATTTCAGGCACAGACTTATATCAGGTAAAGGATCCGGATCCGGAAGGGAAAAAGGGGAAAACATCTAAAACATATGATGTTGAGGAACTCTTCTCGAGAAACTCGGATAATCAGCAGGAAAAGATAATTCGGATCCGGCAGGCAAAGGCGGAGAACATTAAAGTATTACGCGCCGGATCGATCGTAAGAAAACTGATCGATATGTATGACTATTCAGGTGCGCTTGAAGCCTATGAGGAAATCGTCCCCAAACGATTGCAAAAGAGGGAGATAAAAACACTCCTGAAGTTCGCGGATGAAAGGAAACACCTTAATATCAGTAACAATAGAGAGTATCAGGAATACTTCTCAAAACTTCCGAATACAAAAGACTTTAAAGGCTATGAAAGATACGAGTGTAAATCAGCAGAATATCTGCTCCGCGTAGGACTCTATATTGACTCGTATGAGTATTCGGATATGGTGCGATTCCTGACTCCTTTGAACACAGAGATCCTTCACAAGCTTTTCGGTGTTTTGACGAAGATTTCGTTCAGTAATATATGGGATGCTTCTTCAGACCGATTTGTTACAAACCTTGGCTCGGAGTTTTGGAAGTATCCATCGATACAATCAAGGTGGCCGCGATATGGCGACAAGCTTGTATCCCCTAAACTGATTATGGATATCCTTAAGGATATGGGTGTTGTGAATGATAAACAGCTCCTAGGTGATCTTGATATGATCGTAGGTATCGAAAAACTCAGGAATCAGGTTGCACATCGTATGATCTCTCTTTCAAAAGAGAATGTAAAAGTGATTGCAGATCCGCAAGCTATATATGAAATGGAAAAACGAATGCTTTCGCGTACGGGAGTGACTATCAGTAGCGAATGGGATAGCTACGATAAGATGAATATGAGCATAGAAGAGGCTTTGAAGCAGTAATAAATGAAAGTGCTATTCGAGTAGTGATGTAAAGGAGGAGTACGTAGATGAGAGAAGAACTAATGAAGACCGAGGTTCTGGCTATGTATGATGTGCGAGGAATACAAAGCTACATCTTCAGAACAAATCGGATCAAGGAGATTATGGGTGCCTCGAATATCGTGGAGAACATCATGACCAGAGGATTGGAAGAAATCCGTAAGGCAAAAAGCTGGAATCCGAATAAATTTATTGTTGAATGGAATTCTCCAGGCACTCAGGATAACATCGAATTCCTCTCCGATTCTACTGTTCAGATGCAGGTTATGTACATCGGCGGTGGAAATGCATATGTTCTGTTTAGATCGCGCGAATTGTGCAGCGAGGTGAACCGCGCGCTTGCCAAGTATGTGTTTGAAAACACATATTCTCTCCAATTGGCTGTTGCTGTCGTCGAAATGACAAATGACTATGCCTTAGACTACAATCAGGTAAAACTGGAGATGAGAAGGATTAAGTCAGAGATGCCGGATGGACATCCTGTTGGTGCATTTCCTTTCGCTAAAGTTGACCCGATGACGGGTTATCCGATTGTTGAAAATGATCGGAATGAAGGCTTCCTTTCGCAAGAATCTAAATTGAAAGTGGACGCTTACAAAAAGAATACGAACGAGGCCGAGGAAAAGATCCTTGATAATCTGGTAACGGCGAAAAAAGATGACAGTATTCTAGCGGTTGTGCACATCGATGGCAATAACATGGGAAAAAAGATTGGAGAAATCATGCGAGGTATTTCCCCGGCGGATAAAGGGAAATACAGCGCCGTAACTAAAGTCGTCCGTGGTATTTCCAGAAGTATTGATACAAGTTTTAAAGAATCGTTTCAGGCAATGACCGATTTCATCGATACATCTTTGGCGCCCAAGGTCAAGCAGAAGAAACCCAGTAAGCTTTATCGGAAAATCATTTGTGCAGGAGACGATATTACGTTTATTTGCAATGCAAAAGTCGCACTTGAAGCAGTAAAGTTTTTCCTTGAAGATGTAAACAAAAAACATATGAGTTATACGGATATGGATGGAAATGTGGAGAGTATTCCGGAACCGTTCTCCGCATGTGCCGGTATTGCCTTTTTCCAAAGTCACTTCCCGTTTAGCGACGCCTATCAGGTTGCCGAAGCGTGTTGCTCAAGTGCCAAAAAGATTGCAAAAGACAATGTTCGGGTAGGCGATAACGGTGAAATCGGGAATTATGTTGATTTCCAGATCTGCAGAAATATCAGCGCGGCCGATCTGAAAGCATATAGGAAAAAGCAATACACGATTCCCGAGACAGACGAGACGATTATCTCTCGTCCTTACTATGTTGACGATACAGCGAATAAAACACTAAATGAAAAGAATCAGGACAGAAGGATCAATGAATTGATTGATTGTATCCGAATGTTCACGGTTAATATTCCAAGAACTCAAGCGAAGCAGCTTCGTGAGGAGAGTTCGAAAGGCGAGGCGTCCCGTAAAGCGTATATCACTTTTCTTAAATCGCGAAAACAGACACTTCCGGCCCCATCTACGGAAGGCTTTTGGTACGATGCGCTTGAGTTGATGGACTTCTACGTTGCACCATAAAGGAGAGGGAGGAAAGAATATGAAAAAACTAAAACTAATCATACACCTTCTCAGCGATCTCTGTTCCGGATCGGGTGATACACATAATTCGAGTGTGGATACCGATGTAGTTTACTCTTCTCGTGGTATTCCGTATATCCCGGGCAAAGCACTGAAAGGCTGCATCCGGGAGAGTATGCTCGAACTGATGAATTTCGGATTGGTGAAGTCGAAAAGCTTTTCGTACCTTTTTGACAAAGACGGTTCGTGTATACAGTTCCCTGAAGGTGCTTTCCTGAAGGATCATAAGAATATGGAAGAAGACCTTCGCCACAGTCAATATCACCCTCAGGAAGTTTTGGATCTATATACCTATAAACGCAAGCAAACTTCCATAAATCCCGAAACCGGAGCTGCGTTGAAAAACCATCTTCGCGCTAAGCGAGTTGTAAGGAGTGGTGTCGAGTTCGAGTGTGTGGTCACTATAACTGAAAGATTTGAAGAGTCCGAAGACTGCGAGAAGGCAGCAGAAGATCTCAAGAATATAGTAGAAGATTTCAAGAAAGCAGCGGAGAACGTGGTTCATATTGGAATCAACCGTACCCGAGGTCTTGGACTGATTCAGGTATCGGTAACAGATGTATCGGATGATGCGAATAATCAGCAAGACAGTAAGATGATTTTTAAAACGGATGCGACCTATATACTTCCGTATTCGATCTATGTAAAATCTCCCGTGATATGTAAAAGCCCGGAAGGAAATCAGGCCAAAACACAGACGTTCATTGATGGTGGCAAGATGCTTGGTATTTTAGCCGGCAACATGCCTCAGGACGAGTTTTTAGAGATTATGAAAGAATCCCCGATCTTTTCAACCGCATATATTGCATGCGGAGAGAAGATGGACAGGGCAACTCCTGCTCCTCTATCCATGAGAAAATCGAAGAATGCTTCCTATGACAGGAAAACGGGCGAATTGAAAGTGTATGATTTCATCGAGCAAGAGAAGAATGTTAAAGTGGAAAACATCGATGATTCAATTCCGGAAGGTGAAAAGATCGATCAGCTGTCAGGTTTGGGAGATCTGTATATTACCGATTCAGGTGAAGCAATCGAAGTGGATACTGAGATTCATTATCACCATCAAAGACCGGACGATAAATCGATCGGACATGCCACAGGAAGTGGAGATAATTCCAGCTTTTATCAGTTGGACAGCATTCGGGAAGAACAGGTTTTCAAAGGCTTTATAATTTCAAATGGCAAGGCAATGGGCGGCTTTGATAACGATGAAGGAAAGCGGATTAGAGGCATTTACCCATGTCTCAATGAAGTGCATGACGCAAGAATCGGTTATTCAAAGAATACCCAGTACGGTGAAGTAGTATTGTCTTTCGAAGAACCAAGAAAAATCGAGCCGTCCCCCAACATGATGAGTGGTGAAATACTTGTCAAGGTGAATTCTCCGATTATTATGTATGATGAAGTGGGTATGTATGTTAGTGACAAGAAAACATTTCTTAGCTATCTTGCTTTGTCTTTAGGTGTTGCTGAATCCAATCTGGAGATCGAGAAATCCGTTGTGGTATATGAGACTATCGGCGGATTCAATGTAACACAGAGATGCCGTAAACCGATTTTTACGGCTATCGGAAGAGGAAGCATTTTCCGGATAAAGATGATCAATCCTGTTCCTGAAAAGGATACTCTGTTTATCGGTGAAAGAACATCCGAAGGATATGGAGAGCTCCGAATCTTCTCGCCGAGAGCCGATGAACTGAAAATCGTTGATGCCGAGAAGATCAGTTCTGATTCGACGAAGGAACCCTGCGAGTATAAAACGAATATCAAGATGGAACTGGATAAAAACAGGCGCAAGAAAGAAATGATTCGTTTGGCACAGAGTGCGGCGGATTCGAGATGGGAAAAGATAGCTGGGAATTCCGGCGAAGAAGACTTCGATCCCGCAATTGCAAAACTTATATTGATGTATAGGAATCGTGCATCCTTCGACGTACTAAAGGCTGATGTTGAAGAGATTAGGAAAAACAAAATCAAGGAAACCGCAAAGAAGATATTGGATTTGCGACAGGATGCGCAGAACAACGAAGACTCCGAAATATGGATGGTGTTTTCTCAAACAAATGGAACGGCAGAAGAGTTCTATGGGCTGTTCCTTAAGGCATATTTAAACGAGTGGAAAACGCTGCTTCGCATCAACCGTGACGAGAGGAGGAGTAAAAATGGCTGATTTGATTGAGAAAATCATATATAGAGTGGATATTGAATTACTCTCGCCAATGAACGTTTCAGGCGGAGAGGGAGACGAAACAGACGCGGATGTGCTTCGGAATTATTATGGGGAACCCTTTGTTTCCGGTTCTTCTCTCGCCGGGGCTTTCCGTGGGTATTTAGACACTTCTCCTAATGATCCGAATCAGGGTTTTCTTGGATATGAGGAAGCTCAGGGCGGTAAAATGAGTCGTTTGCTTGTTTCTGATCTGTTGTTTGAAAAGAATTCAGTCATAGTCACGTATCGGGATGGTGTTGGATTAGATGAGAATAAGAATGTCAAACCCGGAGCTAAATTCGATCTGGAAATCGTCGATAAAGGAGCTGTCGGTATATTTTTCCTCGAACTGGTGGTAAGGGATGAGAAGGAAAAGGCCGACGACACACTGCTGATTCAAGAGGCACTGCACGGATTATCCATTGGAGATATCCGCATTGGAAGTAAGAAAACCCGTGGCTTTGGGAAAATGAGTGTAAAGAAGGTATCAGTTAAAACTTTCAATAAAGAGAATTATGTGGACTATGGCAAGTTCTACGGAACCGAGTACCAAAAAAGAGAACCTTCTTCAGATTTGGTTTTATGGAACGATTGGGAAAAAGAATCTTCGAAGTCTTCAAAGTATGTTCACGTTACTGTTCCGTTGAAGTTAGATGGCTGTATCAGTATCCGTCAGTATCAGGCGAAGAATGGAGCACCGGATTATATCCACATTCAATCCAATAAGAAATCGGTTATCCCCGGAACCAGTTTTGCAGGAGCGATCCGTAGCCGTGCACGAAAGATCCTTAAGGAAGTAGCGGAAAATACGAAGAATACGGATGCTTGGATAGATGGAAGAATGAACGACTTTTTCGGCTTTGTAGAGATAGAGGATTCGGATGATGAAAAAGCGGCCGAAGTTTCGAAAATCATTTTTGACGAGAGCGAGATCGTAGGAGGAAAGGATCTTGCGATTACACGTACGGCAATCAGTCGTTTTGAGTCTTCAGCAAAAGAACATGCGTTATATGAAGAAGTCACTTGCGTGGGAGGGGAGGTCAATCTTGAGATATCCTTAAGAAGAGATATTGCAAAAGAGGGCCTTGCAATCATCATGCCGGCCTTGCTCGACCTTCAGAGAGGATATCTTCCTATCGGAGGAATGGTATCCATCGGAAGAGGAATTTTCAGTCCCAAGGGTAGTATTGAGATAGATTGTGATGAATTCAGCAGGGAATACTCTTTGACTTCTGTTGACGATCCCGAGACTCAGACTAAGAGTATAACGATAAACAACTATTCGTTGATTGGAGGAAATGAAGATGAAGCTAAATGAACTGAAATCGAAAGCACCAACCACAGGGATGCTATATCTTTCAACGCGAAGAAATGTAATTCTAAGAAAATATGATGATATCGATGAAGAGATTAAAAAACTTGGTGAGATCTCGAATGATGAAATCCTTGAGATCCATCTTTTCGATCGAAAAACAGAATATCGTTTGGTTCAATCCGCTAAGAAGTCGGAGGGCTTGAGTACAGTTGTATCCGACGATTCTGTAAAGGCAAAATTTGGAGAGTATGTTGTCTATGAGGAAGAGGCGTTTTTAGAGGAGTGCTTCATCAATGGTGGAGTAAATAAAATTATCATCGTGAATTACTTCGTCTATGATGAAAATGATCTTCTTAAAGTTTGTAATTATCGGTTGAAGGAGGTGTGATTATGCCGGATGGATTTTTGAATGTTTACAATTTTATTCCTTTCCCCGAGACGGGAAGAAAGTCATATACGGATAAGCAGGAGGATGAGAAACTGTCCGGAGTTATCCATTATACTATCACTCCGAAAACCCCCGTGTTTATTCCGAATACGAGTAACACCACCGCGTTCCGGGTATCGAATCAGTTTCAGGAACATAATTCGTATGATTTCTTTTCTTATACAGATCTTAACGATCAGCATTCCCATGATACCGACTTTTATGAACCTGTGATACCGGGGAGTGAGATCCGAGGGGTGATCCGGAGTATATATGAAACGCTGACTGATTCCTGCATGTCGAGTCTAAACGATGAGGAAGTGGCGTTATCTAAACGGGTTCCTGAACCTTTCGTTCCGGGTTTGATTCACCGAACATCCGACAACACCTTTGAACTGCTTGAAGCATCGAGTATCGAGTTTCATAATGGGAACGCTACAACGTATACTACGCCTTCCTATAGTGAGGGACAGCAGGTGTTCATCGATTCCGCATCTAAGACGGAAATCCGACCAGGTTTGGAAAAGATTGAAGCGGCCAACGTGTCGAGAACCGCCTCTGGACGTATGACTACTCCCGGGTATTTTATCAAGGGAGAGGATCCGTTAATAGACACTATTCACAAAAAGTATGCACATATTTTTGTTCAAAAAAGCCATGGATCATCCAGAACGATTTCATCTATGGATTTAAAAGCTCTTGGACGGGTGATTGAGATCTCAAAAAAACAAACGGGTAATACTACACGTTATAGCGAATATGGAAATAATCTTCGCTCTTTTATTAATAACGTTGAAAAACAATATTTCCCAGTTTATTATTCAACCGTTACAGATACAGACGATGACACTTGGAAAAAGATTTATTTGTCGCCTGCATGTGTAACTCGTGAGGTCTACAACACATCGATCAAGGAACTATCAGGCGTTTTCAAGCCATGTAGCGGAAGAAATAAGTGCCCTGCTTGTGCCCTTTTCGGCCGAGTTGACTCTAATCGTATTGAGAAAAACAATATTACGTCGCGAATTCGCTTCTCGGATGCGCGGCTGGAAAAGATACCCAATGACTTTAGTACCTGTTATTACGATAACGGGACTCCGGTCACCTTGGAGATCCTTTCTAACCCGAAACTCGGAAATACAGAGTTTTACCTGACAAAACCGGAAGATGGCAAGTTCTGGACATACGATTATTATGTGGACGATAACGGAAAAATCCATGTTGAAGATGCAACGCTTCGAGGAAGGAAGAATTACTGGCATCAGCCCAAATCACGTGTGGAGATCCTTCAGGGACAAGACATCTCGAAGGATAAACAAAATAGAACGGTAAGACTCCTCGATAAGGGTGAAAAGAATACTTTTAAAGGATGCTTGTATTTCGATGGGATTACTAAGCCTCAGTTAGAACAGTTACTCTGGATCATGAACAACGGAAGTGAAGAAGACAAAGAAAAGAATTTGGATTTGTGTTACAAGATAGGTGGAGGGAAGCCGCTTGGACTTGGAAGTATTAAGTGCAAAGTGACCGAGTATACGATCCGGTCAGTTGAGTTCAACGCTTCGAATTCCACGTTAATCTACAAAGAGCAGACTTTGAAACCGACGATCAGTAAATTAGACGATATTGAAGATTTTACTGAGTCAGAAAGTGTAAAGAACGCGCTTAAGTTCATGCTGTCTTTCAATACTGTTCCGGAGCAGGGTGTTCTGGTATCTTATCCGGTGATAAGGGACCCGGGAAACAGCCCCTTAGCTGACGGGTATGAATGGCCTACAAAGAAGAATCGTGAGATGCGGCCATTTGCCAAACGAAGCAAGATAACGATTTATCGAGGGCTTCCAGAAGTGCAAAATGGTGTGAATAACGATGAGCAAGGTGAAGTGAAATTTGATGTGAACCAATTAATCTTGCCGTTCGAGCCTGAAAGAGAAGCAACGGATACTTCGAGTGATAGAAATGGCGCCCAGGGACAAAGAAGTGATACTCCAAAACGTAAGGATAGCGCTTCGATAAAGTATACTGATCCCGGCTGGAAAGATACCAAGGCTACGACATTCTCTTTGGGTAAGAAATATACAGCGACGGTACTCAATGCGGACCAGAAAACTCAAAAAATGAAGGTGTCTATAGATGGTAAGGAAGTGACGATGTCATGGAAAGATGTGGATAGAAACCTTACTAAAAAACCGAAGGATTTTGTGAAAAAGTATTGCGCGGGTGCTCAATTTGAGGTAACATGCGGAATAAGCAATGGACAGACGACTTTTACTAGAAAGTAGATTTATTCAGTAACTGCAAGTCTGATTAAATAGGTTTTATATGAGAAAGATCTCGAAGATGCGGGGTCTTTCTTTTTTCGCATTTTTCTCCCTTTAGAAGCTATGGCGAATCGTTTACGAGGACACTAAAATTGTACTCAAGAAACAAAAAACAGACCGGATTCAAACTCAGGAGGACATACAGATGAACCCTTTTGATGAGACAAGAAAAACTAAGGAAGGATCTCCGAAAATGGGGATTGAAGATCTCAAACTGGAGTATGAGCAGAATACGGATTCTGACCAGACTTCTTCGTTGAGCAAACAGGAAAAGAAACTGATGAAAAAACTTGGTAAAACCGATGGCCGCAACGGACTCCCTCGTAAAGCAGACAATGGTGTGGTGACATCGCCGATCATCGATCAGATGGTTAACGAATTCGAGGAGTACAACCTGAGAAGCTGGACCCTCCACGAAGTGAAGATTCTTGACTATCTTACGGAACTTCGGATCGCGCTTGATCGCGTCAAAGACGCGGAACAGGCATGTGCTCTTGCACAGGAGGAACTGGATGCTATCAGCGCCTCGTTGGATTCGCTCCCGATTGAGGTTAAGGATGGGGAGTCAAAACTGAGCAAGGAAGCGGTAACCATGCGCAGAGTCCGTGAGCGCGAAAAGGAAAAGGCTTCATACGTTTCCCGTGTAAAGCAGAAAAAAGCGGAGCTTTCTTCTTGCGTAAACACGATCTTCAACACACGAAGCCTGATTTATGAAGCTAACAATGCGAACCGTATGGTTACTGAGAAGGTTCTCTATCACACAAGACAGAAACTGGATTATTACTGGAATTTTGCCATGAAGAAGCACCCGGACAAACTGAAACTGCCGGTACTTCCGACAGCCATTATCATCATCCCCAAAGGTGAAATCACGTACTTTGAGCATCATCGTGAGGTCCTGCTTGAAGCTGATGAAATCCTCAAGAAGTATAACTACCCTGTACCTGAACATGAATGGAGGGACGCTGTATGAAGCTTTTTAAGAAAAAGAAGACAACTCCGAGCAATACCATCCCGGAGGTGAATATGGAAAGTACCGAAGTCAGTGGACAGTTCGAACCGATGATCAGTATGCTCCCGAAGTATTACTCGTTCGAGTATTGCAGTTTCACACCTCTGGATCTTCTCCGGGATGAACTTGATGCCTATCTGGCGAAGCTGCCGAAGGACATTATCGATTCAGAGCACGGCGATGTTCTGGATTGCCTTATAGCTGATCGCGCGAGACTTGCCTTCTGTGACCTGGTGAAGCAGCATGTTGAACGCCGTAGAACGATTATGAATCATCAAACAGCCCGTAAAAGCTGGGAGACTTTCTTCAGAGCTGACATTGAGCATTTGAAGGAAGTGCGTAAAGAAACGAAGGATGAGCGCGATGAGATTGATCGCAGACTGAAGAAGAATAAATTTGCGGAGGATAAGCATTATGAGAAAGATAACAGTGAAGCGCGAAAGTAATCAGTACCTGATCTCTACAGCACGCAAAGAAGTGCTGGATCACAACAAGAAAGCGATGAGTATTCTTGATACTCCTTGGGTTGCAATAGGCCTGATGATTGTGTGCGCCATTGCAGATGGTATGAATTTCTACTCACTCTTTTCTACGTTAAGCAATGATAGCGCTTTGATGGTAATAGTTTCCTGTGTGGGACTTTTGATTGGCTTCGATGTGTCCCCGATACTGCTTGGTAGTGTATATAAGAAAGCAGAACAGGGGTATAAGAAGGAATGGGGTATCATCCTTTTCTGCGCAGCTGCCACCGCAATATGTTTCTCCATATATGTATACACGCGTATAGCCGCGAAAGATCTGATGCTCTCGGGAGAAGTATCGACTTCGCAGATGGGCGCACTTGAAACAGAACCGCAGGCAGATCCTCTGGCTCTTGCGTCAGCGATTTGCTGGGCATTGCTTCCGATTGCTACATCCTTTGTTTCTTTCGGTGCATCATGCCATGCAGCCAATCCGATGCGGAAAGAAAAGCAGGTGCTCGAGGATAACCTTTTGATTCTGGATAACGCAATAGATCGTGATGAAGCGATTTTGAAAGAACTCGAAGAAGACCCTCAGGATATGGAACAAGCCATGCGCGAAGAGGAAGAACTGTTCAAGGTCGCTTTAAGGCGAGTAGTTGAAATAGCTAGAGAAGACGCGGATTATGTTCGCGAACGCATCAAGGAACATGTGACAGGTGCGAATGAAATAAACCGGCTCTCCATGCCGGTGTATGAAGAAGTGGCTAAGCTGCTCGATGATAATAGTTCGGAAGAGACAATCATGAGAGTTCTGCTCGATGCCACCGAAAAAGTTCGCCTCAAAGAGAAAGATATCCCTGATACACCGGAAAAACCGGAAGGAAGGAATTACCGAATCGTAGATCATGAACAACTGAAAATGTGGAGGAAAGACTCATGAGAAACTGTATCTTCAAAACAATTGCAAGTATGTGTGTAGTAATTGCTATGCTTTCTAGTGGCTGTGCAAAGCGTAATTCTTCTACTGCTGCCCCTAAAGCTGTATCGTTCGTAATCGGAAATCGTGCATGCGTTTCAGAAATCAACTTAAATAATGACAAGATCCGCGAAAAGATTACAGAAGTGATTGAAAGCCAGGGTTTCATTTCAATCATACAGGTTGATGGGAATCCGGAAGTGATTGCAAGTGATCTTTATACACTTCCGGATGCATTGAAGAATGCAAATTCAAACAGGTTGAATCGTTATGCCCGGGATAAAACAAACATGGCACTTCAGTGCCTCGTATCTGCAAGAGCTGATGATGAGGAAGCCGATCTGCTCGCGGCTCTTGAATTAGCAGTACGATCGCTTCGTTCGAGTGCTGCTGACATGCAGAAAACTATCGTTGTCTTGGATAGCGGAATCTCTACGTGTGGAGCCATGGACTTCAGAGGTAACCTTATTGAGGCCGATCCGAGTGAGTTGGCGAACCTTCTCTCTGAGAGGAGAGCAATTCCGGATTTCTCGGGAATCACGGTTGTTTTTCAGCAGTTGGGAGATACAGCGTTACCCCAGGAAAAACTTACCCTCGCTCAAACAGAGCAGCTTAAAGCGATTTGGAAATGCGTTATTCAGAAGACAGGAGGAGAGCCTGATTTTGACCAGATCCCTGCAAACCCGGATTCTTCCCGTGATGATTTTCCTAAAGTAAGTACGGTCACATTCCCTGATGAGACACCTATTGTGTTCGAGAAGTGTGTAATCGAGCAAGCCGTTGAACCGTTTGCTGAGCCGGTTTTCTTAGCTGAAGACCAGATAAAATTCCAAGGAGACTCCTGGGAGTATGTGGATCCGGATGCAGCAGAAAAAGTACTTGACCCTGTAGCTGCCTATATGAAGAGTAATCCATCCTTCCGGATCTTATTAATCGGATGTTGTGCCGGAGATAGCAACAGCTCCTATTCAGTAGAGCTTTCGCTGGCCCGCGCGAATAAGGTGAAGGAAACATTGGTTTCCCTTGGAATCTCCGATGATCGCATCCTGACAATAGGTCAGGGGTCGGCTGATAGATGGCATATCTATGGAGCAGGAACCAGTGGCCCGATAGCAGCATCTAACAGAAAGGTAGTCCTTTTGGATGCGGATTCATTGACTGCTAAGCAGATTCTTGAAGAATAGGAGGTAACGGTTATGATCTTAATGAACGGAACAAAGCATAGACAGAAACCCACTGATTATTTTCAGGGATGTAAGAAATGTCACAAGCTCTTCTACTTTGATCATGATTGCAATGGAAAGACTGTGATCTGTCCGTACTGCAAAACGAAGCACTGAGACTATGTAACATAAAGAAGCACATAAAAACTGAATAATCTGTACACCGGTTACCTTTTAAGGTGTGGACTAATAAAAAGAGTTAGGCCATAGCTTGAAAGGTTTCTATTTTGGCAATGGTTCCCTGTATGAGATCATACATCAGGAAACATGAAACTAAACTGCTCCAAATCTAATCTGGAGTTTTCGCTAGTGAATTAGTAACCACATAGATTTCAACGCGTTCGAACACCATCTGATCGAATGTTAACGATCGTGGCACAAACGACAAGTAAGAGAAGAAATGATATAATGAATCAAGAGTAAACACTCTTCCTGTTCTTTGAAAAATAAATACTTCTCTTAATCAATTACGGTAATAGTGTATAAGGCACTAAAAGTCGAAAACTCGCTGTTTTCACGCGCGACAATGCTGATTTTTCAGTTGCTGCGCCTCTCCTATGAGGAATTGGCACTTTTGAGGGTCGTCCGCAGGGTTTTTAGGTTTCGGTGGGTCGCGCCATTCCTATGAGGAACTGACACTCGTGATCTACGTAGCAATAAGCGCAGTGGCCAGTCGCGTCAATTCTATGAGGAATTGATACGTTGGTGTAGGTCTCCAGACCGGTATATCTACTGACTAGTACCCACAATTCAAACGAATTGTCATCTCATCGCGCCTCTCCTATGAGGAATTGACACTCTCCATCCTTATTGACGAAGGCGAACACATACCAGATGTATGGCTTGCCATGCCAATCCTATGAGAAATTGACACTGCGCACAGGCATCCTTTGCCTTCTCGAAATCGTTTGCCGGACATGTGGTCGCGTTATTCCTATGAGAAATTGCGTGTTGGTTTTGGTTGTGTGTTCGTGGCGTGAAAAAGCCTTTGCTAACAAATGAGTTGGCAAAGGCTTTTTGTTTATCTTTTTAGGCAATTATCTGTTATTCTGATTCATTAAGAATACGTGAATTAGTAGCCACTTTGATTACACCGCATTCGAAGACCAACTGATCGAATGTCAGTTTGGAGCATTAATCAAACAGAAAAAGGATACCTATTGTAAATGTGAACGCCGGTATTAAAACCTGCGTCCACATCTGATGCAATGACTTTTAATCTTGTAAAGATTACGCTTATCGTCCCACCATTCATCATCGGTAACCAGCTGGTGTACTTCGCATCCGCATCTTTTACATTTGCAGTTACTGTTCCCAAGATCCATACCATTTTTGTTCCGGTGATTACATACTTTTCCGCATACCACACATTTGGAACTGGCATTTGGGTTGGGGAACATGCTGTATGAACTTTGCCTAATGTACTTATGCTGGCTTTTTCGAATCTTGCCGCAATACACACATTTGCAGCCTTTCCATTTATGATGGTTATTCTTACAGCTTGTGGCAACTTTGGTTTTAATGTAACCATCTTTGATACTATCTCCGAGGAAATCCATGAAACCAGGAAGTTCATCTGAAAGGAAACCAACGAGATAAGCCAGGCCTATCATTCCGAGGACGATAAGAATTCCTATGAGGAATATCTTAGTGACGAAGTCCATGAGTCGAACCTCTCTGTATACCTTCTTATGCAGGATAGCGTTATCAGTAGATTCGTACAGACCTACAGTGAATATACTCGAGCTGACGCTCTATATCCAGAAGATCCTGCGCCTTATCTTTCCATCTTCTGAAATCACGATTGGGTGCTTCCATATCCGCGCATTTTTTGAGCGTATCGAATTCATACTGAGTGAACTGATCGTTGAAGAACATCTTGTTATAAACAGTTTCGCAGTTATCCGCATAAATGATAAGTAAATTGTAATCAGGCATAGTGGTAATCTCCTTTTGTACTCAAGCAATCTGCAGTTCAGCTGACTCATCAAGGTAGCTGTCAACTACCCTGATGAGATGAGTCAGACAGTTTGATGTCCGAACGGATACATTCCGGTGCTGCTTCATTCCGTATCGTGAATACAAACGATGCGGTTTGTATCTCTTCAGTTCGGAAAAATCAATTCCATCTTTAAGAATATTGAAGAGACAAGTATTATCTCTGTGGGTCATGAGATAAACTCGCTGACCGGAAATCATGAGATAGATGTCAAATCCGTTCCTGATATCCTGGGTAGATGCACATACTACAACATTTCTGTATACATTTTTCATGGATCGTTCCTCCTGAAGAACTTGGATGTGGAGAAGGGGTGAAGTAAGCATTAGCTTACTTCACCGCAAGATGGACATTCTCCGCTGTCCGGCCAGTTGCTGGAATAGTTACCGCAGTACGGGCATCTTCTTCCAAAGAATCTGTGGGTAGAGAAGTGGTTGTGTTTTGCTTTTCTCATAGTAAGTTCCTCCAAAGAGTTTTTGTTTGCGGATTCGGTGTACTACCTCATCCGTTGTTGATATGATTTTACTTGATGCGATGGTTCGTGATAAGCGTTCCGGAAGGGATAAAAATGCGAAAAATACAACCCGAATCATCGTGGTACAAACACAAGTAAGAGAAGGCATGATATAATGAATCAAGAGTAAACACTCTTCCTGCTCTTTGAAAAATGAATACTTCTCTTAATCAATTACGGTAATAGTGTCTAGGCGCGAAAAGTCGGTCGACGATTCTCAAATAGTAATGATAAAAGCGAAATGCTGGAATATCAGGCGTTTGTGGGGTGTTCTCACAAAATCCTCGACCGACTTTTTGGGCGAATACCGATTGAAAAGGACGCAAATTCGCTATTGTCACGCGCGACAACGCTGATTTTTCAGTTGTCGCGCTTCTCCTATGAGGAATTGACACATTTTGTTGGCGATTCTCTGTCGTTTTGCTATTGCTGCAGACGTCGCGCTTCTCCTATGAGGAATTGACACGATAGAACGTCGAGTCTCATCCGACATCATAATCGGACAACCGAGTGACCCATCATAGTGTCGCGCTTCTCCTATGAGGAATTGACTCCATGCGCAGCGCCCAGTACAATCCTCCCATAATGGTTTGCGCGGTCGCGCTTCTCCTATGAGGAATTGACACCATCTGTGCCTTTGCCCAGTCCCATCCGATGAATAACGCGAACAGACCAGCTGCGAGTCGCGCTTCTCCTATGAGGAATTGACACAAAACAAGGTCGAACTCCTCCTCTGTTTTTGCAGCGAGCAAGTCCGGTCGCGCTTCTCCTATGAGGAATAGACACATTATGACTTCCGAGAAATGAATATCTCTAGGCTTTACACCAAGATCGTCGCGCTTCTCCTATGAGGAATTGACACATAAATTTGCCGTCTTTGTATTCGACGCACTCTTTCATGTACCAGTCGCGCTTCTCCTATGAGGAATTGACACGACATGAACCGAGTGTATTCCATGTCCAGTTGATTGGAACCGATAAAGTCGCGCCTCTCCTATGAGGAATTGACACTCCACGGGCTGATACCCACAATTGAGACGAACGGACAATTTTACGAAACGTCGCGCCTCTCCTATGAGGAATTGACACTGGTTCACGCCAATAAACACTTCCCTGCCATCCTTGAACGTCGCGCCTCTCCTATGAGGAATTGACACGTTTTCGACAGCTCCATCTTTACGGGTAGGCCAGACATGTCGCGCCTTTCCTATGAGGAATTGACACAGACAAATGACTGCCGCCGATCCAGAGGCGATTAAATCACCCCGCTGATGTCGCGTCTCTCCTATGAGGAATTGACACACGGTATCATCCGGCCTTGAAGGCGGAGTGTAACTGCTAGGCCAAGTCGCGCTTCTCTTGTTTGAATTTGGGGAGTGATATCCGTCATGCTCCGTCTACATTAAGCGCATTTTTGCGAGTGATTTTCACGCATTACCTATAAGGAATTAGCGCTGTGTGGCAATAATCTGGTTTGTTAACGTGTTTTTCTATGAGAAATCAACAACCCTTTAGTAAAGGAGGGATTTCTGTGTTTTCAATTGAGGATGTCTTGGCGGAAACGAATATCGCCGAGGCGATGGCACATCTGATGCAAAAGAAGGAGAGCATCTGTGCAGATGGAATGCGAATAGCTGATCTGGAGGAGTATTGGAAGCTGAATGGTGAAGAGATATGTGCGCAGATTCGTGAACGCAAATACGTTCCTGACATCTGTAAAAACTATGATATCGTAAGTCGAAATGGGAAAAAGAGAACGATTAGCAGTCTGGGTGCAGTAGACCGCCTGATAAGCCGAATGCTGGCACAAATATTGCAAGAGAAAATCGAGCCGACACTTACTGAATGCGCTTTTGCATACAGGCAGAATAAAGGTGTTCTGGACGCTGTTGAAAAAGTAAAAACAATCTACGAACAAGGCTTTACCTGTGTTGCATCCATTGATATTCGGACTTTTTTCGACATAATCTCGCATGACTTGCTACTTCATAAACTTCAGAGATTGATACATGATCAAGCCGTGATGACTTTGCTGGAGCGGTACATCAACTGTCGCATTCAAACAGAGGATGAAATTGAGGAGAAGACGAAAGGCATCATTCAAGGTAATCCAATTAGTCCGGTTCTCAGTAATATCTATATGATGGATTTTGATTTATGGATGAACGTGCATTCATTGATATGGATCCGTTATGCTGACAATATATATCTTTTTAGTAACAACCACAAAGAATTGGCAAGACAGTATTCCAGCGTGTGTAGTAAACTGAGGGAAGATCCTTGGAAACTCATTGTAAACTACGATAAAAGTGGTATTTTCGATGACTTTGCCAAACTTACGATTTTGGGATACAACTTCACTAGGAGAAGTGGATATATCGATGTTCGAAAGAATTCGAATAAACGAAGGAAGATATATTATAATTGGCACCCGTGCCGTGTACAGAAGATCAAAAACGAATACCATATCGTTTCGGAAGGCGTGCTTAATCGACAAGACTATTCGTTGCTTTTCGAGAATACGGATGGCAAACACCATCTCCCGGTCGAGGCGACGCGACAGCTGAATGTGTATAATAATATCACACTTTCCAGTGGTGTTTTGCAGACGATTCATGACCATCATATTCGACTTGTGCTTGTTGATCGGTTTGGAAATTTGACCGGACATTTTGTAGCAGATGAATATGGGCATTCAGGTGTAACAACTTTAAAGCAATGTGAGTTATATCTTGACTCAAATCGAAGAATGGAACTTGCAAGAAAACTCGAGATCGCTGAGGTACATAATATGCGTGCAAATCTTCGTTACTATCGCAAGAAAAATGCGGAGATGGAGTCCCCTATAGCATTCCTAAATGATGTGATTAAGGCAATGAGCGAATCCGGAACGGTTGAACAATTGATGTTACTCGAGGCAAGGGCGAAACAGAAATACTATAGTGCTTTTAATATCATATTGAAAGAGAAAGCTTTCACGTTCAATCAGCGAACGCGCCGTCCGCCGAAGGATCCTATAAATGCTTTGATGAGCTTTGGTAATGTGATCCTTTATAATCTCCTTCTGGAGTTCATTTGGCAGAGTTCGCTGGATCCGAGAATCGGAATTGTTCACTCAACTACGAATCGAAGTGCCAGCCTGAATCTGGATTTTGCTGATGTTTATAAGCCGATTTTGGTGGATAGGCTTATCTTTTCTCTCGTCAATTGTCATCAGATCCATCGCGATGATTTCGTGAATCGTGATGGAGGTGTTTATCTATCTGACCATGGCAAAAGAACCGTGATCGAGGCTTGGGAGGAGAAGTTGGAGACAAAACTGAAACGGGGAGATAAGGAAACGTCGTATCGAAATCTGATCCGCTCTGAAATCAATGGTTTTGAAAAAGCTTTGCTTTATGGTAAGAAGTTCTCGCCGTACAAGTATTACTAATTCCGGAGTGTTGACATATGTTTGTTATTTTAGCTTATGATATCAACAAGAAACGAGTAGCTAAGGTGCTGCGAATCTGTAGGAAATATCTGGTACGTGTGCAGAATTCCTCGTTTGAGGGAACAATTACGGAAAGTGGTCTTCGAAGACTTCAACGCGAGTTGAAGAATGCAATTGTACCGGAAGAAGATACAGTGGTAATATATGAATTAGATTCGTGCAAATATGTTTATAAGTATGAAATCGGGATACAGGAAGAAAACTCTTCTGTGATATAGATTCTTTACAGCAAGCAATTTGCCATCAATCGATACCGAACCTTGAAAAAATAAATATTATTGTAAGTTTGAACACATAGAAAACGTGTTATTTGGCGCGAAAAAGTCGGTCGACGATTCTCAAAAAGTAATGAGAAATAGCAAATGCCGAATTATTAGGCATTTGGGGCGAGTTGGGGAAAAATCCTCGACCGACTTTTTGAAGTATATTGCAAGAAAAAAGGCGAAAAACCATTGTTGTCACGCGCGACAATCCTGGATTTTCAGTTGTCGCGCCCTTCCTATGAGGAATTGACACATTGCTGTGCATCCGCCTGCCTGGAAGTCGGTATCGACATCTGCCACGTCGCGCCCTTCCTATGAGGAATTGACACTTTGCTCCGGCCCAGATGCGACCTTTTCGCATTCCTTTAAAGACTTTCATTGTCGCGCCCTTCCTATGAGGAATTGACACGTTCTAATTCGCGCTCGATTGGCAATTTCCAGTCCATGCCTTCTAGTATGTCGCGCCCTTCCTATGAGGAATTGACACTTTGCTGGCGTTAAGCCCGTGTAGAACAAAACGTCGCCGTTCTTGTCCACGAAGGAGCTGTGTCGCGCCCTTCCTATGAGGAATTGACACAGTATGCCGAAGCGCTTGTGCCGGAGCACTGCTTGAAATCAGGTCGCGCCCTTCCTATGAGGAATTGACACTTAACAACCCAGTTCCCACTGAACTTGCCTGTCGCTACGTCGCGCCCTTCCTATGAGGAATTGACACTTCTCTTCAGCGACTGCCTTCTTGAGCGCCTTGACCTTAGCTGATTTGCTGTTGAGTCGCGCCCTTCCTATGAGGAATTGACACTACGCCTCGACGTAGGCTGCGCTCACTCCGAAGAATGGTCGCGCCCTTCCTATGAGGAATTGACACTAGTCCAGGGTGTTACATAGAGAACGTGGTCTTCGATAAAAGCCAAAAGTCGCGCCCTTCCTATGAGGAATTGACACAATTTGAGGGCAATAAGCCCGTCTTCCAGATCGGACTCGGTCGCGCCCTTCCTATGAGGAATTGACACTTCTGGCCTCCGCCAGTATCGGCGTTTCCATCTATTGCTTGACGACAATTCTATGAGAAATTGCGTGTTGGTTTCGTTTTTGTGTTCGTGGCGTGAAAAAGCCTTTGCTAACATATGAGTTAGCAAAGGCTTTTTGTTTGCTTTTTTGCTATTGACCTGTTATTTCAGATTCACAAAGAAAAGGATAGTGTTGTTAATTCAGATCAGCTAAGAAGGAATAACAGGCGCTTCATTAGAGCTTACTATTAAATCTACACCACAATCACGCACTTTTCTCCGTAGTCCGCGAGGAGTTTGTCGTGTGTGATGAGGGTGAGGTTTTCGGCTTTGGCTTGGGAAATAAGCATGCGGTCGAAGGGATCGTGATGCGGAGGTGCGTCGTTAGGTCGGGAAAGGGTTTCGAGTGCGAAGACATGTTTGTCGCGTACTTCGACAGGAATAAAACAGGCCTCCTGACAAAAAGCAGCCAGTTCTTTTCCAGAAAAAGAAACATTATCGGGATGTAAGGCGTGCTTGATCGAGATTTCCCAGATCGATACCGAACTGTAGTAGATGGCGTTGTCCTCGTCGAGGATCAGATCTTTCGCTTCTTCGGAAAGATGGGAGTCACCGTTGAGTGCCCAGATCAGAATGTGTGTGTCGAGAAGAAGATTCATAATGTTCCTCCGAAAAGCGCTGCGATTTCGTCGTTGTGTTTGTCGAGATCCTTGGGAGATTTGAGTTTCCCTTTGGCGACGCCGATTCGTTTGCCGGCGGGGACATCGTTATAGAGGACCATTTTCGCGACAGGCTTTCCGTAACGTGCAATGATGATGCTTTCTTCTTTCCCGGTTTCGATCAAACGAACGAGGTTGGAAAGGTTGGTTTTGGCTTCCAGGATATTTACCTGCATAAGTGATCCCTCCTTCTTTTGGCTATAAATCTGATCAAGTTGACTAAGTTGGTCTTCTTGACCATATTGTATCAAGGATGAAGTACGATTACAATAGAAATATGAAAGTAAAGGGGTGGCACGATGATCCTTTTTATCAATGCTTGTGTCCGTGAGGCGTCGCGGACGAGAAGACTGGCGGAAGCGGTCCTTGAGAAGATCCGCGGTGAGTATGAGGCGGAGGGGAAGACCTTCGAAATCGAAGAATGCAACCTCGGGAACGTTGCTTTTCCCGTGGCGGATGAGGCATTCCTTCTGAAGCGAGATGCACTGGAGGCGGAGGAGAAGTGGGACGATCCGATGTTCGATCTGGCAAGGCAGTTTGCCCAGGCAGAGGAGATCGTGATAGCAGCGCCATACTGGGATTTGTCTTTCCCGGCAGCGCTGAAGCAGTATTTCGAGCAGATCAATGTTATGGGTATCACGTTCCGCTATACGCCGGAGGGTTTTCCTGAGCCGATGTGCAGTGCGAAGAAACTGCACTACGTGACGACGGTAGGCGGGGCACTGGTTCCCGAGGAGTACGGTTTTGGCTATGTCAAAGCACTGGCGGAGAGTTTTTATGGCATCACGGAGGTGTCATTGACACAGGCCGTTGGCTTTGATATTGTGGGCGCAGATGAAGAGCAGATCCTTAGGGAAGCAATTGAAAAGCTTTGAGCATATCATTAAAGAGGCACTCGACAGGCTTTGATTGGATTCTTAAGAATGCACTGGACAGACTTTGAAATGACAGTTTAGAGGGAGATTTAGTTGGGCAAGCACTGTGTGATTCGGCAATTTCTGAAGTTGTTGAAGGTGTATATCCTCATATTGATGTATCTTGTTGCGGGCATTATGGTGGTGTATCCGTTCTCGGTTTTGTACGACGTTACGGATACAGATCGCCAGCGATATCTGATCTGTTTCGGACTTTTGGGGCATTTTCTGATTGAACTGTTCACGATCCTTCGTAAACGCGAGGTTCGCGAGAAGCATAAAAACCGGATCTCACCGGCCCGGGTGATCATCGGGCAGATGATTAAGAGTGCCGTGCTGGGCGCTGTCCTGGTAATGCTGTATCTGCGATCTGGTGTTTTCTACAATAATCGGAACTGGTATGTGGTCACGATCGGGTTTGCGATTTTGTATGCCGCGACCGTTGCGATCCTGAGTACGATGGGCAATCACCGAGGGGCGGTTTCTGAGTTCCGCAATAGCGGCATGAGTGCCGTGGAGTATCTGATCGATCACCTTTCGGAGGTGAATGAAGAGGATCTCGATGAGTATGAGGATATGCTCACACCCGAGGAGTTTGATATGCTGAAGGCGCGCATGAAGAAACTTAAGGGTGAGGATGAAGAATCCGATTCCGATTCTGATGAGGATAAGAGTTCGAAGATAAAAGCGGATTCGGCTAAGAATGATTCGGAGAAGAAAGAGTCTTCAGAAGATGAGAATGGTCAGCAGAGAAGCGACTCCTCGAAAGATAAGGATGACAAGTAGAATAGAAACGTCCCGGTCGTTATTGCTTTAGATCTTGGAGCGTGAGCCCCAACGTACAATTCATCGAAGAGTGGGGAGCATGATTCACGCGTTTTCAAACCATTGTTTCAGGTCGTGTGTGGGGATGAGTTCGTCCATGAGTTCGAGGAGCTCTTGGTATCCGGCGTCCTGGGGATAGTGGCCTTTGCCGCGGATGTAGTGGGTTCGGCAGCTTCGGCGCTTCTTGACGTCGACCATCCAGGACGGGACGTCACAGCCGGACATTTTTTCACCGGGCCAATAACCTGTAGGAACCGACTTCGGCCACTCAGTGATTTTCAAGGCGTCAAGACGGGAAAAGATTTCCGCTACAGGCTCTGCATCGAGTCGGAAGTTTCGGATATCGGCCTGCGAGTACATGCCGCGGGTTCCGGTCGCGGTCTCCAGATAAACGTACTTGCCGGCCATTTGCGCGTTGATGTATCGCGACTGCTGGTTTTCTTTGCATATTTCGAAAAGTACTTGTTCGATCATGGTTTTCCTCGCCTTGTTTTCTGTATAATCATTATATGCTCTTGAAGACGGGGACGGAAGTGTTTATATAAGGAGTGTACGGAGTAATGAGCGGGAAGATGATTCTGAAAAGATTGGATATGGATCTTACGGTTTGTCAGATTGCGGATATTCGGGAGATTCCGGTGGAGTCGGATTTTTACTTTGTCGGGCGGACGGATGAGGAGATCTCGCTGGTGTGCAAGACGGAAGATACACCCACGGAAACGATCGCACGCGAAGACGGATGGAGTGCTTTTCGCATAGAAGGAGTGCTCGACTTTTCACTGGTCGGGATTTTGTCGAAGATCTCGGCTATCCTTGCGGAGGCGGGTATCGGGATCTTTGCGGTTTCTACCTACAACACCGACTACATTCTGGTGAAAAAGGAGAACTTCGGTCGGGCGATGGAGGTCCTCGCCGAGGCCGGGTATGAGGTAGCCGGGAAGTGAGAAAACGCTGCTCTCTCAAAAACAGTGTTTTTCGCTGAATAAGTGTGAATGCTCTCTCAATCGCTCTCTTAAACTGAAAAATAAGAGTGAAAATGAGAGAGCGGATCCGGGGGAGAATTTTGTTTTCGATTTCGCATATATCATATAGATTCTCTTCTTCGGGAGGGCTATAATATGTCTGTGCCCTCTTACGGGGTGACGTGGAAACCGTAGTCATGATGCGGCAGATGCTCTTTCGGGAGCGTTTTGCGGGATGATTTGAGATGATTCCTTGGTTTTAGGATTTCAGGGTTGACCGACCTTGTTACTTGTGATATGCTATCTCGTGCTGCGAAGGATGCAGAAAGCATATTTAATATGTTATGAAATATCCTCGCTCTCATCGAATCAGGTATGAGAGCCGTTCTAGTCCAGGAGGAGGTGAAAAATCATGGCGAACAAGTATGAGATGATGGTTGTTCTGAGCCCTGTTCTCGGTGACGAAGGTATTACTTCGACCACAGATGCAATCAAGGCGAAGGTTGAGTCCGGTGCGACGATCGAGTCGATGGAGTCCCTTGGCATGAAGCGTATGGCTTACGAGATTGAGGATCAGAAAGACGGTTTCTATCTTCTGTTCAACTTCACATCGGATGCTGATTTCCCGAAGGAGATCGAGCGTGTGCTGAAGATCACAGAAGGCGTACTGCGTTTCCTCGTTATCCGTATTGAGGAGTAATTTCGTAAAAAGGGAGTAACGATTATGAACAAAGTAATTCTTATGGGTAGATTGACCAAAGATCCGGAAGTGAAGAACACCCCCAGCGGTGTTGCGGTATGTTCTTTTACCGTAGCTTGCGACAGACGCTTCAAGAGCCAGAATGGCGAGCGTATGACTGATTTCATCAGCTGCGTGGCATGGCGCCAGCAGGCGACGCTCCTCGGAAATTATTTCCACAGAGGTTCCCGTATCGCGGTAATCGGTTCCCTGCAGTCCAGAAGCTATGATGATCAGAATGGCCAGAAGAGATATGTGACTGAGGTCGTTGTCGACGAGATCGAGTTCATTGATACGAAGGCAGATTCTCAGGGTTCTTCCCAGGCTCCGGCGCAGAATAATGCGTCCACGGCTTCCGTCGTGGCCCAGACACCTCCGCCACCGCCGCCGGCCCAGCAGATCGATCCGGGCTTCGAGGCTTCCATGGATTCGGATGACAGTTCTCAGCTCCCTTTTGACGTAATGGGTTATTAATCGAAAGGAGATTACTATTATGGCTGAAAATAGAGCACCTAAGGCGCCGGCCCGTGAGTTTGGCGACCGTGGCATGAAGCCGAGACGTTCCAGAAGAAAAGTCTGCGCTTTCTGTGCCGATAAGGTTGAAGAGATCGATTACAAGGATGTAGCTCGTCTGCGCAAGTTCGTTTCTGAGCGCGGCAAGATCCTGCCGAAGCGTATGACAGGTAACTGCGCGAAGCATCAGAGAGAGCTGACCATTGCAATCAAGCGTGCAAGACACGTTGCTCTGCTGCCGTTCGTAGCGGAATAATAGGCGTTTTGCCCTGTCACGGCTGTGACGGATGTGAACGAAAAAGAAGAGAAATCGGATGGATCCGAACCTCATTTCGCGTTTACATTATGACATGAAAATTGTATAATATTGAGCATCCGTATGAATATGCGGGTGCTCAATTTTTCTTTGGCAAAAGCACTGTGAAACGGTGCTTGAGATGCTGATTTTCGGCGCAGAGAGTAATGTGAAACAGTGCTTTTGCGGCGGATAAAGAAGGATCGGGCGACATAAAAGATTTGGAGGAAGAGTATATGAAGTGCATTCTATTAGCAGACGTCAAGGGTCTCGGAAAGAAAGATGATGTGGTTGAGGTCAATGACGGCTATGCCAGAAACTTCCTTCTGAAGAAGAAACTGGCCTGCGAAGCGAACGCAGACAATATGAACAAGAATAAGCTGAAGAAGGGTTCGGAGGCGGAGCATGCCCGCCGCGAACTGGAAGAGGCCCGTGCGAACGGCAAGCTGCTCGATGGCAAGACCGTGACTTTGGCGGTCAAGACCGGTGAGGGCGGACGTCTTTATGGTGCGGTGACGGCCATGGATGTGGCAGAGGCCATCAAGAAGGCGGGTTTCGATGTGGATAAGAAGAATGTGGTCATCAAGAACCCCATTAAGTCCTGCGGTACTTACGAAGTGACGGCGAAACTGCACACGAAGGTTAGTGTGACGGTCAATGTGGAAGTAGTTCCGGAGTAAGGGCTTAGAGTATGGCAGAGAACAAGGAAAAATCGATTTTGACCCGGGTGCCGCCGCAGAATAACGATGCGGAAGTGGCGATTCTGTTCTGCTGTCTGGATTCGTCGGATCTGCTTTTGCCGATCATGTCGTGCCTGCAGGCCGAGGATTTCTATACGCCGGCGCATCAGATGATCTTCCAGGCGATCTATCACCTTTATTCGTCAAGTAAGACCGTCGACATGATCACCGTGGGCGATGAGCTTCGGACGCGTGGCGAACTGGAAAAAATCGGCGGTATGTCGTACCTGAGTACGATCATGGACGCCCATGCGCTGAAGTCCAACTATCTGGAGTATATCAAGATCGTGCGCCAGAAGTCGCTGAGCCGCCGGATCATCAAGTCGATGGAGGAAGTGACGAGGCTGACTTACGAGGGCGAGACGGATGCGGGCAACATCATCGAAGTGGCGATCTCGCGTCTGGCGGAACTTCGCGATCAGACGGCTTCGTCCGAGTCCCTTCGTTCTTTGAAATCGATCCTGGCCGATACTATCAAGGCGATGGTCGAAAACGATAAGGTCAAAGCCGTACGAAGTCATTTTTCGCAATTGGACTATGTCACTAACGGATTCCGTCCGGGTACATTGAATATCGTGGCGGCCCGTCCGTCTATGGGTAAATCCGCTTTCGTAATCAATATCGCCGTGAATGTTGCGGTCAAAGACCGTTTGCCGGTAGCGTTCTTCAGTTTGGAAATGAACGCGCAGGAGATCGCAAACCGTATCCTGGCGTCGCGCTGCGATATTTCGATCTCGGAACTGCAGAGCTCGCAGCGGCCGACGATGGATTCGCTGAAACGCATTAATTCCCAGATGCCGATGCTCGGCAATGTGCCGCTTTATATCGATGAACATTCGGGTTTGAATACGGCGGAGATCCTGACGAAGTGCAGGGAGCTTCAGAACCGTGAGAACCTGAAGCTGGGGCTGATCTGTATCGACTATCTGCAGCTGATGACGCCGGTAACGACGCGTGCGAATTCCAGCCGTCAGCAGGAGGTTTCGGATATTTCCCGTAATCTTAAGCTTATGGCAAAAGAACTGGATGTGCCGATTATTGCGCTTGCGCAGCTGTCCCGTGAGTCGGAAAAACGTGACGATCACCGTCCGATGCTGTCGGACCTGCGTGACTCGGGTGCAATCGAGCAGGACGCCGATATGGTTATGTTTATTCACCGTCCGGATTACTATAAGCATAGGGAAGAGACGGATGAGGACGAGGATGAGAACACGAACGTGAAGAAGTCCAAGTTCAAGAAGAGGGATGAGGAAGAGATCCAGAAGGCGATGATCATCGTGGCGAAGAACCGTCAAGGACCGACGAAGGATATTTTCCTTTCCTGGAACGGTTCGCGTACGACCTTCTTCGAGAAGGAGAAAGAGGAGGTCGGAAGACCTTCGGATCTGGATGTTCCGGCGGAAAACGTGGGGACAAATGTCTACGTGCCGGATGAGCTTTTCGGAGATCCGACGCTGCAGGTGCCGATGGAGGATGCAGGGCTTCCGCCTATGGATGATGCAGGCTTGCCTCCGATGGAGGAGATCCCGATGCCGTCGATCGATGAGGCGCCGATTCCGCCCATGGATGACGCAGGTTTACCACCGATGGATGAGGCGCCGGTTGCTTCAGCCGCTCCGGCAACGCAGGTTTCGCCGAAGCCTTCTTTAGAGGAAACCGTGGGATTGGGCCTGGATGACGATGTGGGTTTCGAGGAGATGGATATTTCGTCTTGGGATAATGGCGCGGATGAGCCGGAGGAGAACGGGAACAGCTGGTATGACGATCCTTCCGGTGAAACAGATGGGAGTGACTAAGTGACAGACCTGGTAAAAACGGTCGAAGAATATTGTCAGAAGCATCGGTTGCTGCCGGCTCCATTGCTGGTGATCGGTGTGTCAGGAGGCGCTGATTCCATGGCGCTTCTTTTCGTTATGAAGGATATCCGTGACAGGAACTATCCGGATATGCCGATCCTCTGTGCGCATATGAATCACGGCATCCGGGAAGAAGCCGGTGAGGATGAGAAGACCGTCTCCGAGTATTGTGAAAAACTTGGCATTAAGCTTCTTGTAAAGCACGTGGATATCCCGAAGATCGCAGAAGAAGAGGGCCTGAGCCTTGAGACGGCGGGACGGCTCCAAAGATACGAGTTCTTCCGCTCGGTTTCAGGAGATGAGGGCGTGATCGCCGTGGCCCACCATCAGGAGGATCAGGCGGAAAGCATCGCGATGCATATTTTCCGTGGCTGTGGTATGGAGGGCCTTTGCGGGATCCGTCCAAAGAACGGGAACATCATCCATCCGTTCCTTCCGCTTCACAAAAAAGACATCGTCGATTTCTGCGTTTCGAACGGAATTCCGTTCTGTAACGATGTTACAAATGCCGATATTACGTACGATAGGAACTTTTGGAGAAGTGAGATCTTCCCGAGTATCGAAAAGGGAACCGGGCGAAATCCGGTTGCGGCACTGACCGGCCTTTCCGAGCGTGTTTCAGAGGAAAACGACTTTCTTGAGGCGCTTGCGCGGCAGGCTTTACATTCCATGAATGAATCCGGGTCGTGTGAATCCTTCTGCGCGAAAAGCACTGAGGCCGGCATTTCGGCTTCCGGACCTGTAACGGGGGGGGCCCTAGGTGAACCGGCAGTGCCTCTTGAAAAGCTTACGGAGATGCCGCGGGTCCTGAGAAGAAGAGTTCTGCGGCTTCTGGCGCTTGAGACTTACGGCGATGTGGTGGATATTGAGGCAGTGCACTGGGATGCGATTTTGGAACTGACCGAAAAGACTTCCGGGTCCGCTTACGTCGACCTTCCCGGGGGAAGACGGGCTGCAAGGGAAGCAGGCAGGATACTCTACCTCACAAAGGACAGTGCTTTTGACGCGGAAAAAGGCGGATTTGTAGAGGGCGCAGGCGTATGCGTCCCGGAGGAGAAGGCCGCGGAGGAGATGAGGCTTTCTGATCTTCCTATTGGGGAAATCGTTAATTTTTGTCAAAGTTTTGTGCGAATGAGGCTCCGTTTTGTTGAGAAAGAGGCGGAGGTAGTTTATAATAATCTGACATGGTTTTTTCCGGAATCGGCGCTGAAGGACGCGGTGATCCGTACCAGACGGCAGGGCGACCGGCTTTGTCGGGCGGGGAATGCGGTGACCAAGGAACTGCGCCGGTTTATGAGTGAGATGCGGATCCCGGCGAGATTTCGGGATCAGCTGCTCCTGGTGGCCAGGGGAAATGATGTGCTCTGGCTTCCGGCGTTCGGACATGCCGTAGGGTTTACGGATGAGGAGTCCTTCGCTAAATACCGGGAGACGGCCGGCGATTCTGGCGCGATGCCTGAGGACGCGATGGCCGGGACGCAAGGGAAAAGCGGAAACCCCGAGGAACAGTGCTTTTCGAGCAGAGGAATGTACTGTCTGGAGTTTCTTATAGACGGGGAGAAATGAGAAAGGAGATCGGGAAAATGGAACGTGTTACAGAGACCATGATCAGTACGGATGAGATCAGACAGGCTGTCGTGCGGCTGGGAAAGCAGATTACGGAAGATTATGGCGGATCGGAAATCGTGGTCGTCGGCATCCTTAAGGGCGCTTTTGTGTTCCTGGCGGATCTGGTTCGTGAGATCTCCTGCCCGATGATCCTTGATTTTATGCAGGTGTCCAGTTACGGCACAGGAACCGTTTCATCCGGGAATGTGAAGATCAAGAAGGATCTGGACTATGATATTGCAGGGAAAGATGTTCTCATCGTGGAAGATATTATTGATTCCGGAGTGACGATGCAGTGCCTCAAGAGAGAGCTCTACGCGAGAAATCCGAAGAGCATCAAGGTGTGCGCGGCATTTGACAAGCCCTCCCGCCGTAAGGTGGATTTCGTGGCGGACTATATCGGCATCGAGGTGCCGGATGAGTTCATCGTCGGATACGGGCTGGACTACGCGGGTAAATACAGAAATCTTCCCGATGTATGTGTGCTTGAAGTTGACGGAGGTGACAAATGAGTCAAACAGACAAAAGACCGAAGCGGTCATTTAGCGGATTGCCGTTCTATCTGATCCTGATCGTGATCCTGGTAGTGGCGTCCTATTTCTTCCTGAACGGGGATACGGCGAAGAGTACGTCTCTTTCCGAGGCGCTGAACCTGATCGAGAATGCGGATGTGGTAAAGGAGGATGTGGTGCTCAACGGCAACACGCTTTCTTTCAAGTATGTGGATTCCGAGACCGGCAAGAAGAAGGAAGTCAGCAAGAAAGTTCCTTATGATTCGGAGGACCACGTGCTGACGATCCTGATGGAAGCGCAGAACAAGGGTACGATCGAGAGCTTCGAGTATAAGCAGCCTACGGATGTTTCGGCGATCATGTCGGGCATTATGATCGTTCTGATGCTGGGCGCGATGGTGTTCTTCGTGTGGATCAATTTCTCTAGGAACCAGGGCGAGGGCAGAAGTGCCATGAACTTCGGCAGAAGTAAGGCCAAGCTCCATGATCCTTCCAAGAATAAGGTGACCTTTGCCGATGTGGCGGGTGCCGATGAAGAGAAGGAAGAACTCACCGAGGTCGTGGACTTTCTGAAAAATCCGAAGAAGTATTCGGCGCTGGGTGCGAAGATCCCGAAGGGTATTCTCCTTCACGGTGCACCGGGTACCGGTAAGACTTTGCTGGCCAAGGCCGTTGCCGGTGAGGCGGGCGTTCCGTTCTTCTCGATCTCCGGTTCCGACTTCGTTGAGATGTTCGTCGGTGTCGGTGCAAGCCGCGTTCGAGACCTTTTCGATAATGCTAAGAAGAATTCACCTTGTATCGTGTTCATCGATGAGATCGATGCTGTCGGCCGTCACCGTGGTGCCGGTATGGGCGGCGGTCACGATGAGCGTGAGCAGACCTTGAACCAGTTACTCGTTGAGATGGATGGTTTCGGTCCAAACGAGGGCGTAATCGTTATTGCGGCGACAAACCGCGTGGATATCCTTGACCCGGCGCTCTTAAGACCGGGACGTTTCGACCGTCGTGTGTCGGTTTCCCGTCCGGACATCAAGGGCCGTGCGGATATCCTGAAGGTGCATGCCAAGAATAAGCCGCTCGAGGATGATGTGGATCTTAAAGAGATTGCAAAGATCACCCCCGGCTATACAGGTGCGGATCTGGCGAACCTGCTGAATGAGGCGGCGCTTCTTGCGGCGCGTAGAAATGCGAAGAAGATTTATAAGGCAGATGTGTCTGAGGCGGTCTTTAAGGTCATGATCGGACCTGAAAAGAAGAGCCGTGTTATGTCCGATAAGGAGAAGCGCCTGACGGCGTTCCATGAGGCGGGTCATGCAATCGTGCTTCGCACGGTTTCCGAGACGGATCACGTTGAGCGTGTATCGATCATCCCGGCCGGTGGTGCCGGCGGTTATACTGCCCATAAGCCGGATGAGGATATCTATTATACCACGAAGAAGCAGCTGATCGACAACATCATGATCGCACTCGGCGGTCGTGGTGCCGAGGAGATCATCCTGGGCGAAATCAGTACGGGCGCTTCCTCTGACCTGCAGCACTGCAATGGTATCGCGCGTGAGATGATCACCCGCTACGGTATGAGTGAGCAGTTCCCGAACGTGATCTTCGATGACGACGATGAAGTATTTATCGGCAAGAGTTACGGCCATACCCGTGTGTACAGTGAGCAGTCTGCGGCACGGATCGATGAGGAGATCAGTGTGATCATCTCGAAGGCTTACGACGAGGTCCTTCGTATCCTCAATGAGAAGATGGATATCCTCAATGCCGTGGCACAGAGACTTCTTGAAAAAGAGAAGATCGAAGGTCCCGAGTTCGAGGCGATCTATTCCGGTACCGATGCAGCAGGAGCAGGTGCTTCTTTTGAAGACGCAGATGCTTCTTTTGACGGTGCGGGCGCCGGCAATACCGATACAGGAATTGCTTCCGCAAGCGAGGTTTCTTCTGTTGAGGAAACTTCTTCGAACGAGAGTGCCTCAGCTGAGACTTCGGACGCAGATGCTTCGGCAGCGTCCCCGAGCGTGGGGTTGAGCGCCGAGGACATGCTGGAAGGCAGCGCCATGGATGATACTTCCGATTCCGACAAGTAATCACCCGATCGGCACAACAAGAACACAGCGATCCGCCGCACCTCGGTGTGGCGGATTTCTTTTTGCGCCATTAGGGCCACTGAGCCTGATGCTCTTTAACCGAATTCATTGTCTGGCAGTTATCGGGACTGGGTGAATTCTTGGCATTAGCTGACTAAATGGGCTAGAAACGAAAAATGGTAAGCTGTAGGAGCTTACCATTTTCCATTTTTGTACAATTTAGTATACCGTTTTCGAGAATGCAAGAATCGTTTTCCTGCCTCCGGCTTACCGGATAATCTGTTTCCTTAGCGTTGGTCAGCCGTTTTCTTCTCGAAAAGCACCGAGTCCCTTTGGTTTAGCCTACCAAATACTGTATTTCAGCACCGTTAGTACGCTGCACCTTCTCGCGCCCCCGATTGACCGACTGACCAAACTCCGCTCAAAGACCTGTTTGGTGCGCTGCGGGTCGCTAACGCTTCAGCCTCAGAACAGAAATGCTGCGAGTTGCCGCTTCGTCTGTCTCAAAACAGATTCGCAGCGCGCTGTTATCGCATCAGCCTCCGAAAATGAGTCCTGCGAAGATTTCGTTCTGGTCTTCGCCGTTGATGGAGACGGGGTAGTCTTTACCGCTAAAGTCGAGGCGGAAGTATTTCTGGTCATTGCCATCGGAGGTGAGGGTCGTAAACAGCAGCTCGTTGTAATCAAAATCGATATACAGGAGCATGACCGGGGTGCCGGCCGGAAGCGTCATTTCACCAAGATCGTTACGGGAGGTATCGATCTCCATGACGGAATAGTCCTTCTTAAATGTCGCAACACAGTCCTTTTCGAGAAGAATGCCGGAACGATCAGGCATTCCGCCGTTATTAAGCATAGTGTAGTCGCTGCTGTACATGGACATATTTCCAAGAAGCTCGCACTCTTCACGCACGTAGATGTACTCAGGATCGTATGCGTAGTAATCCAGCACCATGCCGGTGAAGTAAGTTACGTAATTGAATTTTGTGCCGTCGAACTTAAATACGTAGTTGGTCATACCGAGCTCTTCCGTGACCGTGGAAAGATAAGCATAGTAGCCGTCATCCAGCTTCATGAGCTCCAGCTGGTAATACCAGGTGCCATCTTCCGGAAGATCGGAAGATGGGATCGTAGCGGAATCGTTGTTGTAACGGAGCTTCAAGTTGATGATGTTGCCGTATTCATCCTCGTCGATCTCGGCGGTAATCTGATCGATATACGCGTCATCATCGAGGTTCCAGTAGACCGAACGATTGGCATCGGCCCAAAGCGCGAAGTATTCCGGAGTCGATCCGAAGTAGGACATGTTGACGCAGTTACTGAGGTCCACCGCATTGATCGGAACCTTGTAATCATATTCGTCACTGAAGAAGAAGAGACCGTCGAAAGTCATGGTGAAGAGAATATCCTTTTTATTGCGGATATCATCAACCAGTTGTTTTACGGTGTCTTTCTCGTAATCCGGAAGGATAGTGGAATTGCCAAGATAATCGTTAACGTAATCGGCAAAAGCATTGCGGTCGGTTACGACTTCGTCGAGAGTGATGTATCTGCCGTCCTGTGAAGTGAAGTTATGGACGGTATACGTCGTGCCGGGGGTCTCACTAGAGTATTCTTCAATATAGAAAGAAGTGATCCGGCTGTCTCCGCGGAAGAACCGGGCTTCGCATTCCCAGTACATATCCGAGTGAGACTCGCCGTCTTTGACCATCTCCAGGAAGGCCGGCATGGCGTCATCGTAGATGGTATCATAAACATCCATCAGATTACCGAAGATCGTATCCATCCAATCATCCAGATTATCGAAACCTGTTGCATCGAAGTAGTAATCATCGACATGCTCCTGGATGCGGGTTACCGTCTGGAATCCATCCGAATCGACCATCACGGCATAAGCACGGTCAGTCGGCATGTTGTAAAATCCCAGGCTCGTCAGATCGTTGCTGATGGTGAAAACACCGCCGTCCGAAGGCTGCGCGGATGCGGAAGTATCCGATGTTGAACTATCGGCAGAAGTATCGGTAGGCGCTTCGGTCTCCGTCGTATCCGTCGGTTCTGTGGTATCGTCTGTCGGCTTTTCCGTCTCGGTCTCCGAAGAAGGCTCATCTGTCGTATCGTCCGGATCAGAAGTCTCCTCCGTCTCCTCTGTGGTCTTCTTGGTCTTTTTCTTCTTCTTTGTCTCCTCGGTCTCCTTCGCACAAGCCACGATGGAAAGTGCAAAAGACATGGAAAGCAAAATAGCGATTAGTTTCTTCATGTTCAACCTCCTTACGATCCGGAGCTTTGCCCCGGAAGCTTATTCCCGATTCGGGGCTTTATCCCCAGTACATGATCCCGTAGAAGAGATCGTATACACTCGTGCCATTGACACGACATTCATAATCCTCAATGGTGAAATCGAGCTCGACCCACGCATAATCATCCTCGAAAAAGTCCGTGAGCACCTGCACAATGAGCGTACGGTCGACCGGATTGTAGAACATCGGACGGATATGTGCGCCGGCTTTTATGGTGTAGTCTTCAATATATGTCAGGCTCGAATCTAAAAGCGCGCCCGCAACATCCACCTTGGCCGTCACCGGGGTTGCCGCAGAAGAGTAAAGACTATAGTTCGTCTGCGGGACTCCGTTTCCATTCATCATGGAGAACTGGTTGATAAACGTTCCGGATCCCAGCACATCGAAGTTCGAGGTCAGTTCGAAATACCCCGGATGGATATAGCCCATCGTGCGGAATTTTCCATAGAATGTATCGACATAGGAAAGCTTGTCGCCATCGATTTTAAACACCAGCGTATCGATGTACGAATCAATTGCGATCAGACGAATGAGGAGATAGTAACCGTGGTCGGTCTTCATGAGCATAGAATACCAGATACGGTTCGAGGTAAGCTCGAAGTCCGCGTTCGTGTAGGAATACTGCGTGCCGTTAAAATCGATATCCAGCTTGGCTTCATCGTAGTTGGCGTTCGGTCCGATGGAGTATGCTGCATTCAGGCTGTCCATTTCGCCGTCTCCGTTCACATCCCAAACGATGTTCGAAGCAAAATCCGAATAGATCGTATAGTACGAAGGGGTCTTTCCGAAATATTCCATATTGAAAAGCTCTTCGTGTCCGATGACCGGTATTTTGATCGTCTCGGAATAAAGATAACCGTGCGTCGGAATGACCAGATCGATCGCATCGTAGGTCATGGTGAAGGGGAATGTCCCATCGTCGATGCTCTTGAGATACGTATCGGTATCCAGATCCCAGATGCTGATCTGTGTCGGATTGCTGTCGAAGATCTCCTTCAGGTAGGCCTTAAGTCCTTCGCGGTCCCGGACGACGTCGTCCAATTCGAGAAAAGCACCGGTTTCGGTGAGGATGTTGTGGGTTTCGACTTGATCTTTGGGAAGGCCTTCCGCATCAACGATCGCGTAGGAAAAAATCTGCGAATCGGAACGGTACATCTCTACGTGAAAATTGAAGTACTGAAAGCTTTTCTCCGGCGCGTTGCCTGCGGAAGTATCTGCCTGGAACTTCTCTTTGGCGGCAAGATATGCATCGATCGTACCTTGTCTGTACGATGCCATGTGCTGATCGATCGCAGCCTGAAGATTCTGAAGAGAGGGATCTCCGCGGAAATACATGTCGTTCGCGTCGATCGTCACGAACAGGGTATCCTCTTCGTCAAAATCATTCGTACCCAGTGCGCCGGCATACTCGATATCTTCCTGGGGATAGTAAAGCGGTAACTCGCTAAGGGATTCATCAATCGTAAAAACGGAAGGAGCAGCTGAGGTATCTACGGGCACGGTATCCGAGGTGTCAGATGTCGTGTCGGTGGTCGGATCATCCGGAGCATTTATATCTGAACTGTCTGAAGGAATGTCCGTCGGATCGTCTGTCGGGTCCTCTGTCGGATCGTCTGTAGCCTCAGTGGTGGTCTTCTTCGTCTTCTTTGTCTTTTTAGTCTTCTTTGTCTCATCCTTCGAAGTGCATCCGGCAAGAGACAAAATCATGCCCATGCTGAGAAGAACAGCAACAATTCGTTTCATAGTTTCCAACCTCTACTTCTTATATTCTCTCGTCCTCTCTAAAAAGACTTGTCCTCTCCAAAAGGACTCGGCCTCTCCAAAAGAACTTTCCTCTCTAAAGGACCCTTCTTTTCAAAAGGACATAAAGAGCTCTCGTAAGTCACAGAAACGATCAGTCTGTCGGTTCGTCGTCCAAATAGGTAAGATCATCAAGAGAACTAAAGCCCGCTACCTGCTCGGACAGCTGTGCCAATGTTTCCTTGTACTTGGCCAGGACCAAAGCGGATACCTTATCGCGGAACTCCGAGTTGATCGGGTGCACGATATCCTTGTACTCGCCCTCAGGTGTGCGCCTGCTCGGCATAGCAATAAACAGCCCATGACTCCCATCGATGATTTTGACGTCGTGTACGGCAAACTCGTTGTCAAAAGTAATAGAAACGATGGCCTTCATTTTGCTATCCGGCGACAGTTTCCGAATGACGATACCCGTAACTTCCATATGTGCCTCCCTTAGTGAACTTTAACAACCCCTCGGAGACTAGAATAACATATTTTTTCCGCATTCGCACCTTTAATATTGAAGAAATAGGTTATAATAGTAGGGCGTGGCAAAATCACGCAATAACCATACGTATGGAGAACAGATCAAAATGACAGAGGGAATGAGAGACTTGCCGTCCGGCAAGCGTGTTTTTTTCGTAGGAATCGGTGGCATCAGCATGAGCGGTCTTGCACGGATCGCGACGAATTACGGCCTGATCGTAGGCGGATCGGATATGCATCCGTCGGAGAGAACGGCTGAACTGGAGCAGATCGGCATCAAGGTGTACGGTCAGCACAGCGCAGACAATATCAAGGAATTCGCTCCGGATATCGTTGTACATACGGCGGCGATCCTTCCGGAAAATCCGGAACTGAACTATGCCCACGAAACCGGGATCCCCGTGATGGAGCGTTCGGTTTTCCTCGGACTGATCACGAGAAACTTCAGTAATGTCATTAATATTTCAGGAACCCATGGCAAGACCACGACCACATCGATGGTTTCCCTGATCCTTCTGGCAAGCGGCGCCAATCCGACGGTACACTTAGGTGCCGAGCTGGGCGCCTTCGGAGGAAGCGTGTACCTGGGTTCCAAGGATCAGCTTCTGGTATCAGAGGCCTGCGAATATCACCGCTCGTTCCTGGAGTTCTACTCTACCATCGCGGCAATCACCAATATTGACTACGACCACGTGGACTGCTACAAGAGCATTGATGAAGTGATCGATGTGTTCGCGCAGTTTACCGAGAAGCTTTCAGCGGACGGAACACTTGTCATTCCGGCCGGCGATAAGAATGTGCAGGAGTGCGTCAAACGTATTCCGGAATACCGTCGCAAGATGGGCATGGAAGAACCCCATATCGTTACTACCGGTCTTGCCGGAGAGGGTGTGGACTTTTTCGGAAGAGAACCGGATTTCTGTGCTGTGAATATCGAATACACCGATGGAAAAGCCGGCTTTGATGTCCTTTATAAGGGTCATCCTTACACACACATTCAGCTGGCGATCCCGGGTACCCATAATGTCTATAACACCTTGACGGCCATCGCGTGTGCTTCCCTTGCGGGCGGAACCAAAGAGGCCGCACAGAAAGCCCTTGCCGATTTTACCGGCGCAGAGGGACGATTCACCATCAAGGGTACCTATAAGGGTGCAACCGTTGTAACGGACTACGCCCATCACCCGAGTGCTGCAAGAGCTACACTGGACGCTGCATCCCATGTGCCGCACGGTAAGACATGGGTGGTTTTCCAGCCCCTCACATACAGCCGCACCCAAGTGCTTTTCGAAGATTATGTAACGTCGCTTCTGCCTTGTGAGAATGTGTTCTTCGACGAGATCTTCTCCGACCGGGAGATCAATCCCGGCACCATCTCCTCAAAGGACATCTCCGATGAGATCAACCGCAGAGGCGGTCATGCCGAATTCTTCGAGTCAAAAGACGCCATCATCGATAGACTTTCCGGATGTGTTTCGGAAGGCGACATGATCCTGATCCTCGGACCGGAAGATATCCGTGCACTGGGTGATCGTCTGGTGACGCTGGGGTAATCTATGAAGAAGATCCGTCTGCTTCGCATCATCTGTGTCATCCTCCTCGCCCTGATCCTGCTTTTTACTTCGCTGGATATCCTTCTTCCGAGAAGAGGCGATGAAGAAGGTGGGCGGCTGGCAGTGTGCTTCATACATGAAGGACGGCTGTTCCCGCAGATGGACTACCGGCAGATGTTTTCCCATCTGGATATCGCATCGTACTATGTGGTTGACGATTCCATGACAAAAGAGGAGATGCTCGAGAGGATCGAGCACGCTCGAAAAGGAAGAACCAGTGATGAGGTCGTACTTGTCTGTGAAGGTGATTTCGCCATCTCCGGTCTTACGATCGCGATTTCGCAGGACTATGTTTCGGATCTGATCCTTCTTTCTCCGGAACTGGATGTGGTGGCGGATCTTGGTGCGATCGGGACCCACAGCCCCGATTGCCGGGTGGCGATCTTCGCGGAGTCCGGCAAAGTTGCCGATACGCTTTATGAACGCCTTTCCGGCGAGGATACGAAGTTCACGCCGGGCAGGAAGGTCGACAGTTCCGCGCCGGAACTTTATCTTTCGGCGGACGCGACACGGTATTATGCGCGAAGCGAGAAGTATAAGGATCCGCAGGTCGCATCGGTGATCACGCTCAATAGCCCCATCATGCAGACCTATCTTTCAAACTATCTTCTTAACCATACGATCGGGAAGAAGGACATCTCGCGTGTCCCGCTTTGGACCTGGGTGATCAAGACCGTATGCACGGTGATCACCATGATCGCGTTTTTCCTCTATGCTGCAACACTTCCTTCCGGAAAGAAATATGACCCGTCGGCAAATAGAAAACACGCGCAAAAAGAGAATGCCGATGGCACGCGAGTTCCTTCCGGCGAAGGCGCCGATGGAAACGGTGAGAGAAGGCACCACCGGGATGCGTCAGGACGGATCCGTGGCCGCTCGATCGCCGAGAAGTATAAAAGCACTATCAACCATCTGCTGGCGCTTCAGCTTCTGATGGGCGTGCTGTTTACGATCCCCGCACTGATCTTCCTCTGGAGAAAAGACAGTTCTTTTCTCACGGTACTCCTGATCTGGATATGCATTTCTTTCCTCAGTTCCGCCTTCTTCCTCAGCGCCTACATCCGAAAGATCAAAGAGAGAAAGGTCCGCGGGAACCGCGCCATGTGGCCGATCCACGCGGCATTTACCGCACTTCTGACTTTGGATATATTCATGCTGACGCTCCTTTGGAAAGGCACCGGGTTCCTGACCTTGCATCTGCTCCTTTTCGTCGCCATCGTGCTTTCCGTTTTGCTCGGTGTTTCCGTTGCGATGCTGCAGCTGGCAGATGCTTTCTACGAGCAGGTCGGGGGAAAAGGACAAAGCGTTCTCGATTCCGTAAAATTTTCCGCGATACGATTCGTTCCGATGGTGATAGTTTTCACTTTTTCGATTATAATGGGAAGAGGACTAGCTGCAGTACAGGTCGTTCTTCTTGCGGTATCTCTTCTCGGCGCATCCTGCTTACGAAGAGTCATCAGGAAAGGTGCATGGGGAGAAGTGCTGTCGGTGATCATGTACGCATGTCTTTACTGGATGATGTTTTGACAACCTGTAATGGATGATGTTTTGACAGAAGGATAAGGAGAAGGCCTATGTCATCTACGATCAAAGATGTGGCCAAGATGGCCGGTGTATCGATTTCTACTGTTTCCAAGTTTATCAACGGCGGTAATGTGCTTGAAGAGAACCGCCAGCAGATCGAGAATGCGATTGCGGCGCTGAACTATCAGGTCAATACGGTGGCCCGCGGCATGAAAACCAGAAAGACCATGTCCGTCGGTGTACTGATCCCAAGTCTTGCCGATTACTACGGTGTATCTATCCTTTCCTATATCGATCAGGAGCTTTATGCTTCGGGGTACAGCACCATCATCTGCGACTATTCCCAGACGGATCCGACCGGCGCATCCGATAAGATCAACTTCCTGATCAATAAACAGATCGACGGCATCATCATGCAGCCCATCAATGTGCGTCAGGAGGATATCGACCGCGCGGCGAAAGCCGATGTGCCGATCGTCTTCGTGGATATGGAACTTCCTTCTATCTCCTGTGATTCCGTCACCATCGACAATGTTGATATTGCTTACCGCATTACGAAGCATCTGATCGATAACGGTCACAAACGTATCGGACTGATTGGCGGTGCGAAGGGATTTAATACGACGGATGACCGCGTGAAGGGCTATGAAGATGCGCTCAAGGAAGCCGGGATCGCGCTTGATTCGGAGCTTTTGTATCTGGAGAATGTCTCGGAAGAAAGCGGCTACCTCGGCATGATGCGGCTCCTTCAGAAGAAAGATCCGCCTACGGCGGTCTTCGCCAGTGGCAATGACCTGACGTGCGGTGCGGTGATGTATCTGAATGAGAAGCACATCAAGGTGCCGGAGGATATCTCTTTTGTCGGTTTTGAGAACCAGACCATCGCGCACGTTTATAATCCGACGCTGACCATCGGTATCCAGCCGATCCGCAAGATCGGTCAGACGGCAGTGCGGATGCTTCTGGAGCGCATGAAGGATGAGTATGACGGTGATCCCAGAAATGTACGTCTTAAGGCGGTCATCGACTTCGGCGCATCCGTTAGGAAAATCAAATAACCGGGATTTTTTCTATGTCAGCACAGAAGCCGGCCGGGTTTTCCCGACCGGCTTTTTTCGCGCGGAAAAGCACCCTCTCTTTCCGAAACCTTCGTTGAAAAAGGGACGGTGGCTTGATATACTAAAGTTAGATTTTTTTTACATCGCGAAAATCACTTTGCAACATTAGGGAGTAGAGTCAAATAGGGTTTTTGCAGGTTTGGGAGGTGTAGAAGATGAAGAATTCCTGGCGTCGCCTTGTGGCGGCAAGCATCTGTATTGCCATGGTTGCCGGAGGGGTTCCGGCGTATGTACTTGCGGACAATTCGGAAGAACCGCAAAATGATGTACCGGTCCTGGAAGAGACCGATACTGACGCGGTGATCGAAGAGGCTCAAGCTCCTTCAGAAGATGAGGTGATCGAAGAGATCCAGACCCCGTCACAGGAAGTGTCTGAAGACGCTTCTTTTGTCCCCGGAAAAACGGTAGATGAGATCTATGCGGGCGGCACATACCATATGATGGAGAACCTTCGCGGATGGTGGGACGTCGATTCTAGCGGAAATGAAATATTCATTTATAATCCGGAAGCGGCAACATCCGATGAAAACGGGAACTTTTATACTTTCCTCGTTGAGAATCCGGATATGGAATTCGTGGTCATGTATACGGACGGCTCTTACCTTTACGGAACCGCCAAATATATCTTTCAGCAGACGGGAGAATCTCTCCGGTTTTCTTTGGGCAACCAGATGAATAAACCTCTGGTTCCCGATAAAGATCTTATTATGTATGTCTCTTTTGGAGGGGTGACTTCCACAATGAAGGCCATTATCGACCCGAATCCTGTCGAGAGCATATCTACGGAGTCTCCGTTTTTTGACCTGATGGAGAACACCGGCGGATACTGGCTCACGGATAAAGCCGGTCAGATTTACTACAATTATCCTGTTTTTTCCGAATGCTATCCTGATCCGAATCAATCAGGACGATACTGCTTCCTGTCGAATTATGACTATGTCGCGTTTACGATATGGTATAAAGACGGAACATCTTTTTCGGGCACGGCAAAACAGATTTATGAGGCAACCGGCATCGCCTTCGAGCCGGAGTGGCCCAATCAAAATGAGGAACACTGGACGGCAGGCAACACCTATACTGTGAATTTTTCCTATCTCGGCGCGCGCATTGACCTGTATTATTATATCGATGAGAGTCCTTATGAGATTATCCCCGGAAATAATGAGATCCACTACTATGAGAATGCTAACGGGTATTGGGATGTCGATGCGGATCAGCAGGAGTTCTTCTATTACTATGTAACGTATTCTAATGGTGACTATTGCTGGCTGGGTGCCGATCCGGACATGGTATTTACCGTGAAATATAAAGACGGCAGTAAACCGGATCTGGTCGGAACTGCGAAAGAAATATGGGAAGCCACAGGAGAATCCCTGACGATCACTAAACTGGACGACTCGCAGAAGTGGGTCCTTGGTGGAGAATATGAAGTGATGATCACTTTGAACGGCGCCGCCTGCACGGTTTTTGCGGTCGTTGATCCCAATCCGATCAAGGAAGTGATCTGTGAAAAAGAGACGATCGCGTTCGATCAGTTTACGAACGGAGAATGGGTATCCGATGGCTTAGGCGGGACCTTCTACCGTTACGAGATCATCGAGGATTGCTGGACGGTTGACGAGAAGAAGTTCCAGAAACTAAAGGTCGATCCGGATATGGTATATACCATTAAGTACAAGGATGCTCGGCCGGATCTTGTCGGTACGGCGGAGGAGATCTTCCTTCAGACCGGCATCAGTCTTCAGTTTAGTGAAGACGTGTATCAGTACGATCATCACTGGGATGAAGCCGGTGAATACCTGATCAATGTCTCTTATCTAGGTGCCTGGTCAAAACTCACGATCGACCTCATCGAAAACCCGGTCGAAAGCATTTCATGTGCTTCACAAATCGAGATCCCTGAATACGGTAATGTATCCTGGGGTGTGGATAATAACGGATCGATCGTTTGTAAGTACGGGGTTAAGGGCGTCCAGTGGGTCTCGGATACAGAGTATTATACCTACCTTGCAGATGCTCCGGATCTGGTCTATACCATTTCTTTCAGGGATGAAAGTGAAGACCTGGTGGGTACGGCAGAAGAAATCTATGAACAGACAGGTATCTCTTTGAAGTTCAGCTACGATGAGGTCCAGGATCCGTCCTGGAAAGCCGGTGACACGAAAGACATCGTCGTCTCGTATCGGGGCATTTCAACAACGATCAAGGCGACCATCGTGCCGGGCGAAGTCGAGAGTATTACGTGCAGTAATGCCATTCACTATTCGGAAAATGAAGGCGGCGATTGGTTCGATCTGCCCGATGGCAATCAGTATTACTGGTATGAAGTGGTCCGTAATGAGAATAATGGTGTTCAGTATCAATATCCGGCAGCTGCACCGGATCTGATCTTTACGGTTCATTACCGTGATGGAAGGGATGATCTGGTCGGAACGGCAGGACAGATTGCATTGGCAACCGGAAAGAGTCTTGAATTCTACGAAATCACGAGTCAGTCCCTAGATCCGTGGAAGCCCGGTAAGACATACAAGATAGCGGTAACATTCCAGGGTGCCGCCGGATTGATCGATGTCATTATCGATGTCGTCCCGGAGATGGTTCTTACGGTGGAAGATACCGTTTATGTCGATCTGGATGATATCGAGACTATCCTTTGGGCATTCGATTTTGAGGGTGAGCCGTTCATTATTTACGAGATTCCGGATGTGCCTTGTGTGCTGACATATAAGGACGGGACAACGGTTGAGGCATCTTCGTTCTCTGACTTATATGACAAGACCGGCTACGAAGTGGAACTTCGAGACGATAATCAATTTGTCGAACCATGGTACCCCGGAGAAACCCATGAGGTCACAGGAACGTTCGGTGATCAGGAGATTTCCTTTAATGTTACGATTCCGGAATGTCCGATTGAAAGCATCGTGCTTGATCCCGGATCCTTCGTGGTCAAAGAAGGAGAGTATTGTTATCCTGCATCTACCACAGTGTACGATGGCGAAGGTAATGAAACGATCAAGAAATGGCTCAGATATGAGGTCCATCCGCTTCTGGAGGGCGCAAGTTGTGTCATTACCTATAAAGATTCCAGCGAGGATGCATTCTTTATCAGTTATGACGAGGATGCGGAATTCCCGGAACTTCTGGCCCATGGTGTAACGAGTCAGGATTATCACGCACTATGGAAGGTGGGTGAACATGAGTTCGTATTCTACTACCGAGGATACATAATCCATATCCCGTTTACCATTGAAGAAAGGCAGACTATCGAGCCCGGAACGATCACGGGAGTCACGGTCGCTCCGAAGAGCGGAGTCACGATGCAGATCAGATGGGATGCTTTCGAAGGTGCCGTTAAATATGAGGTGAAAGGAACGGCTGCCGGCTCAGCTGAGCAGTTCGAACTGATTAAGACGACGGGTGCCTCGCAGACTTCCTGTTCGCACACGGGACTTACGGCCGGAACGATATACACGTACGTTATTCTTGCCTATGATGCAGAAGATAATCTGATTGCGCAGTCTGATTGTAAATCGGCAGCGGCACTTGCTACACCGGTTATAAACAGCACGGCAATGGTTCCGGAAGGAATCGAGCTTTCCTGGAGCAAGGCCAGCGGTGCCGACAGGTATAACATCTACCGCAGCACTTCGGAGGATGGTCCTTTCGACTACATCGCAAGTGTACAGAAGACCGAAACCTTCGTCGATACGGCCATAGAACCGGATGTGAAGTATTACTACAAGGTAAGAGCGTATAAGAAGGCCGACGGTAATACATACTACGGAGGTTATTCTGTTGCCGCGGAAATGACGTATACCACGATCTCCAATCTGAATGTTGCCCCGAAGAGCGGTGTGACGATGCTTCTTTCCTGGAGTGCCGTGGACGGAGTATACGTTTACGAAGTATGGGCAGCCGCAGACGGAAGTGCTTTTGCCAAGGTCAAAGAAACCGGCAAGACCCAGACCTCGTGCTCACATACCGGCCTTACGGCAGGAACGAGATACAGCTATTATATCGTGGCCAAGACAAAGGACGGACGAGTGCTTGCGATCTCTTCGCAGAAGAAGGCCGTGGCGCTTGCGACTCCGACACTTAATTCTGCAGAGTCCAAAGGCATCGGAATCGTACTTTCCTGGACCAAGGCCAGCGGTGCCGACCGGTATAACATCTATAGAAGTACGAGCGAAAACGGTACGTATGAATACATCACTAGTGTCCAGAAGACCGAAACGTATACCGATACGGCGGTAACTTCCGGTACAACCTACTACTATAAGGTAAGAGCTTATAAGAAGATCGACGGCATCGTTTACTACGGCGGATACTCCAATTCCCTTAGTGCCGAGTATACAATGAAGAAGGTTCCGAATCTGAAGGCGGTTCCGAAGAGCGGCGTGACGATGACGCTCGCCTGGGGGGCTGTGGATGATGTCTATACTTATGATGTGTTATATTCCGTGGATGGCGGGGAGTATACACTCGCCAAGTCAACGGGCAAGAGCCAGACATCCTGCTCACATACGGGACTTACAGCCGGAAAATGTTACAGCTACATGATCGTGGCGAAGAACAAAGCCGGTGATGTCATTGCGATCTCGGATGAGGTCAAGGCGGTTGCTCTCGCAACCCCGACACTTACCTCGGCAGAAGGCAGTGAAGAGGGTATCGCACTTTCCTGGACCAAGGCCAGTGGCGCGGATCGCTACAACATCTATAGAAGTACAAGCGAAAACGGCACATATGAATATGTCACAAGTGTACAGAAAGTGGAGAACTACACGGATACTCAGGTAGAAGCAGGCGTGACCTACTACTACAAGGTCAGAGCCTATAAGCGTGTCGATGGAGTGGTATACTACGGAGGATATTCTAACGCCCTGTCTGCAAAAAAATCCTGAATTTTTGATTCCGGGGGAATAAATCCGGCGAGTTAAGTAGTCTAAGTAGTAAAAGATTATTGGAAAGACGGAGGTATAAAAATGAGAGTATCTATTCGGAAACTGGCTGTGACCGTGCTCAGTGCAGTTCTGGCCGTCGGTGGTTATGCGGCGATCCGCCGCGTTTCTGCATCGTCTGCACCGGCCTCAACGACGATCAAGAGCATCACGAGCAGCCGCAACGCTCACATCGCTGAGTATCAGACTTCTTCTTTGGAGTGTGATAAAAAAGGACAGAACTATTATGCCTATTATTGCTTCAGAGTGAACTGGCTCGAAGATTTAGAGTGGACCGAGATCTATAACAATGAAGATATCGTGTTTACGATCAAATACAATGACGGAAGAGCCGACCTGGTGGGAACCGCGCAGCAGATCTGTGAGAAAACCGGTATTGCGTTAAAGTTTGAAGCGAAAGAACCGCAGGAATCGACGCATTGGGTAGCGGGCGGCTCCTATGATATCAATGTATCCTATCTTGATGGTAAAGGCACAATGAAGATCATCATCGATGAGTGCCCGATTTCGAGTGTCACTTTCGCAAGTACATTGACGATCGATGTCACAGATGATTGTGTCGGCATGTGGGATAAAGATCCAAACGGAAAGATGTACTATCGGTATTTCTTCCCGCAAAAGGCGAAATTAACATTCACCTATAAAGACGGATCCAAGGTTGTTGCAACTGGAATTGATGATGCTTTTGAAAAGACCGGATATGGGGTGACCTACTTCATGGATCAGGATGGGGACACGCACTGGTACCCGGGGAACACCTATCCGGCAAGATTTAATGTTGCCGGGAAAACCTATAATGTGAATATCAATATCACAGAGAGTCCGATCAAGCGTGTTGATCTCGATAACCCCGTGTACAGTGTTCTCCAGGGAACCTGTGGATATATGTATCAGTACTATGATTATGATTATGATGGAGTTGAGGTTACTGAAGCTGCCGAGTGTTTTCAATACGATATAGCCAGTATCCTTCAAGGTCATGTAGGTACTGTATACTATAAGACTTCGGGTAAATCTCCAGAAAGTTTTTACTTTGATTTTCAGATGGGCACTACTGCCTTCGAGATGCTGATCAATTCCGGTTCTGACCAGGATAGAAATGTAGCATGGGGGCTGGGTGCGCACAAATTCTACGTATATTATCAGGGATATGAATTTACGGTTCCTGTTAATGTTTATAAGTATTTCGATAATTTCTCCGTGGAACCCAAGAGCGGTGTGACGATGTCGCTTTCCTGGAGTAAGGTGAATGGTGCCGCCTCCTATGAAGTCTATGGGGTAACGGGGGAATGGGGGACCACATCAGCAGTGGTAACCGTTCTCAAAACGTTGGGTAAGGATCAGACATCCTGCTCGATCACAGGACTTACGGCAGGAACTATCAATTCTTTTGGATTGGTGGCGAAGGATAGCCAGGGAACCGAGATTGCTTATTCGAAAACCCTGATTCCGGCTGTGGCTCTGGCGAAACCGACACTGAAGAGCGCATCTGTTACGAATAAAGGTGTCTCCCTTTCCTGGAGTGCATGCACAGGTGCTGACGGATATAACATCTACCGGTCTACATCCCAGAACGGAACCTATTCGTTTGTAAAGAGCGTTAAGGACGCGCAGTCAACTGTAGATACCACGGTAAAAGCCGGACAGAAATACTACTATAAGGTAAGAGCATATAAGAAAGGGGAGCTCAGCACATACTACGGCGGGTATTCCAATGTGGGCAGTGTGACATATCAGGCTTTCACGAGTTTTGATGTGGTACCGAAGAGCGGTGTGACAATGGTGATCGGATGGAGCAGTATCCCCGGTGCCGCTTCTTATGACGTGATGTATTCAACAGACGGAACCAGCTTTAAGACGGCGAAGTCCTGCGGTTCTTCTCAGACTTATACTTCTCATACAGGTCTTACCGCCGGAAAGAAGTACAGCTATAAAGTGCTCGCAAAGAACAGTGCCGGTAACACCATTGCCGTCACATCCGTTAAGTCTGCCGTGACGCTTGCCTCTCCGGCCATGACGGCCACACAGCTCCGTGCGGATGGTTCGATCTCTATTTCCTGGAGTAAGGCCAGCGGAGCCGACCGTTACAATGTATACAGAAGCACGGTAAGCGAGAGCGGTCCTTTCGAGTATATCGCCAGCGTTCAGGGAAAAGAATCCTATGTGGATAAGAATACCACTCCGGGTCAGAAGTACTATTACCGGGTATGTGCGTACAAGAAGATCGACGGTACGACCTTCTACGGCGAATACTCCGATGTCGGAAGTGTCACGTATCGCGTTGTTTCCAATCTGAGCGTGACTCCGAAGAGCGGAGTAACCATGTCGATCTCCTGGGGAAGCGTATCCGGAGCATACTCCTATGATGTAATGTTTAAGGCAGACGGAGGCTCCTTCAAGGTCGCCAAGTCCACAGGTTCGTCCCAGACATCCTGCTCGCATACTGGACTTGCCGCCGGCAAGCGTTACAGCTACATGATCATTGCCAGAAACAGCAGCGGAAAGATCATCGCGATCTCCGGTGTCAAGGCGGCTGTGGCTCTGGCCACACCTACTCTCAATTCCGCCACCAGCACAAGTTCCGGCGTGAAGCTTTCCTGGAGCAAGGCCAGCGGAGCCGACCGGTACAACGTCTATCGTTCCACAAGCAAGAACGGCACATATGAGTATGTGGCGAGCGTACAGGGAACCGAGACCTATACCGATACTTCTGCCAAGTCCGGCACGACCTATTACTATAAGGTAAGAGCCTATAAGAAGGTCGACGGCAATACTTACTACGGTGGATATTCCAACGCCGTATCCGGAAAGAAGGGCTGACGCCCAAGTGCTTTTCAAAAAGGGACGGCCCGGATCGTCCCGGTGCTTTTCGAGAAGAAGCGGAAAGAATCCTGAACTGTCTTTCCGATAAAGAAACTAAAAATGTGAGGCCGGAGAAATCAAACTCCGGCTTCTCTTTTGTTTTATGATTCAGGTCATGTCCGCAGATTCTTTTCCGGTACGACGTGGAATTTGATTATCCGACAGCTGCCGGATTCGAAAGCCCTCCGTAATATCTCGCACCACCGATCTTTTTATATGCGCAGACGATGTACACACTTCCCGGTTTTCCGTTCGGATCTGTAAATGTTAGCGTATCGGCCGAAACGCTTGCGACATGTTCGTACTTATTCCCGTTGACGCGAAGCACTTTATACCGGTCGGCGTTCTCCACTTCCGTCCAAAAAATGGTCACGCCACCTTCGGGCGAATACCGAATCGATTCAATTGACGGCGTTTCCAAAGCCACGGCCGTTGCATACGCCTCTTTACTATATCGGGCCGCGCCGTTCTCTGAGATCACAGCCCGCACTTTGTAATAGTAGCGGGTGCCTTCCACAAGATCCGTATCCGTTATCGAACAGGCGGTGGTGGTATCAAGAAGCGTGTACGGCCCGGCCGGCTCCATGGAGCGGTAGATCTCATAACTCTGGGCGCCATCGACCGCTGTCCAGGAAAGATCCATCGTTAGGCCGTTTCCGGGAATGGCCAGCAAAGAGAGAACGGACTGTACCGTGATCGCACTGGCATCCGACCAGCCGGCGTAGGTCGTTCTTCCATCTGCCTTAATATACGGACGGATCTTGTAATAGTAGCATTTCCCGCTGTCGGCCGTCGTATCCAGGAAAGAATTCGTCCGATCCACCACACTTGCAAGATAAACATATTCGCCATCTGCACTGTCAGCGCGATAGATGTTGAACCTGCGATAGTTGTTCATCCGGCTCCAGTGAAGCTCCACTCCGCCAAGAACAGATTCCACCTGTGTGATATCCGCCTTCGGCATGAATACTTCCTGCGGTTCACTCGCATAATCCGATTTTGACCCGTAGTATCGGTTCTCCGCCACTAGATAAACGTGGAAATCGATTCCCCAGAAGTTTACATTCAGCGATGAGGGCAGGATAAAACTGACCCGGGGCAGTTCGTTACTGTCTTCGGAGGCGGTAACGGAATAATCGAGGATCCGTGCCGATCCATCCCGATAAGGCTTATCGGTAATAAGTACCGAGATGCAGGACAGCTCTGAAACCGAAGAATCGAGAGGTATGGAGACGGTTGTCCCTTCCATTGTTAACTCCTCCATCGAACTGACGAAACGGTTCAGATCCGTATCAATAAGGGTGAGCTTATACTCGGAGACAGCGCCTCCATAGTTATCCATTTCCGTTGTGAAAAGAACTGTTTCCGGGGTGGCTTGGTTTGCCTGTCCAGCGATAGCCAGTTTGGTTTTTTCTTGTTTTTTTACTGGGATTGCTTTTAGCGGAATGTGGGGAGAGAACATGGAGAAAAAAGCAATACCGATCGCCACCGCTAAAAAAGCGGCAACCGCACAGGCACGGATCATCATACTTCCTCTTTTCATCTCAATCCCTCAACTTTGGCGGGCATTCCTCCGCAGAACTGCGCTTTCTCATCTTTCGGTCTGCGCGCTTTCTCACTAACTATATTGTGGCACAAATTTGTTCAAGATTAAATGTATTTTTATTTCATTTGTGTAAAAGAATACGAGAGACAGGATAGATGACCGTCAATGCATAGAAGAAGGTTTTTGCTCTTTTGTTCGTTGATTTATTGAACAAATTGTTAAAAAGATTTGGACTTTATTGAATCTGAAATGCGGCTTAGATATGCTGATAGTATCAGTTTTTGGGTTGGGGGTGTGTCTGATGAAGAATGATTCTCTGAGACGTTTTGTAGCAACCGCAGTGTGCCTGGCCATGGTCTTTGGAAGCGTACCGGCCTATATCCGGGCGGATAACGACGGACCGGAAGAAGAACCGGTAGTAGAACCGATAGTAGAAACCACTGCTGAAGAACAGATAGTTGAAGAAACTGCTGCTGAAGAACCGGATTCTGTCGAAGAGCCGGTTGCTGTTGAAACGGAAGTTGTTGAAACGGAAGTTGTTGAACCAGTTGCTGTTGAACCGGAAGCCGAAGATGTGATTTCGGAACCTGAGGCCGAGCCGATCGAACTGCCGGAAACGATCGAAGATGTTCAGACGCCTGCAGTAGAAGTCTCAGAAGAAGCTCTGGGCGAAAGTTCATCAGATGTAGAGAGTATCACCTGTAACTCAACGCTGCATGTCATAGAGAATATTAATGGAATGTGGGACAAGAATGAAGAGGATGAGTGGGAGTTCCGCTATTATGTAGCTAGTGGCGTCTACGGTCAATATACATGGCTTATTGATGATCCGGATATGGTTTTCACCATAAAATATAAGGACGGAAGTCAGATTTCAGGAACAACGAAGGAGATCTATGAAAGTACCGGTACGGCTCTTTCCTTCTCCGTAAAGAATTATGTTAATGGCGTTCCTTGGGTAACCGGTGAGAGCTATGAAATCACTGTTTCTTATAAGGGAGCGAAAGGAACAGTAGATGTGGTCGTGGATGAATCACCCGTTGAAAGTGTTACTGTTGCCGCAGATCTTCATATAACCGAGAATACAAATGGGTATTTTTATACTGCATCACCAGATGATTGTTATTACTATTATTACACAGCTTGCAAAAGATGGAGTGATGATATAGTTTATTACGAACTTGGACCTGCTCCGGAGATGGTATTTACGATCAAGTATAAGGACGATCGACCGGATACCGTCGGAACCGCAAAACAGATCATTGATAATACGGGAATTGGCCTTGAATTCATTGATTGGGAGAATCAGTACACTGAACACTGGCATGCCGGTAATCGTTATGAAATCGGTGTCTCGTATTTGGGCTGCGTGGGCTCTGTGGGCTTTGTCATTGATGAGAGCCCAATAGAGAGTATTACGAGTAATGGAAACATCTCTGTTGTGGAAAACACAAACGGAATCTGGGTAAATGACTTGGGCGAGCCATTCTATATGTATTACATCTATACTGAGTATTCGCTTACAGATAACCACTTCTATGCTTTCTCCGCAGATCCTGACATGGTGTTCACGATTAAGTTCAAAGATGGAAGTGCTGATCTGGTCGGAACAGCGGAAGAAATCAGTGCAAGTTCCGGAGAGGCTTTGCTGATAGAGTGTTTGGATAATCAGTACAACCGTCATTGGCAAGCAGGAGAAACGCATGAGATCCGAATTTCATACATGGGTGCTATAGGAACCGTGCAATACAGCATTGTTCAAAACCCGATCGCAAGCGTAACGAGCAATCATGACCTGCAACTGATTGTCAATCATAATGGAATATGGTCAACAAATGATAACAATGAGAGGTTATATAAGTATACCCTCACCTCGAGCAAAAAAGCTTCGGATGGGAAATGGGTTCCGTATCTGGTTGATGATCCTGACATGATCTTTACTATCAAATATAATGATGACAGACCGGATGTTGTGGGTACTACAGAAGAAATCTACTTAGCTACTGGCGAGTTTTTCTCCTTTGGAGCATACGAAGTCGGATACGGTTCGCAATGGGAAGCTGGTAAAACGTATGAGTTACCGATGACTTACATGGGTTATGAAGGTGCGGTAACGGTTAAGGTTGTGGAGAGTCCAATTGAAAGCATTAGCTGTCAAGATCAATTCCAGATCGCCGAAGGAACAAACGGAATATGGACAACGAACAACGGTCAGCGTTTCTTTGAGTATAGGATCTGGCAGGACGAATGGTCGGATGGTGTGAAATATACTCGCTTCCTTGTGGATCCTGATGCTCTCTTTACTGTGAAGTATAAAGACGAAAGTCCTGATCTGGTCGGTACAGCAGCAGAAATCTTTGAACAGACAGGGGTGTTGTTGGAATTCTCCTATTTGGATGATCAATTCACAACACAATGGGTTGCCGGTAATACATATCAGATCGAGGTATCCTATCTTGGCTGTTCTAAGACGATTGATATCACGATCGAGCCGGATCTGATAGAGAGCTTTGAGATCGAAGGTCCTATTCATATTGATGTTACGGCGTTGACCTATATGAATTTTGGTCAGTGGATCCAGCGCAGTAATGGAGAATGGTTCTTCGAATACAAAGTTCCGAATCCGAACTTTACAGTGACGTACAAAGACGGTACGGTGGTCACCGCGTCCGGATCTTTCGATCTCTATTCTGCGACAGGATACTGGGCAACATTAGATTACAATCAGTATGAGAATCACTGGTATCCGGGAAATACCTATAGGATCGATTGTCTCTTCCTCGGCAAGGTTTATCCTTTGGACATTGTGATCGAGGAAAGCCCAATCAACGATGTGGTGATTGCTCCGACCTCGTTTACGATACAGGCGGGTACACATTGCTATACAAGAACAAGTACTATTTGGGATGAAACAACGCATAGTCAAAAGGAAGTAACTTGGAATTACTATGCTCCGGAACTGATTTTTGAGGGCACGCGCTGCACCATCTATGGTGATGGATTCACGGAATCCTATGCTCATGTTCATTTCGAAGATGATACGCCGAGGGGAATATTCTACGATCCGTATTCCGACCAGAGCTATAGCAATCAGTGGGGTATCGGTGAGCATGCATTCTACCTGTACTACAAGGGCTACACCCTGGTTATTCCGGTAACGATCGTGGAAGAGGATCCGGTTCCTATGGCGATTTCCGATTTCAACGTATCTCCGAAGAGTGGCGTGACCATGACACTTTCCTGGGGAGCATACGCCGGTGCCGCTTCCTACGATGTATGGTACTGCATGGAAGGTAATCGTTTCGCGGTTGCCAAATCGACTGGCCCGAGTCAGACTTCCTGCTCACATACCGGTCTTTGGGCAGGAAAACAATACACTTACTACATTGTCGCAAATGACAGTGCCGGTAATCCGATTGCCAAGTCTGAAATGAAGAGTGTGGTTGCATTGGCGACTCCGACTCTCAATACAGCTGCTATGGCAGCGGGAGGAATCGCACTTGATTGGAGTAAGGCCAGCGGCGCAGATCGCTATAACATTTACAGAAGTGCGACCAAGACCGGTAAGTACGAGTATGTAACGAGCGTACAAGGAACAGAAGAGTATACAGATACTACTGTTGAGTCGGGAAAGTCCTACTACTACAAAGTCAGAGCCTACAAAAAGATCGATGGCGTTGTATACTATGGCGGCTATTCCGATTCGGCCGGCACGAACTATGCTGAAGTACCAAACCTGAACGCAGTGCCGAAGAGCGGCGTGACCATGACGCTCTCCTGGGGCGCGGTTTCCGGTGTCTATTCCTATGAAGTATGGGCTTCCGAAGATGGTGAAGAGTTTACATTGGCAAAGACCACCGGTGCCAAGCAGACGTCCTGCTCGCATACGGGATTGCACGCCGGCATGAGGTACTTCTACTATATCGTAGCAAAGAACAGCTCCGGCAAGATCCTTGCGATCTCTGCGACAGCCAGTGCGGTGGCTTTGGCTACACCGATACTCAATGAAGCGGAACTGACGATGGATGGTATCAGCTTGACCTGGTCCAAAGCCAGCGGCGCAGATCGTTATAACATCTACAGAAGTACGACCGAAAATGGTAAGTATGACTATATCGAGAGCGTGCAGAAGGTCGAATACTATATGGATTCTTCAGCCGAAGCAGGAAAGACATATTACTACAAGGTTAGAGCGTACAAGAAAGTGGATGGCAAGGTCTACTACGGCGGATATTCCAATGCAGTCAGCAAGACGTATGCTACGGTTTCGAATCTGAGTGTTGCTCCGAAGAGCGGCGTGACTATGACGCTTTCCTGGGGTGCAGTATCCGGAATCTATTCCTACGAGGTGTGGTATGCCGCAGATGGTGATGACTTCCTGCTGGCAAAGACTGTCGGCAAGAATCAGACTTCCTGCTCGCATACGGGATTGCGGGCCGGCAAGAGATACAGCTACTATATCCTTGCCAAGGACATCGAGGGAAATACCATCGCCGTATCCGAAGTGAAGATGGCCGTTGCACTTGCCACTCCTACACTGGATTCCGCAACAGGAACGAGCACCGGCGTGAAGCTCTCCTGGAGCAAGGCCAGCGGCGCAGACCGTTACAATATTTATAGAAGCACAAGCGAGAACGGCACTTACGAGTATATCGCAAGCGTCCAGGGCGCCGAGGCCTATGTAGATACAACCGCTGCATCCGGCACGACCTACTACTACAAGGTCAGAGCCTATAAGAAAGTGGACGGAAAGACCTACTACAGCGGTTACTCCAGCGCCATCTCCGGAAAGAAGGGCTGATAGATCTTCCATCCGGGAGCCTCTTTCTTAAGAGAGGCTGTTTCATAAAACTACAGACCCGCATAGCTGATCTTCAGCTATGCGGGTCGTATACTCTTCTCATATTTTCTCCGGTTTGGACCATGGATTGCTCTGAGTTGGGCTGTGGCGTACTAAATGAGCGCAAATCGAGAAAAGGTAAGCCGTTTTCTTTTCAAATAGCACCTTCATTGCTATTTCAGCGAAATATTCCAGCCCTCTTTGATCACTTTGTGCCCGTTTACGTATTTGCGGCGGAACACCTCGGCGGTGTCGCGGTCGGCTTCGATTTTTCCCGGGTACTCCCTGTTGATCCGGAAAAACTCATCTTTGCTGATCTCGGCATAGGTGATGAAGTCATCGTTTCTATTGGGGTACCCGTGCCAGGCGTAGTACTGTCTTCCCGAAGGCGTTTGCCTGTAGCCGACGCCGAAACGCACCTGGTTGGAGATCAGACGGGAAGAATTCTCCTCATCGCTCGCCGCTCCTGAATCGTTACCGGTCGGGAAAAATCCTTCACCGGGCTTGGGAATGTAGAAAAGACCATAAGCCGTCATGTTCACCTTGTTTGAATGGATGAAAGGATTCATTATCCTAGGATTGGAAATTCCGGCCTGCGCCGGATCCACGGCCGTCTCATATGAAACTGCGCCCCTTTCCCGAAGGAGATCCATAAAACACTGCCCCTCAATATAGCCGATATCCGCATCATCTCTCGAAAGCTCGATCGCTTTCCGGATCAGCTTCAGCACACCCCGGATATCGTATGTATTCCCCGTGATTATCTTGATCGGCTCGTTCTCCAGCGCCGCACGGCACAGTTCTTTTACCGAAAAAGCGTGATAAATGGACAGCCATTTTCTGTCGGGCTTTCGTATATAAAAATTTGAATCACGAATAGAATCGGACAGCTCGTAGGCCTCGTTCCCTATGAAAAGCACTGCCTTTCCGTCTGCTTCTTCCAGTATCAGATCGTTTTCCTGATAAATTCTTTGGCTCATTTTTCCTCGTCCGTCCATTTAGAATTCTCCACTCTATCTTACCATTCCTTTGCCCAATGCGCTTGGACTTTTTTTTTGAAACCTCTTTGGCCGGTTTTCCTTTTGAAAAGCACTGTGCCATTTCATTGAGGATCGTGTTTTGTTCACATGATTTTCATTGAATTCAGATAGCCACGCTGATATACTATTATTAAGTTTTTTTAATAAGTTTGCGGGCTTTTTTGGGATGGGTCCGCAATGTTTGCTAGTTGGGCGTTCTTTGGTTTGGGGGGTGTGCCTGATGAAATTTTCTCTGAGACGTTTTGTGGCTACATTCGTATGTCTTGCCATGGTTTTCGGAAGTGTTCCGATCTATGCGCGGGCGGATAACGATGCTCCGCCGGAAAAGGAATACCCGTCGTTGGAAGAAACCGCGGTGGAAGAACCCGTGGTGGACGGAACAGACGAAACCGAATCTGTCGAAGAGGTGAAGATGCCGGCGGAAGAGGTATCTGAAGATGCGTTAGGTATTCAGTTCGATTCGTATAGTGACGTGGAGAGTATTACAAGTGATACGCTCAGTATCTCGGAACTCGATTACTGCAACTGGCAGTACTATGACGATATGCGTGGTTACTATTTCTATGATGTATCATCTGCCATCTACTACTCCGAACTGATGTTTACGCTTGCTCTTAAGGATTCACAGGAAACGGTACAGGGTTCATATTACGATATAGCGGAAGCAATCGGAGAACATTATCTTACCTTTGAAACCAATCAGGGTGACTATGCGGAGCATTGGCTTCCCGGAAACACCTATACCGCTCGAATCTGTATAGATGGAAATAAGGTTGGCGAGATGCAAGTATATATCGCTCCTTGTTATGAAGATCCATCGTCTATTGAAAGCGTATCCTGCGAACAGGAGCTCCATATTATCGAGGGAACTTTTACCAGCACAGATTCATCGGGAAATACATATTACCGATTGAATGATGCCATTGAGTTTGCAGGAGATAGCTTTCTTTTTACAATTACGTACAATGACGACCGAGATCCTATTACGAATGACATGGGGGATATCCATGCTTGGACAGAATATCAGATCGAGATTCGTGATGATCAGAGTACCCCTTGGGTGGTCGGTGAATCCTATTATGTTGAAATCGCCTATCTCGGAGTTACAGGCACGATGTCCGTGGTGATCGATCCGGTCCCGGTGGAAAGTGTCACTTGTAACGGCGAATTACATATTATGGAGAATACATACGGGACATACTACGAAGAAGGATTTTTCTATAGACTGCATGATGCTTTAGAAGCATCTGACATTACATTCACGATCACGTATAACAACGAACAGGCTGATCTGATTGCCACATATAGAGAGATTGATGATCTTGGATATGGCATATCTTATTCAGCTCCGGACAATAATTTTTTCTTTACTACCGGACAAAGTTATCAGATTACGATTAGTTATCTCGGTGTTACCGGCACGATGACTGTTGTAATTGATGCCAACCCCGTAAGTGAGATCATCTGCAACGGAACGGTTCAAGTTATAGAAAATTATCACGGGTATGAAGCCTACGACGACGAAAATAGCGAGTACTTTTTCTACTATAATGCTATTTCTGACGCCGCATACTATTATACACCCTACAATTATTTCTATACGGATCCGTCAATGACATTTACGATCAAATACAACGACGAAAGGGAAGATTTCGTTGGAACGGCTGAAGAAATAGTTAGAGATACAGGTTATCCGCTGAGCATGACTGAAATAACAAGTCAATATGAGTCGCATTGGACAGCTGGTGAAACCTATCTGGTACAGATCTCTTATATGGGTGTCACGGGAACGGCAAATGTATCTGTTATTCCCAATCCTGTGAAGAGCATCACCTGTAGTGATCTGCACGTTACAGAGAATACGTTTGGCTATATAGATTATGGTGATGATGATAAGCCATACTTCTATTACGATCTTATTGAAGATTGGGCGAGTTGTTCGTTTTTTAAGCCTAATCCCGATATGGTATTTACGATTTCATTCAATGACGATCGGGAAGATATCGTAGGTACAGCTGAAGAGATAACTGATACGGGAGCATGCTTGTTCTTTAGCGAGATAAATAGTCAGTATTACGAACACTGGGTTACCGGCGGAACTTATCAGATCGAAGTATCCTATATGGGAGCAAAAGACACGATTAATGTAGTGATCGACGAAAGCATGGTGGAAAGCATCTCGTGTAATCGTCCATACACCATCATAGAGAACTCATATGGCGAGTGGGAATACGACTACGAAACCGACTCGGAGTATTTCTTCTATTACCCGATAAAGTCTGCGTGGGGTGAGTATGAATATTACTATTTGGCCGGCGCAGAGGATATGATCTTTACGATTACCTTCAAAGATGACAGAGAGGATCTGGTGGGTACCGCACGAGAAATTAAGAATGCGACAGGCCAGTCTTTGACTTTTAGAAATACCTCTAATCAGGAAGAGACACACTGGGAGGTCGGCGGAACCTACGGGATGACTGTTTCCTATGGCGGAGTCTCAAGTGCGATCTCTGTTTCGATCATTCTTAATCCGGTAAAGAGTATCACGTGTGAGCCGCTTCACGTGACGGAAAACACGTATGGGTATAACGGTGGTGGTTATTTCGAATACGATATTATCAATGCTTCGATGACGGGAGATACGGCTGATGAATTCTATTACCTTGCCCCGAAACCGAATCTGGTGTTTACGATCGAATTCAACGATGAGCGAGAGGATCTGGTAGGAACCGCAGAAGAAATCTGTCTTGCTTCCGGAAACATTCTGAAGTTCAATTACATCGTCAATCAGTATCCGGATACCTGGGTCGTTGGCGGACAGTACGCAGTGACTGTCACTTATCTCGGATTTGAGGGAACCGTCGATGTCGTCATTGATGAAAACCCGTTTAAGAGCATCACCTGTAGTACTGACCTTCATATTAATGAACATACGGGTGGCTATTGGAGCGACGAGATTTACTGCTATGATCTATTTGACTATATTAGCTCGGATAATCAGTATTACGAGTATTACCGGCGGGATCATGACCTGATCTTTACCATCGAATACAAGGATGAAAGAGATCCTCTCGTTGGTACGGCCAAGGAGATATACGAGCAGACTGGATCTTATCTGGATTTTAGTGTTCCGGATGAGCAGGGCACCGAATGGACGGCCGGAAATACGTACTATTTTACAGTTACATACCGTGGTTTCACGGATTCGATCAATGTGACGATCGATGCATCTCCTGTAAAAAGCATCACCTGTGATCAAGAACTTCATGTTATTGAAAATACATGTGGTTATTGGGATACCGATGCATCTGATGAACTGTACTACTATTACAATATTCTTGATAATAACTGGATCGATAATGACATGTACTATTTTCTAGAGCCGGCTCCGGATATGATCTATACGATTTCTTTTACAGACGAGAGGCCGGATATTGTCGGAACGGCGAAGGAAATCTTCGAACAGACCGGGATTCCGCTTAGGTTCTCGGAGAAGGGAAACCAGGATGAGAATCACCTGGTAGCCGGAAATTCCTTTGAAATCGGAGTTTCCTATCTCGGATATACGGGATCGATCTATGCCGTTATCGACGAAAGTCCGGTCGAGAGCATTACATGGAACAGAGATCTTCACATGACCGAACACACGTACGGCGATTATTACGAAGATCAATACTGGTATGAATTAACCAGTGTGAAAGATTATAACGATACAGAATACGAATGCCTCAAAGCGGATAAGCAAATCGTTTTCACTATCACATATAAGGATGAAACCGTCATCTCCGGTACGGCCGAAGAACTGGCACGTGACTACGGAATAAGCTTGTATTTCTATACTCTGGATAAGCAGGGTGATTCGCCCTGGGTAGTAGGCGGATGCTACAGGATGATGGTGTCCTGCTTAGGCTGCTTTGAAACCATGAATGTCTATATTGATCCAAGTCCTGTTGAAAGTATCACGGTAGGGGATGTGACTGTTATCGAGAATACGAATGGATATTGGACGTACGATATGTATGGTGAGAGATACTATCACTATAATGTGGATAGCACCTGGTATTCAGAAGTGTTTGAAGGAAAGATCCTCCAGATCTCTCCTGACACGGTATTTACGATCAAGTACAAAGATGACAGAGCGGACGTGGTTGGGACATCTGAAGAGATCCTTAAGACGACCGGTGAATCACTTTTCTTTAAGGAACTGAAAGATCAGTATTACGGGGAGCATTGGGAGTGCGGCAAATCCTATGGAATCAGGGTATCGTATCTCGGATGTGAGACGATCCTGAACGTGACTGTGGTGGAAAGCCCGATTGCAAATATTACCAGTGCCGGAGATGTTCATATTCTTGAAAATTCCGGTGGTTATTGGTCGTATACTGATAGCGAAAAGTATTTTGAGTATAGCCTTTATTCGACTGCTGAAGGGGATAAGTACAATTATCTTGATGCCGATCCGGATATGGTATTTACGATCCTATACAAAGACAATACGACGATTTCGGGAACGGCAGGCGAGATCTACGAGCTGACCGGCGAAAGAATCTATTTCTCTGCAATGGTAAACCAGGAAGAGCAGCACTGGCTGCCCGGCGGAAGCTATGGAATCAGACTTGATTTCCTGGGCGGAAGCGGCACGATGAATGCAGTAATCGACACAAGTCCCGTAGCAAGTATTACCTGTAACGATCTCCATGTCATGGAGCATACGAACGGTTACTGGTGTTATACCGAAGATGATTATTTCTACTATTACGGATTTACGGATACTATCTGGAACGATGAAGAGCATTATGAATATCTTGCCGCAGATCCGGATATGGTATTTACGATCAAGTACAATGACGAAAGACCGGATACCGTGGGAACGGCCAGACAAATAAATGAATCAACAGGAATCAGTCTTGTTTTCTTCGGTGATCTGAATCAGTATGATACGCATCTTGTTCCGGGAGGATCTTATGAAATCGGAGTGTCTTACCTTGGCGGAACGGGTACGATTAGTGTGTTTATCGAAGAGAGCCCTGTGGTAAGCATTACGAGCAACCGTGATCTTCTCATTAGGGAAAACACCTGTTTGCATACGTCATACTATAGTTCGGGAGAAGTCATTCAAGGATATACGCTGGTAGACGAAGCATATACCGATGATGGATATTACAACTACCTGATGGCTGATCCGGACATGGTCTTTACCGTCAAATATAAGGACGGATCCGAGCTGGTTGGCACGGCGCAAGAGATTTTCGAACAGACGGGCTTGCGTTTCTCATTCTATTATACGGATGATCTGACCGGCAACTACTGGAATGTCGGAGAAAGCCGTGGAGTGATCATCCTCTTCCAGGGCGGCATGGGCACGATTCAGGCTACGGTAGTCGAGAGCCCGGTATCAAGTATCACATGCGCTTCCGTGCTGACACTGCAAGAGAATACAGGAGGATACTGGATGGGTTCAGGAGACGGTGAATGGTTCTTCTATCAACCGGTATCCACTGATTTCGAACATGAAGGATCCGTCAGTTATCTTGATGCAGCTCCGGATATGATCTTTACGGTCAAGTTCAGCGACGAGCGGGAAGATATCGTGGGAACGGCATGGCAGATCTACGAGCAGACCGGTGAAAGGATCGGCTTTACCAACGTGAAATCGCAGGAGGACAGACCCTGGGCCGTTGGCGGATCCTATGAACTGGAGATGATCTTCATGGGCAGAAAGGGAACGGTCAATGTGATGATTTCCTCAAGCCCGATCGCAAGTATTTCCTGTATAGATGAATACCATATTGCTGCGGGAACTTACGGAAGTGTGTCGACGAATGGTGATGGTGAAACCTACTATTATTATGATGTTGTTGCCCGATACGAGCTCGATGAGACGGATACTTATTATTCCTGCCTGATTTTTGCAAAGGATGAAGTGTTTACCATCACATACAAAAACGGGACAGTGGTTAAAGGAACGGCAGAAGAGATATTCAGACTTACCGGGGAAAGCCTGACCTTCGTTGATCGTAACGAACAGAATGAGGAACATTGGATGCCCGGCAATACATACGATATTCGGGTATCGTTCCTCGGTTTTGAGAAGACGCTCCATATCTCAATCGATGAGAATTCGATCACCGGTATTGAAGTGAGCGATGTGAGTATCGATGTGACGAAGGATTATGTGGGTAATTGGAGCACCGGCTACTATGGAGAGCCCTTCTTCTACTACTGGCTGCCGAATCCGACATTTACGATCACATACAGTGATGGAAGTACGGAAACCGTTGCCGGTGGTTCTATGGCGCTTTATGACGCAACAGGTTACTGGATCAGCTTCAATTTTGACCAAACTGATGAACACTGGTATCCGGGTCATACTTATGAGATTCCGTATTCTTTCCTGAATATGACAGGCACGTTCTCTGTGGTGATCAGCGAGTCTCCGATCTCATCAATTACGACGGAGCCCTCTGTGTTTACGGTCAAGGAAGGCACCTGTGGCTGTTGGACCGAAGACTGGGCTTGGGATGAACTGGCCGGTAAACAGGTGTTGACCGAATGGTTCTGCTACAATGCCAGAGAGATCCTTGCCGATTCGACCTTCACGATCTCTTACAAGGATACGAATCTGAGTGATACGATCGTTGAGATGAACTTCGCTGAAGGAAGCACCTCTGAACTTATTCTTGACAATTTGAAAGTGCATCAGTCTGTTACGAACGAGTGGGATATTGGTGAACAGAAGATCTACATCTACTATAGGGGCTATGAATTTGTGGTCCCGGTTATCGTTATAGCAGAAGAGCCGGAGCCGGATCCGCTCAATGGCCTGGTCGTAGCCCCGAAGAGCGGCGTGACGATGACGCTTTCCTGGGAAGCGGTTTCCGGTGCATACGCTTACGATGTCTGGTTCGCCGCAGATGGCGATGAATTTGCCCTGGCGAAAAGCACCGGCGCAAGTCAGACCTCGTGTTCGCATACCGGTCTTAAGGCAGGTACGAGATATAACTACTATGTTACTGCCAGAAACACTGATGGTAAGATCCTTGCGAAATCGGATGTCGTCAATGCCGTGGCACTTGCCACCCCGACCCTCAATGAGGTCGTTATGGTACCTGAGGGCCTCGCCCTTGCCTGGAGTAAGGCCAGCGGTGCCGACCGGTATAACATCTACAGAAGCGAAACGGCAAACGGTAAGTTCGAG